>NZ_JBHUKS010000006.1:508221-556172 GCF_042684085.1 Amycolatopsis silviterrae
GTGCTGGCGCTGCGGCACGGCCTGCTGCCCGAAACCCTGCACGCCGACCGGCCGTCGTCCCATGTGGACTGGCCGGGCGCCGGGGTGGAGCTGCTCACCGAACGGCGCGCGTGGCCGGAGACCGGCCGTCCCCGCCGGGCCGCGGTGTCGTCGTTCGGGGTCAGCGGCACCAACGCGCACGCTGTTCTCGAACAGGCGCCGGAACCGGAAGCCGAGCCGGACCCCGGCCCGCTGCCGGCCGTCGTGCCCTGGCTCCTTTCCGGCAAGACCCCGGCCGCGCTGCGGGACCAGGCCGGCGCTTTGCTCGCCGCCCTCGGCCGCGAACCCGGGCTCCGTTCCGCCGACGTGGCCTTTTCCCTCGCCACGACCCGGGCGGCCTTCGAGCACCGGCTGGCCGTGACCGCCGACGATCCGGACGCTTTGCGCGCGTTGCTGGCCGCCTGGACCGCCGGCGCCGCCGCGCCCGGCCTGATCGAAGGACAGGTCAGCGGGCGCACGAAGCTGTGCGTGGTCTTCTCCGGCCAGGGAGCGCAACGCGCGGGGATGGGCCGGGAACTGGCCGCCGCGTTCCCGGTTTTCGCCGAAGCGCTGGACGCGGTCCTGGCGCAGTGGGACGCACCGGTCCGCGACGTCCTCTTCGCCGAGCCCGGGACCGCCGACGCCGCGCTGCTGGACGAAACCGGGTACGCGCAACCGGCGTTGTTCGCGGTCGAGGTCGCGTTGTACCGGCTGGCCGAGGCTTGGGGCGTCGTCCCGGACTTCGTGACCGGCCATTCGGTCGGCGAGATCGCCGCGGCGCACGTCGCCGGGGTGCTGTCGCTGGCCGACGCGTGCGCTCTGGTGGCGGCCCGGGCCCGGCTGATGCAGGCCCTGCCCGGCGGCGGGGCGATGACGTCCGTGCAGGCCGCCGAGGCCGAGGTGCTGCCGCTGCTCACCGGCGCGGTCTCGCTCGCGGCGGTGAACGGACCGGACTCGGTGGTCGTGTCCGGCGACGCCGGCGCGGTCGACGGGATCGCGGCGAAGTTCGCGGCGCTGGGGCGCAAGACGAAGAAGCTCGCGGTGTCGCACGCTTTCCATTCGCCGCGGATGGACCCGATGCTCGCCGAATTCGCCGAGGTCGTCCGGGGCTTGGCGTTCGGCGCGCCGTCCGTTCCGCTGATCTCCAACCTCACCGGCGAGATCGCGGGCGCGGACCTGGTCTGCTCGCCGGAGTACTGGGTGCGGCACGTGCGCGAGCCGGTCCGGTTCGCCGACGGGGTCGAGGCCGCCCGCGCCGCCGGGGTGCGCGCCTTCCTCGAACTCGGCCCGGACGGCGTGGCTTCGGCGATGGTGCAGGACATCGTCGGCGAGCGCGGGGCGGCTGTGGCCGCGGTGCCGGCCCTGCGCAAGAATCGCGGCGAGCTGTCTTCGGTGGTCTCGGCGTTGGCGCGGCTGCACGTCGCGGGGGTCGTCGTCGACTGGGCGGCGTTCTACGCCGGGACGGCCGCGCGCCGGGTCGGCCTGCCGACCTACGCGTTCCAGCACGAGCGGTTCTGGCCCGAGGGCGGCGAGTTCGCCCTGGCCGAGCCCGCGCGGACCGCGGGGGACACGCGGTTCTGGAACGCCGTCGAACGCGAAGATCTGGACGGGCTTGCCGCGGATCTCGGTGTCGACGCCCGCGCGCTCGGCGAGGTGCTGCCCGCGCTGGCCTCCTGGCGCCGCCAGCGGCAGGAAATGTCCACTGTGGACGCTTTGCGCTATCGGGAAAGCTGGGTGCCGCTGACCGGATTCCGGGGGACCGGCCCGCACCGGAGCTGGCTTGTCGTTGTCCCGCAACGGCTCGCTGGAGACGCCTGGGCCGCCGCGGTGGTCGAAGCACTGGGCTCCACGGCGGTCCGGCTCGACGTCGACGCGACGGACCGGGCCGGGCTGGCGCGGATGGTGCGGGACCGGAACTTCGGCGGCTTCGCCGGGGTGGTGTCTCTGCTCGCCTTCGCTGAGCCCGGCGCCTCGGCCACCGCGGAACTGGTGCAGGCATTGAGCGACGAGGGGGCGGCTGGCCCGGTCTGGGCGGTGACGCGCGGTGCGGTGTCGACGGGGCGCGCGGATCGTGTTCTCGATGTCGGCCAGGCCGCGGTGTGGGGGCTGGGGCGCGTGGCCGCCCTGGAGTACCCGCGGCTGTGGGGCGGACTGGTCGACCTGCCCGAAGTTCTCGACGAGCGCGCGGCACGCCGGTTCGCCGGGGTGCTCGACCAGGCGGAGGTCGTCGAGGACCAGGTCGCGGTGCGGGCTTCCGGGACCTTCGGCCGGCGCGTGGTTCCCGCGCCCGCGGGAGACGCGGCCCGGGCGTGGACGCCGACCGGCACAGTCTTGATCACCGGCGGCACGGGTGCGCTCGGCGCCCGCGTCGCGCGTGATTTGGCGGCGAAAGGCGCTCCGCATCTGGTGCTGCTGAGCCGGCACGGCGAGGCCGCGCCGGGCGCGGTGCAGTTGCGCGACGAGCTGACGGCCCTGGGCAGCAAGGCGACGGTGTCCGCGTGCGACGTGTCCGATCGGGAGGCGGTGGCCGCGGTCCTGGCCGGTCTTCCCGCGGAACTGCCGCTGACCGGAGTCGTGCACGCCGCGGGCGTTCTCGACGACGGCGTGCTCGACGGACTGACTCCGGACCGGTTCGACGCGGTGTTCCGCGCGAAGGCGGCCGGGGCGCTGGTCCTCGACGAGCTGACCCGTGACCTCGGACTGGAGGTCTTCGCGCTGTTCTCCTCCGTCGCCGGCGCGGTCGGCAACCCCGGGCAGGGCAACTACGCGGCCGCCAACGCGGTGCTCGACGCGCTGGCCGAACGTCGCCGGGCCGACGGGCTGGCGGCCACGTCGATCGCGTGGGCGGCCTGGTCAGGCGGCGGCATGGCGGACGACGCGAAGGCAGCGGAGCGCACTCGCCGGGCCGGCATGCCGGTGCTGGAGCCCGGAACGGCGCTGGCCGCGTTCGGCCAGGTCGTCGCCGAATCGCCGGCGACCGCGGTGATCGCCGATCTGCGGAACACCGCGCTGCTCGCCGCGCTGCTGAGCCTGCGGCCGAACCCGCTGCTCGCGGAACTGCCGGAAGCTCAGCGCATCCAGACCGCCGCGGCGCGGTCCGCCGACGCCGGTTCCGCCGCGTCCCGGCTCCGCGAGCAACTGGAAAAACTCCCCGAAGCCGACCGCGCCGGACTGCTGCTGGAGACCGTCCGCGCGGACGCCGCCGCTGTCCTCGGCCATGCCTCGGCGACGGCCGTCGGCGCCGAGGCGACGTTTCGCGACCTCGGGTTCGATTCCCTGACCGCGATCGAGGTCCGCAACCGGATCGCCGCCGCCACCGGTCTGCGGCTGCCCGCCACCCTCGTCTTCGACTATCCGACGCCCGCCGCGCTCGCCGCCCATCTGGCGGGGCGGCTCTCCGGCCGCGCCGCCGAAATCGCCGAACTCCCCGAGGCCGCCCGCGGCGGCGCCGACGAGCCGATCGCGATCGTCGGCATGGCCTGCCGCTTCCCCGGCGGGGTCGCTTCGCCGGAGGACCTGTGGGAGCTGGTCGACGAGGGACGCGACGCGATGTCGGAGTTCCCGGCGGACCGCGGCTGGGACCTGGCCGCGCTCGCCGGCGACGGCCGGGGGACCAGCGCGACCGGGCACGGCGGGTTTCTCGACGACGTGGCGGGTTTCGACGCCGGGTTCTTCGGCATCTCGCCGCGGGAGGCGCTGGCGATGGATCCGCAGCAGCGCCTGATGCTGGAGACGTCCTGGGAGGCGGTCGAGCGGGCGGGAATCGATCCGTCGGCGTTGCGCGGCAGCGCGACCGGGGTGTTCGTCGGGACCAACGGCCAGGACTACGCGAACCTGGTGATGCGGTCGCGCGAGGACGTGGAGGGCCACGCCAGCACCGGCCTGGCGGCGAGTGCGGTGTCCGGCCGGGTTTCCTACGCCTTCGGTTTCGAGGGGCCGGCCGTCACGGTCGACACGGCGTGTTCGTCGTCGCTGGTCGCGTTGCACTGGGCCGCCCAGGCGTTGCGGTCCGGCGAGTGTTCGCTGGCGTTGGCCGGTGGGGTGACGGTGATGTCCACTGCGCTGGGTTTCGCGGGTTTCACGCGGCAGGGCGGGTTGGCTCCGGATGGCCGGTGCAAGGCGTTTTCCGATGACGCGGACGGCACCGGCTGGTCCGAAGGCGCGGGAGTTCTGGTCGTCGAGCGCCTCGCCGACGCCGAGCGCAACGGGCACCGGGTGCTGGCGGTGGTGCGGGGTTCGGCGGTGAATCAGGACGGTGCGTCGAACGGGCTGACGGCGCCGAACGGCCCGGCGCAGCAGCGGGTGATCGGCCAGGCGCTGGCGAACGCGGGACTGTCCGCTTCGGACGTCGACGCGGTGGAGGCGCACGGGACCGGGACGGCGCTGGGGGACCCGATCGAGGCGCAGGCGATCATCGCGGCCTACGGTCAGGATCGGGAGATTCCGTTGTGGCTGGGCGGGATCAAGTCGAATCTGGGGCACACCCAGGCCGCGGCGGGGGTCGCCGGGGTCATCAAAATGGTGCTGGCGCTGCGGCACGGGATGCTGCCGCGGACGCTGCACGTCACCCAGCCGTCGTCGCATGTGGACTGGTCCGCGGGCGCGGTGTCGCTGCTGACGGAACGGACTCCGTGGCCGGAGACGGGCCGTCCGCGCCGGGCGGGGGTGTCGTCGTTCGGGCTGAGCGGGACCAACGCGCACGTGATCGTGGAACAGGCACCACCGGCAGCGCGGCGGGTTCCGGCCGGACGGCGGCCGGAGGTGGTGCCGTGGCCGGTGTCGGCGAAGTCGGCGGCCGCGCTGGACGAGCAGCTTCGCAGGCTGAAGTCGTTCGCGGAGCGCAATCCCGGTGTCGCGGCGGCCGAGGTGGGCAGTGCGCTGGTGCACGGCCGGGCGTTGTTCGAGCATCGCGCGGTGGTGCTGACCGGTGCGGGAGACGGGCTTTCCCAGACGGCCGGCGTGGCCGGGGAACGCTCGGCGGCGGTGGTGTTCTCCGGCCAGGGCAGCCAGCGGCTGGGGATGGGCCGGGAACTGTACGAGCGGTTTCCGGTGTTCTCGGACGCGTTCGACGCGGCGGCCGCCGAGCTGGACCGGGGGGCGGACCGTTCGCTGCGCGAGGTGGTGTGGGGCTCTGACGAGGAGGCGCTGAACCGGACCGAGCACGCGCAGCGCGCGTTGTTCGCGATCGAGGTGGCCTTGTTCCGGTTGGCCGAATCCCTGGGGATCCGCCCGGCACGGGTCGCCGGGCATTCGATCGGCGAGGTCGCGGCGGCGCACGTCGCCGGGGTGCTGTCGCTGGCCGACGCGTGCGCCCTGGTTCTCGCGCGGGCGCGGCTGATGCAGGCGCTGCCCGCGGGTGAGGGGGCGATGGTGTCGGTTCGCGCGGCCGAAGCGGAAGTGCTGCCGTTGCTGGCCGGTAAAGAGCCTGCGGTGTCGATCGCGGCGGTGAACGGTCCCGACACGGTGGTTCTGTCGGGGGAGAAGGACACGGTGCTCGCCATCGCCGGGCAGTTGGCCGAGCAGGGCCGCAAGACCAAGCGGCTGGCGGTGTCGCACGCTTTCCATTCGCCGTTGATGGATCCGATGCTGGCGGAGTTCGCCGAGGCGATCGCCGGATTGTCGTTCGAAGAGCCGCGGCTTACCGTGGTGTCGAACGTGACCGGACGGCCCGCCGAGGCCGGGGAGCTGTGCTCGCCGGAGTACTGGGTCCGGCACGTGCGGGAGCCGGTGCGGTTCGCCGACGGGGTGCGGGCGCTGGCCGAGGACGGCTCGGACGCGATCCTCGAACTCGGTCCGGGCGGGGTGCTGGCGGGGCTGGCGCTCGATCTGGTGGACCCGGCCGGGACGGTCGTGCTCCCGGCGCTGCGCGACGGGCGCGGCGAGGAAGCCGCTCTGGCGGGTGCGCTCGCCGAACTGCACGTGATCGGGGTCGAGGTCGACTGGACCGCGTTCCTCCCCGCCTCGGCTGCCTTCGCCGATCTGCCGACCTACCCGTTCCAGCACGAACGCTACTGGCCCACCCTCGCGGCGCCCGCGGACGCGGCCGGGCTGGGCCTGCTCGCGGCCGGCCATCCGCTGCTCGGCGCGGCGACCGCGGTGGCGGGCTCGAAGGGAGTGCTGCTGACCGGCCTGCTTTCGGCCGCCGGGCTGCCGTGGCTCGCCGGGCACGTCGTCGACGGCGCGGTGGTCTTTCCCTCGGCCGGATTCGCCGAACTGGCTTTCCGCGCGGCGGACCAGGTCGGCTGCGGCCGGATCGAGGACCTGACCGTCGTCTCCCCGCTGGTGTTCGACGCGGAGGACGCCGTTGCCCTGCAGGTGTGGGCAGGCGAACCGGACGACACCGGGTGCCGCGCGCTGACGGTGCACTCGCGTGCCGCCTCGTCTCCCGACGCCGACTGGGTCTTGCGCGCGACCGGAAGCCTCGCCGCCGAAACTGCGCCGGGCGCCGCGTTCGGCGGCGAACCCTGGCCGCCTGCGGAAGCGGTCCAGCTCGATCTTGACGTGGACGACTGCGGTCTTCGCGCGGTGTGGCGGCGCGGCAGCGACGTGTTCGCCGACGTCGCCCTGCCGGACGGCGTCGAAGACGCCGCCGCGTTCGGCGTGCACCCCGTGCTGCTCGACGCCGCCGTGCAGGCGGCGGACTGCGCCGGTCCGGGCCAGGCCGGGACCGGGCTCGACCCGGTGTCGTGGACCGGGCTGACGCTGCACGCGGCCGCCGCGTCGACCTTGCGGGTCCGGCTGACCGCCACCGCCGCGGACACTGTCTCCGTGGTCGCGGCGGACGCCGCAGGCGCGCTCGTGCTGTCGGCCGAGTCGGTTCGGCTGCGACCGGTCAGCGCCGCGGAACCCGCTCCTCCGGCCGCGCCGGCCGGGTCGTTGTTCCGGCTGGACTGGACTCCGGTCGCAGCCGAACCGGAGCCGGCGGAACCGGCCGCGAAGTGGGCCGTGCTGGGCGCCGACCATCTCGGCCTGACTGCGGCGGTGAAGGCCGCCGGATGCGCCGTCGTGTTCTCCGGCCGCACATTCGCGGAGCTGGCCGGGGACGCCGTGCCGGATTTCGTGCTCGTCCCGGTCGCCGGCGCCGAGGGCGGCGACGTGCCCGCCGCCGCGCACGCGACGACCTCGCGGGTCCTGGAAGTGCTGCAGGACTGGGCATCGGACGAGCGGTTCGCCGAGGCACGGCTGCTGTTCGTGACGCGGAACGCGGCCGGGGACACCGTGACGGATCTCGCCGCGGCCCCGGCGTGGGGGCTACTGCGCGCCGCCCAGCTCGAGAACCCGGGCTCGATCCTGATCGCCGACCTGGACGGCGAAGACGCTTCGGCCGTCGCGGTTCCGCGGCTTCCCGGCCTGCTGGCCGACGCCGAAACGCAGGCGGTCGTCCGGGACGGCGTCGTCCGCGTGGGACGGCTGCGGCTCGCGCCCGCCGAAACCGGCGGCCGGGAGTGGGATCCCGCCGGGACGGTGCTGATCACCGGCGGCACCGGCGGCCTCGGCCGGCACCTCGCCCGGCACGTCGTCGCCGAGCGCGGCGCCCGGCACGTGCTGCTGGCAAGCCGCCAGGGCCCGGACGCCCCCGGTGCGGACGAACTGCGCGCGGAACTGGCCGCTCTCGGCGCCGAAGCGACCATCGCGGCTTGCGACGTCGGAGATCGCGACGCCGTCGCCAACCTGCTCGGCTCGGTCCCTCCCGAGCATCCGCTGACCGCGGTCGTGCACACCGCCGGCGTGCTCGACGACGGGGTACTCGGCTCGCTCGATCCGGACCGGCTCGCCCGGGTCGCCCGGCCGAAGGCCGACGGAGCCTGGCACCTCCACGAACTGACCGAGCACAGCGATCTCGCGGCGTTCGTCCTGTTCTCGTCGGTCGCCGGGGTGATGGGCAGCCCGGGCCAGGGCAACTACGCGGCAGGCAACGCCTTCCTCGACGCGCTGGCCCAGTTCCGGGTCCGCCAGGGCCTGGCGGCCACTTCGCTGGCGTGGGGCCCCTGGGCGCGCGACAGCGGCATGACCAGCGCGCTGAGCGATGCGTCGCTGCGCCGGATGGCGGGCACCGGTCTCCCGCAGCTGCCGGTGGAACAAGGCCTGGCGTTGTTCGACCGGGCCACCGGTTCGCGCGAGCCGCTGCTGGTGCCGCTCGCGCTGGGCACCGGCTCGATGCGGGTCGAGGGCGCGGTGCCGGCCGTGCTGCGGAGCCTGGTGAAGACGCCGCGGCGCACCGCGGCCGCCGCTGCCGAGGTGTCGGCGGACAGCTTCGCCCGGCAGCTCGCCGAAATGCGCGAGGGCGACCGGCAGCGCCACCTGCTCGACCTGGTGCGCGGCGCGGCGGCCGCGGTGCTCGCGCACAGTTCGCCCGAAACCGTCGGCGCCGCCCGCGAATTCCGCGAACTCGGGTTCGACTCGCTGACCGCGGTCGAACTCCGCAACCGGCTGACGATCGCGACCGGCCTGCGCCTGCCCGCGACGCTGGCCTTCGATTACCCCACGCCGGAGGTGCTCGCCGAGCACCTCCGTGCCGAACTGCTCGCCGACCGCCCCGCCGGGGCCGGCTCGTCCCTGCTCGCCGCACTCGACCGGTTCGAAGCCGCGCTCGCCGAGGGCGAACCCGACGAACTCGCCCGGGGCGGGATCGCCCTGCGGCTGCGGCGCCTCGCGGCCGCGTGGAACGGCCCGTCGGCCGAGCCGGGCACGCCCGAGGTCGCCGAGCGGATCCAGTCGGCCAGCACCGACGAGGTCTTCGACTTCATCGACCGGGAACTCGGCAGGCTGAACGAGCGGTGACCCGAGGCCACGGACAGGAAGGTTCAACCACGATGCCGGACGACCAGAAACTCGTCGACTACCTGAAGTGGGTCACCGCCGATCTGCACCAGACCCGCCAGCGCCTGGAGGAGGCCGAGTCGGGCCGCCGGGAACCCGTCGCGATCGTCGGGATGGCCTGCCGGTTCCCCGGCGGCGTCGGCTCGCCCGAAGAGCTGTGGGAGCTGGTGGCGTCCGGGGCGGACGGCATCACCGGGTTCCCCGGCGACCGGGGCTGGGACCTCGGCGTGCTGGCCGGCGACGGCCACGGCCGCAGCGCGACCGCCGAGGGCGGTTTTCTCGACGACGTGGCGGGTTTCGACGCCGGGTTCTTCGGCATTTCGCCGCGGGAGGCGCTGGCGATGGATCCGCAGCAGCGGCTCCTGCTGGAGACCTCGTGGGAGGCCGTCGAACGCACCGGGATCGACCCGCGGACCCTCCGCGGCAGCCGGACCGGCGTGTTCGTCGGCACGAACGGCCAGGACTACGCGAATCTCGTGCTCGCCTCGGGCGAAGACGTGGAGGGCCACGCCGGCACCGGGCTCGCGGCGAGTGTCGTCTCCGGCCGGATTTCCTACGCCTTCGGTTTCGAGGGGCCGGCCGTCACGGTCGACACGGCGTGTTCGTCGTCGTTGGTCGCCCTGCATCTCGCCGCGCAGGCATTGCGTGCCGGCGAGTGCACCCTGGCGTTGGCCGCTGGCGTGACGGTGATGTCCACTGCGCTGGGTTTCGCGGGTTTCACGCGGCAGGGCGGGTTGGCTCCGGATGGCCGGTGCAAGGCGTTTTCCGATGACGCGGACGGCACCGGCTGGTCCGAAGGCGTCGGGATGCTGGTGGTGGAGAAGCTTTCCGACGCCGAGCGCAACGGGCATCGGGTGCTGGCGGTGGTGCGGGGTTCGGCGGTGAATCAGGACGGTGCGTCGAACGGGCTGACGGCGCCGAACGGCCCGGCGCAGCAGCGGGTGATCCGGCAGGCGCTGGCGAGTGCCGGCTTGTCGGCCGCCGATGTCGACGCGGTGGAGGCGCACGGGACCGGAACGGTGCTGGGGGACCCGATCGAGGCGCAGGCAGTGCTGGCGGCCTATGGCCAGGATCGGGAGATTCCGTTGTGGCTGGGCGGGATCAAGTCGAATCTGGGGCACACCCAGGCCGCGGCGGGGGTCGCCGGGGTCATCAAAATGGTGCTGGCGCTGCGGCACGGGATCCTGCCCGAAACGCTGCACGTGACCGAGCCCTCCACCCGCGTCGACTGGTCCGCGGGAGCGGTGTCGCTGCTGACCGAGCGGACGGAATGGCCCGCGGTCGGCCGTCCGCGCCGGGCGGGGGTGTCGTCGTTCGGCATCAGCGGCACCAACGCGCACGTGATCCTCGAACAGGCGCCCGCGCCGGCCGAACCGCCGGAACCGGCCGGACCGGCGCCCTCCGGGGTGCTGCCGTGGGTCGTCTCCGCCAAGAGCGCCGCGGCCTTGCGCGCACAGGCGCGCCGCCTGCTGTCCGTCGCGGGCGGTCGCGCGCCCGCCGACGTCGGCCTTTCGCTCGCCACCACCCGGTCGGTCTTCGACCGGCGCGCGGTGGTGCTGGGGGAGTCCCGCGAGGAACTGCTGTCCGGGCTGACCGGGCTGACCGGCGAAGAGCCCGCCGCGGTCACCGGGCTGGCCGACATCGAGGGCCGCACCGTCTTCGTCTTCCCCGGGCAGGGGTCGCAGTGGGCGGGCATGGGCGCCCGGCTGGCCGAGGAATCGCCGGTGTTCGCCGAACTTCTCGGCGAGTGCGCCGCCGCGCTCGCCGAGCATGTCGACTGGTCGCTGCTCGAGGTGCTTCGCGGCGCGGACGGGGCTCCGGCGCTGGACCGGGTCGACGTGGTCCAGCCCGCCTCCTGGGCGATCATGGTGTCTCTGGCGGCACTCTGGAGCCACCACGGGGTGGTGCCGGACGCCGTGGTGGGGCACTCGCAGGGCGAGATCGCCGCGGCCGTGGTGTCCGGCGCACTGTCCATTGAGGACGGTGCGCGGGTGGTTGCCGTGCGCGGCAAGGCGATCAGCCGGTCTCTGGCCGGGCGCGGGGGGATGGCGTCGGTCGCGCTCCCGGCAGCCGACGTCGAAAGGCGGCTGGCGGGCCGCGATCTCTCCCTCGCGGCGGTCAACGGGCCGAAATCCGTGGTGGTGTCCGGTGCGCCGGAGGCGCTCGACGCGTTCCTGGCCGAACTGACCGCCGAGGAAGTCCGCGTGCGCCGGATCGCGGTGGACTACGCGTCCCACTCGGCCCAGGTCGAGCTGCTCGAGGGGGAAGTGCGCCGCGAACTCGCCGGCGTCGCCGCGCGGGAGTCCGAAATCCCGTTCTTCTCGACGGTGACCGGCGACTGGCTGGACACCGCCGCGCTGGACGCCGGGTACTGGTACCGCAACCTGCGCGAGGCCGTCGGCTTCGAGCCGGCCGTCCGCGCGCTGCTCGGCCAGGGGCATCAGGCGTTCGTCGAGGTGAGCTCCCATCCGGTGCTGACCGGCAGCATCCACGAGACGGTCGACGAGGCCGGCGTCCCGGCGGTGGTCGCCGGGACGCTGCGCCGGGACGACGGCGGCCTGCGCCGGTTCCTCACCTCGCTCGCGGAGGTCTTCGTCCGCGGCGTGGAAGCCGACTGGTCGACGGTGTTCGCCGCGACCGGGGCCCGCCGGGCGGACCTGCCGACCTACGCCTTCCAGCACGAGCGGTACTGGCCGCGGACCGCCCCGGTGCGGGCCGACCCGGCCGGTCTCGGACAGCTCCCGGCGGACCACCCGCTGCTCGGTTCGGCGGTGTCGCTGGCCGGATCGGACGGCGTGCTGCTGACCGGCCGCCTGTCGACGGCGACCCACCCGTGGCTGGCCGACCACGTGGCCGGGGGCAGGGTGCTGTTCCCCGGCACCGGGTTCCTGGAACTCGCCGTCCGCGCGGGCGACCAGGCCGGCTGCGACCGCGTGGCCGAGCTGACGCTCGCCGTCCCGCTGGTGCTGGCCGGCGACGAGGCGGCGGCCGTCCAGGTACGGGTCGCCGCACCCGACGAAACCGGCAGCCGCGAGCTGCGGATCTTCTCCCGTCCGGCGGACGCGCCGCCGGAGCACGAGTGGACGTGCCACGCGACCGGGCTGCTGGCTCCGGGCGGCCGGGCCGCGGAGTTCGACGCGAGCCAGTGGCCGCCGCCGGGCGCGGACGCGGTCGACCTCGACGGCTTCTACGACCGGCTCGCCTTCGGCCCGGCGTTCCAGGGCCTGCGCGCCGTTTGGCGGGACGAGGCCGCGGTCTACGCCGAAGTCGCCCTGCCCGCGCCGGCCGCCGACGCCGGTCTGTTCGGGATCCATCCGGTGCTGCTGGACGCGGCGCTGCACGCGGTGTCGTTCGTGGACCCCGGCGGCGCGGGCAAAAGCCTGCTGCCGTTCGCGTGGAACGGGGTGTCGCTGCACGCCAGCGGCGCTTCGACGCTGCGCGTGCGCCTGACCGGCATCGGCGCCGACACAGTGTCGATCGACGCGGCCGACGTCGACGGCGCACCGGTGCTTTCGGCGGAGTCCCTGGTCCTGCGCTCGGTGTCGGCGGGACTGGCCGCCGGCCCGGGCGGCGAACAGCGGTCGTTGTTCCGGGTGGACTGGGCCGAGATCCCGGTTCCCGCTCCGTCCGCCACCCGCTGGACGATGCTCGGCGGCGACGTGTTCGGCCTTGCCCCCGCGGTCAGCCTCGCCGGGGACGTGCTCGCGGGGTTCGCCGATTCCCCCGCCGGCGCGTCCGGTCCCGTGCCGGACGTGTTCCTGCTGCCGGTCGTGGGAGACCGGCCGGGCGGCCCGGACGCGGTGCGTTCCCTGACCGCGCGGGCGCTCGAACAGATCCAGGGCTTCCTCGGCGAGGAACGGTTCGCCGGCTCGCGGATGCTCGTGGCGACCCGGGGCGCGGCGGCCGACGGCGGCGACGTCGCCGATCTCGCCGCTGCGGCGGTGTGGGGCCTGGTCCGGTCGGCGCAGACCGAGAACCCCGGGCGGTTCCTGCTCGCCGACCTCGACGGCGAACCGGAGTCCGCCGCGGTCGTGCCCGCCCTCGCCGGGCTGTTCGCCGAGGGCGAGTCGCAGGTCCTCGTGCGCCGCGGCCGGGTCAGGGCCGGACGGCTGGCGCGGCTCGCGGACGGCGACGGCCTGCTGCCGCCCGCCGGCGACGCGCCGTGGCGGCTCGGCACCAGCCACCGGGGCAGCCTGGACGCGTTGAGCCTGCTGCCCGCCCCGGAGGTCGCGGAACCGCTGTCCGGGCGGCAGGTCCGGATCCGGGTGCGGGCCGCCGGGGTGAACTTCCGGGACGTGCTCAAGGCCCTCGGCATGTACCCGGGCCGCGACGGCCTGATGGGCGCCGAGGCGGCCGGCGTGGTGTCCGAGGTCGGGCCCGAGGCAACCGAATTCCGGCCCGGAGACCGGGTTCTGGGCATGATCGACGGCGGGTTCGGGCCGGTGGCCGTCGCCGACGAGCGCTGTCTCGCACCGGTGCCCGACGGCTGGCCGGACGAACGGGCCGCGTCGGTCGCGCTGGTGTTCCTGACCGCGTACCACGCGTTCGTCGACCTGGCGCGGCTGCGCCGCGGCGAGACCGTGCTGATCCACGCCGGCGCCGGCGGCGTCGGCATGGCGGCGATCCAGCTGGCCCACCACCTCGGCGCGGAAGTGTTCGCCACGGCCAGCGAAGCCAAGTGGGGCGAACTGCGTGCCCTCGGCGTCGCCGACGACCACATCGCGTCTTCGCGGACGACCGAGTTCGAGCAGCGTTTCCTCGCCACGACCGGCGGACGCGGCGTCGACGTCGTGCTCAACGCCCTCGCCGGCGAATTCGTCGACGCGTCGCTGCGGGTGCTCGCGCCGGGCGGCCGCTTCCTCGAGATGGGCAAGACCGACATCCGCACCGACGTAGCAGGCGCGGACTACCGGGCATTCGACCTCGGCACGGTTCCGGTGGAACGCATCCAGGAGATGCTGCACGAGCTGCTGCGGCTGTTCGACGCCGGCGCGCTGCGGGCGCTGCCGGTGACGGGCTGGGACGTGCGGCGGGCGCCCGAGGCGTTCCGCCGGATGAGCCTGGCCAAGCACATCGGCAAGATCGTCCTCGCCGTCCCGCCCGCGTGGCGTCCCGACGGCACGGTCCTGATCACCGGCGGCACCGGGGTGCTGGGCGGCCGGCTCGCCCGGCACCTCGTCGCCGAGCGGGGCGTGCGGCACCTGCTGCTGGCGTCCCGTCGCGGTCCGGACGCGCCGGGCGCACCGGAGCTGCGGGCCGAACTCGCCGCGCTGGGCGCCGACGTCACCGTCGCCGCCTGCGACACCGCCGATCGCGCCGCGCTCGCGGACTTGCTCGGGTCGGTGCTGGCGGCGCATCCGCTGACCGCGGTGGTGCACACGGCCGGCGTCCTGGACGACGGTGTCGTGGCCTCCTTGACCCCGGACCGGCTCGACGCCGTCCTGCGGCCCAAGGTCGATGCCGCGTGGCACCTGCACGAGCTGACCGCGAGGATGCCGCTCGCCGCGTTCGTCCTGTTCTCGTCGGTGTCCGGGGTGACCGGAGCCCCCGGGCAGGCCAACTACGCCGCCGCGAACGTCTTCCTCGACGCGCTCGCCCAGCACCGGCGGGCGCGGGGGCTGCCTGCGACCTCGCTGGCGTGGGGACTGTGGGAGCAGGCGAGCGAGATGACCGGCGCGCTCACCGGCAACGACGTCAAGCGGATCTCGTCGGCCGGGCTGCCGCCCATCGGGACCCGGCAGGGACTGGCGATGTTCGACACCGCGATCACCTCCGACGAACCGCTGATCGTCGGAGTGCGAGTGGACGCTTCCCGGCTCGGCGGCCGGACCGAGGTTCCCGCGCTCCTGCGCGGCTTGGTCCGGACCGGCCGCCGGGCGGCCGCGGCCGGCGCCGCGAGCGTCTCGGCGGCGACGCTGCGGGACCGTCTTCGCGGCCTCGGCCCCGCGGAGCGGGAGGACCTCGTCCGGGCACTGGTGGTGGACTACGCCGCGGCGCTGCTTGGGCTCCGGGACCCGGCCGCGCTCGACCCCGGCCGGCCGTTCCTCGAATCCGGCTTCGACTCGCTGATCGCGGTGGAACTGCGCAACAAGCTCGCCGAGACGGCCGGTCTGCGCCTGCCTTCCACCGTGGTGTTCGACAGCAAGACTCCTGCCCAGCTGGCGAAATGGCTGCTCGGCGAATTGGCGGACACCGTCGAGGCCGCGCCCGGCCGCGTCGGCGAACCGGCGTCGCGGGACTCCGGCGACACCGTGGCGAAGCTGTTCTTCGGAGCGCTGGAGCGACGCCAGGAGCCGCAGGGCATGGGCCTGCTCAAGGCCGTCGCCGCGCTCCGGCCGACCTTCGAGACACCCGCGGAACTGGACGAGCTGCCGCTCCCGGTGACCCTGTCCGAAGGAGCCGCGGAGCCGATGCTGATCGGCATCAGCTCGCCGGTGGTCAACGGCGGGGTCCACCAGTACGCGCGCCTCGCGGCCCAATTCCGCGGCAAGCGCACGATGTCGGCGCTCCCGCTGATCGGGTTCGCGCCGGGGGAGAGCCTGCCGGCCACCGCCGCGGCGGCGTCGAGAGTGATCGCCGAATGCGCGCTCAACGCCAGCGACGGCAAGCCGTTCGTCCTCTTCGGACACTCCTCGGCCGGCGCGCTCGCCGTCTCCGTCGCCGGCGTGCTCGAGAGCACCTGGGGAATCCGGCCGGACGCGGTGGTCATGCTCGACACCCTCAGCATGCGCCACCGCAGCGGCGAAAGCGTCGACTTCGACGCGATCGCCCGGACCTACCTGACCGGAGCGGAGTCGAGCCCGGTGACCCCGACCAGCGCGCGGCTGTCGGCGATGAGCCACTGGTTCAGCATGATGACCGCGCTGGAACTCCCGCCGACGACCGCGCCGACCCTGCTCGTGCGGTGCGCGGTTCCGCTGGCCGGCGCCGAAGCCGCCGCCGCGTCCGGCGAGAGCCCGGTGCCCGCGGACGCGGTGCGGACCATCGACGCCGACCACTTCTCCCTCGCCAAGGAGGATTCGGCGCTCACCGCCGCGGTGCTGGAGGACTGGCTCGCCGACGGGGTCCTGGCGCGCTGACCGGTGGCAGTAAGAACGGGTGTGAGGTCCGTGAGGGGAACCCTGAGGGAATCAGAGTCCGTCAGGGTTCCCCTCACGGACGTGAAGATACCGTCGCATGGGCATCAATCCGGCATTTCAGCGCCGGTGATGTCCTTTGTGGACGAAGCAGCGAGCCTGGGGCGACGCGGCTCAAGTTCCTGGCATGGGGAATCGGAGTCCGTGCAGGTGGCCCTCACGGACCTGCGGACACAGTCCCGCGATGCGGAACCGGGCGGTCCGCCGATCCGGTCGTCCTTTATGGACAGCCAGCGGGATCGGGCAGCCCGGCTTGATTCCCTGGCATCGCGGCGAGGCGTTGCCGCCGTCCGCCCGCGGTGCGGGCCGTCGTCGGTCAGCCGAAGGCCGGACGGTCCGGCGCCGAGCGCGGACACAATGCCGCGCGGGAGCAAGAAAACCTTGCTCCCGCGCGTCGAACGCCGAGGGTTCCCGTGCCCGCCAGCAGCCGGTACAGCCGCCGCTCACCACCTGACCGGCAGCGCGTGCAGCCCGAACAGCACCCCGTCGTACTTGAACGGCAGCTCGTCCGCCGGCGTGGCCAGCTCGAGACCCGGGATCCGTTCGAACAGCGTCCGGTAAGCGGTCCCCATCTCGGCCCGGACCAGGTTCTGGCCGAGGCACTGGTGCACGCCGTACCCGAACGCCACGTGATGGCGGGCGGTCCGGGCGGGGTCGAACCGCGCCGGGCAGCCGAACGCGCCGCTGTCGTGGTTCGCGGCGGCGATCAGCGGGATGATGCCGTCGCCCGCCTTGATGAGCTGGCCGCCGATCGGCACGTCCTCGACCGCCACGCGCAGCGAGACCAGATCGGCGACCGAGTGCAGCCGCAGGAGTTCCTCGACGATCCGTTCGTCGCCGATCCATTCCGGGTTCGCCAGCAGCGTGACCACGCCGAGGGAAATGTTGTTGGCCGTGGTCTCGTGGCCGGCGATCAGCAGCAGCATCGCCACCCCGGACAGCTCCTGGGGCGTCAGCGTCCCCGCGGCGAGCAACCTGCTGAGCAGGTCGTCGCCGGGTCGTCGCCGCTTGAGCGCGACGAGGCGGGTGAGGTAGCGCAGGATCTGCTTGCCCGCGGCTTCCCGCTCGTCGTCGGTCGAGGCGAAGCTGACCAGCACCCGGGTCTTGGCCTCGAAGAACTCGTGATCGGCGTAGGGGACCCCGAGCAGCGCGGTGATCACCAGGGACGGCACCGGCAGCGCGAAGTCGGCCACCAGGTCGGCGGTGTTCCCGGCCGCGAGCATGGCGTCGATCCGCCCGTCGACCACGCGCTGGATCGCCGGCTGCAGCTCCCGGATCTTGCGCACGGTGAACTCCGGGACCAGCGTCTTGCGGAACCGGCCGTGCTCGGGCGGGTCCATCCCGACGAACCATCCCGGCACCTGGTCCCGGCCGGGCACCCCGCCGGTGCGGCCGAAGCTCGGGAACCCGGCGTGCGACGGATCGGAACTGATCCGCGGGTCGGTGAGCACGGCGCGGACGTCCTCGTGCCGGGAAACCAGCCAGACTCCGGCACCGCCGACCGCGGCCTTGACCAGCCCCGGACGCGACCGGAGGCCGTCGTACTCCGGCGGAGGGAAGGGACAGCCCGCCCGGCGGCCCGGAAAATCGACGGTGTTCGGCTCAGTGCTTGTCATGCCCGCATTCCCTGGTTCGTCGGAGGAGTCTCAGGCCGCGGCGTAGAACTCGCGGACCTTGCCGGCGATGAAGATCTGGTCGGCTTCGGCGAGCCCGGTGTAGGTCGGCAGATACAGCCCGTCCTCGCTGAAGACGCTGGCCTTCAGCGAGGGCCAGCCGGCGTCGAGGTAGCCGGGCTGCCTGCTCATCGGCTTGAAGAACAGCCTGGTCTCGATCCCCGCCTCGGCGAGGAACGCGCGCAGCTCGTCGCGGCGTTCGGCCCGCAGGTCGTACATCCACAGCACGTCCCGGGCAGGCATCAGAGTGATCCCGCTGATCCCGGCGAGCCCGTCGTCGTAGCGTTTCTCGATGTCGCGCCGCCGGGCGAGGATCTCGTCGAGCCGTTCGGTCTGCGCCAGCGCGACGGCGGCCTGCATGCTCGTCATGCGGAAGTTGTAACCGACCTTCTTGTGCAGGAAGGTGTGCCCGGGATCGAAGGCCATCCCGCGCAGGTGCTTGAGCTGAGCGGCCAGGCGCGCGTCGCCGGTGAGGCAGATCCCGCCCTCGCCGGAGGTGATGATCTTGTTGCCGAAGAGCGAGAAACAGGCGATGTCGCCGATCGGGCGGACGCCGTGCGCCTCGGCCGAATCCTCGACCACGCGCAGGTTGTACTCGTAGGCAAGGTTCAGCACGGCGTCCATGTCGCAGCGCCGCCCGTAGACGTGGACCGGCATGATCGCCTTCGTGCGCGGCGTGATTTTCTCTTCGATCAGCGACGCGTCGATGTTCAGGTCGTCCCCGCAGTCGACGAAGACCGGGGTGGCTCCGGTGTAGGTGACCGCCCACGCCGAGGCGATCATGGTGAACTCCGGCACGATCACTTCGTCGCCGGGCCCGATGCCGAGCGCACGCAGCGCGAGGGTGAGCGCCGTGGTCCCGGACGAACAGGCGACGCCGTGCGCGATCCCGTTGTAGTCGGCGAACGCCTGCTCGAACCGGCCCACGAACGGGCCTTGCGAGGACAACCAGCCGTCGCGGACGGTCTGGGTCACGTAGTCCAGTTCCCGTCCTTCGAGCCAGGGCTGGGAAACCGGGTAGCGGATCGTCATCGTCTCCCCGTTCTTCGGGCCGGTCAGTGCAGGGCGGGGGAGGCGAGAACGGCGTCGGCCGCGGCGCGGCGCCCGCCCGCTTCCCGTTGCCGCGCGGCGAAGTACTCGGCGCGCTCGCGGAACGAATCGGTTTCGAGGACCCGGGTGAGCTTGTCCACCACGTCGTCCGGGTCGATCGTCGCGGGCCGGTCGAGGGTGAGGCTGACGCCGAAGTCCGCGCCCCGGACGGCCTGGTCGTGGCAGTCCACCCACAGCGGGCGCACCACCAGCGGCTTGCCGAAATAGAGTCCTTCGTGGTAGCCGTTCCCGCCCGCGTGGGTGAAGAACACCTTGACGCTGGGATGGGCCAGTACGTCGAGCTGCGACGGCAGCCAGCTCTCCACCCGCAGGTTGGCCGGTCGCTCGGCTTCCGGCGGCAGGAACTTCTGCTGGCCGTCCGGCAGCTTCCAGAGGACCTGGTGGCGGCCCTCGAGCCGGCGGGCGACCTCGACCAGCCCGCGGACCTGGTCCGGGGTCAGCCGGGTGATCGTGCCGAAGGCCATGTAGACCACCGAATCGCGGTCGTCGAGCCAGCCGGCGACCCGGCGGTCGTCCGGGGCCTGGGGCAGCTCCGGCACCATCGCGCCCACCAGCCGCATCTTGTCCGGCACCGGGAACGGGTAGTCCAGCTCCGGGACCGAGTAGACGAGAACGGTTTCGGCGGCGTCGATCCGGGCCATCTGCCCGCGTGCCTCGGGGGAGATCCCGAGCCGGGCGCGGATCGGGCCGTTCTGCTTGACCACCTTCGTCATCCTGGGATTCAGGAACATGGCCAGCGTGCGCAGTTTGAAGAGCCGGTTTTCGAGCTGCTGCGCCGGGGTCATCCGGTACGGCAGTCCCGAATGCGGCACCGGGAAGCTCGCCGGCGTGTAGCTCTTCGAGAACGGGGTGTGCGAAGTCAGCACGTTGCTGGGCATGAACGGAACGCTCAGGATGAACGGGATCTTCCGGGTGATCGCCAGCTCGACGGCGAACAGGCTGAGGCTCTCGATCACCATCAGCGCGGGCTGGATCTTGTCGGCCGCGCTTTCGAGCGCGCGGTACTTGCCCACCCACAGGTTCGGGTCCACCGTGCGCCGGAGGACCTCGCGGTGGGCCTTGAACCGGGAAGGCTGGGTCACCGCGCGGTAGGTCTCGTCGTCCCAGGTCACCGCGGACATCTCCGGCACTACCTCGCCGAGCGCGGCGAATTCCACCGGCGTGCCGGCTCCGAGCTGCTCGATTTCGGTGCGGCGGGGCTCGTCGGTGGCGAACCAGAGGTCCTCGACCCCGCGCCCGGACAGCTCGGCGGCGAGGATCAGCAGCGGGTTGAGCAGTCCGCTTTCCGGGGAGCTGACGAAAAGGATCGGCCGGCGGGGCGAGTCCATGGGCGCTGCCTTTCCGCGTGGTGGCGGTGGGTTCCGAGCTGGGTCCTGCCTTTGTCCCACGGGCAAGCCCGGAAAATTACTAGTGCCGGGCGCTTTCCCGTGCCGCTGCCGGGTTCTGGGGTTTTCCTGGCCGGGACGGCGGACTCTGGACGCCGGGGCGCCGCGGCGCCCCGGAAGGCGGACGAAGGGGATGGTCATGGCGAAGATGTGCGGTCCGGACAGTGTTCGCACGCTCGCGGAATGGGAAGCCGACGCGGTCCGGATGGCCGCCGGACTGTCCGAGCGCGGGGTGCGCCGGTCCGACCGGGTGCTGCTGAAAGCCGAGAACTCGGCGGGCTACGTGACCGCGCTTCTCGCGTTGATGCATCTGGGCGCGTCGATCGTGCTCGCCGACTGCCGGGAGAGTGCCGCGGCTACCGAACGCCTGATCGCGCAAGCGCGGGTCACGTTCTGCCTCAGCGGAGAGGAAACGCTCCTGCCGGACCTGTCCGTTCCGTGCTCGACGATCTACGAACTCCAGCTGGGCGCCGCGGGCCGCTCCGCGACCGCCGCGGACCTGGACGTCGGGCCGTGGTGCGAGCTGCCCGACGGCCTGGTCATGTTCTCCTCCGGGTCGACCGGCACGGCGAAGGCGATCGTCAAGACCGGCGGCTCGTTCCTGGCGAACCTGCGCCGCAACATCGACCAGGTCGGGCACGTCGAGACCGACGTGCTCGTGCCGCTGCTGCCGTTTTCCCACCAGTACGGCCTGTCGCTGGTGCTCATCGCCTGGCTCGCCCGGTGTTCCCTGGCGGTGGTGCCCTACCGGCGGCTCGACCACGCGTTGGGCATGGCCGGCCTGTGCGGGGCGACGGTGTTCGACGCCACCCCGGCGACCTACCGCAGCATGCTCAACATCGCCCGGCGCCGTCCGGCGCTGACGCGGGTGCTCGCCGGGGCGCGGATGCTGTGCGTCGGCGCCGCCCCGCTGGATCCGGGCCTGGTGGACCGCTGCCGCGCGGAGACCGGCCACTTCCTGCTCGACAGCTACGGCAGCACCGAGCTGGGCAACGTCGCGTTCGCGACGCTGGACAACCCGCGCACCTGCGGGCGGGCGGTCGAGGGCGTGCGGCTGGCGGTGGTGGACGAGCGGGGCGACGGCGTGGCACCCGGCGAGGTGGGCGAGGTGCTGGTGCACACCCCGGACGTGATGACCGGGTACCTGGACGCCGACGGCGAGATCGAACCGGCGGACCGGGGCTGGTTCCCCACCGGGGACCTCGGCAGGCTGGCGGAGGACGGGAACCTGACCGTCCTCGGGCGCAAACGCGCCGTCCACCGGCTCGGGTACACGCTGTACCCGGAGATGATCGAGCGGCGGATGGCGGAAGCGGGGTGCGTGGCCAAGATCGTCGCGATCCCCTGCGAGCGCAAGGGCGCCGAGCTGATCTCGTTCGTCGAGGACGACGAGAACCGGGGACTGGACCACTGGCGCGCGGTGGCCGGCGCGGTGCTGGCCGCTTACGAACTGCCCGACCGGATGGTCGTCGTCGAGCGCTTTCCGCTCAACGGCAACGGCAAACCCGACAGCAAACGGCTGACGGAACTGGCCGTCTCGGCCTGAGCCGCCGGGAATCCGCGGCCTGGCCCGGATTCTCCCGCGGCCGATCGCGGGAAATCCCCAGACAATGCCGTCCGCGGCTGGTCAGCGGCAGCGAATCTTCTTGTCCTTTAGGAAAAAGTACAGCTCGCGTGCTTCTACGATCGGCGGCGAAGCCAGTGTGAAACCAGGGCCCAAAGGGTGGTGGCGCGGCGAGATGAGCAAAGAAACCAGCAACGTGTCCCCGGTCGGCGACGTGTCCGGCGCGGGAACCGGCCGCGCCTTCGAAGCGCCGGGCACGGCGCCATCGCCGGGCTCGCGCGGAGCGGTCGTGCGGAAGCTTCTCGCGATGGTCCAGCGGTTCGTCGCGACGGCGCTGGGCGTCGAGCGTGCCGAGGCCGAAGACCCGCTCCGCCGCTTCGCCGATCTCGGGCTCGACTCGCTGGCCGCGGTCGAGCTGCACCGCCTGTTGCAGGACGAACTCGATTTTCCCTTTCCCCTCAGCGATATTTACGACCATTCGACCGCGCGCGGCCTCGCGCGGCGGCTGGCTGAGCACGTGCTGGGCGAGGCACCGGAGGCACCGGTGGCGGCCGGCGGCCCGGCCGGAGCCGCCGACCCGGTGGTGATCGTCGGCACCGCCTGCCGCGCCCCCGGCGGAGTGTCCTCCCCGGCGGAGCTGTGGCAGCTGGTTCTCGACGGCACGGACGCCATCGGGAGCTTCCCCGCCGACCGCGGCTGGGACCTCGACACCATCTACCACCCCGATCCCGGCCGGGCTGGGCGGACGTACGCCCGGCACGGCGGTTTCCTGCGCGGCGCCGCCGAATTCGACGCGGACTTCTTCGGGATTTCGCCGCGGGAGGCCCGCGCGATGGACCCTCAGCAGCGGCTGCTGATGGAACTGGCGTGGGAACTGTACGAGCGGTCCGGGATCGACCCGCTGTCGGTCGCCGGCAGTTCCGCCGGGGTGTTCATCGGCGCCGAGAACCACGAGTACGGGCCCGGCCTGCAGGACGCGCGCGACGGCGCGGAGGGCCATTTGATCACCGGCACCGCGGGCAGCGTCGCCTCCGGGCGGATCTCCTACGAGTTCGGGCTGCACGGCCCCGCGCTGACGATCGACACCTCCTCGTCCTCGTCGCTGGCGGCTCTGCACGTCGCCGCACGGGCGCTGCGCCACGGCGAATGCGACCAGGCGATCGCCGGCGGCGCGGCGGTGATGGCCGCCCCCGGCTCGTTCCTGGGCTACAGCCGGGTGCGCGGCTTGGCCGAAGACGGGCGCGCCAAGGCGTTCGGCGCGGGTGCGAACGGCACCGCGTGGGGAGAAGGCGCCGGGCTGGTGCTGATGGAACGCCAGTCGACGGCAGAGCGGCGAGGGCACCGGATCCTGGCCGTGTTCCGCGGTTCGGCGACGAACTCCGACGGCGCCAGCGCCGGGCTCACCGCTCCGAGCGGGCTCGCGCAGCAGCGGGTCATCCGGCAGGCGCTGGCCGACGCCGGTCTCCGTCCGTCCGAAGTGGACGCGGTGGAGGCGCACGGCACCGGCACCCCGCTCGGCGACCCGATCGAAGGCGCCGCGCTGCACGCCGTCTACGGCACCGGGCGCGACACCGGGCAGCCGCTGCTGCTGGGGTCGCTCAAATCGAACATCGGCCACGCCCAGGCCGCGGCCGGGGTGCTCGGCGTGATCAAGATGATCTCGGCGATGGGGGCGGGGGTGCTGCCCCGGACGCTGCACGCGGATCCGCCCACTCCGCGAGTGGACTGGGCGGCGGGCACGCTGAAACTGCTTACCAGGCAGCAGGAGTGGCCGGACCGCGGACGGCCGCGGCGATGCGCGGTCTCCTCGTTCGGCTTCAGCGGCGCCAACGTCCACGTGGTCCTCGAACAAGCCCCGGCCGCTCCGGAGCCCGCCGCCGCGGTCGCGGCCGGTCCGGCGCCGCTGGTGCTCTCGGCTCGCAGCCGCGCCGCTCTGCGCGCGCAGGCATCCTCGCTCCGGGAGGTGGTGCGGTCCGGCGCCCGGCCGCTGGACATCGCGTTCTCCGCGGCCACCACCCGGGCGGCGCTGCGGTATCGGGCCGTGGTCGAGGACGGCGGTTTGGCCGGCCTCGATGCGCTGGCCGCGGGCGAACCGCACGAGACCGTCCGCGAGGGAACCGCGCGGCACGGGCGGCTTGCGTTCGTCTTCCCCGGCGAAGGCGCACACCGGCTGGGCGCGGGCCGTGCACTGCACGCGCGATTCCCCGTGTTCGCCAAGGCTTTCGACGAAGCGTGCGCCGCGGCCGATCCGCACCTCGACCGGCCGCTGAAGCCCGTGGTGTTCGCCGAGCCCGGAGCGGCCGAAGCCGCGCTGCTGGACCGGCCGGCGTACGCGGAGCCGGCCCTGTTCGTCTTCCAGGTCGCGCTGTTCCGCCTCCTGGAGTCGTGGGGCGTGTGGCCGGACGTCGTGGCCGGCCACACGACCGGGGAGGTCGCCGCGGCGCATGTCGCCGGGATCTGGTCGCTGGCGGACGCCGCCGCCTTCGCCGCCCGCCGCGGCTGCCTGGCGCCGGACCCCGACGATCCGGAAGCCGCGCTGGACGAACTCCGCTGGGTCGCCGACGTGCTGACCTACCGCGAGCCGGAACTGCCGGTCGTGTCCGCGGCGACCGGTGCGCTGAGTTCGACGGCGGATCTCGGCTCGCCCGGCTACTGGGTGCGCCAAGCCCAGGAACCGGTGCGCTTCGCGGACGCAGTCGCGACCCTGGCCGCCGAAGGCGTCACCACCGTCCTCGAACTCGCGGCCGGCCCGGTGCTGTCCGGACTGGTCGCGGACCTGCTGCCCGATGAGGATGCCTTCGCGGCTCCGGTCCTGCGCGACGACGAGGACGAGACCGCCGCGATCGCCGCCACGATGTCCGCACTGCACGTGCGCGCCGCCGGACCGGACTGGGCACTGTTCTTCGCCGGCCGCGGCGCCCGCCGCGTCGATCTGCCCGCGTATCCCTTCCAGCGCAGCCGGTTCTGGACCGATCGCGGCGACCGGCGGGTCAAGTCCACTGTGGACCATCCGGTGCTGGACACCGCTGTCGAACTGGCCACGACCGGGGAGACCGTCTTCACCGGCAGTTTTTCCCGGCGCACGCACGCCTGGCTCGACGACTGCCGGATCCTCGGCCGGGCCGTCGTCCCGGGCGCCGCACTCGTGGAACTGGCCGTGCGCGCGGGGGACGAGGTCGGCTGCGACCGGCTGGCGGAGTTCGTCCTGGACGCTCCGCTCGTCCTCGATCCGCCGGACGCGGTGTCGGTGCAGGTCACCGTGGGCGGACTGGCGGACAACGGCACTCGGGCAGTCGCCGTTCACGCGCGAAACGCGGCGACGGCGCCCTGGACCCGGCATGCCGCCGGGGTGCTCGCCTCGGGCGGGCCGCCGTTCGGATTCGTCGGCGCCTGGCCGCCGGACGGCGCGTCGGCAGTCGAGTTGTCCGGCTGCTACGACAGCTTCGGGCAGTCAGGTTTCGAGTACGGCACGGTTTTCCGGGGACTGACCGCGGCGTGGCGCCGGGGCGACGACGTGTTCGCCGAGGTGCGCCTGCCGGAGCCGGGCGAGCCGGAGACCTTCGGGCTGCACCCCGCGCTGCTGGACGCGGCCCTGCGGACTTCGGCATTGGCCGGGTCCGGGCAGCCGGGCGTGCCGTCGTCCTGGACCGACGTGGTGCTGCACGCCGCCGGTGCGACGGCACTGCGGGTGCATCTGCGCGGCACCGGTGCGGGCACGGTGCGGATCCTGGCCGCCGATCCGGCGGGCAACCCGGTGTTCTCGGCGGAGTCGGTCGTGCTGCGCCCGCCGTCGTTGCCCGGCTCGCCAGAGACGGCGGACCGCCTCTGGCGGCTGGACTGGACGCCGTTGCCGGTCGACGCGGAAGCGCAGGACTGTTTCGCCGTGCTCGGCGCCGACCCCTACGACCTGGCGAACGGTCTGCGCGAGGCGGCGAATTCGGTGGAGAGCTACGCACAGCCGGTCGCCGACGGCGCGACGGTCTTCGTGCTGCCGGTCGACGGGACGAGCGGCCGCGGCGCGGCCCTCGCGGAGACCCTGGCGACGGTGCGGGCTTGGCTGGCGGACGCCCGGTTCGACGGCACTCGCCTGGCGGTCGTCACGCGCGGCGCCGTGCGGGCCGGCGGAGAACCGGTCACCGATCCGGCCGCCGCGCCGGTGTGGGGCCTGATCCGCTCGGCGCAGGCGGAGCACCCGGGCCGGCTCGTCCTCGTCGACCTCGACGGGGAGACCGCGGTCGGCGTCTCCGCCGCGGTGCTGGCCGGGCTGCTGGCCGCGGGCGAGCCCCAAGCGGTCATTCGGCGCGGCGCGGTGCGGGTCGCGCGGCTCGGGCGGTTCCCAGCGGACGCCGGGACCGGGCCGCGGGCCGTTCCCCCGGACCGCTCCGGCGACGGCCGGCGCGCCTGGGAGCCGCGGGGCACGGTCCTGATCACCGGCGGAACCGGCCCGCTCGGCAGTTCGCTGGCGCGTCATCTCGTGACCGAGCGCGGAGTACGGCAGCTAGTGCTGGCGGGCAGCGACGGCCCGGCGGCGGAAGGAGCGCGAGAACTGCTTGCCGAACTCGGCGAGTCGGGCGCGCGGGTTTCGGCGGTCGCCTGCGACCTGGCCGACCGCGGCGCGGTGGCGGACTTGCTGACCGGCCTTCCCGAGGCGTACCCGCTGACCGCGGTGATCCACGTGGCCGACATGGCTGACGACGGCGAGCCGGGTGCCTTCGACGAGGACGGTCTCGCCGCCGAGCTCGCCGTCGCCTGGCACCTCCACGAACTCACCGCCGACCGGGCTCTCGCCGCGTTCGTCCTGGTGTCTTCGGCCGCCGGCCTGCTCGGCAGCGCCGGGTCGGCGGCCCGCGCCGCCGCGGCCGCCGGACTGGAAGCGCTCGCTCAGCACCGCGACGCGCTCGGCCTGCCAGCGACAGCTCTGGCGTGGACCGCCGGGGCCGGCCGCCTTCCCGACGATCAGGAGTGGTCGTCGTTCGACCGCGCACTCGGCTCGGCCGCGCCGGTGCTCGTCTCGGCGGCGGTGGACCTGTCCCAGTACGGCGACCAGGCGCCGCACCTGTTCCGCGACCTCGTCCGGACCCGGCTCCGCCGTCCGGCGGCGGCGCACCCGGCAGACGAGGCCGCGCTGGCCGACCGTCTCCCCGACCTGCCCGAACCGGACCGGGAAGGCCTGCTCGTCGAGCTGATCCGGCGCGAGGCGGCCGCCGTGCTGGGACACGAGGACGCGGAGCGGGTCGAACCGGGCCGGGCGTTCAAGGAAATGGGCTTCGATTCGCTGAATTCGGTGGAGCTGCGGAACAAGCTCTCGGCGGCGACCGGGTTCCGGCTGGCCCCGACCGCGGTCTTCAGCCATCCGACCCCGCGGGCGCTGGCCGCGCATCTGCTCGCCGGACTGGCGCCGGACCGCGAACCCGCCGGGTCCGCCCCGCCCGCTCCGGCGGCCCCGCGCGGCCCGGCGGCCGAACCGGACCCGATCGTGATCGTCGGGATGAGCTGCCGCTACCCGGGCGGGGTGCGGTCGCCGGACGAGCTGTGGGACCTCGTTTCCGGCGGGCGCGACGCGATCGGCGGCTTCCCGGCCGACCGCGGCTGGGACCTGGCCGGCCTCTACGACCCGGACGGCCTGCGGCCCGGCACCTCGATCACCCGCGAGGGCGGTTTCCTCGCCGACGTGGCCGGATTCGACGCCCGGTTCTTCCGGATGAGCCCGCGCGAAGCGCTGGCCGCCGACCCGCAGCAGCGGATCCTGCTCGAACTGGCGTGGGAGGCGTTCGAGGCCGCGGGCATCGTTCCCGGCTCCCTCGCCGGGTCGGCCACCGGCGTGTTCGTGGGCGCGATGAGCAGCGGCTACGCGTCGCTGCTGCCCGAGGCCAGCCGCTCCGAAGGCTTTGTGCTGACCGGAAACACCGGCAGCGTGCTGTCCGGCCGGATCTCCTACACCTTCGGGCTCGAAGGCCCCTCCCTGACCGTCGACACCGCGTGTTCGTCTTCGCTGGTTTCCCTGCACACGGCCGCGCGGGCGCTGCGGTCGGGGGAGTGCTCGCTCGCGCTGGCCGGCGGAGTGGCCGTGCTGGCGGAGCCGTCGATGTTCGTCGAGTTCAGCAACCAGGGAGGCCTCGCGGCGGACGGCCGGTGCAAGTCGTTCTCCGCGGACGCCGACGGAACCGGCTGGGCCGAGGGCGCCGGGATGCTCGTGCTGGAGCGGCTTTCCGACGCCCGCCGCCGCGGTCACCCGGTCCTCGCCGCGCTCCGCGGCAGCGCGGTGAACTCCGACGGGACGTCGAACGGGCTCACCGCGCCGAACGGGTCCTCGCAGCAACGGGTGATCCGGGCCGCGCTCGCCGACGCCGGACTGTCCGCTTCGGACGTGGACCTGATCGAGGCGCACGGCACCGGGACGACGCTCGGCGACCCGATCGAGGCCCAGGCGCTGCTGGCCACCTATGGCCAGGGCCGGACGCGTCCGGCGAAGCTCGGCTCGCTGAAATCGAACCTCGGTCACGCGCAGGCGGCGGCCGGGGTCGGCGGCGTGATCAAGACGGTGCTTTCGCTGCGCGAGGGGGTGATGCCGAAGACGCTGCATGCGGACGTGCCGAGTCCGCACGTCGACTGGACCGCGGGCGCGGTGGAACTGCTGACGGAAAACACGACGTGGCCTGAGCTGGACCGGCCGCGGCGCGCGGCGGTGTCCTCGTTCGGCATCAGCGGCACCAATGCGCACGTGATCCTCGAACAGGCTCCGGCCGCTGCCGGCCCGGGACCGCGGCCCGGTCCGGCCGGCGTCGTGCCCTGGGTGCTTTCGGCGGCGTCCGAGCCTGCCCTGCGGGCGCAAGCGGCCCGGCTGCGGTCCTGGACGGACCAGCGGCCGGGCCTGGCGCCTGCCGACGTCGGCTGGTCGCTGGCCACGACCCGTTCCCCGCTGCCCCGGCGGGCCGCGGTGGTGGGCGAAACCCGGCAGGAGTTCCTCGACGGCTTGGCCGCGCTGTCGGCCGGCGGGCCGTCCGCGTCCGTCGTCCTCGGCGCCGGCGGCGGCGAGACGGGCCCGGTGTTCGTCTTCCCCGGCCAGGGTTCGCAATGGTGGGGGATGGGCCGGGAACTGCGGTCCTGTTCCCCGGTGTTCCGGGACAGCGTGGCAGCCTGCGCCGAAGCGTTTTCGTCCTATGTGGACTGGCCGGTGGCGGAGGTCGTCGACGGCGTCGGCGACACCGCGATCCTGGACCGGGTCGACGTCGTCCAGCCCGCGCTGTTCACCGTCATGGTCGGGCTCGCGCGGGTATGGCGGTCCCACGGCGTCGAACCCGCCGCGGTGATGGGCCACTCGCAAGGGGAGATCGCCGCCGCGCACGTGGCCGGGGCGCTCTCGCTCGACGATGCCGCCCGCGTGGTGGCGCTGCGCAGCCAAGCGTTGCTGAAGCTGTCCGGCTCCGGCGGGATGGTTTCGATCGCCGAGTCCGCCGAGCGGGCCGCCGAACTGCTCGCGCCGTGGGGCGAGGACGTGTCGCTCGCCGCGGTGAACGGACCGTCCGCGGTGTCG
The DNA here is from genome assembly GCF_042684085.1 of Amycolatopsis silviterrae. Taxonomy (NCBI): domain Bacteria; kingdom Bacillati; phylum Actinomycetota; class Actinomycetes; order Pseudonocardiales; family Pseudonocardiaceae; genus Amycolatopsis; species Amycolatopsis silviterrae. The sequence goes on from NZ_JBHUKS010000006.1 coordinate 537,462, forward strand.
GTGTCCGGGGCGCCCGCCGCGCTCGAGGGGGTGCTCGCCGAATGCGAGCGCCGGGGCGTGCGCGCGCGGCGGATCGCGGTGGACTACGCCTCGCACGGTCCTCAGGTCGAGGCCGTCCGCGAGGACCTGGTGCGGGCGCTCGCGCCGATCCGCCCGATGCGGTCGAGCGTGCCGTTCTGCTCCACGGTTTCCGGCGCGCGGATCGACACCTCCGGGCTCGGCGCGGAGTACTGGTACACGAATCTCCGGCAGCCGGTGCAGCTGGAACGGGCGACTCGCACGCTGACCGCGGGCGGACGCCGGGTGTTCATCGAAATGAGCCCGCACCCGGTTCTGCTCGGCGGGATCCAGGAGACCGTCGAGTCCGCGGGCGAAGACGCGGGCGTGGTGCTCGGCTCGCTGCGCCGTGACGAAGGCGGCGCCCGGCGGTTCCTGACTTCGCTCGCCGAGGCGCACGTGCACGGCGTGCCGGTGGATTGGACGACTGTGTTCGCCGAGGGACAGCCACGGACCGTGGCGCTGCCGACGTACGCCTTCGAGCGCAGCCGGTACTGGGCGGAGCAGGAGACGCCCGCGCCCGCGGGGGGCGCGCAGGACCCGGAGTTCTGGAACCTGGTCCAGAGCGGCGACGTGCGGGCGCTGGCGGAGCAGCTGTCGCTCGGCAACGAACGCGCCGCACTGGAAACGGTGCTTCCGGCGATGTCGGCGTGGCACGAACGGCGGCAGCGGAACTCGGCGGCCGAGCGCTGGCGCTACCGCATCCGGTGGACTCCGGTGACCGTTGCCGACGCGCGGCTGAGCGGAACCTGGTTGCTCGCGGAGTCCGCGGAAACGCCGCTCGGCGACGAGCTGGCGGCCGCGCTCGCGGGGGCCGGCGCGGTCGTCGTGCGTCAGGAGATCAGCGCCGACGACCGCGAAATCGTTGCCGGACAGGTGAAATCCGCGCTCGACGGGCAGGTCCCGGCGGGGATCGTCTCCCTGCTCGGCCTGGCCGAGCAACCGCATTCCGCCGCGGCCGCCGTGCCCCGCGGCCTCGCCCGCACGGTCGGCTTGGTACAGGCGCTCGGCGATCTGGGCGTCGAGGCCCCGCTGTGGTGCGTGACGCGCGGAGCGGTCGCCGCCGGACCGGGCGAGGTGCGCCCGGCGCAGGCCGCGTTGTGGGGCTTCGGCCGGGTCGCCGCCCTCGAACACCCGTCGCGCTGGGGCGGCCTGATCGATCTGCCCGAAACGTTCGACGACCGCACAGCGGCCCAGCTCGCCGGGGTGTTTTCCGGCGCGGGCGGCGAAGACCAGGTGGCGCTGCGCCCCTCGGGAGCGTTCGGACGGCGTTTGGTCCGCGTTCCGGCCCCGGCAGGCGGCCCCGGCACGTCCCGCCGTTCGCGCGGGACGGTGCTGATCACCGGCGGCACCGGCGGTCTGGGCGCGTGCGTGGCCCGATGGGCCGCGGCGGACGGCGCGCGGCACATCGTGCTGGCGGCTCGTCGCGGACTGGACGCGCCGGGCGCCGTCGAACTGCGCACCGACCTGGAGAACGCGGGAGCCCGGGTGACGGTGGCGGCCTGCGACGTCGGCGATCGCGCCGCGGTCGCCGGACTGCTGGCCGGGATCCCGGCCGAGTTCCCGCTGACCGAGGTGTTCCACGCCGCGGGCGTGCTCGACGATGTTCCGGTCGAGGAGCTGACCTTGACCGGTCTCGACACGGTGTTCCGGGCGAAGACGGCAGGCGCGCGGAATCTCCACGAACTCACCGCCGGTCTCGAAACCTTCGTGCTGTTCTCGTCGGGAGCCGCGATCTGGGGCGGCGGCGGGCAGCCGGGTTACGCGGCGGCGAACGCCTACCTCGACGGGCTCGCCGAACTGCGGGCGAGCGAAGGGCTTCCCGTGACCTCGGTGTCGTGGGGTTCCTGGGCCGGGACCGGCATGACGGCCGATGCCGAGACGCGGGACCGCTTCCTGCGCGCCGGCGTCGCGCCCATGGACCCGGACCTCGCGGTCGCCGCGCTCGCCCGGGCGATCGACGACGGCGAGACCGCGCTGACGGTCGCGGACATCGACTGGGCGCGGTTCGCCCCGCGGTTCACCGCACTGCGGCCGAGCCCGCTGCTGTCCGAGCTGCCCGAGGCCGGTGCCGCCGGGATCGGCGCAGGCGACGGCGAGGAGCCGCCGGTCCGCCGCCGGCTGCTCGGCCTGCCCGGCGCCGAACGCGGCCGCGCGCTGCTGGAGGTGGTCCGCGCGGAAGCGGCGGCGGCGCTCGGGCATTCCTCGGCCGCGACCGTTCCCGCCGACGACGCGTTCCGCGACCTCGGGCTCACCTCGGTGGTGGCGGTGGCCCTGCGCAACCGGCTCGCCGCCGTGACCGGGCTGGCGCTGCCCGGAGCGCTGGTCTTCGACTACCCGACGCCGCGCGCGCTGAGCGGCCGCCTGCTCGCCGAGCTGTTCCCGGACGAGCACGCCGGCCGCGAACCGGTCGACGACGAAGCCGCGGTGCGGCAGGCGCTGGCCGCGATCCCGGTCGGCCGCCTCCGGCAGTCCGGGCTGCTGGGCATGCTGCTGAGCCTGTCGGGTGAAGCGGCCGGGGACGTCGCCCCCGGCGGCCCCGGCTCGATCGACGACCTGGACGCCGAAAGCCTGCTTCGGCTTGCCGACGAGAGCACGACGAACTGACGACGGAGTGAACTGATGACGGACGAGCGCTATGTCGAGGCTCTGCGGAAGTCGCTCAAAGAGGTCGAGCGGCTGCGCCGGCAGAACGAACAGCTGGTGGCCGCCGCGGCGGAGCCGGTGGCCATTGTCGGCATCGGGTGCCGTTTCCCGGGCGGGGCGACCTCGCCGGAGGCGCTGTGGGACCTGGTCGCGCACGGCCGGGACGCGGTCTCCGGCTTCCCCGCCGACCGCGGCTGGGACCTCGACGCGCTGGCCGGCCGCGACCGGCACGGCAGCGTCGCGAGCGAGGGCGGGTTCCTCGACCGCGTCGCGGACTTCGACGCCGGGTTCTTCGGGATCTCCCCGCGCGAGGCCGCGGGGATGGACCCGCAGCAGCGGGTGCTGCTGGAGACAGCGTGGGAAGCGCTCGAACGGGCGGGCATCGACCCGCGGCCGTTGCGCGGCAGCCGGACCGGCGTGTTCGTCGGCACGAAGGGCGAGGACTACGGCGACCTGGTGGCGAAGGCGGGTCCGGAGACCGACGCGCACGGCGCCACCGGCCGGTACGCGAGTGTGCTCTCCGGGCGGATCTCCTATTCGTTCGGCTTCGAGGGCCCGTCGATGACTGTCGACACCGGATGTTCGTCCTCGCTGGTTTCCTTGCAGCTGGCGGCGCAGGCGCTGCGCAACGGAGAGTGCTCGCTGGCGCTGGCGGCCGGGGTGACGGTGATGGCGACCCCGGCGGTGTTCGTCGAGTTCACCCGGCAGGGCGGGCTCGCGCCGGACGGACGGTGCAAGTCGTTCGCGGACGCGGCCGACGGCACCGGCTGGGCGGAGGGCGCCGGAGTACTGGTGGTGGAGCGGCTTTCCGACGCGCGGCGCCACGGGCACGAGGTGCTGGCTGTGCTGCGCGGCGGCGCGGTCAATTCCGACGGCGCCAGCAACGGCCTCACCGCGCCGAACGGCCTTTCGCAGCAGCGCGTGATCCGCGCCGCGCTCGAGGCCGCCGAGCTGTCCCCGGCGGAGATCGACGCGGTGGAGGGGCACGGCACCGGGACGACCCTCGGCGACCCGATCGAGGCACAGGCGCTGCTGGCGGTGTACGGCCCCGGCCGCGCCCCCGGCCGGCCGCTGTGGCTCGGGTCGGTCAAGTCGAACCTCGCGCACACCCAGGCCGCGGCCGGGATGGCCGGGGTGATCAAGATGATCATGGCGATGCGGCACGGGGTGCTCCCGCCGACGCTGCACGTCGACGCGCCGAGCACGCACGTCACCTGGTCCGGCGGCGGGGTTTCGCTGCTCACCGAGCGCATTCCGTGGCCGGAGACCGGCCGTCCTCGCCGGGCAGGCGTGTCCGCCTTCGGCATCAGCGGCACCAACGCGCACGTGATCCTTGAGCAGGCTCCGGCGCCCGGAGCCGCGCCCGAAGCGGCAGCCGAAGACGTGCTGCCTTGGCTGCTGTCCGGCCGCACCGAACAAGGATTGCGGGCGCAGGCGCGTGCCCTGCTCGCACATCTCGCCGACGCACCGGACCAGGCGCCTGCCGACACGGCGTTCTCCCTGGCCCGCACTCGTGCGGCGCTGGATCGCCGGGCGGTCGTCGTCGGCGCGGGCCGCGAAGCTCTGCTCGCCGGCGTGCGCGCGCTCGCCGACGGCGATCCCGCGCCGGGCCTCGTCGTCGGTTCGGCTGCGGCCCGTGACCGCGGCGCGGTCCTGGTTTTCCCCGGCCAGGGTTCCCAATGGCCGGGGATGGGCGGCGAACTCCTCGCCGCGTCGCCGGCGTTCGCCGCCCGGATCGCGGAGTGCGAGGACGCGTTGCGCCCCTTCGTCGACTGGTCGCTGACCGCGCTGTTGCGGGGCGGGGAGGACGCGGCCGCTCTCGGCCGGGTCGACGTCGCGCAGCCCGCGCTCTGGGCGATGATGGTTTCGCTGGCCGCGGTCTGGCGTGCCCATGGTGTCGAGCCCGCCGCGGTCGTCGGCCATTCGCAGGGCGAGATCGCCGCCGCCTGTGTCGCGGGCGGACTGTCCCTTTCGGACGGTGCGCGGGTCGTCGCCCTGCGCAGCCAGGCCATCGCCCGGACGCTGTCCGGGCACGGGGCGATGGTGTCGGTGCGGGCGACCCGCGAGGACGCGCTGGCCCGGCTGGAGCGCTGGCCCGGCAAGGTGTCGGTGGCCGCGGTCAACGGCCCGTCCGCGGTGGTCGTGTCCGGGGACGCGTTCGCGCTGGAAGAACTGGTCGAGCAGTACCGGGCCGAGGGCGTCCGGGCCAAATGGATCGACGTGGACTACGCCTCCCACTCGGCGCACGTCGACGCCCTGCGCGGCGAACTGGCTTCGGCCCTCGCGCCGATCCGGCCGCGCAGCTGCGACGTGCCGTTCTTCTCCACCGTCACCGGCGATTGGATCGACACCGCCGAACTCGACGCCGGCTACTGGTACCGGAACCTCCGCGGCACCGTGCAGCTGGAGCCGGCGGTCCGCGCGCTGCTCGGCGGCGGGCACGAGGTGTTCCTGGAAGCTTCGCCCCATCCGGTGCTGGCCGCCGGTCTGCAGGAGACGATCGACGTCGCCGGCGCGGCCGACGCGGTGGTGCTCGGTTCGCTGCGGCGTGCCGACGGCGGACGCGCCCGCCTGCTCGCCGCGCTGGCCGAGGCGCACGTGCACGGCGTGCCGGTGGAGTGGCACGAGCTGGTGGCCGGCGGACGCCGGGCCGACCTGCCGACCTACGCCTTCCAGCGGCAGCGGTACTGGCTCGAACCGCGCACGGGCGCCGCGGACCCGGCGGACCTGGGCCTGGAGCCGGCGGACCATCCGATGCTGGGCGCGGCGCTGGACCGGGCCGGGGGCGAGGGCGTGGTGCTCACCGGCCGGATCGGGCTGAACTCGCAGCCGTGGCTGGGCGACCACGTCGTGCTCGGTTCGGCGGTCGTGCCGGACACCGCGTTCGTCGAATGGGCGATGCGGGCCGGCGACGAGATCGGCTGCGCGGCGCTCGACGAGCTGACCGTGCACCGGCCGCTGGTCCTCGGCGAAAGCGGCTCGGTCCAGGTGCAGGTCGTCGCCGGGCCGGGTGCGGACGCCGAGGCGGCCGCCGGTCGCCAGGCGGTCGCGGTCTACTCCCGGGGTTCCGGCGGCGGGCCGTGGACCTGCCATGCCACGGCGACGATGTCGGCCTCGACGGCCGGTGCGCCGGGGTCGCCGGGCTGGCTGCCGGAAGACGCCGAACAGGTCGAGGTCGAGCAGTTCCTCGCGGCGGCCGAAACGGCCGGGCACCAGCCCGGGCCCGGGTTCCGGACCGTCGTGGCGGTGTGGCGGCGCGGCGACGAGCTGTTCGTGGAGACCGAGCTGCCCGAAGACCTCCGCCCGGCCGCGGACGGATTCGCCGTCCACCCGGCGCTCTGGCAGACCGCGCTGGCCGCCGCTCTGGCGGGGAGCGGCGGACTCGCCCTTCCTTCGCGCTGGCACGGGGTCCAGGTGCACGCCACCGGCGCGACCGCGGCGCGGCTGCGGCTTTCGCCGGACGGCCGGGGCGGGGTGTCCGTGACGGCCGAGGACCCGGCAGGCGTCCCGGTGCTCACCGCGGCCTCGGTCCGGCCCGGCGCGATCTCTCCCGACCTGCTCGTGCCCGCCGGACCCGCCCACCGCGACGCGCTGTTCCAGGTCCGGTGGGCCCCGGTCCCCGGCGGCGCGCCCGAACCGGTCGCCGGGCGCTGGGCGGTGCTCGGCGCCGGGCCGGCGGCGGCCGCGGTGGAACGGGCCGGCGTCCCGGTGGTCACGGCGGCGAGCCTCGACGAACTCGGCGCGGCGGGGGAGCCGGTGCCGGACCTGGTCGTGCTGCCGGTCGATCCGGAGACGGCGGACGGAGTGGCCGCGGCTGCCCACGCCGCGGTCCGCGACGTGCTGACCGCGGTGCAGGCCTTCTTGCGGGACAGCCGGTTCGGCGGCTCCCGGCTCGTCGTGCTGACGCGCGGTGCGATCGCCGCCGCGCCGGAGGAAGCCGTCGACGGGCTCGCCGCCGCGGGCGTCTGGGGTCTGGTGCGCTCGGCCCAGTCGGAGAACCCCGGCCGGATCGTCCTGGCTGACATCGACGAAGAAGACAGCTCGGCGAAGGCGTTCGCCGCCGCGGTCGCCGGCGCGGTCGCTGCCGACGAACCGCAGGTCGCTCTCCGGTACGGCACCGCCGCCGTCCCCCGGCTCGCGCGGGCGGAGACGGCGGAAGGGATCGCGGAATGGCGGCTCGACCCGACCGGGTCCGGGACCGTGCTCGTCACCGGCGGCACCGGAACCTTGGGCGCGCTGCTCTGCCGCCACCTCGCCGGGCGGCTCGGAGTGCGCCGCCTGCTGATCACCAGCCGACGAGGCCCGGACGCCGACGGTGCCGCCGGACTCCGCGAAGAGCTCACCGAACTCGGCGCGGCGGTCGACATCGTCTCCTGCGACGCGGCGAACCGCGACGAGCTGGCCGGAGTGCTGGCCGGGATTCCCGCCGAGCACCCGCTGAGCGCGGTGCTGCACCTGGCCGGCGCGGTCGACGACGGGGTGTTCGACGCGCTGACCGGCGACCGCGTCGACCGGGTGCTGGCGCCGAAGGCGGACGCGGCGCTCAATCTCCACGAACTCACCCGCGACCGGAACCTTTCCGCGTTCGTCCTGTATTCCTCGTACTCCGGCGTTTCCGGTGCGGCCGGGCAGGCCAACTACGCCGCGGCGAACACCTTCCTCGACGCGCTGGCCCAGCACCGCCGGGCCGGCGGACTGCCGGCCGCGTCGCTGGCCTGGGGCTTCTGGGAGCAGCGCAGCGAGCTCACCGGCGCACTCGACGCGACCGACCTCGCCCGGTTCGGCCGCGAAGGCGTCCGCGCGATGACGGCCGAGCAGGGCCTCGGGCTGTTCGATCTGGCGTCCACTGTGGACGATGCGCTGGTCGTGACCGCACCGCTGGCCCTGCGGTCGATGGACCGCTCGGCGGTGCCGCCGCTGCTTCGCGGGCTCGTGCGGGCCGTCGCGCGCCGGAACGAGAGCGGCGGCGCCGGCCGCCCGGACGGACCCGGACTGGCCGCGCGGCTGGCCGGCTGGAGCGCGGCAGACCAGGAGAAGCTGGTGCTCGACCTGGTGAACCGGCACGTCGCCGCGGTGCTCGGGCACGGTTCGCCGGAGGCGGTCGAGCCCGGCCGCGGGTTCCTCGAACTCGGGATGACCTCGCTGACCGCGGTCGAACTGCGCAACCGGCTGGCCGCCGAGGCCGGGGTCCGGCTGCCGGTCACGCTGATCTTCGACCACCCGACCCCGATCGCACTGGTCCGGCACCTGCGGGCGGAACTCGGCGCGGGCGACGGCCCGGTCCCGCTGCTGGGCGAACTGGAACGGCTCGAAGCCGCGGTGGCGGCGGCCGAACCGGACGCCGCCACCCGGGCGCTGCTGGCCAGGCGGCTGTCCGCGATGCAGTGGCGGCTGGAGGCGGACGGCGCGGAAGACGCCGAGGAACTCGCCGAAGCGAGCGACGCCGAGATGTTCGCGCTCATCGACCAAGAACTCGGGCGCGGCTGACCAGCCCGGCCGGTCCGACCCTGACGTCTCGCACCCGGAGGCAGCACCCGCATGACGAGCACCGAAGACAAACTGCGCGACTACCTCAAGCTGGTGACCGCCGACCTGCGCCACGCCCGGCAGCGGCTGGGCGCGGCCGAGGCGAAGGCCGCCGAGCCGGTCGCGATCGTCGGCATGGGCTGCCGCTATCCCGGGGGCGCGAACTCGCCCGGGGAACTGTGGCAGCTGCTGTGCGACGGCACTGACGCGATCACCGGGTTCCCCGGCGGGCGCGGGTGGGACGCGGCCGCGGTCTACGACCCCGACCCGGACAAGCCCGGCAAGACCTACGTGGTGGAGGGCGGCTTCCTCCACGACGCGGCGGAGTTCGACGCCGGGTTCTTCGGGATCTCGCCGCGCGAGGCGCTGGCGATGGACCCGCAGCAGCGGGTGCTGCTGGAGGTGGCCTGGGAGGCGATCGAGCACGCGGGCATCGATCCCCAGTCGTTGCGCGGCACCGAGGTCGGCACGTTCGTCGGCGCCGTCGAATCCACCTACGGCGAGATGCCCGGGCTGCCGGAAACGGCCGAGGGGCACCTGCTGACCGGCACCGCGGCCAGTGTCCTTTCCGGACGGATCTCCTACTTCCTCGGGCTCGAAGGCCCGGCGGTCACGGTGAACACCGCTTGTTCGTCCTCGCTGGTGGCGCTGCACTGGGCGGTGCAGGCGCTGCGCAACGGCGAATGCTCGATGGCGCTGGCCGGCGGCGCGACCGTGATGGCGACCCCGGGCGCGTTCGTCGAGTTCGCGCGCCAGCGGGGGATGGCGCGCGACGGGCGGTGCAAGGCGTTCGCCGAGGGCGCCGACGGGATGGCGTGGGGCGAAGGGGCGGGCGTCCTGCTCCTGGAGCGGCTCTCCGAAGCCCAGCGCCAGGGACACCGGGTGCTCGCCGTCGTCCGCGGCTCCGCGGTCAACCAGGACGGCGCGAGCAGCGGGCTGACCGCGCCGCACGGCCCTTCCCAGCAACGCGTCATCCGCGCGGCGCTGGCGAACGCGCGCCTGACTCCCGACCAGGTCGACGTCGTGGAGGCACACGGCACCGGCACGAGCCTCGGCGACCCGATCGAGGCGCAGGCGTTGCTGGCGACCTACGGCCAGGGCCGGGAAATCCCGCTGCTGCTCGGGTCGGTGAAGTCGAACCTCGGGCACGCCCAGGCCGCGGCCGGCGTCGCCGGGGTGATCAAGATGGTGCTCTCGCTGCGGGAAGCGGCGGTGCCCCGGACGCTGCACGCCGAGACGCCGACGACCAGCGTCGACTGGAGTTCGGGCGCGGTGGAGCTGGCGACCGAGCAGCGGGCGTGGCCCGGCACCGGCCGGCCGCGCCGCGCCGCGGTGTCGGCGTTCGGCATCAGCGGAACCAACGCGCACGTCGTCCTCGAACAGGCTCCCGAACCCGGACCGGCCGAGACCTCGGCCGGTCCGGCCGGCGAGGCGCGGGCACCGTGGATCCTGTCCGCGAAAGACCCGCGAGCGCTGCGCGGACAGGCCTCGCGGCTGCTTTCGCACGTCCGGACGCGTCCTGAACTGTCCTCCGCCGACATCGCCGCTTCGCTGGCGTCGGGCCGTTCGCGGTTCTCGTGCCGGGCCGTGATTCTGGCCGGCGACCGCGACGGCGCACTGCGCGGCTTGGCGGCGCTGGCCGGCGGCGAGCCGGACGTCGCGCTCGTCGAAGGCGTGGCGACCGGCGGCGCGACCGCGTTCCTGTTCTCCGGCCAGGGGTCGCAGCGGCTCGGCATGGGGCGCGAGCTCTACGCGCGGTTCCCCTTGTACGCCAAGGCTTTCGACGCCGTGGCCGCGGAACTCGACCCGCTGCTGGACCGCCCGCTCAAGGAGATCGCCTGGGGCGGCGACGCCGGGATCCTCGACGAAACCGGCTGGGCCCAGCCGGCGTTGTTCGCGGTCGAGGTCGCGCTCTTCCGGCTGGTCGCCTCCTGGGGGATCGCCCCGGACTTCGTCGCGGGCCACTCGATCGGCGAGGTCGCGGCCGCGCACGTGGCCGGCGTCTTCTCGCTGGCGGACGCGGCCAAACTGGTCGCCGCACGGGCGCGGCTCATGCAAGCGCTGCCTGCCTCCGGCGCGATGGTCGCGATCCAGGCGGCCGAAAGCGAAATCGTGCCGCTGCTCGCCGAGGACGTGGCGATCGCCGCGGTCAACGGTCCCGGCTCGGTGGTCGTCTCCGGCGCGGAAGCGGCGGTCGCCGCGGTCGCCGGGCATTTCGCGGACCTGGGCCGCAAGACCTCCCGGCTGCGGGTGTCGCACGCCTTCCACTCCCCGCTGATGGACCCGATGCTGGCCGGGTTCCGCGCGGTGCTCGCGCAGTTGTCCTTCCACCGCCCGGAAATCCCGGTGGTGTCGAACCTGACCGGGCGGGCCGCGGCGGCCGGCGAGCTGGCCTCGCCGGACTACTGGGTGCGCCATGTCCGGGAAACCGTCCGGTTCGCCGACGGAGTCGAGACGCTGGCCGCCGAAGGCGTCCGGACGTTCCTGGAACTGGGCCCCGACGGCGTGCTGTCGGCGATGGCGCGAGAATCGGCGCCGGACGACGCGACGGTGGTTCCGGTCCTGCGCAAGGACCGGCCGGAGGACCAGACCGCGGCCGCCGCACTGGCGCGGCTGCACGTCGGGGGCGCGACGGTGGACTGGACCGGGTTCGTCGCCGGCGGGAGCCGGGTGGACCTGCCGACCTACGCGTTCCAGCACGAGCGGTTCTGGCCGGGCCCCGCGACCGGCCGGTCCGGCGACGTCGCTTCCGCCGGTCTCGACGCGGCCGGGCACCCGTTGCTCGGCGCGGCCGTCGTGCTGGCCGAAGCCGACGGCGTCGTGCTGACCAGCAGGCTGTCGCTGGCTTCGCATCCGTGGCTGGCCGATCACGCGGTGCGCGGCCGGGTGCTGCTGCCCGGCACGGCCTTCGTGGAACTGGCGATCCGGGCCGGCGACGAGGTCGGCTGCGACCGGCTCGAAGACCTGACCCTCGCCGCTCCGCTCGTCCTGCCGGACCAGGGAGGGGTCCAGCTGCAGCTGCGCGTCGGCGCCGCCGAGGAGTCCGGCCGCCGGACCTTCGCGGTCCACTCGCGGCCTTCGGACGCGCCCGGCGAACCCTGGGAGCGCCACGCCACCGGCGTGCTGTCCGGGGAAACCCCCGCGGGCGAGCGATTCGGCACCGGGGCTTGGCCGCCCGAGGGCGCGGTGCCGGTCGATCTCGGCGGGGCCTACGAATGGTTCGCGGAGGGCGGTTTCGAGTACGGTCCGGCGTTCCGCGGGGTGCGCGCGGTCTGGCAGCTCGGCGACGACATCTTCGCCGAGGTGGAGCTGCCTGGCGACACCGGGGACGCCGAGGCGTTCGGCTTGCATCCGGCGCTGCTGGACGCGGCGCTTCAGGCCATCGCGCTCGCCGAGCGCGGCGACGACGGCCGCAGCGGCATGCCGTTCTCGTGGGAAGGCGTCTCGCTGCACGCCGCCGGCGCGGCCGCGGCCCGGGTCCGAGTGCGTCCGACCGGCGACGGCGCGGTCTCGCTGGCCGTCGCGGACGTCGCCGGCGCGCCGATCGCCTCGGTCGATTCCCTGGTCTTCCGGAGCATTCCGGCGGAGCGGCCGACCGCCCCGCGCCGCGACTGCCTCTTCCGCACCGGCTGGGTCCCGGTGCCGGCCGCCGAGGCGGCGGCCGGACCGCTGGCGCTGCTCGGGGCCGACGAACTGGGGCTCGGCGAGCTCGTCGTGCCGTACGAGGACTTGACCGCCCTCCTGCGCGGCGCAGCGCCGGAGGTGGTGCTGGCGACGGTGGCCGCGACGGCGTCGGCTCCGGTCGAAGCTGTGCACGCGACGGTCGCTGCCGAACTGGCGCGAGTGCAGCGCTGGCTGACCGAAGAGCGGCTGGCCGGCTCCCGGCTGGTGTTCGTCGCGCGTGGCGCGACCACCGGCGAAAACCTCGCCGCCGCCGCGGTCTGGGGGCTGGTCCGGACCGCCCAGACCGAACATCCGGGCCGGTTCGGCCTGATCGACCTCGACGACGACCCGACGTCCGCCGCCCAGCTGCCGCGGGCCGCGGCGGCGGCCGAACCGAATCTGCGCGTCCGCGGCGCCGAGGTGCTCGCGGCTCGGCTGGAGCGGCTCCCGGCCCCGCCGGAGCACGCTGGGTGGGAGGACGGCGCGGCGGTGCTGGTCACCGGCGGCACCGGCGGGCTCGGCAGCGTCGTCGCCCGGCGGCTGGCCTCGAACGGCGTCCGCAAGCTCGTCCTGGCCAGCCGCCGCGGGCTGAGCGCCGACGGCGCGGCCCAGCTCCGCGACGAACTCGCCGGACAAGGCGCCGAAGTCGTCGTCGCCGCCTGCGATGTCGCCGATCGGGCATCGCTCGCCGACCTGCTGGCCCGGCACCCGGTGTCGGCGGTGGTGCACACCGCGGGGGTGCTCGACGACGGAACCGTCGCCTCGCTGACGCCGCGGCAAGTCGAAAAAGTGTTGCGGCCCAAGGTGAACGCGGCCTGGAACCTGCACGAACTCGCCGGCGAGCTCTCGGCGTTCGTGGTGTTCTCCTCGCTGGCAAGCCCCTTCGGCGGTGCCGGCCAGGCCAACTACGCGGCGGGCAACGCCTTCCTCGACGCCCTCGCACAGCACCGCCAGTCCCTCGGCCTGCCGGGGCTTTCCCTGCAGTGGGGGCCGTGGACGCAAGAGACGGGCATGACCGGCACCCTGGCCGGCTCGGCAGTCGAGCGCATGATCGGCTCCGGCATCCCGCCGCTGACCCCGGACCAGGGCGCCAGCCTGTTCTCCTCCGCGATCGCCAGCCCCGGCGCCGTGGTGCTGCCTGCGCGGCTGGACCTGCCGGTGCTCGGCGCGCAGGAACGGGTCCCCGCGTTGCTGCGCGGGCTCGTCCCGGCCCGGCGGCGGCGCGCGCAGGCGGGCGGGTCCGGCGGCGGGGACGACCTCGCCCGGCAGCTGGCCGGGCTGGCCCTCGCGGACCGGCGCGAGGTCGTGCTCGACCTGGTGCTCAGCCGGGTCGCGCTGGTGCTCGGGCACGCCGGGGCCGGGTCGGTCGACGCCGCCCGCTCGTTCACCGACCTCGGGTTCGATTCGCTCACCGCCGTCGACCTGCGCAACCGGCTCGGCGGCGCGGTCGGCGTGCGGCTGCCCGCGACGCTCGTGTTCGACTACCCGACGCCGGGCGCGCTGGCCGACTACCTGCTCGAAGAGCTGTTCGGGCCGGACGGCGGCACGAACGGCGCGGAGGTCCCGCCGGCCGCTCCGGCCGGGGACGATCCGGTCGTGATCGTCGGCATGGGGTGCCGTTATCCCGGCGGCGTGCGTTCGCCGGACGACTTGTGGCGGCTGGTCGAGAGCGGCGTCGACGCGATTTCGACGTTCCCGGAAAACCGCGGCTGGGATCTCGCCGGGCTCTGTCGTCCCGATCTCGGCGACGGCGGCACGTCCTATACGCGGTCGGGCGGGTTTTTGCATGATGCGGGCGCGTTTGACGCGGGGTTTTTCGGGATGAGCCCGCGGGAGGCGTTGGCGACTGATGCGCAGCAGCGGTTGTTGCTGGAGGTGTCGTGGGAGGCGCTTGAGCGTGCCGGGGTCGATCCGGTGTCGTTGCGGGGCAGTCAGACCGGGGTGTTCGCCGGGGTCATGTACAGCGACTACAGCACGCTGCTGCCCGGCACCGAGTTCGAAGGGTTCCGCGGCAACGGCAGCGCGCCGAGCATTGCGTCGGGCCGGGTTTCCTATGTTCTCGGGCTGGAGGGCCCGGCGGTGACGGTGGATACGGCGTGTTCGTCGTCGTTGGTGGCGATGCATTGGGCGGCGCAGGCGTTGCGGAGTGGGGAGTGTTCGCTGGCGTTGGCGGGTGGTGTGACGGTGATGGCTACCCCGAACACTTTTGTGGAGTTTTCGCGGCAGCGCGGGATGGCGGTGGACGGGAAGTGCAAGGCGTTTTCGGATGCTGCGGACGGTGTTGGCTGGGGCGAGGGTGTTGGGGTGGTGGTGCTGGAGCGACTGTCTGATGCTGTGCGGAATGGGCATGAGGTGTTGGCGGTTTTGCGTGGGTCAGCGGTGAATCAGGATGGTGCGTCGAATGGGTTGACGGCGCCGAATGGTCCGTCGCAGCAGCGGGTGATCCGTCAGGCGTTGGCGAACGCTGGTCTGTCCGCTTCGGACGTTGACGTGGTGGAGGCGCACGGCACCGGTACGACGTTGGGCGATCCGATCGAGGCGCAGGCGTTGCTGGCGACCTACGGCCAAGACCGGGATGTCCCGCTGCTGCTCGGGTCGGTGAAGTCGAACATCGGTCACACCCAAGCGGCTGCGGGTGTCGCCGGGGTGATCAAGATGGTCATGGCGATGCGGCACGGAGTGGCCCCGGAGTCGTTGCATGCGGGGACGCCGTCGTCGCATGTGGACTGGGAAGCCGGGGCTGTCGAGCTGCTCGCCGAGCGCACCGGGTGGCCGGAGACCGGTCGTGCGCGGCGGGCGGCGGTGTCGTCGTTCGGGATCAGCGGAACGAACGCGCACCTCGTCCTCGAACAAGGAACACCGGCGGCGGTCCACGACGCCGAGCGTCCGGCGCGCGCCGGACTGGTTCCGTACCTGCTCTCCGGCCAGACGCCGGAGGCGCTCGCCGCGCAGGCCGAGCGGCTGGCCGCGCACCTGGCGGCTCGTCCGGATCTGGCGGCGGAGGACGTCGGTTTCTCCTTGGCCACCGCGCGATCGGCGTTCGGCCACCGTGCGGTGGTGCTGGCCGGGAATCCCGGCGAGGCCCGGGAGCTGCTGGCCGGGGCCGGGGCGATCGAGGGTTCGGTGATCGGCGGGAAGACGGCGTTCGTGTTTTCCGGTCAGGGTGCGCAGCGGCTGGGGATGGGGCGGGAGTTGTATGCGCGGTTCCCGGTGTTCGCGGAGGCGTTCGACGGGGTTGTGGCGCTGCTGGACGGTCCGGTGCGGGAGGTCATGTGGGGCGAGGACGCCCGTTCCCTCGATGACACCCGGTATGCCCAGCCCGCGTTGTTCGCGGTGGAAGTGGCGTTGTTCCGGTTGGTCGAGTCGTGGGGAGTGCGTCCGGATTTCGTGGCCGGTCATTCGATCGGGGAGGTGGCGGCGGCGCATGCGGCGGGGGTGCTGTCGCTGGCGGACGCGGGTGCGCTGGTGTCGGCCCGTGCGCGGTTGATGGCGGAGTTGCCCGCGGGCGGGGCGATGGCGGCGGTGCGGGCTGCCGAGGAAGAGGTCACGCCGTTGCTCAGCGGCGAGGTCTCGATCGCGGCGGTCAACGGCCCGGAGTCCGTGGTGGTTTCCGGGACCGAGACTGAGGTGACCGCGCTGCTGGCACAGCTCGCCGGGCGGAAGGCGACGCGGCTGAAGGTGAGTCATGCGTTCCATTCGCCGTTGATGGAGCCGATGCTGGCGGAGTTCCGGGCGGTGGTGTCGGGGCTGTCGTTCGGCCCGGCGCGGGTCCCGGTGGTGTCGACGGTGACCGGCCGGGTGGTCTCGGGCGAATGGGAGTCGCCCGAGTATTGGGTCCGGCAGGTGCGTGAGCCGGTGCGGTTCTCCGACGCCGTGGGCGCGCTGACCGGCGAGGGCGTGACGAAGTTCGCCGAGCTGGGTCCCGACGGCGTGCTGTCGGGAATGGTGCGGCTGTCGGCGCCGGACGACGCGGTCGTGGTTCCGTTGCTGCGCAAGAACCGTCCGGAGGAACTGGCCGCCGTCGGCGCGCTGGCCCGCCTGCACGTGCACGGGGTCGCCGTCGACTGGAGCCCGTGGTTCCCGGGCGCGCGCCGGGTCGAGTTGCCCACCTATGCCTTCCAGCACACCTGGTTCTGGCCGGACTCGCCGCCGGCGGCGGGCGACGCGGCCGCGTTCGGCCTCGCTTCGCCGGGCCATCCGCTGCTCGCCGGCTCGGTCGAACTCGCCGAGGACGACGGATTGCTGTTCACCGGCAGCCTTTCCCTGGGCACGCATCCGTGGCTCGCGGACCACGTCGTGCTCGGCCGGGTGCTCGTCCCCGGGACCGCGCTGCTGGAGCTGGCGGTCCGGGCAGGCGACGAGGTCGGCTGCGGCCGGGTCGAAGAACTGACTCTGGCCGCGCCCATGTTCCTGCCCGAGCACGGCTCGCTGCAGGTGCAGGTCGCGGTCGGCGCTCCCGGCGACGACGGATTCCGCCGGGTGGCGGTCCATTCGCGATCGGGAGCGGGAGCCTGGATCCGGAACGCGGCCGGGCTGCTGGCCGGGACAGCGCTGCCGGACACCGGGTTCGACACGACCGTCTGGCCGCCGGAAGACGCTGTCGCCGTTGACGTTTCCGCTTGCTACGACCAGTTCGCCGAGGACGGCTTCGACTACGGCCCGGTCTTCCGGGGACTGCGGGCGGTCTGGCGCCGCGGCGAAGAAACCTTTGCCGAGGTGCGCCTGCCCGAGGACGCCGACGCCGCCGGATTCGGCCTGCACCCGGCGCTGCTCGACGCGGCGCTGCATGCGATCGCCCAAACCGGACTCGCGGTCGACGGCGGCGCGGTCCCGTTCTCCTGGACGGGCGTTTCCCTGCACGCCACCGGCGCGTCTTCGGTGCGGGTGCGGCTCGTGCGCACCGGCGCCGACGCGGTGTCGATCGCGGTCGCCGATTCCGCGGGCGGACCGGTAGCGACCGTGGAGGCGCTGGTCGTCCGCGCGTTGCCGGCGGATCAGCCGGTCTCCGGCATCGCCGCCGACGCTCTGTTCCGGGTTGGCTGGGCTCCCGTGCCAGGGCTGACCACGGTTGCCGGTCCGGTCGCGGTCCTCGGCGCGGATGCGCTGGGCGTCGAAGACGTGCTGCGCTCCGCCGGGGTCCCGGCCGGCGAGGCGAGCGCCGGGGACACCGTGCCGATCGTGGTGTGCCCGATAGACGGCACCGGAGCCGACCCGGCCGCGGCGGTCCGTTCCGTGACCGCCGCTGTGCTCGGGCGCCTCCAGCAGTGGCTGACCGAGACCTCTCGCCTGGTCTTCGTGACCAGGGGCGCCACCACCGGCGCCGACCTGGCCGGAGCGGCCGCGGCGGGGCTCGTCCGTTCGGCGCAGACCGAACACCCCGGCCGGTTCGGCCTGATCGACCTCGACGACGACGCGGCTTCGCCTGCCGCCTTGCCGCGCGCGCTGTCCTCCGCCGAACCGGATCTGGCGATCCGCGGCGGCGAGGTCTTCGCCGCGCGCCTCGGCCGGGCCCCGGCGGCCGCGGCCGGGCACGCCTGGGACCAGGACGGCACGGTCCTGATCACCGGCGGCACCGGCGGTCTCGGCGGTGCGCTGGCGCGGCATCTGGCCGGCGCGCACGGAGTCCGGAACCTCCTGCTCGTCAGCCGCCGGGGCGACGCCGCCGACGGCGCGGAGCAACTGGCCGCCGACCTCGCCGCGCTGGGCGCGGACGCCCGGATCGAAGCCTGCGATGTCGCCGATCGGGCAGCGCTTGCCGACCTGCTGGCGCGGTACCCGGTGTCGGCGGTGGTGCACACCGCCGGCGTCCTCGACGACGGCTTGGTCGGCTCCCTTACCCCCGAACGCCTCGACCTGGTCTTGAAGGCCAAGGCCGACGCCGCGTGGAACCTGCACGAACTCACCCGCGACAGCGGACTCGCCTGCTTCGTCGTGTACTCCTCCGCGGCCGGGACGTTCGGCTCGGCCGGCCAAGGCGGCTACGCCGCGGGCAACGCGTTCCTGGACGCGCTCGTCCGGCACCGGCGGGCGCTCGGCCTGCCCGCGCTGTCCCTGGCCTGGGGCCCCTGGGCCAGCACCGGCGGGATGACCGGCACCCTCGACGACGCCGGCCTGGACCGCATCGCCCGGTCCGGGATGCCGCTGCTCACCGTCGAGCAGGGCATGGAACTCTTCGACGCCGCGCTGAACGGTGCCGAAGCCGTCGTGGTGCCAGCCCGGCTCGACTTCGCCGCGTTGCGCGCTCAGGGCGCCGTCCCCGCGCTCCTGCGCGAGCTGATCCGCGGCACCAACCGCAGGGCGGCCGCGGCGGGTGCCGACTCGGGACTCGCGCGCAGCCTGGCCGGGCTCACGGACGAGGAACGCGCAGCGGCCCTGCTCGGCCTCGTCCGCACACAGGTGGCGACGGTGCTCGGGCACGCCGGGGCCGCCGACGTCGATCCGGCCCGCGCCTTCACCGACCTCGGGTTCGATTCGCTGACTTCGGTCGAACTGCGCAACAACCTCGACACGGCCACGGGGCTGCGGCTGCCGGCCACTCTGGTCTTCGACTATCCGACGGCTTCCGCGCTGGCCGGGCACCTGCTGGACCAGCTCTTCGGCGCGGCGGCCGAGACGGCCGGCCCGGTCCGGGCTCCGGCCGGGGACGATCCGGTCGTGATCGTCGGCATGGGGTGCCGTTATCCCGGCGGCGTGCGTTCGCCGGACGACTTGTGGCGGCTGGTCGAGAGCGGCACGGATGCGATTTCGGGCTTTCCCGAGGATCGCGGCTGGGATGTGGAGTCGTTGTACGACGCCGATCCGGATCGGCGTGGGACGTCC
>NZ_JBHUKS010000007.1:0-154301 GCF_042684085.1 Amycolatopsis silviterrae
TACAACCAACACACTCCCCGCCAGCCGGAACCAGATTCCCAGTCCAACTTCCGGGGCGCAGTTCAGAATCTGATTCCCTCAGGGTTCCCCTCACGGACTTGAAGAAACGGGCATGGCCGCCCGGCTTAAGTCTCCGGCATGGGGATAAAGGACCGCCGGGGCCGCTGGCTCAGCCGTCCACCTCGATCGCGAGCGCCGGGCAGAGCTGCGCCGCGTCCTTCACCTGGGCATGCAGTTCCGCGGACGGGTTCTCCTGTAGCAGCACGACCATCCCGTCCTCGTCGCGCTGGTCGAACACCTCGGGCGCGACGAGCACGCACTGCCCGGCCCCGACGCAGCGGGACTGGTCGACGACCACCTTCATCTCGCGGCTCCTTTCACCAGGTCACGGGGAGTTCGTGCACCCCGTAGACGACCATGTCGTGCTTGAACTTCAGCTCGTCCACCGGCGCGGCCAGCGCCAGCGCCGGAATCCGCCGGTAGAGCGTCCGGTACGCCACCTGCAGTTCGACCCGCGCGAGCGGCTGGCCGAGGCACTGGTGCACGCCGTAGCCGAACGCGACGTGATGCCGCGCTTTGCGCGTGACGTCGAGCTTGTCCGGCTCGGGGAACTGCGTCTCGTCGCGGTTGGCGACGTCCGTGGCCGCGACCAGGCCTTCGCCCGCGCGCACGGTCTGCCCGCCGATCTCCAGGTCTTCGAGCGCGACGCGGCGCCGTCCGGAGTGGACGATCGTCAGGTAGCGCAGCAGCTCCTCGACCGCGTTGGCCAGCAAGGCGTCGTCGCCGTCGCGGACCGCGGCGAGCTGGTCCGGGTTCTCCAGCAGCGCGACCGTGCCGAGCGCGATCATGTTCGCCGTGGTCTCGTGCCCGGCCACGAGCAGCAGCTGCCCCATCGCGGCCGCGTCCTCGACGGTCATCGCGCCGGTGGCGACCGGTCCGGTCGCGAGGCGGCTGAACACGTCGTCGGCAGGCTCGCCGATCTTCTTCTCGACCAGCCGCGCGAGGTAGTCGAGCAGCTCCTCCGTCGCGGCGAGCGATTCCTCGACGGTCGCCTCCCGCGAGACCAGGATCTTGCTGCAGCGATGGAAGAAATCGCGGTCGGCGTACGGCACCCCGAGCAGTTCGCAGATCACCAGCGACGGCACCGGCAGCGCGAACGCCTGCACGAGGTCGGCGGGTTTCGGGCCGGCCAGCATCTCGTCGATCAGCCCGTCGACGATCTGCTGGATCCGCGGCCGCATCCGCTGGACCTTCTTCACCATGAAATCGCCGGTCAGCAGCCGCCGCTGGGCGGCGTGCTCCGGATCGTCCATGCCGATGAACGACTTGACCCGGTCGCGCCGCGCCTTGACCCCGGGCGTCTGCGCCGGGTAGCCGGCGCGGCCGGGGTCGGCGCTCACGCGCGGGTCGGCGAGCAGCGCGCGGACGTCTTCGTAGCGGGTGAACAGCCACGGTTCGCTGCCGTCCCAGATCCGCACGCGCGACACCGGCTCGTCGTGCAGCTTGCGGCCGAGTTCGGGCGGCGGATCGAACGGGCAGCGCCCCCGGGACATCGGGAACGGGGCGTGCCCCGGTTCTGCGGTGTGGGCCTCCGGCATCACAGCCTCCTGGCGGACAAGTCACCAAACGATCGTTCGGATACTTACCGAACACATGTTAGGCGTCCTGGTGAATGTTTGCCCAGACCCGGGTCCCAAGATCACCGGGATGGCCGCGGACGATCATGGCAAAGAGGGAGAAACCGCCCGTGGCTCAAGCGAAAATGAGCGCCAGCAGCTCGTCGGCGAAGTCCACCACGATGTCCTCGCCGGGCCGCCTGCCGGTCGAATGGAACAGCGCGACGCGGCCGTGCGCGCCGACGAACGCGATCACCCCGGCGCGGTCGGCGGGCACCCGGAGCGTGGCGCCGGACTCGGCGCAGCGGGCGAACGCGGCGGTGATCAGGTCGATGAGATCGATCATCGGACCGTGCGGCCGGGCGCCGGGGGCGGTGCGGCTGGCCCCGTTCGCGGTCATCAGCCGGTAGTGGCCGGGGTTGTCCATCGCGAAACGGCAGTACGCGTGCAGCAGCGCACGCACCCGGGCGGGCGCGTCGGCGGCGGGCACGCGGGACTCGGCCGCCTCCATCGCGGCGCGCAGCCGGCCGAACTCGTGCTCGGCCAGCCCGGTGACGAGCGCGGCACGGTCGCTGAAGTGCTGGTAGATGCTGGCCGGGGCGATGCCGACGGCGCGCGCGACGCCGCGGATGGTGAGCGCGTCCTCGCCGTCGAGTTCCGACAGGAGCCTGCTGGCCGCGTCGAGGATTTCCCCGCGCAGCCGTTCGCCCTCGCCCCAGCGGTTGCGCGTGCGGGCCTGGACTTCTTCGGACACCTGCCCATTGTTACCGCTCGCGCTGCCCCCGCCCGCTCCGGCCCGCCGCTGATGGCGGTCATTTCGTAGCCCGTGCGCCATCCGAGGTTCACCGGCTGGGCGGCGGCGGCCGATAGCGTTCGCCGGTGAACGATCAGGGGTGGCTGGACGACTTCCAGCGGCGGATTGACGAGATGCAGGCGAAAAGCGCTGCCCTGCAGGAAACGCTGAGCACCGCGGAGGGCCGGGCCAAATCGGGCGACGGGCTGGTGTCGGTGTCGGTCACCCCGAACGGAGCGCTCAAGAACCTGGAGATCGACGACCGCGCGCTGCGGCACGGCGGCGCCCGGCTCACCGCCTCGATCATGGACGCCTACGGGAAAGCGCAGCGCCAGGTGTCCCGGGACGTCATCGACGCGTTCGAGCCGATCGCGGGCGACAGCGAGATGATGAACGTGGTCAAGTCGTATCTGCCGGAGCCGGAGGAAGAGCAGGAGCCGGCGCCCCCGGCCGAGCCGCCCGCCCGGCCGTACGCCGGACCGCCGCCGGGCACCACGACTCCGCCGGGCAGCGCGGCTTACGGCCGTCCGATGCCCCCGCCGGGCGGCGCGACGCACAGCCGTCCGCCGATGCCGCCTCCCGGCACGACCCCGCCGCCGCCCCCGGCCGCGCCCGAACCGCCGCGCCCGACGTCCGGCCCGCACCGCCGTCGCGCGGCCGGCGAGGACGACGACGAGATGCAGCCGTGGTGACCGGTTTGTCAACCCTTCGTTAGTGCTGGGAAATCACCAGTTGCCAGACCGTACGAATGGGGGGTCACAATCCGGGGCCTTCTGCCTACTTTGGGTTGAGCGCGCGCAAACCCGGCAAAACTCCCCCATCCCCCAGGAGCTTTCTTATGTCCAGGAAGTTCGTGCTGTCCGGCGCGGCCGCGCTCGCTCTGGCCGCCGCCCCGCTCACCGGCGCGGTCGCGGTCGCCGCTCCGGCCCCGTCCGCCGTCGCGGCGGCCACGGTCTACTACTCGACGTCCGGCGCGCCGACGTTCCGGGCCGCGATCAACGCGGGCGCGGCGAACTGGAACCGCGCGGTGACCAACGTGAAGCTGGTCGAGCGCGCGTCCGGGGCCACGCTGCGCTACACCGAGGGCAACGACCCGCGCGGCTCGTACGCGCAGACCGACGGGCACGGCCACGGCACCATCTTCATCGACTACAGCCAGGCCCGCCGGTACGACCAGACGCGGATCACCGCGCACGAGACCGGCCACGTGCTCGGCCTGCCGGACCACTACTCGGGCCCGTGCTCCGAGCTGATGTCGGGCGGCGGCCCCGGCCCGTCCTGCCGCAACGCCAACCCGAACGCCCAGGAATCCGCCCGGGTGCAGCGGCTGTGGGCCAACGGCCTCAGCGCGGTCTCCGGGCCGCAGCAGCGGATTTACGACCACTCCCAGGTCGGCTGACCCAGCGGTGAACGAGCGGCGGCCGGGTGCGTCCCGGCCGCCGCTTCGCTGTCAAGGGACTGGTGTCGGATAGCGCCGTCCGGGGCCCGGTTCGGGTCGGAATGCCCCGCATCCGGCCGTTTCCGGAATGCCCGCACGCCGCCGGTGGTTGGCTTGCCTTCGGAAAGAAGGAGGCATCCATGGCGGAAATCGTTCTGGTACACGGAGCCTGGGCCGACGGATCGGTCTGGCTCGACGTGATTCCCGTGCTGCAACGGCAAGGTCACCGAGTCCGCGCGGCGCACCTGCCGATGACGACGCTGGCCGACGACCTCGCCGAGGTCCGAAGAGAAATCGCCGGCTTCGACGGCCCGGTGGTACTGGCCGGCCATTCCTACGGCGGCACGGTGATTTCCGGTGCCGCTAAGGATAATCCGCAGGTCACCGCCCTGGCTTACCTCGCGGCGTACGTCCCGGACGAAGGCGAGACCATCCCCTCGCTGAACGCCCAATTCCCGGATTCCCCCGGTACCGGCGCGATGGTCTTCCACGAGGACGGCTGGTCGTCTCTCGACCCGAACCTCTTCCCCGAAGCATTCGCCGCCGACGTGCCGTCCGAGCGCGCCGACGCACTGGCCGCGGTGCAGCGGCGGGCGCACTCCAGTTGTTTCGCCACTCCGAGCGGGCCGGGTGCCTGGCATGACCTGCCTACTGCGTACGCGGTGTCCACAGAGGACCGGATTCTCCATCCGGATCTGCAGCGGTGGCTCGCCGAGCGGGCCGGGGCCGAGTGTGTCGAACTGGATGCCAGCCACTACTCGCTGTTCTCGCAACCCGCGGCGGTGGCTGAGGTGATCGACAAGGTCTCGGCCCACGGCTAGCCGGAAATTCGGTTGCCCAGCCCCGCCCGGGCAGCCGAGTATTCCCGCCATGACCACCGAACCCGCCCGCCGCCATCCGTACCGCTGTCTCTCCGCGTACGGCAAGCAGCAGACGGCCAAGGAAGGGACCAGCCAGGCCGTCCGATGAGTGCCGCGCTCGTCGCGGGCCTCGTCGCCGGGTACGGGATCGCCATCCCGGTCGGTGCGATCGGCGTTTACCTGGTCGAACTCACCGCGCGCACGTCGTGGCGGGTCGGGGCGGCCGCGGCGATGGGCGTGGCCACCGCGGACGGCGTCTACGCTGTTCTCGCCACCACCGGCGGCGCCGCCCTGGCCCCGCTGCTCGCCCCGCTCACCACTCCCCTGCGCCTGACCTCCGCGGTCGCCCTGCTCGTGCTCGCCGCGTGGACCGCCGTCCTGGCGATCCACCGCTACCGGTCCGCCGAAACCCCTTTGCTGGCAACGGAACCACACCCGCTGCGGGCGTACGCGACTCTGCTCGGCCTCACCCTGCTCAACCCGTCCACCATCATCTACTTCACCGCGCTCGTGCTCGGCGACCGACCGGCCGACGGCACCGTGTTCGCCGCCGCAGCGTTCGCCGCGTCAGCCAGCTGGCAACTGCTGCTGGCTGTCGGCGGCGCATTGCTCGGCCGAGGGCTCACCGGCCCGCGCGGACGGCTCGGCACCGCCCTGCTGTCCAGCGCGGTGATCCTCGTGCTGGCGGTGCGGCTGTTCTAGGAACCGACCGTGCTTTCCCTTACCTCCAGGGAAAACGGCGGCTGCACCGAACGCGGCGCAGCACTCTCGGTACCGGCAAGGCGGCTGTCGATCAGGTCGATCGCGGCCTCGGCGATGGCCGCCTTGTCCGGCGAGATCGTGGTAAGCGCCGGCAGGCTGAACGCGCTCTCCTCGGTGTTGTCGAAGCCGACGATCGCGATGTCACCAGGCACCCGGAGCCCATGCTCGGCAGCCGATCGCAGCGCACCGACCGCCAGCAAGTCGTTGAAGCAGAACACCGCGTCCGGCGGTTCTTCCTGCGCCAGCAACCGTTTCATCGCCGCCGCCCCCTCGGCGCGGTGATACTTCGCCACCGGCTCCACCAAGGAATCCGCCGACGGCAAACCAGCGTCAGCCAGCGCCGCCCGATACCCGGCGAGCCGCAGCGACGAAGTCCCGCGCTGGGGGTTCGCGCCGATCGCGGCGATCCGGCGGCGGCCGAGCGAAACCAGATGCGACACCGCGACGTGCGCGGCCCGCACGTTGTCGATCGCCACCCGGTCCAGCTCGACGTCCACCGCGTGCTCGCCGAGCAGCACGAACGGGATTTTCCCTTCCGCGTCCGGGAAATCCGCCGCTTCGAGCGCTTCCGGATGCACCAGCGCGCCGTCGACCAGATGCGGGCCCAGCGAGTCCACAGTGGCCCGTTCCCGGTCCCGAGTCCCTTGCGTCTGCTCGATCAGCACGCTCCACCCACGACGCTGCGCGGCGGTGATCACCAGGCCGGCCATCTCGCCGAAGTACGGAATGCTCAGCTCCGGCACCATCAACGCCAGGAACCCGGTCCGCCCGCGGCGCAGGTTGCGCGCGCCGACGTTGGGCCGGTACCCGGTCGCGGCCAGTGCTTCCTCGACGCGCCGCCGGTTCTCGGGCTTCACGAACGCGTAGCCGTTCACCACGTTCGACACGGTTTTCACCGAAACGCCCGCCAGCGTCGCGACGTCCTTCAGGGTCACGGCCACGCTGACTCCTCATCTTGTCGGCCCAGAGCCCATCACGAGCCCGCGAGGCTTCCGGCACCAGCCCCGACGACCACGTAGTGTAGCGACGTTTTGCCTGTTTACAACGTTGTTCCAACGATGTAAAAATAGCCGCAGCTCAGCGTCGTGACGGGCGTCACGCCGCCGAGCGGGTTGCCCCAGTCGTCGGCTGCGAGGAGTCCGCCGTGTCCCCGTCCGTCCCTGCCCGCTTCGCACTGGTCGCCGGCGCCGCCACGGCACTCGTGCTCGCCGGGTGCACCAGCCGCGAGGAAACCCCGGCCGCGCAAAGCAACGGCGCCGGTCCGGCCGCCTCGGCCGCGTCCGCCGCGCCGAGCGCCGACGGCTGCACCATCGACAAGACCGGGTACCCGAAGCTCGACCCGAAGACCGCGATCGTCGGCTTCTCCCAGTCGGAGAAGGAGGCGAACCCGTTCCGGATCGCCGAGACGCAGTCCATCCGCGCCGAGGCGGGCAAGCTCGGCATCCCGGCCGACCACCTGCTCACCACGAACGCGCAGAGTGACCTCAACAAGCAGATCTCGGACATCAAATCGCTGCTCGACCGGGGCGCGCAGCTGCTCATCGTGGCCCCGCTGAACTCCGACGGCCTGCAGCCCGCGCTCGACGCGGCGAAGGCGAAGAAGGTCCCGGTGGTCACCATCGACCGGCAGGTGACGTCGAAGGCGTGCACCGACTACCTCACCTTCATCGGGTCCAACTTCACCGAACAGGGCCAGCGCGCGGCCGCTTCGCTCGCGAAGGCCACCGGCGGCACCGGCAAGGTCGCGATCCTGCTCGGCTCCTCGGGCAACAACGTGACCACCGACCGCACCAAGGGGTTCAAGGACGAACTCGCGAAGACGCCCGGCCTCACCGTGGTCGCCGAGCAGACCGGCGAGTTCGACCGGTCCAAGGGCCAGCAGGTGATGGAACAGCTGATCCAGAGCCATCCCGACCTCACCGCGGTGTACGCGGAGAACGACGAGATGGGCATCGGCGCGGTCAACGCGCTCAAGACCGCGGGCAAGAACCCCGGCAAGGACGTAAAAGTCGTGTCCGTCGACGGCACCCGCAACGCGGTGCAGCTGATCGTGGACGGCAGCTACAACGCGGTGATCGAGTCCAACCCGCGGTTCGGGCAGCTGGCGTTCCAGACGCTGCAGCAGTTCGAGGACGGCAAGCCGATCCCGCCGAGCATCGTCATCACCGACGACTCCTACGACGAATCGAACGCGGCCCAGAAGGTCGGGAACGCGTACTGATGACGAGCACGGCCGACACCCAGGTGGCGACCATGACCGCACCGGTGCTCGAGGTGTCCGGGGTGACCAAGCGGTTCCCCGGCACCGTGGCCCTCGACGACGTCTCCTTCCGCCTGCGGCGCGGCGAAATCCACGCGCTGGTCGGGGAAAACGGCGCGGGCAAGTCCACTTTGATCAAAGTCCTCACCGGCGTGTACCGGCCGGACGAAGGCGAGGTGCGCCACCTCGGCGAGCCGGTCGAGTTCCGCAGGCCGATCGACGCGCAGCGCGCCGGGATCTCCACCATCTACCAGGAGGTCAACCTCGTTCCGCTGATGAGCGTGGCGAGCAACGTCTTCCTCGGCCGGGAACCGCGCACCCGCACCGGTTTGATCGACTGGTCGGCGATGAACGCACAGGCGCGCGAACTGCTCAGCGGGTACGGGATCGACACCGACGTGCGGCGTCCGCTGCACACGCTCGCGGTCGGCGCGCAGCAGATGGTCGCGCTGGCCCGTGCGGTGTCCACAAAGGCCGGTGTGGTCGTGATGGACGAGCCGACGTCGTCGCTCGAACCGCGCGAAGTGGACACTCTGTTCGAGGTGCTGGCCCGGCTGCACGCCGAGGACATTTCGGTGCTGTACGTGAGCCACCGGATGGACGAGCTGTATCGGGTGTGCGACAGCGTCACGGTGCTGCGAGACGGCCGTGTCGTCCACAGTGGACCCTTGAAACCGTTGCCACGCATCGAACTGGTGTCGATGATGCTCGGCCGGGAGATCAAGCAGATCCGCGCCGAGGGCGTCACCGCGTTCGGCGAGGAGCATCATGCCGAGAAGGAACCGTTGCTGCAGGCCTCTCATTTGTCCGGCGGGAACAAGCTGCACGACGTTTCGGTGAGTGTGCGGCCGGGCGAGGTCGTCGGGCTGGCCGGGCTGCTCGGGTCCGGCCGGAGCGAGACCGCGCGGGCGGTGGTCGGAGCCTTTCCGCTCGACGGCGGAACCGTGCTGCTGGCCGGAAAGCCGTTGAAGCGCGGGAAGATCTCCGCCGCGATGCGGGCCGGGATCGCGTTGCTCGCCGAAGACCGCAAGGCTGACGGCATCATTCCGAATCTGTCCGTGCGCGAGAACATCGTGCTCGCCGCACTCCCGCGACTGTCCACTTTAGGCTTCGTCAGCCGGTCCAAACAGGACCGGGTGGTGAAGACGTTCATGGAGCGATTGCGGATCAAGGCGTCCAGCCCGGAGCAGAAGGTGTCCGAGCTGTCCGGCGGAAATCAGCAGAAGGTGCTGCTGGCCCGCTGGCTCGCCACCGGACCGAAGGTGCTGCTGCTGGACGAGCCCACCCGCGGCATCGACGTCGGGGCCAAGGCCGAGGTGCAGGCGCTCATCGACGAACTGGCCCAGGACGGGCTCGGCGTACTGCTGATCTCGTCCGAACTGGAAGAACTTCTCGACGGCGCGGACCGGGTGGTCGTGCTGCGCGACGGCAGCGTCGCCACCGAACTGGCCGGCGACGCGATCACCGAGGACAACGTGCTGACGGCGATAGCCGCAGGGGGTGACAACGATGTCGACCGCGACACTGACGAGACCTGACCGCGCCCGCGTCACGAGCTGGCTGCAGAACTACGGCGTGTACCTGGCAGTCGTCGTGCTGCTGCTGTTCAACATCGCCTTCACGAAGAACTTCCTCTCCGCGGCGAACTTCCGCACGCAGCTGGTGCAGGCCGCGCCGGTGTGCATCGTCGCGCTCGGCATGGCGCTGGTGATCGGCACCGAGGGCATCGATCTGTCGGTGGGCTCGGTGATGTCGGTCGCCGCCGCGCTCGTCCCGCTTTACCTCGGGGCCGGGCCGCTGATGGTGATCGTGGTCGCGCTGATCGCCGGAGTCGTTTCCGGTCTGTTCAGCGGATTCCTGGTGGCGCAGCTCGGTATTCAGCCGATCATCGCGACACTGGCGTTACTCGTCGGCGGTCGAGGGCTAGCGCTCGTGATCGCGCACGGACAGCTGGTGCAACTGCACAACCCGGACTTCCTCGCGCTCGGCACCGGCGACGTGCTCGGGGTGCCGATCATGGTGCTGGTGGCCGCGGTTCTCTCCGTGCTGGCCGGATTGCTGGTGCGGCGCACCACCTTCGGCAGGCACCTGGTCGCGGTCGGCGGCAACCGTCCCGCCGCGACACTCGCCGGGCTGCCGGTGAAACGCGTCCTGATCGGCGTGTACGCGATGTCCGGTGCGCTGGCGGCGATCGCCGGGGTGCTGTCCACCGCGCGGCTCGCCGCGAGCGACCCGAACGATCTCGGCCTGCTGATGGAGCTTTCCGCGATCACCGCCGTGGTGGTCGGCGGGACTCCGCTCACCGGCGGCCGCGTCCGGGTGCTCGGCACGGTGTTCGGCGCGCTGCTCATGCAATTGGTGCACGCCACGCTGATCAAGCACAACCTGCCCGATTCCGCCGCGCAAATGGTGCAGGCCGCCATCATCGTCGTCGCGGTATACGTCGCCAGGGAACGGAGCACGCGATGATCGCGACCACCGCCGCCCCGCCGTCGGAACGCGGCGCCGCGTTCGCCGCGGTCCTGCAACGCCAAGGCGCGGCCGTCGTGCTCGTGCTCGGCGTGGCGGCCGCGTGGTTCGCCTTCCCCCGCTTCGGATCCGCGGACAACCTGCGCGACCTCGCGTTGCAAAGTTCTTTCCTGGCGGTGATCGCGCTGGGCATGACGTTCGTGATCATTTCCGGCGGGATCGACCTGTCGGTCGGCTCGGTGTACGCGCTCGGCGGCGTGCTGGCCGCGTACGGATCCCGATACGGCCTGGTGGTCGCGATCCTGCTGCCCTTAGTCGTTTGTGGACTGATCGGCCTGATCAACGGTCTCCTCATCGCCCGTACCAAAATGGCGCCGTTCATCGTCACGCTCGCCTCGCTGTTGTTCGCTCGCGGACTCCTGCTGGCGTTGACCAACGAGGGCGCGACAACGTACAAAGTGGAGCCAGGATCGGCGTTGCTCTGGCTGGGGCAAGGCAAGATCTTCGGCATCGGCGTGCCGGTGTATCTCGCCTTGGTCCTTTTCGGACTCGGCGGGCTGCTGCTGCGCCGGACCCGGTTCGGGCAGTCGGTGTTCGCGCTCGGCGGCGCGGAACAGTCCGCGCTGCTGATGGGACTTCCGGTGGCCCGCACCAAAATCACCCTCTACGCGCTCAGCGGCACGCTCGCCGGATTCGCCGGCGTGCTCACCGCGGCGTATCTGCAATCGGGCGTCACCGTGCTCGGCGTCGGCACGGAACTGGACGCGATTTCCGTCGTGGTCATCGGCGGAACGCTGCTCACCGGCGGCGCCGGAACCGTCATCGGCACGCTCGTCGGCGTGCTGCTGAAGACGCTGATCCAGAACGTCATCAACCAGGTCGGCACTCTCGACTCCAACTACCAGACGGTGGTCAGCGGCGCGTTCCTGCTGGTCGTCGTCGTGATCCAGCGGCTGCTGGCCCGTTCCCGCCGCTCCTGACCCGCTTCACCGGAGATCCACCTGTTGCTAGGAGGTTCGACGATGGTCCGTCCTGCCCGCAGACCCGGCCGCATGGCCACGGTGGCCGCCGCGCTCGCCGTGGCCGTGTCCGGGTTGTCGAGTGTCCCCGCCGCCGCGGCCGATCCGCCGCAGTGGCACCGCCTCACCCCGCCCCTGACCACTCCGTGGACCAATCAGGTTTCGCCGAGCAACGCCCTTCCCGAATACCCTCGCCCGCAACTGACCCGCGACAACTGGCAAAACCTCAACGGCGTCTGGGAATTCTCCGCCGCCAAACCGGGCGACTCGCCGCCGGTCAAACGCAGCCTCGGCGAACGGATTCTCGTCCCGTATCCGGTCGAATCCGCGCTGTCCGGAATCATGCGGCACGAAACGTCGATGTGGTACCGGCGGACATTCCAGGTGCCGAAGAACTGGCACGTCGGCGGCCGGGGCGAGCGGCTGATCCTGCACTTCCAGGCGGTCGACTACGACACCACGGTGTGGGTCAACGGCCATCAAGTCGCCCGCCACACCGGCGGTTACGACGCGTTCTCGGCGGACGTCACCAATGCGCTGACGACGGGGAAGGATCAAGAAGTCGTCGTCGGCGTCACAGATCCGAATGACGCGGGCCAGCAACCGCTCGGCAAACAACGCAAACCCGGCGACGGAATCTTCTACACCCCGTCGTCCGGAATCTGGCAAACCGTCTGGATGGAACCGGTGACCCCGGCGCACATCTCGCGAGTGGACACCACGCCGGACGTCGCCAGCGGCTCGGTCACCGTCAACGCCGTGGTGGGCGGACCGGCGAAACAACGGGTGCAAGCGGTCGCCTACGACCACGGCCGCGTCGTCGGCTACGCGTCCGGACCGGCCAACACTCCGTTGAAGCTCAAGGTGAACCGGCCGCATCTGTGGACCCCGGACGATCCGTTCCTGTACGACCTGCGCGTCTCACTGTCCTCTGGGGACAGTGTCGGCTCGTACTTCGGGCTGCGGTCCGTTTCGATCGGAAAGACCGCGGACGGCAAGCAGCGGATGATGCTCAACGGCAAATTCGTCATGCAACTCGGCCCGCTTGACCAAGGTTTCTGGCCGGACGGCATCTACACCGCACCCACCGACGCGGCCTTGAAGTTCGACCTGGAACAGGAAAAGGCACTCGGGTTCAACATGGTGCGCAAGCACATCAAGGTCGAACCGGACCGCTGGTACTACTACGCGGACAAACTCGGCCTCCTGGTGTGGCAGGACATGCCCGCGATGAAGGACGACATCGACGCGTCGCCCGCCGCGCAGGCGAACTTCGAGTCCGAACTGCACCGGATGATCGACCAGCACCGCAGTTTCCCGTCGATCGTCACCTGGGTGCCGTTCAACGAGGGCTGGGGCGACTACGCCGTCGGCCGGATCGCCGACCAGGTCAAGGCCTGGGACCCGACCCGGCTGGTCGACGCGGAGTCCGGCGTGAACTGCTGCCGCTCCGAACCGGACAGCGGCCGCGGCGACCTCTACGACGACCACACCTACACCGGCCCCGGCACCCCCGTGCCGGACGCGAAACGCGCCGCGGTCGACGGCGAATACGGCGGCTTGGGTCTGAAGGTCGACGGACACCAGTTCGACCCGGCCGGCAGCTTCGCGTACGAAATGGAGCCGGACAGCGCGACGCTCACCCGCCGCTACGGCGAACTCCAGCAACGCCTGCTGCTCGCCGGACGGCAATGCGGAGTCTCGGCAGGCGTGTACACGCAGACCACCGACGTGGAAAAGGAGGTCAACGGCTTCTTCACCTACGACCGTCAGGTGAAGAAGATGGACTTCGCAGCCGTCCGGGCCGCGAACCTGTCGGTGATCAAGGGCGTGGACGGCTCACCGCAACAGGGCCCGGTCATCCCGCCCGGCACGCCGGGCATCGACGGTATCGCCGCGTATCCGTTCGACGAGAACAGCGGCACCACCGCGGCGGACACCGTGGGCCACCACGACGCGACGCTCGTCGGAGGCGCTTCCTGGACCGCCGGACACAGCGGTTCGGCCCTGGCGGTGAACGGCTCCGGCCAGTACGCCGACACCGGCACCGCGCTGGCGAAGACGGACCTGAGCTACAGCGTCGCCGCGTGGGTCAAGTTCAACGCTGTCGGCGACGGCTTCCAGACCGTGGTGAGCCAGGACGGCAACGACCACAGCGCGTTCTTCCTGCAGTACTCGGGCGCGGACCACAAGCTGGCGTTCAGCTTCGTCGGCACGCGGGCCCTCGCGCCGATCACGCCGGAAGCCGGACGCTGGTACCACCTGGTCGGCGTACGCGACGCCGCTACCGGACAGCTCGCGCTGTACGTGGATGGCCAGCTCGCCGCGTCGAAGAGCGTCTGTCTGGGCGAAGCGTCCACCGGCCACACGGTAATCGGCCGCGGCAAGTACGGCGGGAACGCTGTTGACTTCCTCAACGGAGCGGTCGACCAGGTGCATCTGTACGACCGGGCCCTTTCCGCGACGGAGGTGGCCAAGCTCTACGCCTCCTGACGTTCCGTGAAGGACTCCTTGAGGGAATCTAATTCCCTCAAGGAGTCCTTCACGGCTCTTCCCGCTTCGCCCGCACCCGCCGATAGCTCCAGATCAGCAACGCGAACAAGATCAGACTCGACAGAATCAGACTCGTCCCGGTGCTCCACCCGCTCAGCGGAAGCCACCGGACCGTCCCCCACACGATGCCCGCCGCCAGCAGCGCGAGCCCGGCGAGCACCGAACCGGCGATCCGCAGCGGAGAGGACACGCTGTCCTCGGCGGCCTGCATCGCCCGCGTCCGAACTGGGTCGACAAATCGCTGCAGCGCCGGGAACTCCGAGGCCAGCACCAGCAGCCCGGCGAGCACCAGCAGCAGCCCCGGTCCCGGCAGCACGAGCAGCACGACCCCGACGATCACCAGCACCCCGCCGACCGCCGCGAGGAGCACCCGCCGCACCGGCTTGCCCAATCCCATCGGGCCAGTGTGCCGCCGGGTTCGCGGTACTGCCAGCCGGACTGTCCATACTGGACCCTCCCGCGAACCCTCCCGGTTTTGTCGGTGGTGCGTGCTTAGCTGCTCAGCGTGGTCGAATCACTGCCTGACCTCATCCGCCGCTGGCAGGCGGGATGGGGCACCGCCCGAAGTTTCCGTCCCGCCGAAGAAGTCCGCGGCGGGCTGCATGTCCTGCTCGGACAGCCGGATCGGCATCGCGAGGTCATCGCGCTGTCGCCGGATTCCGTGCGCGCGCTCGCCGGCGAGGTGGCCGCAGCGGCGCAGCCGACGTGGCTCACCGTGCCCACCAACGAGCCCGAGGCGGTCGAAAAGATCGCCCGCGACGCCGGGCTCGAAGTGCGGGACGAGCGCGAAGCACTCATGACCATCCCCCTGCGCGGACATCCGCACCGGCCGGCTCCGCCGCCCTACACGTGCGCAACCACGATGAAGGGGGCCGTCCTCGAAACCGTGCTGCGGCATCCCGATTCGGGAGTCGCGGCGCGCGGAACCATGGCGGTGGTCGGCACGGACGCGGTCGCGGACCGGATCGAAACCGTCCCCGAGCATCGCCGCCGCGGTCTCGGCAGCGTGGTGATGAGTGCCCTCGCGGAAACCGCCGCGGCGCACGGGGCGACCACCGGGATCCTCGTCGCCACCGCGGATGGTCAACAGCTGTATTCAGCACTCGGCTGGACCACGCGCGCCACCGTCCTCATCGCCCAAACCCCGGCAGGCTGACATGGAATGGCTCACCGACACCCGAAGTTCCTACGACACCGTGGCGGAGGACTACGCCGTCTTCGTCCGCGACGCGCTCGGCAAGCAGCCGTATCTGCTTGCCGCGCTGGGGTTATTCGCCGAACAGGTCGGAGACGGCCCAGTCGCCGACCTAGGCTGCGGGCCCGGGCACGTGACCGCCCACCTCAACGGGCTCGGCGTCGCCGCGTACGGCGTCGACCTCTCCCCCGGCATGATCGAGGTCGCCCGGCGCGACCATCCCGGGGTGCGGTTCGAGGTCGGCTCGATGACCGACCCGCTGCCCGCCGCTTCGCTGGCCGG
The DNA here is from genome assembly GCF_042684085.1 of Amycolatopsis silviterrae. Classification (NCBI taxonomy): domain Bacteria; kingdom Bacillati; phylum Actinomycetota; class Actinomycetes; order Pseudonocardiales; family Pseudonocardiaceae; genus Amycolatopsis; species Amycolatopsis silviterrae. The sequence continues at coordinate 15,248 of NZ_JBHUKS010000007.1, forward strand.
GATCGTGGCGTGGCAGTCGGTCATCCACCTGCCCGACGACCTGCTCCCGGCCGTCCTCGCGAACTTCCGCCAAGCCCTGCGCCCCGGCGGGGTGCTGCAGCTGCTGTGCCACGTCGGCGACGAGGTCCGGCGCAAAACCGAGGGCTACGGCGGCCACCCGATGAACGTCCAGGTGCACCGCCGCCCTCGGGAACGCATGAAAGCCTGGCTGCGCGACGCCGGGTTCACCGTCGAGGCCGAACTCCTCCTCGACCCGGAAACCCCGGCGCCGCAGGCGATCTTCACCGCGAGGAGCAGCCCTTAGTGCCCAGCCAGCAGCTGCTCGAACGACACCGACGCGTACTCGTCATCCGGCTTCGCCTCGGGTGCCGCCGCGACCAGCTGAGCCAGCTCGCGACCAGCCCGCTCCACGCGCTGCTGCAACGCACCCGTCGCCTCGGCACTGCCCCAGTCCGACGAAGCGGCGTACACGCCTGTCGCCGCCACAGTCGCGCGAAGGTAGGCGAAGAGCGGCCGTAGCGCGAAGTCGATCGCGAGCGAATGGCGTTCCGTGCCGCCCGTCGCGGCGAGCAGTACCGGTTTGCCGTCGAGCGCTTCCTTGTCCAGCACGTCGAAGAACGATTTGAACAGCCCGCTGTAGGAAGCGGTGAACACCGGCGTAACGGCGATCAGGCCGTCGGCGCGCGTCACGGTGTCGATCACTTCCCGCAGCTGCGGGCTGGGGAACCCGGTGAGCATGTTGTTGGTGACGTCCACCGCGATGTCGCGGAGTTCGAACACCTTGACCGTGATGTCGTCGTCGGCCAGCGCGGCGCGGGTGGCCTCGGCCAGCCGGTCGGCCAGCAGCCGTGTCGACGACGGCTGGCTCAACCCCGCGGTGACCACGGCGATGGTGCGTGCAGTCATGACCTTCTCCCCTGCTTCCGATGCTTCCGGGTCAGGCGGTGACGGCCTGAGCCGCCTTCAGCGATGCGTGCGTCGGCGCGTCCGGCACGTGTGCCGGACGCTTCGCCGCCAGTTCCTTGCGCAGCACCGGCACGACCTCCTCGCCGAGCAGGTCGAGCTGCTCCAGCACGGTCTTCAGCGGCAGGCCGGCGTGGTCCATCAGGAACAGCTGGCGCTGGTAGTCGCCGAAGTGCTCGCGGAAGGTCAGCGTCTTGTCGATGACCTCCTGCGGGCTGCCGACGGTCAGCGGCGTCTGCTCGGTGAAGTCCTCCAGCGACGGGCCGTGCCCGTACACCGGCGCGTTGTCGAAGTACGGCCGGAACTCGTTCCACGCGTCCTGCGACTTCGGCCGGATGAACGCCTGCCCGCCGAGCCCGACGATGGCCTGGTCGGCCTTGCCGTGCCCGTAGTGCTCGAAACGCTGCCGGTAGAACGCGATCAGCTGCTGGAAGTGCGAGGTCGGCCAGAAGATGTGGTTCGCGAAGAACCCGTCGCCGTAGTAGGCGGCCTGCTCGGCGATCTCCGGGCTGCGGATCGAGCCGTGCCACACGAACGGCGGCACGCCGTCGAGCGGGCGCGGCGTCGAGGTGAAGCCCTGCAGCGGGGTGCGGAACTTGCCCTGCCAGTCGACGACCTCCTCGCGCCAGAGCTGGTGCAGCAGCGCGTAGTTCTCGACGGCCAGCGGGATGCCCTCGCGGATGTCCTTGCCGAACCACGGGTAGACCGGGCCGGTGTTGCCGCGGCCCATCATCAGGTCGAGCCGCCCGTCGGCGAGGTGCTGCAGCATGGCGTAGTCCTCGGCGAGGCGCACCGGGTCGTTGGTGGTGATGAGGGTGGTGGACGTCGAGAGGACGATCTTCTCCGTCCGCGCCGCGATGTTCGACAGCAGCACCGTCGGGTTCGCCGGCGCGGCGAACGGCGGATTGTGGTGCTCTCCGACGGCGAAGACGTCGAGGCCGACCTCTTCGGCCTTGAGCGCGATCCTGACCATCGCCTTGATGCGCTCGTGCTCCGTGGGCGTAACGCCCGTGGTGGGGTCGGTCGTGACGTCGCCCACCGAGAAGATTCCGAACTGCATGACCGCTCCCTAGCCGGTTCGTTCTGTCCTTGCTTGTTGGCACAACTACTCGCGTGGAAGATGTATTCCTCCAGGACTATACCGGTGACCTGGGACACGCTGCCGGACCGCATCCGGGACGCAGCGGCCCGATCCTGTCGGGGGGTGCGGATATCCTGCAGTACGGTGACGGCCCGGGGCCCCTGCTCCGGCCGCCTGTTTGCCCACCGAACAGCTCGCCTCGATCCGGGAGAACGACCTCGTGACCGCTGAGACTCTGTACGGGGCCGATGACCTGACCCACCTCGAGGGACTCGAGGCGGTTCGCAAGCGCCCCGGCATGTACATCGGCTCCACCGACAGCCGAGGCATCAACCACCTCTTCTCCGAGGTCGTCGACAACTCCACCGACGAGGGCGTGGCCGGCCACGCCGCCCGCATCGTCGTCACGCTGCACGGCGACGGCAGCGTCCAGGTGGACGACGACGGCCGCGGCATCCCCACCGGCGTCCACGCCAAATCCGGCCTTTCCGGCGTCGAACTGGTGCTGACCCGGCTGCACGCCGGCGGCAAGTTCGGCGGCTCCGGGTACAAGACGTCCGGCGGCCTGCACGGCGTCGGAGCCTCGGCGGTCAACGCGCTGTCGCACCGCTTCGACGTCACGGTGAAGCAGGACGGCAAGATCCACCAGATGTCGTTCGCGCACGGCGTGCCCGGCGTGTTCGACGGCCCCGGCGCGAAGGCGAAGTTCACCCGCCGCTCCGGGCTCAACCTCGTCGGCAAGATGAAGCGCGGCGAGCGCAGCGGCACGTCGATCCGCTACTGGTACGACGCGCGGTACTTCGAAACCGGCGCGGCGCTCGACGTCGAGGGCGTGCGCGCGAAGCTGCGCAACACCGCGTTCCTCGTGCCCGGCGTCACATACGTGCTGCGCACCACGTTCGAGGACACCATCAACGAAGAGACCTTCCACTTCCCGAACGGGCTGGCGGACATGGTCGACTTCCTCGCCCCGGACAGCGAAAAACCCGTCTGCGGCACGCTGATGATCACCGGGCAGGGCACGTACAAGGAGAACGCGGCGGACGCCAACGGCGTCATGCAGTCCAATGTGGAGCGACACGCCGAGGTCGAGGTCGCGCTGCGCTGGGGAACCGGCTACGAGCGCACCGTCGAATGCTTCACCAACACGATCCGCAACGTGCACGGCGGCACGCACCGGCGCGGGTTCGACCGCGCGGTCACCCGCGCGCTGCAGGACGTGATCGGCAAGACGCGCGGGCTGCTCAAGGCGAAGGAGGACCCGCCGACCACCGAGGACGTGCTGGAGGGCATGACCGCGGTGATCCACGTCCGGCTGCCGGAACCGCAGTTCACGTCGCAGACCAAGGACGAGCTGTCCACCGCGGGCATCACGCGCGTCCTCCAGGGCATCGTGGACAAGCAGGTGCGCGCCTGGACCGAGGACCGGAAAACCAAGTCCGAGGCCAAGATCGTGCTGCAGAAGGTGGTCGACGCGGCGCGCGTGCGGCTCACCCAGAAACAGCAGAAGGACGCCGCCCGGCGCAAGACCGCGCTGGAGGGCGCGGCGATGCCGCCGAAGCTGGTCGACTGCCGCACCACCGGCGTCTCGCGCAGCGAGCTGTTCCTGGTGGAGGGCGACAGCGCCCTCGGCTGCTTTACGGGAGACACACGGGTAGCGCTTGCCTCTGGCACCAGCCGGTCCTTCGCGGAGCTTGCTGAAGACTGGGAAGCAGGCATCACTCACTTCGGCTACACCACGAACAAGGCCGGCCGGGTCGTCCTCGCACCGCTCGTCGAGCCTCGGGTGACCAAGCAAGACGCGGAGCTGGTCCGCGTCACTATCGACAACGGCGAATCCGTGCGCTGCACCCCGGATCATCTCTTCCGGCTGCGGGACGGGTCGTATCGGCGCGCGGACGCCTTGGCTCCCGGCGACTCTCTGATGCCGCTTTACCGATCCGTCTCTTCCACCGCGGGAGGGGACAAGCTCAACGGCTACGAACGCGTCTGGATGAACGACCGGTCGGAGTGGGTGTATACGCACTATCTCGCGGACGCCGACAACCTGCGGCATGGTCGTGACGACGTGGCGAACGGCAACGTCAGGCACCACGTCGACGTGAACAAGCGGAACAACGATCCCCGCAACATCCGCCGGATGACGTGGGAAGACCACGCCGCCCTGCACGCGTCGATGATGGGCGACCACGTCCACGAGGGCTACCGTGCCTGGCTGGCCGAAGGCGGCTTGGAGTTCAAGTCGGCGATGCTGTCGCGCCAGTGGGAGGACCCGGCCTTCCGCACGGCGTGCCTCTCCCGGTTGGCCGCGCTCAACAGCGATCCGGACTTCCGGAAGCGGTTCGAAGAAGGTTTCCAAAACTGGTACGGCGGGCTCAGCGCCGAGGAGAAGACGGCATACGCCGAGCGCCTGCGACAGGTTCAAGCCGAGTACTGGGCACACCCTGAGCATCGAGCGCAGGCGGCGGAACGGGTCCGTGCGTTCTTCGCTGAGCCGGGACGGCGCGAGGAGTGGAGCGAACGGTCCGCCCGACAGTGGCAGGACGAATCGCTCCGGTCCTGGCGCTCGCAGAAGACGATCGAGCAGTTCTCCTGCCCTGGAGAGCGGGAACGGCAGCGAGCCGCGGTCGTCGCCTGGCACGAGGAGCATCCCGAGTTCGGAGAGCAGCACTCCGAGCGCATGAAGAAGCGAATGAGCGACCCGGAGACGGGACACCTTGAGAGGATCCAGGCAGGGCGCGCCGAGTATGTCGCGTCTGTTCCCCGAGCCGAGCGAGTGGCCAAGCAGAACGACGGGCGCCGGAATGCCGCGTTGAAGCGTCTGTCAACAATGCTGTCCTGCTCAGACGCCGAACTAGGCTCCACGTACGACGCACACCGCAAGACCGCAGCGCAGACCGGCTTGCGCTTCGCACGGCTGCTCGCGCATTTCGACGGTGACTACACCCGCCTTCGCGAGGCTGCGAAAAATGCCAACCACAGCGTCGTCAGCGTCGAACCGCTTACCGAGACGGCAGACGTTTACGATCTCACCGTCGAGGGTTACCACAACTTCGCCCTCGAATCCGGTGTGTTCGTCCACAACAGCGCGCGCATGGCGCGAGTGTCGGAGTACCAGGCGCTGCTGCCCTTGCGCGGCAAGATCCTCAACGTGCAGAAGGCGTCTCTCGGCGACACGCTGAAGAACGCCGAGATCGCGTCGATCGTGCAGGTGCTCGGCGCGGGCACCGGCCGCACGTTCGACCTGTCGACGATGCGCTACGGCCGGGTCATCCTGATGGCGGACGCGGACGTCGACGGCTCGCACATCCGCACGCTGCTGATCACACTGTTCGCGAAGTACATGCGCCCGGCGATCGAGGACGGCAGGCTGTACGCCGCCATGCCGCCGCTGCACAAGATCACCACGAAGGGCCGCGGCTCGGAGACCATCTTCACCTTCACCCAGCGCGAGATGGAGCAGAAGGTCGCCGAACTCGAAGCGGCGGGCAAGACGGTCGTCACGCCGGTGCCGCGGTTCAAGGGCCTCGGCGAGATGGACGCCGACGAACTGTGGGAAACCACGATGAACCCGGCGACGCGCTCGGTCCGGCGGATCACGCTCGAGGACGTCGAGGCCGCGGAGCTGGCGCTGGAACTGCTGATGGGCGAAAAGGTCGAGCCGAGGCGCAACTGGCTGGTCGAATCGTCCGACCGCGTCGACCGCGACGCCATCGACGTCTGAGTTTTCCGTTCGTTCCCAAGGAGTTGTGAGCCATGGCTCGCCGTAGCAAGACCCCGGTGACCCGGGTCGACCCGAGCGCGTTCGACTCGCCGGGCGCACAGGTCTTCGACAACCCGCTGAAGACGGAGATCGAAGACTCGTACCTGGAATACGCGTACTCGGTGATCCACTCGCGCGCCCTCCCGGACGCCCGAGACGGCCTGAAGCCGGTGCACCGCCGGATCCTGTTCTCGATGAACGAGAACGGCTACCGCCCGACGCACGCGTACGTGAAGTCGTCGCGCGTGGTCGGCGACTGTTTCGTTCGCGGCGCGCTGGTGTCGACGCCGGACGGCCTCCGGCCGATCGAATCCATCGAGGTCGGCGACCAGGTGCTCGACGGCCGCGGCAACGCGGTGCCGGTCGCCGAGGTCTACGAGAACCCGCCGGACGAACTCGTCCGTGTCACCTGGTCCAACGGCCACACCATGACCGTCACCCCGGGGCAGCGATTCCGGACGGTGGCGGAAGACTCGACCTTGGACTGGACGCCCGCCCGCGACCTGACCGGACGGCTGACCGTCGCCTACGGAAGCAGCCGGCGGGAAAGCCTGCCGCAAGGCGGTGACCGTTACGCCTACCTGCTCGGCTTGATCACGGCCGAAGGATTCGCCGTCGACCGGAATCGCGCCGCGGACGGCCGGGTCCGCATCCACATGTGCGACATCGAGCCGCTCGACGCCGTGCACGAGTGGGCGACGGCCAACGGCGTGCGGGTGTCGCGCGGGACTCGCGCCGCGGCGAAGCCGGGGTGGCGCGACCAGCACATCCTGACCTTCGCCCGGCACGACGGCCTGCTCGCGGCAGGCGAACCGCTCAGCGACGCGAAGCGCGTGCCCGCGGAGGTCCTCGCGGACCGGGCGGCCTGGGCGCCGTACCTCGCCGGCCTCTTCGACGGCGACGGCTACATCCGGAAGAACCACCGGGAGATCGTCTACGTCAGTACGAGCGAAAAGCTCGTCCGGCAGGTCTACTCGATGCTCGCGGACCTCGGCATCCACGGCCATCACTGGAGCAGTCCCAAGCCAGCCGGGCACAAGACGCTGCTGGGTCTGTCCGTGAGCGGATCCGACGCGGCGGTGCTGGCCCGCGTCCTGCTGCCGTGGATCACCATCGGCTACAAGAAGAGCAGTCTCGAAAAGCTCACCGAGATCGCTTACGAGTACGGCGGAAAGCAGGGGACCGACCGGCTGCCCAACAAGGCGGTCATGGCCGAGTTCTCCGCGGCGCACCTCGGCGGAGGCTGGTTCCGCGACACCGAGGGAACCGCGTTCCGGGCGTCGCTGTCGGCGGAGACCGGCGCCGCGGTCCGCTACGGGAAGGACCGGCACGGCACCGCGCTGGCCGACCGCTCCTTCCGGCTTTCCCGGGCGCACCAGGACGGCTGGATCGAGAAACTGCGCCGGATCGGCTCCCCGCTCGCGGACCGGCTCGACGCGCTGAACGGTTTTTCGTTCCTCGAAGTGGTTTCCGTGGAACGGGTCGAACCCGAGGTCACCTACGACATCCAGGTGGGCGCCGAGGAGCACGAATTCGCCGCCGAGGGTTTCGTCGTCCACAACTGCATGGGCAAGTACCACCCGCACGGCGACGTGGCGATCTACGACGCGATGGTCCGGCTGGCGCAGGACTTCTCGTTGAACGCCCCGCTGATCGACGGGCACGGCAACTTCGGCAGCCCAGACGACGGCCCGGCCGCGAGCCGGTACTGCCTGACCGGCGACACCCGGATCCGCCTCGCCGACGGCTCCAGCCCGCGCATCGCCGACGTGGTGAACCTGCCCGCCGATTCCGAGGCCGACGCCGACTTCGAGGTGCTCGACAAGGACGGCAAGGCGGTCCAGGTCGACAAGGTCTTCAACTCCGGCGTGCATCCGACCGTCCAGATCACGACCAAGTCCGGTTTTTCGCTCCGCGGCAGTGAAAACCACCCGGTGCTGTGCCTGGAAGCGCCGATGGGCGTGCCGATCTTCCAGTGGCGGCAGCTCGACGAGGTCAAACCGGGAACCGTCGTCTGCCTCGCCCGCAACGCGTGGACGCAGGTAATCCCGACTGCCCGGGAGTACAATCTCGGCGTCCTGGCCGGAGCCTGGGTTTCCGAGGGCTTCGCCAGCGAGAACCGGGCCGGTTTCAACAACACCGACGCGCATTTCTTCGGCGAGGTCCTGCACGCTTACGACCAGGTGGTCGGAGGCAATCGCTACGTTTCGGAACGCACGACGCGACGAGACCGCAAGCGGATCCACGAAATCGACATCCAGGACTACGCCGGAGCGATGGACTCGTTCCGGGCCAGCCCGCTTGCCGAGTTCATCGGCCACCAGGCCCGGGACAAGGTTGTCCCCGAGTTCGTCTGGAACGCCGGTCCCGGTGTGAAACGCGCGTTCCTGATGGCCGCGTTCGAGGGCGACGGAGGTTGCCGGGTCGCCTACGACGGCTTCACCGTCCAGTACTCAAGCTACAGCGAGCAGCTTGCCGCCCAGCTCCAGGAAATGCTCGCCGAGTTCGGCGTCATCGCCGCTCACCGGCGGTACACCCGGCCCAGCGGTTCGGTCGAGCACCGGCTTGTGGTGTCCGGCCTGCGCAACGTCCGCGCGTTCGCTGAACGTGTCGGTTTCCTGAAGTCGAAGCAGGCGAAGCTGCAGCGGCTCTTGCAGCGGTCTGTCCTGCGCCCGCACCGGCTCAGCTCGGACAAGGTGCCGTTCGTGGCCGATTATGTGCGCGGCGCACTCGACTTCGACCGCCGCGGGAGCGGCCGGACATGGCTCACCCAGCACAACTTCGACCGCATCGAACGGTGGGAAACCGAGCGGCTCCGGATCATCGACCGGATCAAGGACACCGAGATCCTCGCGACGATCCTGCCGATCATGGATTCCGGCTACCGGTTCGAAGAGGTCGTCGAGGCGACCGCCGCCGAGCCCGCCGAGGTCTACTCGGTGCGGGTGACCACCGAGGACCACTCGTTCCTGGCAGGCGGCTTCGTCAACCACAACACCGAAGCCCGGATGTCGAACGAAGCGATGCTGCTCGTCGGCGAACTGGGCGAAGACACCGTCGACTTCCGCCCGAACTACGACGGTTCGCTCGAAGAGCCCTCGGTGCTTCCCGCCGCCTACCCGAACCTGCTGGTCAACGGCACGTCCGGGATCGCGGTCGGCATGGCGACCAACATGATCCCGCACAACCTCGGCGAAGTGATCGGCGCCGCGCGGTGGCTGATCAACCATCCGAACGCCACGCTCGACAAGCTGATGGAGTACGTCCCCGGCCCCGATCTGCCCACCGGCGGCAGCCTGCTGGGCCTCGACGAGGTCCGCAAGGCCTACGAAACCGGCCGCGGCGTGGTGCGCATGCGCGCGAACGTCGAGACCGGCCCGCTGGAGGGCAGCCGCGGCCGGCAGGCCATCACGGTCACCGAGCTGCCGTACGGCGTCGGCCCGGAGAAGGTGATCGAGAAGATCACCGACGAGGTCAACAAGTCCAAGCGGCTCACCGGAATCGCGGACGTCAAGGACCTCACCGACCGCGAGAACGGCACCCGGCTCGTCATCGAGTGCAAGGTGGGCGTCAACCCGCAGGCGCTGCTGGCGGACCTGTACCGCCTCACGCCGCTGGAGCAGTCGTTCGGCATCAACAACCTGGTGCTCGTCGACGGACAGCCGCAGACGCTCGGGTTGAAGGCGCTGCTGGAGGTCTTCCTGCGGCACCGCTACGAGGTCGTCACGCGCCGCACCCGCTACCGCCGCCGCAAGCGCGAAGAGCGCCTGCACCTGGTCGACGGTCTGCTGGTCGCGCTGCTGAACATCGACAAGGTCATCCGGCTGATCCGCGAAAGCGAGAACGCGGCCGCCGCGAAGGACGGCCTGATGACGAAGTTCAAGCTGTCCGAGATCCAGGCGGCCTACATCCTGGACACCCCGCTGCGCCGCCTCACCAAGTACGACCGGCTGGAGCTGGAAAACGAGCAGGAGAAGCTGCGCGCGGAAATCGCCGAGCTGACCACGATCCTCGAGGACGAGTCGGTCCTGAAGAAGCTCGTGTCGACGGAACTGGCGAAGATCGCCAAGGACTTCCCCACCGAACGCCGCACCCGCCTCATCGACGGCGACCTCAAGGAAGTCCTGGCCGCGTCGAAACCGTCCGGCCCGCTGGAAGTCGCCGACGACCCGTGCCAGGTGATCCTGTCGGCCACCGGCCTGGTCGCCCGCACCGCGGCGGAGTCCGAAGAGGCGTCCGAAGTCCGCCGTCGCAACGGCCGCGTAAAACACGACGCGGTATCGGCCGTCGTGCACACCACCGCGCGCGGCCAAGTCCTGCTGGTCACCAGCCGAGGCCGCGCGTTCAAGACGGACGTGCTACCGCTACCAGTGCTCCCAGAACAAGCGGGAACCGTCTCCCTGCGCGGCGGCATGGCAGCAAAAGAACTGGTACCGCTGGAAAAGGGCGAACGCGTCGTAGGCATCGCCCCCCTCGGCGAACAAGCGGGCAGCTCCCCCGGCCTGGCCATCGGCACGCGCGCCGGCGTAGTGAAGGTCTGCGCCCCCGACTGGCCGGTCCGCTCGGACGAATTCGAGATCATCACCCTCAAGCCCGGCGACGAAATCGTCGGCGCGACCTGGCTGACCGACGGAAACGAAACCCTGGCCTTCATCTCGTCCGATTCGTCCCTGCTCCGCTTCGCCGCCAGCCTGATCCGCCCGCAAGGCACCAAGAGCGGCGGCATGGCAGGCGTGAAACTGTCCGCGAACAACACCGCCGTCTTCTTCGGAGCCATCCGCACCGACGACGAAGAACACGGCGAGCCGATGGTCGTGACAGCAACGGGCCAGAGCGTCAAGGTCACGCCCTTCAGCGAATACCCGGCAAAGGGCCGAGCCACCGGCGGCGTCCGAACCCACCGCTTCCTCAAGGGAGAAACCGAAGTCCAGGTCGCCTGGATCGGCCCCCGCCCAGCAGGCGCGAGCCGCACCGGAGACCCAGTAGAACTCCCCGAGGTAGACCTCCGCCGCGACGGCTCAGGCCACGCCCACCCAGGCCCAGAAGTAGTAGGCCACCTCATCGAACGAGGCTAAGACAAACAAAAAGGTTTGCGTGTGCGTGCGATCCAGCATGGATCGCACGCACACCAACCCGAGAACACCCAGCCCCCGCCCTGCACCCCGATACGAAGCCAAAAACACGGCGCGGGGGTGCTTGTCAAGGCATCTTTCCCGCCTTGACAAGCACCCCCGCGCCGTAGTCACAATCGAGCTTCGGGGTGTCCCTCGCAACCACGGCCCCCGAAGGGGGCGTCAGCCCCTCGGCCCCCTCCGCCATCCAGGACCCAGGTACTTGGAAGCTTTAGCCATTCGCAGGTTGGGGCTTAGGCATTCAGGGCTTTGGCGCTTCGAGACTTCACCCTCACCGATCCGACCGCAAAGAAGCCGGATCAAAATCCTCCCACTCCTCCCGATCCACAGTGGACTCAGCAGCAGACGCAGGAGCAGAAGGGGCAAACCGCCTCTCCCCCACCCTCTCCCCCCGCAACCGCTGAAACTCCTCCACCGTCATCCCCGGGTCGTCATCCGCCGCCCGAGCCGGAGCAGCCCGCCCAGACAACGCCTCGACCAGCAACCCCGCCTCCTCCCCCAGCAGCAACCCCACCCGGTTGTAGCAATCCTGCTCAGCCTCGGCCATCGCCACCCGCACCACCTCAAGCACCAAAGCCGAAACCCGAGACGGATCCGCCGACGCCAACGCAGGCGCAAGCCACAACCGCTTCAACGCCCCCCAAGCATCCACGGTCACCTCAACCGACCCATCCAGCGCATGAGCCGACCCCCGAACCTCCCCCATCACCGAGGACACCCGAGCCAGCGCGTCCTCCCGGGAACGCGCCAGCTCGATCAACTCCCGGGTCTTCACAGCACCACCGGCTCTTCGTCATAAAAATCCGGATCGTCCTCGCCCAACGCCGAATACCCCAGCGCCTCCACCGCCTCGGCCCCCAGCACCGGTGCCAGAACCTGATGCATCCGATCCCCAGCCCGCCGCTCCGCCCGCCGGGACAACGCCAAAATCTGCGAGGCCACCGCCTCCGACCCGCCACGCAACGCGGCCCGGGTCAGCGTCAGCCCAGTCAGCAACCCGCCCGGTGCGACCTCGACGGAAACCCCGCCGGCAGCAGCCTTCCCGACCACCGGCCCAGCCCGCTCGAACCGCGCGGCCGCCGCCTCCCCGGTCCGGGAAGCCTCCTCCATCACCCGCGCCACCGCGCGGTCCATGTCGAATTCAGCCACCACTCACCCCGTCGGCCGGTAGAACCCGATGAACTGCTGCCCGGAGTTGGTCGTGCGAATCTTGCTGATCTGCACCGGGTCCCCGGCCTCGACCATCTGCCCGTCGCCGATCACCATCGCGACGTGCCCGGACCACACCACCAGATCCCCCGGCAGCAACTGATCGATCGACGGCACCTCGGCCCCGACCGTCTGCTGCTTGGCCGTCCGCGGCAGCTGCAGCCCGGCGTCCTGATAGGACGTCATCGTCAACCCGCTGCAGTCGAGCCCCTGCCCGCGCGCGGTCCCGCCCCACACGTACGGCACGCCCAGCTGGGACAACGCTGCCCGGACCGCCTTGGCCGCGGTCTCGTTGGGCGCCATCACGGTTTTCCCGCCCGGCAGGTTGATCCCGACACCACTGCCCGGCTGCGGCGGAACCGCGACCGGCAACCGCGGCTTCCCGGCGTACCCGCCGCCGCCTCCGCCACCACCGCTGTCGCCGCCCCCGCCACCGCCGTGGCTGACGTGCGCTCCGTTGTTGTTGAACGCCTGCGGCACCGAAGTCGTCGCGCTGCTCGCCGAGGTCGATTCCGACCCGCCGAGCCGCTGGCCAAGCCCGGTCAGCTTCCCGAGGGTCTCCTCGGTGAACGTGGCCGCCTGCCCGGTCAGCTGCCCGATTTTCGTCTGCAGCTGCAGCAGAATCTGCCGGGCCGCGGCCGCCCGGCTCTCCGGCGGCTGGATCCCGTTGACCGCCGCCAGCGCCTTCATCGAAGACGCGATCTCGCGCAGAATCTGGTCGCGGACCTGGTCATTGCGGATCTCGCCGACGTGCAGCGTCTCCGCCGCCTCCGCGACCGCACGCTCGATTTCCGCGCTTTCGTCGAGCAGGTCCTGGACTTCCTTCTCCAGGTCCTTCGACGTCGCGACCGCCCGCTCCGAGGTCGCCCCGGAGCTGGACTGCGCGAGATTCACCCGCTGGCTGCCCGCGTGCTGGTTGGCCTGGCCGACGGACGTCTGCAGCGCGACATGCCCGTCGCGCGCGCCGGTGATCGCCGACGGATCGTGCTTCAGTTTCGCGGCGAACTGATTGGTGGTGTCCAGTCCATTGCGGACCAGATGATCGACCGGTGCGTTCACGAAAGCCTGCGCATCGCGTCGCCGTGTTCCTGCTCGACTGCGGCGTAGTTGCCCTGCGTGCGCCGAGCGGCCTCGCCGACGTTGTGCCAGCCGCCGCCGAGGGCGTGCATCCGTTCCTGCAGCGCCCGCATTCGCGCGCCGTACGCGCCGGCGAACCCGGATTCGTCGCCGATCGCGGAAAACCCGTCGCCGGACAGCGTCACGTGCGGACCGAGATGTGCTTTCGCCGCGGCGCGCACCTCGTCGCCGAGTGGGTCGACCTGTTTCGCGTAGTTCTCGTACGCGCCGTCGTCGACATGAAAACCGGACACAACCCGCCCCTCCCCTGAGCCCTGCGGCCCAGGTTAGCGGACGGGTTGTGCCCGGACAGGCGAATTGACCGGATCAGGTCAGCCGTTGAGGATCTTCGCCAGCCAATCACCCGAGGCGGGGACGGCCTTTCCGTCGACCGCGACGGTGGGCGTGCCGAAACCGACCTGGCCGCTGCCGAAGTCCTGCTGGAGCTTCGGGTCGCTCTGGATCTGCTGGAACGCCTTCTGCAGCTCCTGGTCGTACGTGCCGGCGTTGACCGTCTGGGCGAACTTCGGGTCGGTGATGCCGAGGTCCTGGCCGAGCTTGACCAGCTGGGCCTTGTCGTACCCGCGGCCGCCTTCCTGCGGCTGGTTCTTGAACAGCGCGTCGTGGAACGCGGTGAACTTCTGCTGGTCGGCGGCGGCGAGCGCGGCGTTCGCCGAGTCGAGCGAGTAGCCCGGCGGGTCCGAATTCTTGTTGAGCAGGATCACCATGTGGTAGCGCACGGTGAGCTGGCCGTCGTTGATCGCCTTCTCCATCCGCGGCCCGAAGTCCTGCTGCAGTTTGGCGCAGTACGGGCACAGGAAGTCGGCGTAGAGGTCGATCGTCTTCGGCGCGCCCGGCTTGCCGACCGACACCACGGCCCCGTCGCGCTTCTCGACCACGCCCTGCCCCAGCGACGGGCTCGCGCCCGGCTGGATCGCGCTGTCCTGCGTGGCGTTCTTGCTCGAGTTGATCCAGAGCACGCCGCCGATCACGAGCGCGGCGACGACCACTACGGCCACCACCACCGCGATGATCTTGTTCCGGTCGCTCCCCGAGCCCCGCGCCTGGGCGACCGACCTCGCGGCCGCCGCCTGCTGACGGCTTTTCCGCGCGTTGCGCGCAGCTCCACCCACTGTTCCTAATTCCCTTCCGCGATGCTCTTGGGGTAGTCGTCCAAGTCCTCGCCGGAGTTCCCGGAGTTCCTGCCCTTGCCCCAGCCGAGCCAGCCGTCGACTGAGAACCACGTGCGCGGCCGTACGAGCAGCCACACCGCGAGCAGGGCGAAGCCGGTGTCCCGCAGGATCTCCTGCGGGTATTCGGTCTGCCCGGCGTTCACGCGCCCGCCGCCGCCGAAGCAGCCGCAGTCGATGCTCAGCCCGCGGGCCCACGACTGCGCGATGCCCGCGACGAGCACGGCCAGCAGCAGCAGCGAAGCGCCCGCGACCCAGCGCGTGGCCAGCCCGGCGAGCAGCAGCAGCCCGAGCACCAGCTCCAGCAGCGGCAGCCCGGTGGCGACCGGGCGCACCAGCGCGTGCGGGAGCACCTCGTAGGCCTGCACGGCGATGTACGTCTGCCCCGGATCGGCGATCTTCAGGCCGCCGGAGACGAGCCACACGGCCGCCAGCCCGAGCCGGGCCAGCGTCCCGATGGTGTCGAGTACAGGTTGGGGCAGTCGGCGCACGCGCTTAGGCTAGCCGTCTGACCTGAGAACCATGTGAGCAGCCAGCCGGCGAAGCGGAGGCACCGATGCGGTTTCGCGCAGTGCTCGCCGCAGTGTTTCTGCTGGTCAGCTGCGTCTCCTGCGGATCGTCGGCGGTGTCGAAGGACGATCCGCTTCCCACCCGGGCGCGTGACGGCAACCACCTGACCATCGGCGTCCGGTTCGACGCGCCGGGTCTTTCGCAGCGCACAGTCGACGGCAGGCTCGCCGGTTTCGACGTCGATGTCGCTACTTTCGTCGCGCGCGAGCTGGGGGTCGATCCCGCCGGGATCACCTGGCACGAGACCACCCCGGCCCGCCGCGAAACCGACCTCACCTCGGGCGCGGTCGACCTGGTGGTGGCCACCTATTCGATCACCGACAAGCGCAAGCAGCGGGTGGGCTTCGCCGGCCCGTACTTCAGCACCGGCCAGGACCTGCTGGTCCGGCTCACGTCGCCGGACATCACCGGGCCGGAAAGCCTCAACGGGCGGCGGCTCTGCTCGGTCACCGGCTCGACGCCCGCGCAGATGGTGAAGGACAAGTTCGCGCAGCGGGTGCAGCTGGTCGAGTACCCGCGATATCCGGACTGCGTCACCGCGCTGCTGGCCAACCAGGTCGACGCGGTCACCACGGACGCGGTGATCCTGGCCGGGTACGCCGCGCAGAATCCGGAGCTGCTGAAGGTGGTCGGCCGTCCGTTTTCCACTGAGCGGTACGGCATTGGCCTGCGCAAGGGCGACACCGAGGGCCAGCACGCCGTAGACGACGCCATCCGGAAGATGGTGTCGACCGGGGCCTGGCTGAAGTCGCTGCAGACGAACATCGGGCCGTCGAACTATCCGTTGCCGAATCCACCGGAGATCACCGAGCAGTGACCGATCTGTCCTCGCTGCCGGACCTGCCCGTCCGCGCGGTGCTGCCGTCCGTGCTGAGCGCGCTCGACGACCACGGCACCGCGGTGCTCGTCGCCCCGCCGGGCACCGGGAAGACCACGCTCGTGCCGCTCGCGCTGAACCGCGGCGAGGGACGCGTCGTGGTCGCCGAACCGCGCCGGCTCGCTGCTCGGGCCGCAGCCGGGCGGATGGCCGCGCTGCTGGGCGAACCGGTCGGCGAGACGGTCGGGTACGCCGTGCGCGGCGACCGGAAGGTGTCCTCGCGGACGCGGATCGAGGTGGTCACGTCGGGGCTGCTGGTGCGGCGCGTGCAGCACGACCCCGAGCTAGCCGGAGTGTCGACGGTCTTGCTGGACGAATGCCACGAGCGCCATCTCGACGCCGATCTGCTGCTCGCCCTGCTCCTCGACGTCCGTGCCGGGTTGCGCGACGACCTGCGGCTGCTCGCGACGTCGGCGACGGTCGCGGCCGGACGGCTGGCCGAACTGCTCGGCGACGCCCCGGTGATCACCGCGCAGGCCCGCACGTATCCGGTCGAGCTGAGCTATCGCGCTCCGGCACGTGGGGAGCGTCCGGAAGCCACAGTGGCGTCGGCAGTCCGGAAAGCACTGTCCGAAGGGGACGGTGATGTGCTCGCATTCCTCCCTGGCGCCGGGGAAATCGCGCGCACGTCGGCGTTGCTGAGTTCACTGGACGCTGATGTGCTGCCGCTGCACGGACGACTGTCCGCCGCTCGGCAAGACGAAGCGTTGCGGCCACGGGATCGTCGCCGGGTGGTGCTGGCGACCGCCGTCGCTGAGTCGAGCCTGACCGTGCCCGGCGTCCGCGCGGTCGTGGATTCGGGCCTCGCGCGGGCGCCCCGGGTGGACCATCGACGTGGCCTCGCCGGGCTCGCGACCGTCCGGGTTTCGGCTGCGGTCGCTGAACAACGCGCTGGCCGTGCTGGCCGCGAAGCACCTGGTCGCGCCTACCGCTGCTGGCCGGAGCACGAACAGGCGACGCTGCCCGCGTACCCGGAGCCGGAAATCCGCACCGCCGAACTGGCGCGGTTCGCCTTGGAACTCGCCTGTTGGTCCACTCCGGACGGAACCGGGCTCGCCTGGTGGGATCCGCCCGGCGAAGGCGCGCTCGCCGCCGCGCGAAGCCTGCTCGTGACGCTCGGCGCGACCACCGCGGATGGCGCGGTCACGCCACGCGGCCAGAAGATGGCTGACCTCGGCTTACATCCTCGGCTGGCGCGCGCGTTGCTGGACGGTGCGGAGGCCGTCGGGGCCCGCGCGGCCGCGGAAGTGGTCGCGCTGCTGGACTCCGGCGCGACGCTCACCGATGTCGAAGCCGAACTGCGCCGGCTCCGTTCCGCCCACGACGACGCGGCCCGCCGCTGGCAGCGGGAAGCGAAACGATTGGCAGCCTTGGTCAATTCGCCGTCGAAAGGTTCTCCAGACGCCGCGTTGGTCGTCGCTCTCGCACATCCGGAACGCTTGGCGCGACGCCGCGCCGGCTCGGCTCCGGTGTACCTGATGGCTGGCGGCACCGCGGCCGAACTGCCCCACGGCAGCGGTTTGGGCGACGCCGAATGGCTGGCCGTCGCCGAAGCCACCCGCGACCCAGGCCGGGTGCACGGCACCATCCGGCTTGCCGCGACCGCCGACGAAGCACTGGCGACGCGCGCCGCGCCAACTCTCGTGTCCGAAGTGGACGAAGTGCATTGGGACGGCGATGTCGTCGCCCGGCACGTCCGGCGGTTAGGCGCGATCGTGTTGTCGGAAAAGCCTTTACACAAACCGGATCCGCAGCTCGTACACGACGCCGTGGTCGCTGGTCTCCGCGCCGAAGGCCTCGGTTTGCTGCGCTGGAGCCAAGACGGCACCCGGCTCCGCGAACGCCTCGCTTTCCTGCACCGCGTACTCGGCGAGCCGTGGCCGTCGATGACCGACGAGACCCTGCTGTCCGATGTGGACACTTGGCTGGACCTCTCGCGGGTGCGCCGCCGCGCCGAACTGGCGAACGTCGACGCCGGAACCGCCCTGCGCGGCCTGCTCCCCTGGCCCGAGGCCGCGCGGCTCGACGAACTCGCCCCGGACCGGCTGGAAGTGCCGTCCGGTTCGCACTACCGCGTGGACTATCGCGGCGACCAGCCGGTGCTCGCCGTGAAGCTGCAGGAGACGTTCGGCTGGACGGCGACGCCGTCGCTCGCCGACGGGCGCGCGCCGGTGGTGCTGCACCTGCTCTCCCCCGCCGGCCGCCCGGCCGCGGTCACCGCCGATCTCGAATCCTTCTGGCGCACCGGATATCCCGCCGTCCGCGCCGACCTGCGCGGCCGCTACCCGAAACACCCGTGGCCGGAGGACCCCGCCACCGCGAAGCCCACCCGGCACACCACCCGCAGGTCGCGCTCGTGAGTGGCAATCCCGGTTAGAACCGGGATTGCCACTCACGACCCCTGTCTAAAGTCGGGGTCGGTCGCAGACGGTCGGCTGATGTCCGCGGTGCCCGCGCGGGCGCACACTTCGCCCTATGATCACGTTTCGCGGATTGACGAAGCGCTACGGCCAGAAAACGGTGGTCAGCGGCCTCACCTCGGTCATCGAGCCAGGCACGGTGACCGGGTTCCTCGGCCCGAACGGCGCGGGCAAGTCGACCACCATGCGGATGACCGTCGGCCTCGACCGGCCCGACTCGGGCGACGCCCTGATCCGCGGCAAACCCTATGCGGAACTGCGGTTTCCGCTACGTGAAGTCGGCGCGCTGCTGGATGCGAAAGCCATGCATCCCGGACGCAGCGCGGGCAAACACCTGCTCGCGATGGCGCGCAGCAACGGAATCGCCGCGAGCCGGGTCGAGGAGGTGCTGGCGACGGTCGGGCTGAGCGACGTCGCGGGCAAGCGCGCCGGGACGTTCTCGCTCGGCATGAGCCAGCGGCTCGGCATCGCCGGCGCGCTGCTCGGCGACCCGGGCGTGCTGATGTTCGACGAGCCGGTCAACGGCCTCGACCCGGACGGCGTGCGCTGGGTGCGCCAGCTGATGCGCTCGCTCGCCGCCGAGGGGCGCACGGTGTTCGTGTCCAGCCATCTGATGAGCGAGATGCAGCTGACCGCGGACCGCCTGCTGGTCATCGGCAAGGGCGCGATCCTCGCCGACGCCGCCATCGGCGACTTCATCGCGGGCAACTCGCGAAGGTCGGTCGCGGTGCGCGTGCCGGATCCGGCCGAGCGCGCGAAACTCGCCGACTGGCTCCGGGGGAACGGCCGCTCGGCGCTGCCCGGGGAGGACGGCGAACTGCTCGTCGACGAGATGAGCGTGGCCGAGGTCGGGGATCTGGCTTATGAACTGGGCATTCGCTTGCACGGCCTGGAGGAGCGGACCGCGTCGCTCGAGCAGGCGTACATGGAACTGACTGCCGGATCGGTGGAATACGGGGTGACGGCATGACGAAGCTGGCGATTTCCGCGGAATGGACCAAATTCTGGTCGGTGCGGGCGACGTGGCTGTCGTTGATCGGCGGCGTGCTGTTGATGGCGTTCTACTCCGTGGTGTCGGGGATTTCCCAGCACGTCGGTGATGACCGGCAGCAGTCGGCGCACGGTATTGTCAATGCCGGGGCGATTTATCTGGTCGAGTTCTGCGTGCTCGCGGTGGCGACGTTGTTCGTGACTAGCGAGTACACGAGTGGGTCGATTCGGTCTACCTTGCAGTGGGTTCCGGTTCGGGGCCGGGTTACCGTGGCTAAGGCTGCGGTGCTGGTGCCGGTGTTGTTTGTTTATGGCGTGGTTGTCTCGGTGGTCGGTATTGGTGTCGCGTCGGTGATGATGCGTGGGGCTGGGGGTTCCACGTCTCTGTCGCAGGGGGCGATCACTGCGCTCGGGATGGGGGCGTACTTCGCGCTGCTCGGGGTGCTTTGCCTTGGGGTCTCGTTCGTGCTGCGCAGTGCGGCTGGGACGTTGGTGGTGGTGATCGTGCTGCTGCTGCCGTTGCCGATGTTGATGTCGTCTTATGTGTTTCCGGAGGCGATGAATTACTTTCCGGCGTTTGCCGGGATTAATGCGATGGTGCCGCCGGGGGATGTCAATCCGTTGTTCGGGAGCTTGCCGCCGTATGGGCCTTGGGTGGGGGTGTTGGTGTGTCTTGTCTGGGCGGTTGTCGGGCTGGGGGCCGGGACTGCGTTGTTGAATCGGCGTGATGCCTGAGGGGCGAGTGGTTGCGTGGGGCACCCCGAAGCCTGAGTGTGACGACGGTCTGGGGTGGCTTGTCAAGGCGGGAAAGATGCCTTGACAAGCCACCCCAGACCGCGTTTTGGCTTCGTATCGGGGTGCGGGGGTGGGTCTGGGTGCCTCGCTGCTTCGGGTGCATCGGCGGCGGTTGGTGGCGGGGCGGGGCGGTCCGTGAGGGACTCCTTGAGGGAATCTAAGTCCGTGAAGGGGCCCCTCACAGACCGACCCCGGGCCGGACTGGGCTCGCCGAACGGCCGTGAGGGGAACCCTGAGGGAATCAGAGTCCGTGAAGGTGGCCCTCACGGAACGGCGCGGCCGCACCGGTCAGGCGTGCGGCAATCCCAGTCCGGCCAGCACCGCGCGAGCCCCAGCGACCAAGTCGGCTTCAGTCGGCGGGTTCAGGGAGCCCGTGCCCGCGAGTGCGTCGAAGATCGACCCGTCCAGCCAGCCGATGAGCACCCGGGTGTGGTCCTCCGGCGTGGGGGAACCGGCCGCGGCAAGGACCTCCGCGCATCGGCGGCGCAGTTCCAGCCCGCCGGAGTCGTACCGGGCCCGCAGTTCCGGCCGTCTGGTCGATTCGAGGGCGAACTCGTACCGCGCCAGCATCCGGGTCCGTCCGGCGGTGATCGACCGGTACACCATCGCGCCGAGAAATTCCGCCAACCGCGAGGTCGGCGGCGCGATCTCGGCCTGGTCCAGCGCGATCATCCGGTCCGCGGCCAGCGCCAGCAGCGCCGCGCGGGTGCGTGCGTAGTACGACGTCGAGCCGGGTGGCAAGCCGGCTGCCCGGTCGACCGCGCGGTGAGTCAGGCCGCGCATGCCTTCGGCCGCGATCACCTCGACGGCCGCGTCGCCGATCACAGCTATCCGCTCCACACCCAGGACACTACAGGTGTAGAGTCCTCTACAGAAGTAGAGGAGGCGCACGATGACTCAGCGGCACGCGGTCGTGGTCGGCGGCGGCATCGGCGGGCTGGGTGCGGCGATCGGGCTGCGCAAGGTCGGCTGGCAGGTCACGGTGCTGGAGCGGGCACCCGAGTTCACCGCGATCGGTGCGGGGATCTCGTTGTGGCCCAACGCGCAGCGGGCGCTGGGGGAACTCGGTGTCGCGCCTCGGATCGCGGCGCGGCGCGGCGGTGGGCTGGTCGACTGGCGCGGGCGGCGGCTGGCCAGCTGGGACGCGGACCTCTTCGTGCGCAGTCACGGCCTCCCGCTGGGGGCGATTCACCGGGCGAGCCTGATCGAAACGCTGCGGTCGGCATTGCCGGGCGAATGCCTGAAGACCGGGGTCGACGTGACGAGCGTCGAGCAGAACGGCGTGGTGCATCACAGTTCCGGCGCGATCGAAGCCGACCTGGTCGTGGCCGCCGACGGCATCAACAGTCCGATCCGGCAGGCGCTCTTTCCGTCCGCGCGAGTGGCCTACAGCGGCGGCGCGGCGTTCCGCGGGGTCGCCAAACTGCCATTGAAACCCACCTTGAGCACCACGTGGGCGGCGGGAATCGAGATCGGTGTCCTGCCGCTGCTGGACGACGAGGTGTACTGGTGGATCTCCGAAGCGCGCCCGGCCGGAGTCCGGCACGATGACATCCGCGCGTATCTGAGCACGAAATACCGCGGCTGGCACGAGCCGATCCCGCAACTCATCGACGCCACAACGGAAATCCTGCTGCACGACACCCATCACCTGGCGACCCCGCTGCCCAGCTTCACTCGCGGCCGCATCGCGCTCCTCGGGGACGCAGCGCATGCGATGCCGCCGTTTCTGGGGCAAGGCGGTTGCCAGGCGCTGGAGGACGCGGTGGTGCTGGCTTCCCACGCGAACGAGTCCACAGTGGAGGAAGCGCTCCGTCGCTATGACGCGGAACGCCGTCCACGAACGCAAAAAGTCGCGCGATCGTCCATTCAGGCCGGTGCCAGCGGACCGCTTCTCCGAAACCCAGCCGCGGTCGCGCTCAGGGCGGCGTTTACCCGGCTGCTGCCAGCAAAGGTCACCACCCAGGTAGGTGCCAGTATCAGCCGTTGGAAACCGCCGAAGCTCACACCAGCCCCGCCTCGAAAGCCGTAATCGCCGCCTGCACCCGGTTCCGCACGTCCAGCCGGGTCAGGATCGTGCTCACGTGCGCCTTCACCGTGCCCTCGACGACGAACATCCGCGCCGCGATGTCCGCATTGGACAGTCCTTCGGCCAGCAGCACCAGCACTTCCCGTTCCCGGTTGGTCAAGACGCCGACCCGCTCGCGGGCGGTCGCGGCGCGGCTGAACCGGTTGCCGGACAACCGCGTGATCACCCGATGCGCGACCTTCGGCGACAGGAAGGCCGCGCCGTCCGCCACCGCGTGCACCCCGGCCAGCAGTTCGCGCGGGTCGCCCGCCTTGAGGAGAAAACCGCTCGCGCCGAGACCGAGCGCACGTTCGATGTACGCGTCTTCCCCGAACGTCGTCAGCATCAGCACGCCGGTGTCCGGCAGCAGTTTGCGGATCTCCTCGGCCGCAGCCAGGCCGTCCAAGCCGGGCATGCGGATGTCCAGCAGCACGACGTCCGGCCGGTTCGCCCGTGCCAGCTCGATCGCCGCGCGTCCGTCCGCGGCTTCGGCCACCACCTCGATTTCCTTGTCCGAAGCCAGAATCGCGGCCACCCCGGCGCGGATCATCGCTTCGTCGTCGGCCAGCAGCACCCGGATCACGGTTCGTCCTCACTGTAAAGGTCTTTGCTCGCCACCTGACCGTCCACAAAGCACAGCCGGTAGACCGCGTGGTTGAAGTTGAGCCAGCTCCGGCCGGCTCCGTAGTACTCGCAGGTGCTCCGGCTCGGCTGCGGCGGCACGTTGATCGCCGGCAGCGTCGTGCGCTGGCGCGAGGGCAGCATCGGTTCGACCGCCGAATGCGGCATGCCGATCTGGATCCGCGCGTACGACTCCGGCGGCAGCTCCGACGCCGACCACTGCGCCAGGAACGCCACCCCGGCACCGCCGATGATCACCCCGAACAGCCCCAGCGGCACCACGATCGCCTGCACCAGGCTCGACCGGACGGCGCGACGGGCGCGTTCCAGTTCGCGCGCGGCCTGCCCGATCATCTCGTCGTCCTGCTCGGGTGCGGGCGCCGCGTCGTGCGGCAGCCGCGCCGCCACCTCGAATCCGCCGTCCGACGGGCCCGCCGTCAGGCTTCCGCCGACCAGCCGCACGCGCTCCTGCAGCCCGATCAACCCCCGCTGCCCGGACCGGCCAGGCAACGGTCCGGCCGGCGGCGGCGCGTTCCGGACCTGGACGTCAGTCGCCTCATCAGTGCTGGTGACTACTACCGTGACGGCCGCGCCGGGGGCGTACTTCGCCGCGTTCGTGAGCCCTTCCTGCACCACGCGGTAGACCGCCCGCGCGACCATCGGCGGCGCGTTGTCGAGGCTGCCGACCCGGGCGCCGATCTCGATCCCCGACGCACGCGCGCGGTCGATCAGCTCCCCCAGATCGCCCTGCACCGGCTCGACCGGCGCGGCGTCCTCGCGCAGCACGCCGATGATCTCGCGCAGCCGTTCCGTCGCCGTCGCCGCGCCGGCCCGGAGCTGTCCGGCGGCCTCGCGCTGCTCGTCGCCGAGCCCGCTGTCGACCTCCAGCGCCGCCGCCCGCACCGCGATCAGGCTCAGCTCGTGACCGAGCGAATCGTGCATGTCGCTGGCGATCCGGGCGCGTTCCCGCAGCCGCGCCTCCTGCGCGACCAGCCGGTGCCTGCTCTCCATCTCCTCGGCGCGCCGCCATCCGTCCTGCGCGAGTTCGCGCCGCAGCCGCACGTGCCGCCCGAGCAGGCACGGCGCGACCCCGGCGAAGGCGAGCGTGCCGAGCACCGCGCCCCACGCGTCGAATCCCGACGTCGGCAGGAGCGCGAGCGGGATCCCGGCCACCGCGATGGCGAAAAAGCTGATCATCGCCACGCGCGCCCTGGCGAGCCGCAGCCCGGCCAGGTACGAGATCACGACGATCAGGAAGAACTCCCACACCGCGACCCGGCCGCCCCAGCCGAACGCGATGACGATCGCCGTCGCCATCGCCACCACCAGCGCGACCGCCGGGTACACGCGGGCGGTCGCCATCGCCACCGTGACCGACGCCAGTCCATAGGCGAGTTCCCAGGCGTTCGGGCTGTTCGGCGCGTCGAGCAGGACAAACCCGCACAACGCGGCCCACAGCAGCACGTCGAACGCCACGCGCCACCGAACCCGCGTCGCCTCCTTCATGCCGCTGACGCTACAAGGGCCGCCCGATTCGTCACCACTGCCGAAAGTCAAGGTCGAGATCGTGAGGCATGATGGGTCACCATGGCTGAACGCACCCTGGCCGACCAGCTCGGCGCTCCGCTGCCGGACGGCATCGAGACCCTGCCTGAGCAGCACAAACAGGATCTCTCCTCGGCATTGCGGGACGCCCGGCACCGGCAAGCGCAGGCGCTGGCCCGCGCGGGTGAGGAAAGCCTGAAGTACGTGCCCGCCCTGCTGCGCGGCGCGGTGCGGAAAGCGGTCGGCCTGTGAACCCGGAAATCCTCAAGCTCGCCCGGGTGCTCGACGTCGACCCCGCCCGGCTCGACTACCTCGCCGACGTCGACCAGGGCGAGGTGCGGCTGCTTCGCGAGCAGATGACGACCACGCTGTTCGACGCGAACCTGGTCGTACTGGAGCGGATGGCGCTGGCGAGCAAGCTCCTGCCGGCGGCGGTGACCGCGAAGATCGCCGAGAAGGTGTTCGGTCCGCTGCTGTGCGCGCGGATCGCCGGGCTGGTCGACGTGTCGCGCGGCGTCGATGTCGCCAAGCGGTTGTCGCCGAAGTTCCTCGCCTCAGTCGCCGCGGAGCTGGATCCGCGGCGCGCGACGTCGATCATCACGCGAATCCCGGTCACGACGGTCGTGGCGGTCGCCGAGGAACTGACCCGCCGCGAGGACTGGATCACACTGGGCCGGTTCGTCGGCCACCTGCCGGACGAGACGGTGCGCCGGTGCATAGGCCTGCTGGACGACGCCGGTCTCCTGCGCACCGCGTACGTCCTGGACGACCGGAGCCGGATCGACCACGTGCTCGCGTTGCTCGGCGAAACCCGGCTGCCCTCGCTGGTCCGGACCGCCGCGGCGGACGAATCGCTGTGGGAACCGGCGCTGGACGTGCTGGCCCACCTGAACGAAACTCGCCGGGCCACGGTGCGACCGCTGCTCGACGAGCTTCCGGAAGAACTGCGGGCCCGCGCGGAGGCGGCCCTCGCCTAGGCCACGATCAGGTAGATCCCGTACCCGATCACGGCCGCGCAGATCGTGAAGCACACGACCGCGCCGGTCAGCTGAACCGTGCCGCTGCCGCCGTGCGCCCGCGCTGTCACGCGTTCGGACAGCCCGCGCACCCCGTACGCGAACAGCCCGGTCAGCACGACCACCGCGGCCAGCGCCACCACGAAAACGATGCCGAGAGCACCCCAGTTGATCGCCATGTCGTGCTCCTTCAGGCCGCGACCGGAGCGGGGTCCGGCTCGTTGTTGACGGTGGCCGGCGTGACCGGGTTGCGCCGCGACGCGAGCCAGATGCCCAGCGCGAGCAGCACGCCGACGCCGCCGACAAGGACCGTTCCCCAGCTGCCGCGCGTGGAAACCGCGGCGGCGATGGCGCCGACGATCGCGGCGGCGGGCAGCGTGAGCGCCCAGGCGATCACCATCTTGCCCGCGACGGCCCAGCGCACCTCGGCGAGCTTCCGGCCGAGCCCGGAGCCGATGATGCCGCCCGAGGTGACGTGCGTGGTCGACAGCGCGAAGCCGAGGTGCGACGAGGCCAGGATGACCGCGGCGGAACTCGTTTCGGCGGCAAAGCCTTGCGGCGTCTGGATTTCGGTGAGCTTCTTGCCCATCGTCTGGATGATCCGCCAGCCGCCGAAGTAGGTGCCGAGCGCGATCGCCGCGCCGGAGGCGAGGATGACCCAGACCGGCGGGTTCGACCCGGGCGCGAGCGAGCCTCCCGCGATCAGCGCCAGCGTGATGACACCCATGGTTTTCTGCGCGTCGTTGGTGCCGTGCGCGAGCGAAACCAGGCTGGCCGAAAGCACCTGGCCGGTTTTAAAGCCCTTGCCGACGACGTCTTGGCGGGACCTGGCGGTGATCCGGTAGACGAGGAACGTGCCGACGATCGCGACGATGCCCGCCACCACCGGCGACGCGACCGCCGGGATCAGCACCTTTTCGACGACCTTCGCGAAATGCACGGCGTCCGCGCCGGACGCGATCCAGGTCGCCCCGATCAGCCCGCCGAACAACGCGTGCGACGAACTCGACGGCAGCCCGACCAGCCACGTGACGAGATTCCAGACGATGGCCCCGACCAACCCGGCGAAAATCACCACCGGAGTGACCTTGGCGTCGTCGACGATTCCGCCGGAAATGGTCTTCGCGACCTCGATCGAAAGAAACGCGCCGACGAGATTCAGAATCGCCGAGATCGCGACCGCGACCCGGGGCTTCAGCGCGCCGGTGGCGATAGAGGTGGCCATGGCGTTGGCCGTGTCGTGGAACCCGTTGGTGAAGTCGAAGGCCAGCGCCGCGACGATCACCACCAGGACGATGAGAGAAAAGTCCATGCCCGCTCTCCAGTCCGGAGTGTCCTGCGGGAGTGACGGTACCGACGCGCGCGGGGTCTCCAGATCCCTCAACGAGTGGCCAGTAGTTGAACTCTGAATGAACGGGATCTTGCCGCCGCCGCTGGTTTTCCGCCGTTCACCTGCTGGTCCTTGGTGATCGTTTCCCGAGCGGTCCACGGCCGCGCCCAGGAGCGGGCGCGGGGGCAGGAACTCTGCCCCCACGCACTTCGCAAACGGGTTAGAAAACGGGTGCCGGGGACAATTCCGGCAAAGGATTCTGTCCGAGGTGCTGTGCCCCGTTCGCCGCGGACTCGCGCACCGCGGCGAATCCGTACCGGCGCATTTCCGCCTCGTATTCCCCGATCGCCTCCGGCCGGCCGCTGCTCAGTGCGGCGGCGAGCGCGGCACCGTCGCGCATCGCGGTGTTCGCCCCCGCGCCGGCGGCCGGGCTCATCGCGTGGATCGCGTCGCCGACCAGGCTGATCCGCGACGGCTCCCACGGCCGGATCGGCACGCTGGTTCGGATCGAGACGAGGAATACCGTTTCCGGGACCCAGCTTTCGACGATCCGGCGCACCTTCGGATCCCAGTCCGCGACCCGGTCGAGCACGAGCTTGTGCATCTCGTCGCCGGAGAGCGCGCGGAGTTCGTCGTCGGTCTGCCCGAAGACTTCCGTGCGCGCACCGAAAGCGCAGGTCATGTACGGCTCGTCGGGACTGAGCCGCACCCCCGGCGCGAGCCGCGCGCACGCGTCGGCGATCGGCTCCGGATAGTCGACCGGCGCGACTCCGATCATCGCCTTCTCCGGCCCGGAAATAATGTTGAACACGGAGAACATGGCCGGGTCGAACAACTCCCGGTTCGCCGCGGTGAGCGGGATCTTCCCGTACAGCTGGCGCAATCCGGTGTCGACGACCCGCGCGTGCGGCAGGTATTGGCGGCGCACCGGCGAATTCACGCCGTCCGCGCCGACGAGAACCGCGCCGCGCGCCTGCGTCCCGTCGGCGAAGTGCGCGATGACGCCGCCGTCGCGCTCTTCGTAGCGGACGAACTCTTTGCCGAAATGGACGTTGTCGAGGCCCTCGAACAGAATCTCCCGGAGGGTGAACCGGTTGACGTTGCGCTGGACGTCGCCGTCGTCCAGCACGAACTCGGTGACCGGGGTCAGCCGGCTGTCGTAGATCGTGGTGACGTTGCGCGGCTGCCCCGAGGTGGCCCGGAACAGCTCGTGCAGCTGCGGCGGGAGCACCTGCCGCAACGCCTGGTCACCGCGGGAATCGATGTGCAGCCGGTAGCCCTGCCGTCGCGCGTCCAGCGCGGAATCGCGTTCGTAGACCGCACACGGGATACCGGCTTCGCGCAGCCCCTGGGCGAGGCACAGCCCGCCGAGCCCGGCCCCGATCACGAGCACAGTGTTTTCGGCGTTGTCAGTGTTGCCAGCGTTGCCCGCCATCAGCTAGGTCCCTTCCGTACCAAAGTTCTGGTTCGAGAGGGACGCACTGGGCTGGCCCGCTTACGCTGGGCACTCGGAAACAGAGCGAATGGATCGTCCAGCCTAACCCATACCGGACAATGGTCTTTCGCGCGTCCTGTTCCCTTTCACGTTAGCGCAGCCGCGGACTCCGCCGCCACCTGATTAACGCACCCTTGCCCCTTTCCGCCATACCGCGTGGGTCAACGGGACCCCGGGCCGATAAGCGAGATGCGTGGTGGACGGAGCATCGAGTACGTGCACATCCGCCCGCGCGCCCGGCCGCAGATACCCGACGTCCTCACGCCGGAGCGCCCGCGCCCCGCCGGCCGTCGCCGACCACACGGCCTCGTCCACGGTCATCCGCATCTGCAGCACCGCCGCCGTCACGCAGAACGCCATCGACGTGGTGTACGAACTGCCCGGATTAGCGTTGCTGGCCAACGCGACCGTCGCCCCCGCGTCGAGCAACCGCCGCGCTGGGGCGAGCGACTGCCTCGTCGACAAATCGCACGCGGGCAACACCGTCGCGACCGTGTTGGACGACGCGAGCGCCTCGACGTCCGCGTCGCTCAGGTAGGTGCAGTGGTCGACGCTCGCCGCGTCCAGCCCCACCGCCAGCCGCACGCCCGGCCCTTCGCCGAGCTGATTCCCGTGCACCCGCAACCCAAGCCCGCGTTCCTTCGCCGCCTTGAGCACCCGAGCCGACTGCGCTTCATCAAACGCGCCGGTCTCACAGAACACATCAGCCCACCGCACGTGCGGCGCGACCGCGTCCAGCATCTCGCCGCACACCAAGTCCACATAGGACTCAGCGTCGGCACCCGGCGGCACAAGGTGCGCGCCGAGGAAGGTCACCTCGTCCGCGACCGTGCCCGCGATCCGCGCCGACCGTTCCTCGTCCGCGACAGTGAGCCCGTACCCGGTCTTCGTCTCCAGGCACGTGGTGCCCTGCGCGGCCGCTTCCTCGACATGTCGACGAAGATTCGCCGCCAGCTGATCGTCCGAAGCCGCCCGCGTCGCATCGACGGTGACCGCGATTCCGCCTGCCGCGTATGCCTGTCCGGCCATCCGCGCCTCGAACTCGGCGGTGCGGTCGCCCGCGAACACGAGGTGGGTGTGGCTGTCCACCCACCCGGGCAGCACGGCCCGGCCCTCGACGTCCACGCGCTCGTCGGCGTCCGGGGCCTGTCCGGCCGGACCCGCCCACGCGACGGTCTCGCCGTCGAGCACCAGCGCAGCGTCGCGGAGCTTGCCCAGCTCCGGGTCGTTCGTGGTGAGTTCGCCGATTCCGGTGATCAGAACTGCCACAGCGCCTCGATCTCCTTGGCCAGTAAGGTTTCCGGTCGTTCGATCAGCACGTGCGCGCCGTCGCGCACCACTTCCCGCCCGGCCACCACCACGGTACGGACATCCGCGGCCGCGGCGGCGAACAGCACGCCGGACGGTTCGATCCCGGCCGTGCGCACCGTGTCCATCGCGACCGTGACCAGGTCGGCCCCGGCTCCGGCCGCGATGGTGCCGTTCTCCGGCCAGCCCGCGGAGACGTGCTCGGTGCCGG
The DNA here is from genome assembly GCF_042684085.1 of Amycolatopsis silviterrae. Classification (NCBI taxonomy): domain Bacteria; kingdom Bacillati; phylum Actinomycetota; class Actinomycetes; order Pseudonocardiales; family Pseudonocardiaceae; genus Amycolatopsis; species Amycolatopsis silviterrae. The sequence goes on from NZ_JBHUKS010000007.1 coordinate 44,948, forward strand.
CGGCGAGCAGTTCGTCCGCGGTGAACCGGCCGCGTTCTTCGCTGGCGAGCCGATCGTCCAGCTCCAGCGCCCGGGTCTCCTCGAACGCGTCGACCACCGCGTTGCTGTCGCTCCCGATGCCCAGCCGCACCCCGGCGTCGAGCAGGCTCCGAGCGGGCCCGATGCCGTCGCCGAGGTCCCGTTCAGTGGTCGGGCAGAAGCACGCGCCGCTCCGGGAATCACCCAGCCACTTGATGTCCTGCTCCGTCAGGTGGGTCGCGTGCACGGCGGTGAGCCGTTCGCCGAGCACGCCGTAATCCCACAGCAGCCCGGTCGGGGTCCAGCGATACGCGGCCTCGCACTGCTCGTTCTCCGCGCGCTGTTCGGACAGATGGATGTGCAACGGCCGGTCCTCCGGCACCGCGTCATCCACCTTCGGCAGCTCGTACTCCGGCACCGCGCGCACCGAGTGGATCGCCCCGCCGACACGGAACTGGTCGTCTTCCTTCATCAGCGCGACGCGTTCCGCCCAGTTTTCCGCGGATCCGTCCGAAAACCGCTGCTGCACCTCGTCCGGCGGCACGCCGATGCCACCCGCGAGATAGCAGGTGTCGAGCAGCGTCATCCGGATCCCGGCGTCCCGCGCGGCCTGCCGCAGCGCGTCGCCCATCGCGTTGGGCGACGCGTACGGAGTGCCGCCCGGCCCGTGGTGCAGGTAGTGGAACTCGGCGACGCTCGTGTAGCCGGCCAGCACCATCTCCGCGTAGACGCCTCTGGCGAGCCGGTAGTACGAGTCCGGGTCAAGCCGGGCGGCGAGCGAGTACATCCGCTCCCGCCACGTCCAGAACGTGCCCCGCTCGTGGTGCGTCCGGCCCCGCAGCGCGCGGTGGAACGCGTGCGAGTGCCCGTTGGCGAACCCGGGCATGGTCAGTCCGTTGAGGACAGTTCCGGTCCTCGCCGTGTTGGCGGCCACCGAGACGATCCGGCCGTCCGCCACCTCGATCCGGACCGCGTCCGCGACCCCGTCGGGCAGCCAGGCCCGTTCGCACCAGTACGTGGTCATCTCGCGAGCCGCTCCAGCACCTCGGCGAGCGCCCGGGCACCGGCCTCGACGTCGTCCGCCTCAGCGAATTCCTCCGGCGCGTGGCTGATCCCGGTCGGATTGCGGACGTACAGCATCCCGGACGGCACGAATCCCGCCAGGATCGCCGCGTCGTGCCCGGCACCGGTGGGCAGCTCGGGCGGAGCGCCCAGCCACTCCCCCAGCGACCGCCGCAGCGACTCGTCGAACACCACGTCGTCGGAATACGACTCACGTGTGACCGCCAGCTCGCACCCCTCCGCCTCAGCAGCCGCCTGCGCCGCGCGAGTGATCTCCTCGACCAGCTCCGGCGTCGACGTGCCCGGAACCCGCGCGTCCAGCCACAGGTCCACAGTGGACGCGATCACGTTCGTCCCGCCCGGCGTGGGCACCAACCGGCCCACCGTCGCGCGCGCGTCCGGCACCGTGCGTGCCAGCCGCCGCACCGCCACCACGGTCTCCGCGGCGGGCAGCATCGGGTCCACCCGGTCCGCGAGCAACGTCGCACCCGCGTGATTGCCTTGCCCGGCAAAGGAGAACCGCCACCGGCCGTGCGCGATCACCGTATTGCCGACCGCCACCGGCGACCCGAGGTCGATCAGCCCCCTGCCCTGCTCGACGTGCAGCTCCAGGAACTGCCCGATCATCCCGAGCCGGTCCGGATCCGCGCCGACCCGGTCCACGTCCAGCCCGGCCTTCGCGGCGGCCTCGGCGAACGTGACGCCGGACGGATCCCGCAACGCCCGGGCCCGGTCCGCGTCGATCGTCCCGGTGAGCAGCCGCGAACCGAGACACGGCACGCCGAAGCGCCCGCCCTCCTCCTCGGCGAACACCACCACCGCAGACGGCTTGACCGGACGGAACCCCTTGGCCTGCAACGCCTCCACCGCCGCCAGCGCGCTCACGACGCCGAGCGGCCCGTCGAACGCGCCGCCGCCCGGCACCGAGTCCAGATGGCTGCCGGTGACGACCGCGTCCGGCCCGGGAGCGCCCCACCACGCCCACAGGTTGCCGTTGCGGTCAGTCTCGACGTCGAGGCTCAGCTGCTGCGCCCGTTCGACGAACCACGTGCGCAGGTCGTGCTCCGGCGAATCGAACGCGTGCCGCGAGTAACCGCCGCGCCGGGCATCCCGCCCGACGTCGGCGATCTCGCCAAGCAGCCCGGACGCCGTCACGCCTGCTCCCGCATCGGCACCCGCACGCCGCGCTCGTCGGCCACCTCGGCCGCGCGGTCGTACCCGGCGTCCACGTGCCGGATGACGCCCATGCCCGGGTCGTTCGTGAGCACCCGCTCCAGCTTCTGCGCGGCCAGCGGCGTGCCGTCCGCGACGCTCACCTGCCCGGCGTGGATGGACCGGCCCATGCCGACCCCGCCGCCGTGGTGGATGGACACCCAGCTCGCCCCGGACGACGTGTTGACCAGCGCGTTGAGCAGCGGCCAGTCGGCGATCGCGTCGGAGCCGTCGGCCATGCCCTCGGTCTCGCGGTACGGCGAGGCGACGCTGCCCGAGTCGAGGTGGTCGCGGCCGATCACAACCGGGGCCTTCAGCTCGCCGCTGGCCACCATCTCGTTGAAGCGCAGGCCGGCCAGGTGCCGTTCGCCGTAGCCGAGCCAGCAGATCCGGGCGGGCAGGCCCTGGAACGCGACGCGCTCGCCAGCCATCTTGATCCAGCGGGCCAGCGATTCGTTCTCCGGGAACAGTTCGAGCATCGCGCGGTCGGTCGCGGCGATGTCCTCGGGGTCGCCGGACAGCGCGGCCCAGCGGAACGGCCCGTTGCCCTCGCAGAACAGCGGCCGGATGTAGGCGGGCACGAAGCCGGGGAAGTCGAACGCACGCTCGCAGCCGCCGAGCTTCGCCTCGCCGCGCAGCGAGTTGCCGTAGTCGAACACCTCGGCGCCGCGGTCGAGGAACCCGAGCATCGCGTCGACGTGGTCGGCCATCGACTCGCGCGCCCGGTCGGTGAACTCGTCCGGCTTCTTGGCCGCGTAGTCCGGCCAGTCGTCCACGCTGATGCCCTTGGGCAGGTAGGACAGCGGGTCGTGCGCCGACGTCTGGTCGGTGACGATGTCCACCTCGACGTCGCGGCGCAACAGCTCCGGCAGCACCTCGGCGGCGTTGCCGACCACGCCGACCGACAGCGGCCGCCGCTCCTTCTTCGCCGCGGTGACCCGCCGGATCGCGTCGTCCAGGTCGTCGGCCACCTCGTCGAGGTACCGGTGCTCGACCCGGCGGTGCGCGCGCTGGGCGTCGACCTCGATGCACAACGCCACGCCGTCGTTCATCGTGACCGCCAGCGGCTGCGCGCCGCCCATGCCGCCGAGCCCGGCGGTGACGGTGAGCGTGCCGCGCAGCGTTCCGCCGAAACGCTTCTTCGCCACCGCGGCGAACGTCTCGTAGGTGCCCTGCAGAATGCCTTGCGTGCCAATGTAAATCCACGACCCCGCGGTCATCTGGCCGTACATGGTGAGGCCCTGCTGCTCCAACCGGCGGAACTCCGGCCAGGTCGCCCAGTCGCCCACCAGGTTCGAGTTCGCGATCAGCACCCGCGGCGCCCACTCGTGCGTGCGGAACACGCCGACCGGTTTGCCGGACTGGACCAGCAGCGTCTCGTCCTGCTCCAGCGCGGTCAGCTCGCGGGTGATCGCGTCGAAGCTCGCCCAGTTGCGCGCGGCACGGCCGGTGCCGCCGTAAACCACCAGATCGTCGGGCCGCTCGGCGACCTCCGGGTCGAGGTTGTTGTGGAACATCCGCAGCGCGGCCTCGGTCTGCCAGTTCTTCGCGGTGAGCGAGGTGCCCCGGGCGGCGCGGACGGTACGGGCGGTGCTTGTCATTGCTCAGGCCTCCAGTTCGGCCGCGGCCAGGACAGCGCCCGACCGCACGAGTTCTTCGGCGGCCGCGATCTCGGGCGCCAGATGACGGTCGGGGCCGGGACCCTCGACCTTGGTGCGCAGCAGGTCCCGGACGCGTCCGGTGACCGGCGAAGGCTGCAGCGGCGCGCGGAAATCGAGCGCGCGAGCCGCGGTGAGCAGTTCGACGGCGAGCACGGTGGTGAGGCCGTCGACCGCCTTGCGCAGCTTGCGCGCGGCGGACCAGCCCATGGACACGTGGTCCTCCTGCATCGCGCTGCTCGGGATCGAGTCCACCGAGGCAGGCACCGCGAGCCGCTTCAGCTCACTGACCACGGCGGCCTGCGTGTACTGCGCGATCATGTGCCCGGAGTCGACGCCGGGGTCGTGCGCGAGAAACGGCGGCAGCCCGTGCGACCGCGCCTGGTCGAGCATCCGGTCAGTGCGGCGCTCGGCGATGCTCGCCACGTCCGCCACCGGCACGGCGAGGAAGTCGAGCACATACGCGACCGGCGCGCCGTGGAAGTTGCCGTTCGACTCGACCCGGCCGTCGGACAGCACCACCGGGTTGTCCACAGCGGACCACAGTTCCCGCTCCGCGACGAGTTCCGCGTGCGTCAACGTGTCCCGCGCGGCCCCGTGCACCTGGGGCGCACACCGCAGCGAGTACGCGTCCTGCACGCGGTTGCAGTCCGGCCCGCGATGGCTTTCCACGATCTTCGACCCCTGCAACGCCGCGAACATCCGCGCCGCGCTGGTCGCCTGCCCCGGGTGCGGCCGGAGCGCCTGCAAGTCAGCGGCAAACGCACGATCCGTCCCCAGCAACGCCTCGACGCTCATCGCCGCAGTAAGGTCCGCGACGTCCAACAGCCGGTGCAGATCAGCCGCGGCGAGCAGCAGCATGCCGAGCATGCCGTCCGTGCCGTTGGTGAGCGCGAGCCCCTCCTTCTCCGCCAGCACGACCGGCGTGATCCCAGCCGCCCGCAACGCGTCAGCGGCCGGCTTCCGCTCACCCGCGTGGAACACCTCGCCCTCACCCATCAACGCCAACGCGACCGCAGCCAGCGGCGCGAGGTCGCCGGAGCAACCGAGCGACCCGTACTCGTGCACGACCGGGGTGATATCCGCGTTGAGCAGGGCCGCAAGCGTTTGCGCCGTCTGCGGTCGCACCCCCGTATAGCCGCTGGCCAACGTGCGCAGCCGCAGCAGCATCAACGCGCGCACCACCTCCGGCTCCACCGCAGGCCCAGCACCCGCGGCGTGCGAGCGAATCAGGCTGCGCTGCAGCGCGGTGCGGCTCTCGACCGGGATGTGGCGCGTGGCGAGCGCGCCGAACCCGGTCGAGACCCCGTAAGTCGGCGACGTGGCGTCGGCGAGGTCTTCGATGTGCTGGCGAGTGGCGGCGAGGTTCTTCTCGACCGCCTCGGCGAGCCCGACGTGCGCGTGCCCGCGGACGACGTCGACAACCTGCGCCGCGGTCATCGGCTTCGCACTCAGGAGGACTGGTTCCGGCATGCCGCCATTGCACCTCCCAGCGGCCCGCGGCGACAGGGCGGAGTTCGGGGTAGTGTCTGGCATCCAAGACAATACGTGGCGAGAGCCTCGGTTACCGGAGCGAAGGGACCCCTCATACTCCGTCCGGGCGGACCGATGGGTCCCCTCGCACCATCCGAGAGGACGTGACCCCGTTGAGCAGCTCCGACGTGCCAGCCCTGCGCAACGGCCTCTCCGTCCTGCGCCTGCTAGCCGGCCACGCCGGCCCAGTCTCCGCCGCCGCCATCGCCCGCGACCTGGACCTCCCCCGCTCCACGACCTACCACCTGCTGAACGAACTAACCGCCGCCGGCTTCGTCACCCACCTACCCTCCGAACGCCGCTACGGCCTAGGCATCGCCGCCTTCGAACTAGGCTCGGCCTACCTGCGCCACGACCCCCTGGAGCGCCTAGCCGGCCCCCTGCTGCGCAAACTCGTCGACCGCATCGGCCACACCGCACACCTAGGCGTCCTGCACGGAAACGAATCCCTGTACCTGATCAAGGAACGCCCCACCCGCCCGGAAACGCTGGTCACCGACGTCGGCGTCCGCCTGCCAGCCCACCTGACCGCCTCCGGCCGCGCGATGCTGCAACACCTGCCCGCCGCACACGTCCGAGCCCTGTTCCCCGCCGCGACGTCCTTCGTCCTACGCACCCCGCGCGGCCCCAACTCCCTAGCCGCCCTACGCCGAACCTTGGCCACCGAACGCCGCCTAGGCTGGTCGGTCGAAGACGGCCACGTAACAACCGGTTTCGCCTCCGTCGCCGCCCCGGTCTTCGACCACGGCTCCCGCCCGATGGCCGCGATCAGCGTGACGCTCCGCCACCTCTGCCCAGAGGACGGCCCGTGCGAAGAAACGTTCCCCGACTTGGCCGAGGCTGTCGCCGCGACGGCTGCCACCCTCACGACCCACATCGGCGGCACTCGGCCGGAATGAGACCACGCCACATCACAGCACTCGTCGTCACAACGTCGATGCCGACGGCACACGGCCAGCAATTCGCCAACTGGCCAATCCGACATCCATCAGACTTCCGCGCACTACGCCGACATACCGACGAAGGCCCGCTCCGCCCCGCAACCCGCGTTCCCAACACTGAAGGCAACAGACCCACCCAACGCGACCACCACGACGGGGGTCCAGGGGGCGCAGCCCCCTGGCGGGGGTTTGGGGGTCCGACCCCCAAAGCCAGATACGAAGAAGAGCCCTGGCCCCCGCGTCAGCGTGGGGCAGGGCTCTCCCGCGAATCGAGTGGAGGTGCCGGGAATTGAACCCGGGTCCTCTAGCGCCTCCTCAAGGCTTCTCCGTGCGCAGTCCGCTGTGTCTCTGCTTGGCCCCTTCAGTCACGCGAACAAGCTGAAGTGACGAGCCCAGCCACTGTTTGCTTCCCTGCCAGGCCCCGTGGCCGGGACTGGTGGTAAGCCTCCTAGCTGATGCCGGCGACCGGGTCGGAGGCGACCCCGGGCCGACAGACTTGCTCTACTGCGATCAGGCAGCGAGAGCGAAGTCGCGCTGGCTATTGGCCTTGGCGCTTATTAGGTTGCGATGACGCTTGCGGTGGTCTCTCGCCTGCACCGGCACGCTTCCCTTGATTCAACGTCCAGAGTCGAAACCGTTCACCCCCTTGCAGGTGCTCGTAACCTACCCATCATAACCCGAGCGGCAACCCGATAATTCCGGCATGGGCCAGCGGCTGGGGTAGGGCTGTCCCCACCTCCAAGATGCCCGCTCGCCCCCTGGTTGCCCGGCACCGGTCCGGCCATGCTGAGCAGGTCAGTTTCCGCAGTGAGGGAGCCCCGCCATGGTCACCGTGCCCGCCGGTCGCAGTCTTGGGCGCCGCACTCCGCCGTTGGGCGGGGCGCTGGCGTATCTCCTGCTCAACCTGCCCATCGGCATCCTCTCGTTCACGCTCATCGTGACCCTGGCGTCGGCCGGGTTCGGGACGATCGTCGTGTGGCTGGGCGTTCCGCTGCTCGGCCTGCTGGTCCTGTTCGCGCGGGCCGCGGGGCGGGTCGAGCGGGGGCGGGTGTTCGCGCTGCTCGACGTGTATCTCGACGATCCGTATCTGCCGTTGCCGCCGTCCGGGCTGAAGCAGCGCTGGCTGGCGCGGCTGAAGGACCCGGCGACCTGGCGCGACCTGGCCTACCTGTTCCTCCTCTTCCCGCTCGGGCTGGTGGAGTTCGTGCTGGTCGTGACGGTCTGGGCGGTCAGCCTGGGGCTGGTCGCGCTGCCGGTCTACTACCGCTTCCTTCCGGACGGCGTCTACGCCTTCCCGAGCTACGATGTGCAGTGGTTCGTCGTCGACTCGACGGTGACCGCGCTGCCCTGGGCGGCGCTGGGGGTCCTGCTCGCCGCGGTCGCCGTGGCCCTGACCAAGGGGCTGGCCGCGCTGCACGCGGCGGTCGCGGCCGGGCTGCTGCGGCCGACGGTCGCCCAGCGGCGTCGCATGGAGCGCTCGTGGAACGAGATCGACGGGATCACGGTGGCCGGATGACTTCGCAAGACCCGCCTCCGGAGCACCCGCGCCCGCATCCGGCTCGCACGATCGCGTACATGATCCCGTCGTTCGTGCTGCGGCTGCTTCAGTTCATCCTCATCGTGGTCGGCGGGACCGTCGGCACGGCGACGCTCATCATCTGGATCGGCTTCCCGATCCTGCTCGCGGTCACCGGGTTCATCCGCTGGTCCGGCGACCTCGAACGCCGGTGGGCCCGCCGGATGCTCGGCACCCCGCTGGTGCCGGTCGAGCGGCTGTCGCTGGACGGGCAGTCGCTGACCCGGCGCTGGCTGACCCGGCTGTCCGACCCGACGACCTGGCGCGATCTGGCCTACCTGATGGTCGCGTTCCCGCTGTCGATCGTGGAGCTGCCGATCGCGCTCGCGTCGATCATCCTGCTGCCGATGGCGATCTGGGTGACGCCGTGGCTGGGCTGGCTGCACGGGAACCTGGCGCTGTCGATGCTCGGCCCGAACCGCACGAAGAAGCTCGAAAAGAAGGCCGAGCACCTGCAGGCGTCGCGGGCCCGGGGCGTGGACGCCGCGGAGGCCGAGCGCCGCCGGATCGAGCGCGACCTGCACGACGGCGCCCAGCAGCGGCTCGTGGCCGTCGCGATGAGCCTCGGCCGGGCGAAGTCGAAGTTCGACAACGACCCGAACGCGGTGCGCGACCTGATCGACGAGGCGCATTCGGACGCCAAGCTCGCCGTTTCCGAGCTGCGCGACCTGGCCCGGGGCATCTACCCCGCCGTGCTGGGCGACCGCGGTCTCGACGCGGCGCTGTCCGCGCAGGCCGCGAAGTCGCCGATCCCGGTGGACGTGCACGTCGACGTCGAGCCCCGGCCGCCGGCCGCGGTCGAGACCACGGCGTACTTCATCGTCGGCGAGACGCTGACCAACATCGCCAAGCACTCCGGCGCGACCGAGGCGACGGTGAAGGTGTGGCGCTCGGAAACGCACGTCATCACCGAGATCACCGACAACGGCCACGGCGGCGCCGAGGTTCGCCCTGGCGGCGGGCTCGCCGGGCTGGCCGACCGGGCGGCGACCATCGACGGCGTGATCACCGTGGTGAGCCCGGTCGGCGGGCCGACGGTCATCAGAGCGGACCTGCCGTGTCAATGGTGACCCGTTCGTGAGTGAATAGCCTCCGGGAGCTTTTCACTCACGGACCTGGGGGCCTTGATGCGGGTAGTGATCGCCGAAGACGCCGTGCTGCTGCGGGCGGGGGTCACCCGGTTGCTCGCCGACGAGGGCATCGAGACCGTAGCCGCGGTCGACAACGGCGACGATCTGCTCGGGGCCATCACCGAACACCGCCCTGACCTGGCGATTGTCGACGTCCGGATGCCGCCGACGTTCACCGACGAGGGCCTGCGCGCGGCACTCGCGGCCCGCAAGGAGATCGCCGGCCTGCCGGTGCTCGTGCTGTCCCAGTACGTCGAGGAAAGCTACGCGGTGGAGCTGCTGTCCGGCGGCGCGGGCGGCGTCGGTTACCTGCTGAAAGAGCGCGTCGCCGACGTGGACGAGTTCCTGGACGCGGTCCGCCGCGTCGCGGACGGCGGCACCGCCATCGACCCCGACGTCATCGCCCAGCTGATGGCCCGCGGCCGCCGCAACCCGCTCGATTCGCTCACCGCGCGCGAATCCGAAGTGCTCGGCCTGATGGCACAGGGGCTGTCCAACAACGCCATCGCGAACTCGCTGGTGGTGTCGCACGGGGCGGTCGAAAAGCACATCGGCAACATCTTCGCGAAGCTCGGTCTCGAAGCCAGTTCCGAGGAACATCGCCGGGTGCGCGCGGTGCTGACCTATCTCGGCCGCTGAATACCCTCACTCGAACTGACGGCAGCCTCGCCCGCCGTCTCTCGCCTACCATGGGCTGATGCCCGAACCGAGCGAGGAGAGTCCGATGCCCGACCGCAGCGTCCGCTTCTTCGGCGGCCCGCTCGACGGCCGGGTGCAGGAACTCGCCGACGAAGAACCGGTTCCGGGCACCGTCGTGCGCCACATCCACCTGCACGGCGGGCCGAAAATCGAGACGCGGTACGAACTCGGCCTCACCGAGGACGGCTGGGCGTACCGGGTGCAGGCGCACGAGTCCGAGCCGGAACCGGACACGCTCTCCTAGCCAGGTAGGGCAGACCCCACCTCGCACCCCCTGCTGACCCGAACCCGGTTTCGGTGGTCAGCACCGCTGTTTCCGCGCCCGGAAACCGACAGGCTCTTCAGCATGACGACGAGCCAGCTGCAGACCCGCGGCACAAGGGCAACCCGGGACAAGTTCCTCGACGTGGTGCGAGCCGGAGCGATCCTCGCGGTGGTCGCGCAGCACTGGACGATGCCGGTGCTTTCCTTCTCCGGCAACACTCTTGCCACCGGCAACGCCCTCGCGACCCCCGGCTGGTGGATCATCACCTGGGCCTCGCAAGTCATGCCCCTCGTCTTCTTCGCCGGAGGTGCCGCGAACCTGATCTCCTTGCGCCGCGCGGAATCCACCCGGGCCTGGTTCGCCGGCCGCGTGCGCCGGCTGCTCGTTCCCGTGCTGCCGCTGATGGCGGTGTGGCTCGTCGTGCCGGATCTGTTGCACGGCATGGGCGTTCCCCCGCAACCTGTCCAGGTCGCAAGCGCGATCGCCGCGCAGCTGCTGTGGTTCCTCTCGGTCTACCTGCTCACCGTGCTGCTCACGCCGCTGATGGTCGCCGCACACCGGCGCTGGGGTCTCGCGGTGCCGGCGGTACTGGCCGGTCTCGGCGTTCTCGTTGACGTGGCACGGTTTTCCGACCTCGGCATGATCGGGTACGCCAACGCTGTCATCGTCTGGGTCGCGGTCCACCAGCTCGGTTTCCACTACGTCGAAGGCCGCCTCGGCTCGCTCAGCCGCCGCGCCGCGCTCGCCGTTTCCGCCGCCGGATTCGGGGTGACGGCACTGCTGGTCGCGTTCGGCCCGTACCCGGCGAGCATGATCGGCATGCCGGGCGCGCCGGTGTCCAACATGAGCCCGCCCACCGTCCTGCTGCTGTTCCTCGCGCTCGGCCAGATCGGGTTCCTGCTGGCGTTCCGCGAGAAGCTCGTCTCGCTCCCCCGCGTCACGGCGGCGCTCAGCTGGCTCAGCCCGCGGTTCATGTCGGTCTACCTGTGGCACATGCCGGCGCTGGTCATCGTTTCCGGCGTGACTGTGTTCGGCCTCGGCTACTCGACGCCGGCCCCGGGTTCGTCCATGTGGTTCCTGATGGCGCCCGCCTGGTTCGCCGTGTGCGGCGCGGTGCTGCTGGGCCTGCTGCGGCTCTTCGAGCGCTTCGAGATGCAGCCGGACGGCGTGGTCGTCACCGCACGGACGCCGCAGCTGGTGCTGGCGGGCCTGCTCGCCTCCGGCGGTCTCCTCGGCCTGGCCGCGCACGGGTTCGCGCCGCTGAGCGAAGGGCTGCTGAACGGCCCGCTGCCGTGGGTGGCGCTGGTCGCGGCCGGGTTCACGCTGGCCGGACGTCAGGTGGCGCTGCCGAGGAGCCAGGCCCTCGTGGCGGTCAAACGCTGAGCAGCTTGGCGGGCGTGTCGTGCAGCACCGCCCGCAGGAACGGCTCGCCAAGGCGATCGTCGGCCGCCCAGCCGGCGATCGCCCGCAGCTGTGTGGCGTAGGAGTACGGAATGTTCGGGAAGTCGGTGCCGAGCACCACGCGGTCGGCCACCTCGGCCAGCCGGACCGTCCAGTCCGGCGGCAGCGGCGACATCGCCTCCGAGAACGGCACGCCGACCATGGTGGTGTCCAGGTGCACCCGTGGGTACCGGGCCATCAGCTCGAACGCGGTGGTGAACTGGGGCATCGCCGCGTGCGCGAGGACGGCGGTGAGCCGCGGATGCCGCCGCAGGACTTCCTCGAACACCTCGAGCCCGGTGAAGTCGCCGCGCAGCGGACCGTGTCCACAGTGGATCACCACCGGAACGCCCGCCTCGGACAGCGAGCCCCACACCTGGTCGAGCAGCGCGTCGCGCGGGTCGTACGCGCCCACTTGCACGTGCGCCTTGAAACACCGGGCTCCCGCGCGCAGCGCACTGTCCACTGAGGACGCCGCGCCCGGCTCCGGGTAGAACGTGCCGGTGGGCACCGCTTCCGGCACCTGCTCGGCGAACTCCAGCACCCACGAGGTGAGCCACTCGGCCATGCCCGGCTTGTGCGGGTACACCAGCGGCGCGAAGGCCTTCACGCCCAGCGCGCGCAGCGTTTCGACCCGCTCCGGTTCCGGCGTGCGGTACTGGATCGGCCACGGCGTGCCGTAATGCTGCTCGGCGCGGTCGAAGTACGCCCACACCTTGTCCAGGACGGGCTTCGGCAGGAAGTGGACGTGCAGGTCCACGATCCCGTCGAGGCCGAGCCCGGCGATCCAGCCCGGGACGTCGGCGTCGGTGGCCGGCCCCGCCGTCACTCCGTGAACCGGCCCTTCAACGCCCGCCCCATCGCGCGGCTGATGTCCTTCTGCGCGTCCCGCTTCGCCAGCGACTGCCGCTTGTCGTAGGCCTTCTTGCCCCTGGCCAGCGCGATCTCGACCTTGACCTTGCCGTCCTTGAAGTACATCGACAGCGGCACCAGCGACAGGCCGCTTTCCTTGGTCTTGCCGATGAGCCGTTCGATCTCGCGCCGGTGCAGCAGCAGCTTCCGCGTGCGCCGCGGCATGTGATTGGTCCAGGTGCCCTGGGTGTACTCCGGGATGTGCACGTTGCGCAGCCACACCTCGCCGTCGTCCACCGTCGCGAACGCGTCCACAAGCGACGCTTTGCCGGCCCGCAGGCTCTTCACCTCGGTGCCCTGCAGCACCATCCCGGCCTCGTAGGTGTCCAGGATGGAGTAGTCGTGCCGAGCCTTGCGGTTCGACGCGATGACCTTCTGTCCACGTTCCTTGGGCATACCGACCACTTTACGTGAGGGGTCCGACAGCGAGCAGCCGATTTCCCGCCGGCTAGTGCCGCACGTACAGCCGCAGCGTGACGTACCCGGTGATCGCCGAGATCACGATCGACACCGCCAGCAGGATCGGCGCGACCGGGAACAGCACCTCGAGCGTGGTGATCTGCGGGAACACTTCGCCGGTGAAGACCGTGTCGAGGAAGGACAGCTTCGTCAGAAGCAGGAACACCACCCCGAGCACGGCGCCGACCGTGCCGGCGACCACCGCCTCCAGGAGGAACGGCAGCTGGGTATACCACCGTGTCGCGCCCACCAGGCGCATGATGCCGACTTCCGTCCGCCTCGTGAACGCCGAGACCTGGATGGTGTTCGCGATCAGCAGGAGCGCGGCCACGGCCATGATGAGCGCCATCACGAACGCGATGTTCCGGACGCCGTTGAAGACGTTGAACACGCGGTCGAGGAACTTCTTCTGGTCGTCGACCTTCTTGACGCCGGGCTGGCCGGTGTACTGCTTGATGATCGCGTCGGACCGGTCCGGGTCCTTCAGCTTCACCTGCAGCGACGCGGGCAGCGCCTCCGGGCCGGTCAGCTCGAGCAGTTCGGGCTGGCTCGCGAAGATCTTCTTGAACCGGTCGTAGGCCTGGTCGCGGTTCTCGTAGACGACCGACTCGACACCGGGGTTGTTCTGCAGCGACTGGCGGAGCCCGGTGCAGAGCGCCTGCGTGCAGTTCTTGTCGTTCGCGCTCACGTCGTCGACAAGCGCGACCGAAACTTCGACTTCGGCGAGGAAGTTCGCCTTCATCTTGTCGATCGTGCGCACGGCGAGCAGGCCGCCGCCGAGCATCGCGAGCGAGACCGCGGTGGTGAGGATCATCGCGATGGTCATCGTGACGTTCCGGCGCAAACCGGTGACGACCTCGCTGAAGACGAAACTGGCACGCATCGCTCTCGTGATTCCTTGGTTCGGGGCGGGAAAGGGCGGGGGCGGAGGGCGTCAGCGGCCGATGCCGTAGACGCCCCTGGCGTCGTCGCGGATCACGCGACCGAGCTGCAGCTCGACGACGCGGCGCCGCATCGAGTCCACGATGGAATGGTCGTGCGTGGCCATCAGCACGGTGGTGCCGGTGCGGTTGATCCGCTCCAGCAGCAGCATGATGTCCTGGCTGGTGTCCGGGTCGAGGTTCCCGGTGGGCTCGTCGGCCAGCAGCACGAGCGGGCGGTTCACGAACGCGCGGGCGATCGCGACGCGCTGCTGCTCGCCGCCGGACAGCTCGTTGGGCAGCCGGTCGGCCTTGCCGTCGAGGCCGACGAGTTCGAGCACCTCGGGCACGACCTTGCGGATCGTGGGCCGCGGTTTGCCGATGACCTCGAGCGCGAACGCGACGTTCTCCGCGACGGTCTTGTTGGCCAGCAGCCGGAAGTCCTGGAACACGCAGCCGATGGTCTGGCGCAGGCGGGGGACCCTGCGCCGGGCGAGCTTGGCGACGTCGAAGTTCGACACCATGACCCGTCCCTTGGAGGGCACCTCTTCCCGCAGCAGCAGCCGCAGGAACGTCGACTTCCCGGAACCGGACGGGCCGATGAGGAAGACGAACTCACCCTTGTCGATCTCGACCGACACCCGTTCGAGGGCGGGACGGGTCGAGGTCTTGTAGACCTTGGAAACCTCTTCGAGCCGGATCACGGTTCGGCATCCTACCCATGGGCCCCGTTAAGCCCGGGTTGCCGGTGCCCCGGGTGACCCGCGCCGCATCCGGCGCGGGCCGCCGCCGGGGGCGGCTCAGACCGCGTTCGTCTGCTTCCGCCAGCGGATCCCGGCCTCCAGGAAGCCGTCGATGTCGCCGTCGAGGACCCCGGACGGGTTGCCGACCTCGAACTCGGTGCGCAGGTCCTTCACCATCTGGTACGGGTGCAGCACGTAGGAGCGCATCTGGTTGCCCCAGCTGGAGCCGCCGTCCTTGAGCGCGTCCATTTCGGCGCGTTCCTCCTCCTTTTTCCGCTGCAGCAGGCGCGCCTGGAGGACCTTCATCGCGGCCGCCTTGTTCTGCAGCTGCGATTTCTCGTTCTGGCAGGAGACGACGATGCCGGTCGGGATGTGGGTGAGGCGGACCGCGGAGTCGGTGGTGTTGACGCTCTGCCCGCCGGGGCCGGACGAGCGGTACACGTCGACGCGGATGTCCTTTTCCGGGATGTCGACGTGGTCGACTTCCTCGACCTCGGGCAGCACCTCGACGTGCGCGAACGACGTCTGCCGCCGGCTCTGGTTGTCGAACGGCGAGATCCGCACGAGGCGGTGGGTGCCCTGCTCGACGGAGAGGGTGCCGTAGACGTACGGGGCGGTCACCTTGAAGGTGGCGGACTTGATGCCCGCTTCCTCGGCGTAGGAGATGTCGAAGACGTCCGTGGGGTAGCCGTGGCGTTCGGCCCACCGCAGGTACATCCGCAGCAGCATCTCGGCGAAGTCGGCCGCGTCGACGCCGCCCGCCTCGGAGCGGATGTTGACGACGGCGTTGCGCTCGTCGTACTCGCCGGACAGCAGGGTGCGGACCTCGAGCGCGTCGATGTCCTTCCCGAGGTCGGCGAGGTCGCCCTCGGCCTCGGTCATGCTGCCGCTGTCGCCCTCGTCGGCGGCGAGTTCGTACAGGACGCCCAGGTCGTCGAGGCGCTGGCGCAGTTCGGAGACGCGGCGCAGCTCGGCCTGCCGGTGGGACAGCTGGCTGGTGACCTTCTGGGCTTCCTCCACGTTGTCCCAGAGGGTGGGGCTGGACGCCTGCTCCTCGAGTTCGGCGACCTGCGCCCGCAGCGCGTCGAGGTCCATCACCGACTCGATCTGGGTCAGCTTGCCGGTCAGGTCCTTCAGTGCCGCATCGAACTCATCGCTCACGTCGGACAAGGTTACGGCAAAACCCACGACCGGTCGCGAACCGGTCGTGGGGCCGGGGCGGCGCTCAGGCCTGCGGGACCGAGTCGAGCAGCTTCAGCGCGGCCTTGGCCTGCGCCTGGGCGAACTCGGCGACCGCCTTGGCGTACGGGCCGTCGGCGGTCTTGGTGGCGTTCTTGGCCTCTTCGAGCTGCGCCTGGTAGGTGGTGCGGGCGCTGTCGAGCAGGGCGGTGCGCTGCTTGGCCGTCAGCGAGCCGGCGTGCACGAGCCGCAGGATGAGCGGGCTGCGCAGGTGGTCGGGTCCGGCCTCGGACGTGAGCCACGTCTTGAAGGCCTTCTTGCCTGCCGCGGTGAGCACGTACTGCTGGCTCGAACGGGGTCCCTGCTTGCCGAGCCGGACGAGGCCCTCTTTCGAGAGCGCCGGAAGCTCGCGGTAGACCTGGCTGCGGGTGACACTGAAGAAGGCGCCGAAACGCTCGTCGGCGCCCGAGACCAGCTGCCCGCCCGTGGCGGGGCCGTCGTGGAGCAGACCGAGAAGAGCGGCGGCGGTTGCATTCAATTCGGACACCCCTCTACGGTCCCACTTATCCGCCGCTGTGTCCACAGTGGTCACCAATGAGTCCATTGTGGCCAGCGGCAACCCCTCTAACAGCCCAGTCCGCTGGTATGTCCACAGTAGACTCTGCCACGCTCCGCAACCACCGCCGAAACGATCACCGGACCACAACCACCACCCGAGCGACGGCCAAATGGCGCACAAAAAAGCCGGGGCCCGTGCACCTGCACGAGCCCCGGCCCTTTATCTGCGTAGCGGGGACAGGATTTGAACCTGCGACCTCTGGGTTATGAGCCCAGCGAGCTACCGAGCTGCTCCACCCCGCGTCGTTGTGAAAACAACATTACACCCCCGGAAACCCCGCCCAACACCACCCCCCAAAACACCCCCTCACCAGCAACAACACCCCAATCCAAAACCTTTGGCCAACCAACACCCCCGAACCCCCTCACGAATCCCGCACCCCCACCCAAAAATCACCACGACTTCCGCACCCCCGCAACACCCCATCCCCGCCGGCCACACAGGAATATTCCAACGCCCCCAACAACTTCCCGCCGAAAGCCAGAGGTCTAAACCTGTCTCGCCCACCGGCTCGTGAGCGGCAATACCGGTTAGAACCGGCCTCCCCGCTCACGAGACCGCAGAAGCCGCAGACTCCCGCCGCCTCGAAGCCAGCCAGCTGCCCGCCCCAACACCGGCTTGGGACGCGCCTCAACGGGACGAGTTTTCGGAATCCGAGCAGACCTGGGACCAACTGGGACGCCCGGGGGCTTGGCCGCTTGGCCGCTTGGCCGCTTGGCCGCTTGGCCGCTTGGCCGCTTGGCCGCTTGGCCGCTTGGCCGCTTGGCCGCTTGGCCGCTTGGCCGCTTGGCCGCTTGGCCGCTTGGCCGCTTGGCCGCTTGGGACGGATTCTGAGCCAAAGCAGTTGAGCCCCGGCAACCAAGCCCAAGAGTCCCGCCCAAAAGCGAACCCCAAAAACCCACCCCAACCAACACCAGAAACTCGCGCCCCGCCAGACCCGAACCCACCCACCCGAATCGACCCACCACGGGGGTCCAGGGGGCGAGCCCCCTGGCGGGGGTCTGGGGGTTCGACCCCCAGAAGACACAACGAAAGAGACCCGCACTCGCGCTTTGTGCGAGTACGGGTCTCCCATCTCTGTAGCGGGGACAGGATTTGAACCTGCGACCTCTGGGTTATGAGCCCAGCGAGCTACCGAGCTGCTCCACCCCGCGTCGTAGGACCTACCTTACGCCCTGGTTTCCGGCGGGCGCAAAGCAGGTGCCTATTACGTAACCGAGGTCACCCGCCGGGCTGGGACTGCGGTCCGCTGCTGGCGGGCGGGGTGGTCGGTTTGGCGGAGTTGTATTCCTTGGTGGCCGCGTCGAGCGCCTGCAGCGCGGCGCCTTGGTCGGCGAAGTTGCCGGACTGCTGCGCCGCCTTGAGTTTGGCGAGCGCGGCTTGGATGTCGCCGACGGCCTTGTCCATGGCGGGGTTGCTGCCGCCGGTGTTGGGCGGCGGCGCGGAGGTGCTCGATGTCGGCGGTGTCGGGGTGGGTGCGCCGCCGTCCTTCGGGGTGGTGGCCGCCGCGCCGGCTCCCTTGCCGAATACCTGGTCCAGTGCCTCGTTGAGGGTGGACGCGAAGCCGATCTTGGATCCGTACGAGACGAGCACGCGCGCCAGCTGCGGGTAGCTGAGCTGGTTGCGCTGGCGGATGTAGACGGGTTCGACGTACAGGAATCCGTCGGCCACCGGCAGCGTGATCAGGTTGCCGTAGATGGGAATGATGTTGGGGTTGTTCAGCAGTGTCCGGTCTTGTGCGACCCGCAGGTCGCTCTGGAACCGGTTTTGCACCTGGACGGGCCCGTCGACCTGGTTGGCCCCGCTGGCCGGGGGTAGTCGGAGGACCCGGATGGTGCCGTAGTCCTGCGGATCGGACGAGATGGACATCCAGGCGGAGAGGTACTGCCGTTGCAGACCGGTGAGCGCGCTGGTCAGCTGGAAGGTCGGCTTGCCTTCGCCGGCCGCGTTGGCGAGGACGTAGTAGCCGGGCTGGTTGGCGACGTTCGAGCCGGCGGTGGTGGAGCTGCCGTCCTCGGTCGGGTCTTGCGGGACGCTCCAGAACGCCTGCTGAGCGTAGAACTCTTGTGGACTGTCCACGTGGTACCGGGCGAGCAGTTCGCGCTGGATCTTGAACAGGTCCTCGGGGTAGCGGAAGTGCGAGCGCAGTTCCGGCGAAATCTCCGAGCTGGGTTTGACGACGCCCGGGAACACCTTCTCCCACGCCTTGAGGACGGGTTCGTTGTCGTCGATCGAGTACAGGTTGACCGTGCCGTCGAACGCGTCGACGGTCGCCTTCACCGAGTTGCGGATGTAGTTGATCGAGTTGTTCGCCTGTTTGGTGACGCCGTTGAGCGAGTCGTTGGTCGCCTCGCCGAGCTGGGTCTGCTGGGCGTACGGGTAGTTGTCGAGCGTGGTGTAGCCGTCGACGATCCACTGGATGCGGCCGTTGACCACCGCCGGGTACGGGTCGCCGTCGAGGGTGAGCCACGGGGCGACCCTGGCGACGCGGTCGCGCGGTTCGCGGTTGTACATGATCTTCGAGCCGTCGCCGATGGCGTCGGAGAAGAGGATCTTCGGTTCGCGGTATTCGGCGGCGAACATCAGCCGGTTGAACCAGTTGTCGAGCGAGACGCCGCCCTTGCCCTGGTAGAGGTAGCCGCGCTGGGTGTCGGTGTCGTATTCGCCGGGGGCCTTGCCCGGCGTGCCGCCGACGATCGCGTAGTCGGACTGGTTGGTCAGCTCGCCGTAGTAGATCCGCGGCTGGTCGACCTTGATCCCCGGCTGGCCGTTCACCGCGCCCGCGCCCGCGGGGTTGGTGGTGTCGCTCGTGGTGGCGATCGGGTAGCCGCCGTCGGAGTTCGAGTCCTTCACCGCACGGTCGATCGTGTTGGCGGGCGCGGCGACGAATCCGTTGCCGTGCGTGTAGACCATGTGCTTGTTGATCCAGTTGGCCTGGTTGCCGCTGAGCCCGTCGGTCTTCATTTCCTTGGCGGCCACGATGTAGTCCTGCGTGGTGCCGCCGAGGGTGTACCGGTCGATGTCCAGCTTCGACGGGAAGCCGTAGAAGTTCTCGCGGCCGACGCGCTGGGTGAAGGTGTCGCTGAGGATGTTCGGGTCGAGCAGGCGGATGTTCGACACCGTGCCGGTGTCGGCCTTCACCGCGTCCGCCGTGGTTTCGGTCTTGCCCGCGTACTGCTCGTACTTCACGTTGGTGAGGCCGTACGCCGCGCGCGTCGCGTCCATGTTGCGCTGGATCGACGGCGCTTCCTTCTCGTTGGCGTTCGGCTTGACCGAGAACTGGTCGAGAATCGCCGGCCACGCCACGCCTACCAGCACGCTGGAAAGGATCAGCAGCACCAGCGAAATCGCCGGCAGCTGCAGATTCCGCAGGAACGCGCCCGCGAAGAACGCGATCGCGCAGATCACCGAAATGCACAGCAGGATCAGCTTCGCCGGCAGCACCGCGTTGAGATCGGTGTACGTGGCGCCGTTGAACAGCGGCATGTTCCGGTCGGACAGCAGCAGGTTGTACCGGTCGAAGAAGTACTCGACCGCCTTCAGCAGCACGAAAAGCCCGACCGTGATGGCGAGCTGCGCGCGCGTCGGGCCGGCCAGCTGGCCGCCGCGGCCGGCGAGCCGGATGCCGCCGAAGATGTAGTGCGCGATCAGCGCGCCGAAGAACGAGATGACGACGGCGACGAACAGCCAGCCGAGCAGCCAGTTCACGAACGGCAGGGTGAAGGCGTAGAACCCGAGGTCGATGCGGAACTCGGGATCCGTCTGGCCGAACGAGGTGCCGTTGAGGAACAGCTGGATCGTCTGCCAGTCCCCGGTCGCCGACCCGCCGGCGATGACGCCGGTGAGCACCGGGAGGCCGATGCCGAACAGCCGGATGTGGCCGACGATGAACGAGCGGTAGCGCGACAGCGGATCGTCGCGGCCGGACACCGGCACGAACACCGGGCGGGTCCGGTAGGCGATCAGCAGGCTCACCGCCAGCGCCCCGCCGACCAGCAGCCCCACCGCGAGGAAGAGCACGATCCGGGTCACCAGCTGGGTGGTGAACACCGACCTGGCCTGCAGCTCGCCGAACCACAGCCAGTCCACGTAGGTGTCGAGCAACCGGACGCCGGCCAGCAGGGCCAGCACGATCACCGCGGCGATGATGAGAAGGATCCGGCTGCGCCGGGACAGCTTCAGGCTCACCGGGGGCCGAGTCGCCACGGCAATGCTCCTGTCTTCGTGAACACGTTCTCCGGGAACAGCGGTGTCCCCGTGACCTCTAACTCTACGGACGGTGCCGCGAGTTCCCGGGACCACCCAAACCGGGCACGCGCGGCGCGTCGCGGGGACGCCTGACACGATGGTCGCCATGCCACCGAGTGAGCCGTCCGCCGCCCACCCTGTCGCCGGGCTGGCCCGGGAAGTCGAAGAGTTCGTCGCCGCCGCCGGCTGGAACCAGCCGCCGCAGCTGTTCGCGCTGGTGCCGACCGCGGCGCTGCTGGACGAGCAGCCCGAACTGGCCGGTCAGCTCGACCGCGCGAACCCGCTGACGCCGGTCGCCCAGGAGGCGCTGCCGGACGGCGATCTCGCCGAATCGCTCGGCCGGATCGCGTGGCCGGAGATCGTGGTCGGATGCGCGCTGGCGCAGGAGATCATCGTGCTGCCCCCGGACGTGGAGGCGGAACTCGAAGGAATCGCCGAGGCGGACGCCGAAAGCCTCCGCCGCGCCGCCGCGGACCACCCGCGCCGCACCGAGGCGAGGCTCGTGGCCGCGGTCCTGCGCGAGGGCGACGCGGCGTGCGTGATGCGGCTGCGCGGCGTCCAGCCGGGCGACGAGGACGAGAACGCGGTGGACGAACTGGTGGAGAGCCCGGATCTCGCGCCGAACCTGGTGGACGCGCTGAAGACGACCCTGCAGCCCTGATCAGCTCGCGACGGTCGCCTTCCGCTCCGGCGGCTGGTGGCCGTACCGGGCGATGTCCGCCGTGCTCGCGTGCGGGTCGGCGAAGTGATCGGACCAGGATCGGTCGACGTGGTGCGGACGGGCTCCCTGGAGGCCGAGGTACGCCGACACCAGGCCCGGTCCCGCCTTCCGCATCGCGGCGGGCGGCTCGGGCAACCGGTGGACCTCGCGCAGTTGCCGTCCTATGAGGAGCAGCAGGCTCGGCGCGGCGAGACGGCGCGCGGGACCGGGGAACCAGCGGTGCCAGTCGAGAAACAGCTGGTCCACGAGGGCCCGGCCGCCGTCGGTGAAGGCGAGCCGCTGTTCGTAGCCGCCGATCCAGTCCAGGAACTCCTGACGACCAGGCGGGATCTCCAGGCCCATGCGCTCGCCGACGCCACGCCAGAAGCGGTAGTGCGCGACGTCCTCGGCCTCGGTGAAGACCGACAGTCCCAGCTCGCCGAGGATCCGGGCCGGTTCGAAGATCAGCGACCCGAGCGTGAACAGCTTGTCCTCGCCGGTGATCCCGAACCGGGCGTGGATCTCCTCCATCCGGTCGATGACCCGGCGGCCGGCCTCGCTGCTGTGCCCGTGCCGGATCAGCTCGCCGAAGAAGACGAGAGTGTGGTCGTTGCGGCGCCGGACGTCCCGCATCAGGTCGCCGGTGCCGGTGCGGTAGACGATCCGCGCGATCGACGGCGAGGCGACCTGGCGGGCGAACGCGACGGTGTAGGCGCCGTGCACGAACATCGCGTCGCCGTAGCGCACGCCGAGGCTGAGGTGGGTGATGGCCTCGTTGTCCCGCACCGGGTCGAGGGCCGCGATCGCCGCCGCGAGGCCGCGCCCGCCGGCGAGTCCGTTCATGGGCACCTCCGGACCAAGTAAGAACGTCAGCGTTCCTGATTTGGTCGACTATCAACTAGGAACGAACGTGTGTCAAGATTGGCCGGTGCCTGAAGTAGTCCGCCCCTATCGCGGCGTCAGCGCCGAAGACCGCCGCGGGCAGCGCCGGAGCCAGCTCCTGGAAGCGGGTCTCGACGTCGTCGGCGAGGTCGGCGTCGCCGAAACCACGGTTGACCTCGTGTGCAAGCGCGCGGGCCTGTCCAAGCGCTACTTCTACGAGAGTTTCGCGGACCGGGAAGCGCTCTTGATCGCGGTGCTGACCGGGGTTTTCGACGCCGTCCGGTCCGCGCTGGAAACCGCGCTGGCGGACGCTCCCCCAGCCGCGGAGGAGCGGATGACGCGGCTGGTCACCGCCACGGTGGACGCCATCGTCACCGACCCCCGGGTGAGCCGGTTGTGGGTGGAAGCGAATCACCATCCGGTCCTGGAACGCCACCGGAGCGAGGCCTACGCCGAGTTCGCCGACCTGCTCGTCAGCATCCTGCTCCCCGGCCGCGAGGACGATCCGGACGCCCGGTCGGCCTTCGTGCTCGTGGTCGCGGGGACCACGGAAGTCCTGCGCCGCTGGCTCGCCGACGGCTCCCCCGGCACCGCGGCGGGCATCGTGGACGTCCTGCGGAGAGCCGGCCTGGCGATCACCGGCGAGTTCGGCTGACCGCGCTCAGCAGTGCGCGGTCGGACGGCCCGCCTTCAGGTTGTCCAGCTGCTTGAGCGCGTCGTCCAGCGTGGACACCTTGATGAGGTTGAGCCCTTCCGGCGCGGCCGACCTGGCCTCGGCGCAGTTGTGCTCGGGGACGAGGAAGTCGGTCGCACCCGCTTCCTTCGCGCCGACGACCTTGAACGAGATCCCGCCGATCGGCCCGACCTGGCCGGTCTCGCTGATCTCGCCGGTGCCCGCGATGTGCCTGCCGCCGGCGAGGTCGCTGCCCGGTTTCCCGGGCGGGGTGAGCCGGTCGATGATCGCGAGAGTGAACATCAGCCCGGCCGACGGGCCGCCGACGTCCTGCAGCGAGATGTCGACGGAGAACGGCGCGACCGCGCGGTCGACGGCGGTCAGCCCGAGGAAGCCCTGAGTGCGGTCCTCGCGCTGGGCGAGCGTGACCGGCACGGTGCGTTCCGGCTGGCCGAGGTGCTGGAAGGTGACCTGGACGGAGTCGCCCGGCTTGGTGTTCACGATCGACGCGGCGACCTCGGCGGCCTCGCGCACCTGCTTGCCGTTGACCGCGATGAGCTTGTCGCCGGGGGCGAGGATGTGGTCGGCAGGGCTGCCGGACACGATCTGCTTCGCGACGACCTGCACCGGGTAGCCGAGGTGGCGCAGCGCGGCGACCTGGGCGTTGCTCTGCGAGTTCTGCAGCTGCTGGATGTTTTCCTGCTTGACCTGCTCGTTGGTCTCGCCGGGCTTGTAGTACTCCTCGCGCGGCGCGAGCGCGTAGCGGCCGCTGGCCCAGAGGCCGAGCGCGGTGAAGAGGTTGATGCCGTCGTTGAGCGAGACGGTGGTCATCCGCAGTTCGCCGCTGGTGTTGTAGGTCTGCTGCCCCTTGACCTGGATCACCGGGTTGCCCGCGACGTCGCGGCCGAGGGTGTCGTAGGTGGGCCCGGGGCTGATCGCGACATACGGGACCTGGACCAGGAACCCGGCCACGACGAACACCAGGAACAGCACGCCGCTGACCAGCATCGTCCAGCCGCGGCGGGTCATCCGCCGGTCGCTGCGGGCCGGCGCGCGCGACGGTTCGGCGCGGTCGGACTGGTTCGCGGTGTCCTCGTCCGGTTTTGTCACGAGCGACAGCGTACGGTGACTGTGTTCGCTTCCCGGTGAAGGCCACGGTTGACGCGCTGAGCCGGGTCCCACCCGCGTACGGTGGAGCTATGAGCAATCCCCCGTTCGGCTTCGGACCGCCCGATCCCGACAAGCGAGGCGACAACGACCCCTCGAACCCCGGCCAGCCCGGCGGAGCCGAGGCGTTCAACCAGCTCGGGCAGATGCTGAGCCAGCTGGGCCAGATGCTGAGCCAGGCGGGCTCGTCGAGCGGGCCGGTCAACTACGACCTGGCGAAGCAGATCGCACTCCAGAACCTGAGCGGGCGGGACGACGCCAAGATCGGTTTCGCATCCGAGGACGGCGACTCCGCCACCGCCGTGCGCGACGCCGCGCACCTGGCGGAACTGTGGCTCGACGCGGCGACGATCCTCCCCGCGGGCGCGAGCACCACCGTGACGTGGTCGGCGCGCACCTGGGTCGAGAAGACGCTGCCGACCTGGCAGCGGCTGTGCGATCCGGTGGCGCAGCAGGTGTCCGGGGCGTGGATGCAGGCGCTGCCCGAGGAGGCCAAGCAGGCCGCCGGGCCGCTGCTGTCGATGATGGGCCAGATGGGCGGGATGGCGTTCGGCTCCCAGCTCGGCAACGCGCTGGCGCAGCTCGCGCAGGAAGTGCTGACGTCCACGGAGGTCGGCCTGCCGCTGGGCCCGGCCACGACGTCGGCACTGCTGCCGGCGAACATCGAGAAGTTCACCGAGGGCCTGGAGCTGCCCGCCAGCGAGGTGCTGGTGTTCCTGGCCGCGCGCGAGGCCGCGCACCAGCGGCTGTTCGCGCACGTGCCGTGGCTGCGGCAGCGCCTGCTGGCGACGGTCGAGGAGTTCGCCCGCGGGATCACCGTCGACACCTCCGCGCTGGAGTCCCTGGCCGGCCGCATCGACCCGGCCAACCCGGCGAGCATCGAGGAAGCGATGTCGTCCGGCCTGCTGGAACCGCAGACCACGCCGGAGCAGCAGGCAGCCCTGAAGCGCCTGGAAACCCTGCTGGCGCTGGTCGAAGGCTGGGTGGACGTAGTGGTGGCCGAGGCGATCGGCGACCGCCTCCCAGGAGCCGAGGCCCTGCGCGAAACCCTGCGCCGCCGCCGCGCGACCGGCGGTCCGGCCGAGCAGACCTTCGCCACCCTGGTGGGCCTCGAACTGCGCCCGCGCCGGATGCGCGCCGCGTCGTCCCTGTGGAACCTCGTCGGAGAACGCCACGGCCTGGAGAAGCGCGACGGCCTCTGGTCCCACCCGGACCTCATGCCGACCGCCGAGGACCTGGACGAGCCCCTGGACTTCGCCGACCGCATGGCCGAGCCTCCCGCGCTGGCGTCCGACCTGGACCCGATCGCGGAGCTGGAACGCACCGAGAAGGCCGAGCGGGAGGCCCGCGACGCCAAGACCGGCGAGGCCGACAAGGCTGACCGGGCTGACGGCGAGACGGGCGAGGGCGGCACCACCGGCTCCGACGGCGGCGAGACCCCGAAGGACGAGGGGAACCCGCCCTCCTGACCTCCTGCTTTCCGGCAGGGCTGGCTGTTTTTGGACCACCGTGCGGACCGTCTCGCTTCCTAGAGACGGTCCGCGCGGCGTTTGTGCTGCCAGTCCGCCGTTCCGCGCTCAGCTCTCCCGCCTTCTCCCCTCAGCCCGCCAGCTCAGTCCTCGCCCGCTCCGCGTACAAGATCTCCAGCCGCACCCGGCCGCCAGCCCAGCCCTCTCCCGGGCGGCAACCAGCCACCAGCCCAGCCCTCTCTCCGGCCGCACCAGCCGCCAGCTCAATCCCCTCCCCGACCGCACCCGGCCGCCAGTTCAGTCCCGTCCTAGGCTCCGCACCTCTCCCAGGCTCCGCACTCCGCCAACGTCGGCCGCGCCCAGCCCTCCGCTGAATCCCGTCCGCAGCCGCAAACGACCCGCCTCAGCCACGCCTGGCCCACCCGCCAGCTCACGTCTGAAGCCCCGCCACAGCCACCACCAGCCGCGCTAACCCCTTCCGCCGGATCGCGCCGGATTCCTTCCGCAGCAACAACCAGCCGCACCCGGCCCGCCCGCACTCCTCCAAAGCTCGCCACCTGCAACCGGCCGTGCTAACCCCTTCCCTCAGCTCGCGCCGGATTCCCTCCACAGCAACAACCAGCCGCACCCGGCCCGCCACCTCACATCCGAACCCCCTCCACCCCACAGCCAGCCATCCACCTCCCCCAGCCCGCGCCAACCGGCCCGCTCAATCGTCCAGCGAAAGCCCCCACCCGGCCGCCGCCGAAAGACCCTCCAGGTACCCGATCGCCCGTTCCGTCTTCGGATACCGGTTGACCAGCGCCCAGAACGCCGGGTCGTGCCCCGGCTCGGTCAGGTGCGCCAGCTCGTGGACCAGCACGTAGTCCAGCACCCACTGCGGCACTCGCTGGAGCCGTTCGCTGACCCGGATGGTCGCGTCCACCGGCGTGCACGAAGCCCACCTCGTGCGCATCGGCGGCACCCACCGCACGCTGGCGGGCAGCGCTTTCCCGCCGAGGTACTTCGCGCCGAGCAGGGCACAGCGCGCCAGCAACACCGCGTCCGACGACTTGGGCGGTGCCTTCCGCCCGCTCGAGCGCAGCAGCCTGCGCTCCATCTCCGCGACCCAGTGTTTCTCTTCCTCGCGGGTCATCCGTGCCGGGATGAGCACCACCAGGGTGTCCTCGTTCCAGTACGCGGTGACCGTCCGGTGCCTGCGCTGGCTGCGCCGCACCTCGACCTTGTGTTGAGAAGTGTCCGACGGGGCCTTCTCGCCCCTGCCCCTCAGCGAGGGAATCCGTGCTTCGACCACTCGACAACGGTAAGGCTCAGCACCGACAACTTGGAGCGCCGAAAGGTCACAGCCCTAAGTTGTCCACAACAAGCTTTCCCTGTGGACAACTCGGCTTCTCACCCGCGAGTGGCGTCGCGGAGCTGCCAAGCTGGCCGCATGACCCTGTCCAGTGTTCCGCCGCCGGACGTGCTCCTTCCGGCGTATCCGACGTTGCTTCCGGGCATCCACGTGCTCGAACGCGACGGCAACGAGATCCAGTTCGGCCTCGACCCACGCCACGGCATCATCGCCAACGGCCTGCCCGCGCCGATCGTCGACAGCGTCCGCGGGCTCGACGGGCGGCGCACGCTCGAGGACGTCTTGCTCGCTGTAGGCGAACACCGGGAGCAGTTCCAGCTCCTGCTGAAACAGCTGGCCGCGCTCGGTTTGGTCACGGAAGCGGCGAAGAAGTCCGCGAAACGGGTCGAGACCGGGCTGTGGTCGCTGCGCGCCCGGCACTACCAACCGGCGCTCACTGACCGTCGCTGGCAAAGCCTCATCGCGGTGCACGGCAGCGGGCGGATCGCCGTGGCAGTCGCCGCGCTGCTCGCGACGTCCGGTGTCGGGCACCTCGACATCCGTGCGTCCGGCACCGTCACCGAGGCCGATCTCGGTTCCGGCTTCACACCCGCTGAGCTGGGCCAACCCCGGCAACGCGCGATCCGGACGGTCGTCTCGCGGATCGCGCCGGACGTCAGCACCGCCCGGAACCAGCGTCGCGTCCCCGATCTCGTGCTGCTCACGGACACGCTCGTCCCGCCGCCGGAAGAAGTGGCCGAGCTGATCGACTCGGGCATCTCGCACCTGCCGGTCCGCGTCTGCGAGGGCATCGGCATCGTCGGGCCGCTCGTGGTGCCTGGCCGCAGCGCTTGCCTCCGCTGCTGCGACCTGCACCGAACCGACGCGGACGAGTCGTGGCCGAGGATCGCGACACAGCTGGTCGGCCGGATGCCGCGGCCTGATCTCGGTGCCGTGCACGCGTGCGCCTCGCTCGCCGTCGCGCAGGCGATGCGGCTGCTCTCGCCGAGCGAAACCCCGCCGCCGGCGTGGAACGCCACGCTTGAGATCGACAACTTCGACGGGCAAGTGCGCCGCCAGCATTGGGAACCGCATCCCGACTGCGGCTGCGGTGCGCCAGTTCCCGTCGAGGAAGGTCCCTCGCCGGCCGAGGAAACTCCCGAGGAGGTGCTCCAAGAGACGTAGGCCACACCTGGGTGCGGTCAGCAGGCTGCGGCCGTCGCGCTCGCCAAGGCAGAATCGGAGAGTGACCGACTTTCGCGACCGCACCGGAGACCGCGATTCCGCCATGCCGCGCCGCGGCGCTGCCCGCACCGCGAAGCTGGCGAGCCTTCCGCTCGGCATCGCCGGCCGAGCGGTGGGCGGCTGGGGCAAGCGGCTGGCGGGGCAGAGCGCTGAGCAGGTGAGCGCGACGCTCTCGGCCAAGGCCGCGGAGCAGCTGTTCGAGGTGCTGGGCACGCTCAAGGGCGGCGCGATGAAGTTCGGGCAGGCGCTGAGCGTGTTCGAGGCC
Organism: Amycolatopsis silviterrae; assembly: GCF_042684085.1. Classification (NCBI taxonomy): domain Bacteria; kingdom Bacillati; phylum Actinomycetota; class Actinomycetes; order Pseudonocardiales; family Pseudonocardiaceae; genus Amycolatopsis; species Amycolatopsis silviterrae. The sequence continues at coordinate 73,296 of NZ_JBHUKS010000007.1, forward strand.
GCGGTGCCGGACGACATGGCGCAGCCGTACCGGGAAGCGCTCACGAAACTGCAGTCGGCCGCGCCGCCCATGCCCGCCCGGCAAACCCACCGCGTGCTCGCCGAGCAGCTGGGCCGGTCCTGGGTCGGACGCTTCGCGCACTTCGACGACGAGCCGGCCGCCGCCGCGAGCATCGGCCAGGTGCACCGCGCGACCTGGCACGACGGTCGCGAGGTCGCGGTCAAGGTCCAGTACCCGGGCGCGGACGAGGCGCTGCGCAGCGACCTGCGCCAGTTGCAGCGCTTCAGCAGGCTGTTCCAGGCCTTCGTCCCCGGCACCGACGTGAAACCGCTGCTCACGGAGCTGGCCGAGCGGATGGACGAGGAACTCGACTACCTCGCCGAAGCCGACAACCAGCGCGCGTTCGCGAAGGCGTTCGAGGGCGACCCCGAATTCCTGATCCCGCGCGTCGTGGCGAGCGCGCCGAAGGTCGTGGTCAGCGAATGGGCCACCGGCACCCCGCTGGCCAAGATCATCTCGGACGGCGATGCGGCCACCCGCAACCTCGCCGGACGGCTGCTCGCCGAGTTCCACTACTCGTCGCCGGCGCGGGCGCATCTGCTGCACTCCGACCCGCATCCCGGCAACTTCATGCTCACCGGCGACGGCAGGCTGTGCGTGATCGATTTCGGCGGCGTAGCCAAGCTTCCGCACGGAATTCCGCGGCACCTGGGCGAAATCACGCGCCTCGCCCTAGACGGCCACTCCGACGAACTGATGCGGCTGTTGCGCGAGAACGGTTTCGTGCGCGCGGATTCGTCCCTGGAGTCGGACGAGGTGCTGGCGTATCTCTCGCCGTTCACCGAGCCGCTGGCCGAGCCCACGTTCCACTTCACGCGTCGCTGGATGCAGCGGCAAGCTGGGCGCGTCGGCGACTCCCGCGGCAACGACTTCCACGTCGGCCGCTCGCTGAACCTGCCGCCGGAATACTTGATGATCCACCGGGTCACGGCGGGCTCGACGGGCATCCTCTGCCAGCTCGACGCCGAGATCCCGGCCCGCGGCATCGTGGAACGGTGGCAGCCCGGGTTCGCCGCCTGAGTTATCCACAAGGCAGTAAAATAACCCTGAGTTGTCCACAGATTGCGCAGGGTGGTTTCGCGAAGTTGATCAGGGCGGCATTCTCGATGTATGGCAACTACGACAAGCATCGACTCCCTCGCTTTCGGTGACCTGATTTCGCACGGAGTGCTCCACCGGCGGCATCTGCGGGTCGCGGGAATCTCAGACCGAAGAGCCGCACAGCTCTCCGGCCCAGGCGGACCGTGGCGGCAGGTGTATTCCGGCGTGTACCTAGTGCACGACAAACCTCCGAGCCGGGAAGAACTCCTGCACGCAGCCGTTGCCCGCTACGGTCTCGGAACCGTCGTCACGGGCACGGATGCGTTGTGCGCACACGGAATCAGCCATCCACGGACCCCGGAGATCCGTCTGCTAGTGCCGCACAACCGAAGGCCGTCCAACGAACCGAGCGTCATCACCTACCGCACCGCACGCATGCCCGAACCGATCCTGATCGACGGCCTGCCCTACGCGAGCGCCGCCCGCGCCGCACTCGACCTGGCCCGCCGCGAAAACGATCCCGACGAAATCGCAAGGCTGGTCTCGCTGCCGCTGTATTGGGGATTAGCCGACCGCGCAGAACTAACAGCCGAACTGGACACCGGAAACCAGCGCGGCTCCGCGGCCGTGCGCACCGTCCTACGCAACCTCGACGACCAAGAAACCTTCGCACACGGCCAAGCACTCCGTGTCCTCCAACGAACACCGCTGCCGACCCCGCAATGGAACGTCGCAGTCTGCGACCGCCGCGGCCGCCGGCTCGGCACCGCAGACGCTTGGTGGGACGAAATCGGCCTGGCCTGGCGCTACCGCACCGCCGCGGGCCCCGAAGACTTCAGCCACCTAGCCCTGGCCGCGACCGGCACCGTGCTGTTCCGGTGCACCCCACGCCAGCTCCGGGAATCGCCGGAGGACATGGGCGTAGAACTCCTCAACGCCTACCGCCACGCGACGCGCACGCCCCGCCCCAAAGTGCGCGCCGTCTACAAGACGGGAAATGCCGCATGACCCGAACCTGACACAGGCCGACCGGCTTGGGCGGGGCCAGCACTCGTCGGGTCGCCGGCTGGGTGTGGGGCGTGATCGCGCGCAATCACGCCGCCAGTGCTCGTCCGGCAACTCTGTCCTTGGCATCCAGAACGTGGCTGCACACGCGATTCAGCCGCCAATGTTCGTCAGGCGACTCGCCCCGGGCATCCCGGACACGGCTGCGCACGCGATTCAGTCACGGGTGTTCGCCAGGCAGCTTGCCGTCGGCTTCCCGAACCTGGCTGCGCGCAATCCCGGGTCGCCAATGCCCGCACCGCAACCTGCCCTCAATGCCTGGTCATGACCCGGTCACCACTACCTCGCCCGACGACCTGCCCCCAACGCCCGGGCAAGGCCGGTCACCACTACCTCGTCCAGCGGCCTTCCCTCAATGCCCGGGCAGCGCCGGTCACCACTACCTCGTCCGACGGTCTGCCCCCAATGCCCGGACACGACCAGTCACCACTACCTCGTCCAGCGGCCTTTCCTCAATGCCCGGGCAGGGCCGGTCACCAGTACTCGTCCGGCAATTTGCCCTCGATATCCCGGACGTGGTTGCGCGCGCAGTCCGGGCAAAGCCAGCGCTGCTCGCCGTTTTCCTTGGTGCTCACCCATGCCAGGGTCGCGAGCGGGTCGGTTTCCGCGGCGCGTGCTCGGCCGCACCACGAGCACGTGGGGTCGGGGGCGGTCACGGTCGACGTCCGTGGTGGACCGTGCGTGCTCCGAGAAGGAAGAGGTCGCGGCGCTTGCCGAGGTAGTGGGTGCTGTCTGGATCGAGCAAAGAAGCCACCGTCGCGCGGTCTTCCTCCGCGAGATGGTCGGCACCGTGCGTCGCGAGACGGGAAAGGTGGTGGTGCACATAGTCAGTGAGACCGTCCAGGCCGGGTGCGGGATGGTCCACCAGTGCGCTGAACGAGCTGACGTCGGCGAGCCCAGCCCGTTCGAGCGCGGCTGTCCAGCCGTAGGGCATCGGCACGGCGCCGTCGATGCCCTCGCGCATCCCGACGAACCACTCGGCTTGCGCTGCCTGCAACCGGGCCTCTAGTCCAGGCCGTCCGACCCCGAGATCCCAAGGGAGGCAAGAGAAAGACAACCCACCTTCAGCGAGCGCGACCACTCCGTCAGGCCCCGCGACGGCCGTGAGGGTGCCGATCGCGGCCTGCTGATCCGGCAGGTGATGCACGACGCGCGAAGCCCACACGAGATCAGCGGCGGGTAGCAAGTCGGGCAAGGAACCGTCCGCGAGGTCGGCGGCAACCGCGCGGACCTCGACCTTCGGCGCGGTGTCTCGGGCTGCCGTGGAGAGTTTCGCTTCTCCGCCGGTCGCGGCGTGGTCGGCCAAGTCTGCGTCGGATGCGACTCGGTTCGCCGCGCTGCTGCCGGTCGCTGCGTGGCTACCCGCGCCACCGTCGGACACGGCTTGGTTACCCGAGCGTCCGTCGGGTGCGGCGCGATTCCCTGTGCCACCACCGGGCACGGCGTCGGGACCCGCGCCGACGCCTGTCGTAAGGCGGCCGTTCGGCTGGGCGGAATTTCTCTCGGGGGCGAAGCCGTCGACCGGTGCTGTGCCGTCTGTTCGGCTGGCACGCGCTGTCTCGGCGGCGGCGCGGACGGCGCGCTCGGCCTCGTGCAGCAGTTCGGGAGTCGCGTCGACCAGGATGATGGTGCCGCCGTTGTGGGCAGCCAAGGCTTCGGCGAAGTGGGTGCTCATCCCGCCGGCGCCGCAGCCTAGGTCGATCACCGTCGGGTTGGCGGGGAGTTTCGCGACCAGGCGTGCGGCGATGGCGGCCTGTGCGGGCGCGTCGAGGGTGTCGGCTGCGCGGAGGAGGGCCAGCCGGTCAGCCCAGTCGATGTGGTCGTGCGTATGTCCGGACACGGGCTCATTGAACACCCGTCAGCGGTCCCCGAACGAGAATGAGCCTGGACGGTCCCCCGACGGGCCTTCCAGGCTCATTCTCGTGAAGCGGTGACCTCGGCGAAGCGAAAGCGAAAGCAGAAGCAAACGCGGTCGCCTGAAGCGCTGGCCCCTCCCCTTGGGCACAGCGCGGGGTCGCCGAGGACGGGCATGCCGGGCCCGCCGTCAGGGCTGGAGGCAGTCCTGACGGCAGGCAACCGGCGTCACCAAGAGGGGCTGGTCAAGGCAGGTCGAAGCCTGCCTGACCTGCCTCGTTAATTGGGTGGTTGGTATCGCTCCGCTCGGCTGGCCGCCCAGCGGGCTACCCGCGACCAGCGGCGCGCGGCTCGGGCGCGGCGCCATGGACGTTGGGTTTCGTGTTCGGTTATGAGGTCGCGTATTCGCGCTCGGGACAGTTCTTCGTGAAGCAACATCTTCGTGGTCTCCTGAGACTTGTTCTGCTTGGGTTTCGGCTGGACGCGGACCGGTTTTCCGGCGCGGGCCTCGAAATCGCGCGTGGTGATGAGGTCGACGGTCATGCGGCGGCGCTCCGGGCTGCGGCGGCGGGTTCGAGGGCGGCGTTCTTGCGCGGACGGCCACGGGGCCGCTTGCGCGCGATCACGGCGCCGCGCTCGAAGATTTCGCCTCCCCAGACACCCCACGGCTCACGCCGGGCGAGTGCTCCCGCGAGGCAGGCCTCGCGGACCGGGCAGCCGGCACAGAACGCCTTGGCCCGCTCGAGTTCCGCGGGCGATTCGGCGAACCAGAGGTCCGCGTCGCGCGAGCGGCAGGGGAGTTCGGGCTCGGCGACTCCGTCGAGCAGGTCGCCGATGTCGAACCCTTCGGCGAGCGGGCCCTCGGCGAGGGCGATGGCGGATGACATTTCCGTGCTCCTTTGCGGTGCGGTGGTGGTGTGGCGGTGGGCGATCGAACTGGACAACTTGTTCCTTCTTGTTGTGCAGCCAAAAAAACACGAAGGCCGCGGATCCGGTTACCGGTTCCGCGGCCTTCGTGAGCCTCGTGTCCTGACGCAGGTCAGGAACTTCGCTCCCGTAATGACAACGGAACACGGAACTGCTTGATGGTCGGCAGATCGACATCAACCTGCGGGTACGCGGCAACAACGGCGGCGCTCGCGAGAGTGATGCCGGCCGGGGCCCCGTTGCGCTCGATGCGACGCAAACCGTCAATGTGACGACGCGTTTCGCCGAAGTGCGCAGACGTGGACACACCCGTGCCCTGGCGCGGAGCAGTGACGGCCATGCGAACAGGCAGACCGGTGCCAGGGTTCGTGTGCATCAGATTGCTGATCATTTCACCGGCACCGCCTTTCTCTGTCGGACCGCGCCGCTCGAAGCGGCGACCGTCATGTTCTTCCCCAGACCGGGCTTCTCGCCCGGGTGCTTACGCAGGCTATGCGCCCCGGCACAGCCGGGGCAACTTATTTTCCCAAATCTCTGCCGAAGAGACGAAGATCGCCCCCTAGCAGCAGGTTCGCCGCATCGATCACCGCTAAGACGCGGTCAAGATCGCATCGACGACCGGACCACGTCGAGCACTTCGGCGCCGAACCGTTCCAGCTTCGTCGCGCCGATCCCGGAGATCGACACCAGCGCGCCGTCGTCGGTCGGCCGTTGCTCGGCGATCGCCATCAGCGTCGCATCAGTGAACACGACGAACGCCGGAACCTTCAACTCCCGCGACCGCTCCCCGCGCCACGCCTTCAGCTTCTCCAGCAAACCCTCGTCGACCGTCGACGGGCACTTCCCGCACCGGCCGAGCTTGACCTCCATGGTCTGCACCAGCGGGCCGCCGCACAGCCGGCAGCGGGCGACGTTCGAGCCGGGCTTCGACACCTGCTGCGAACGGGCGATGCGCGCCGCCGGGTGGTCCTCCGGGATCAGGCCGTACAGGAACCGCGACCGCCGCCGGTTGCGTCCCCTCCCCTGCCCGCGCGACAGCGACCACGACAGCGAGAGGTGCTCCCTGGCCCGCGTGACGCCGACGTAGAACAGCCGCCGCTCCTCTTCGATCGCGGCGTCGTCGCCGTCCGCGTGCAGGATCGGCATCGTGCCCTCGGACAGCCCGACGAGGAATACGGCGTCCCACTCCAGCCCCTTCGCCGCGTGCAGCGACGCGAGCGTGACGCCCTCGACGGTCGGCGGGTGCTGCGCCGCCGCGCGCTGTTCGAGTTCCGCTACGAAGCGCGGCAGGTCCGCGTCCTCGACCGTCGCCGCCAGTTCCTCGGCCAGCTCCACCAGCGCGAGCAGCGCGTCCCACCGCTCCTTCGCCGCTCCGCCCGACGGCGGCTGCTCGGTGAGGCCGACCCGGGCGAGCACCGAGCGCACCGCGGTGACCAGCTCCAACGAGGTCGGTTCCATCGACGCCGTGCGCAGCGCCGCCATCGCCTGCCGCACCTCGGTGCGCTGGAAGAACCGCTCGCCGCCGCGGACCAGGTACGGGATCCCGGCCTCGGTGAGCGCCTGTTCGTACGCCTCCGACTGCGCGTTCACCCGGAACAGCACCGCGATCTCGCTCGCCGGCACGTCCTCGTCGAGCAGTTCACGGACCCGCCGCGCGACCGCGCCAGCTTCGGCGGCTTCGTCCTCGTACTCGGCGAACCGCGGCTCCGGGCCCTCCGGCCGCTGGCCGACGAGCTTCAGCCGCGATCCGGCCGGACGTCCGCGCGCGGCGCCGATCACGCGGTTGGCGAGCGCGACCACCTGCGGTGTGGACCGGTAGTCGCGTTCAAGACGCACGACCGTCGCCTCCGGGAACCGCCGTGTGAACTCCAGCAGCGACTTCGGCGAGGCGCCGCCGAACGAGTAGATGGTCTGGTTGGCGTCGCCGACGACAGTGAGGTCGTCGCGGCCGCCGAGCCACGCGTCGAGCAGGCGCTGCTGCAACGGCGTGACGTCCTGGTACTCGTCGACCACGAAGCAGCGGTACCGGTCTCGGAACTCGGCCGCGACCGCGTCGTGGCGCTCCAGCACCGCGGTGGTCTGCAGGAGCAGATCGTCGAAGTCGAGGACCTGCGCGTTCGTCTTCAGTTCCTCGTACCACCGGTAGACCTCGGCGACCTGCGCGACCGGCGCGGGGGTGTCGCGCTGCATCCGCGCGGCGACCGAGGGGTAGTCGTCCGGCGAGACGAGCGACGCCTTGCTCCACTCGATCTCGCTCGCCAGGTCGCGCAGCACCTCGGTCTCGGTGCTCAGCCGGACGCGCTGGGCGGCTTGGGCGACGAGCCGGAACTTGTTGTCGATCAGGTCCCACGGCCGGTCGCCGACGACCCGCGGCCAGAAGTAGCGGAGCTGGCGGCGGGCGGCGGCGTGGAACGTCAGCGCCTGCGCCGCGTCGACCCCGAGGCCGCGCAGCCGGGTGCGCATCTCCCCCGCGGCCCGCGTCGTGAAGGTGACCGCCAGCACCTGACCGGGCGAGACGTGCCCCGATTGCACCAGGTGGGCGATGCGGTGCGTGATCGTCCGGGTCTTGCCGGTGCCCGCTCCGGCGAGGACGCACACGGGGCCGCGGGGGGCCGCCGCGGCGGCGCGCTGCTCGGGATCAAGCCCGTCGAGCAGGCCCGCGCGGCTCTGCCGGCTCTGGGGAGACGATGCGATGGCCACCCCGCGATCCTCGCAGAGGGGGCCGACGGATTCCCGGCCGGGCACGCGGCCGTATCCTGGTCATATGGCGGGCAAGCAGGACAAGGAAGCGGCCAAGCAGGCCAAGCGGGAAAAGCGCGCTGCGAGCAAGGCACGGCGCGGCCAGCTGTTCGAGGCGTTCAAGATGCAGCGCCGCGAAGACCCGATGCTCATCCCCTGGATGGCCGGTTCGATCGTGGTGGTCGCCGGGGTGCTGTTCGGCATCGGGTTCCTCTTCGACATCCAGTGGACGCTGCTGCCGCTGGGCATCGTGCTCGGCATCCTGCTCGCCGTGATCATCTTCGGCAGGCGCGTGCAGCGCACCGTCTACGGGAAGGCCGACGGCCAGCCCGGCGCGGGAGCCTGGGCGCTGGAGAACATGCGCGGCAAGTGGAAGGTCACGCCGACCGTCGCCGCGACGACCCAGCTCGACGCCGTCCACCGCGTGCTCGGCCACCCCGGCGTGATCCTCGTGGCCGAAGGCGCGCCGCACCGGGTGAAGAGCCTGCTCGCGCAGGAGAAGAAGCGCGTGTCGCGGCTGGTCGGCGACACCCCGATCTACGACGTCACGATCGGGCACGAGGACAAGCAGGTTCCGCTCAAGAAGCTGCAGTCGCACCTGACCAAGCTGCCGCGCAACCTCAAGCCGGCCCAGATCGACGCGCTCGAGGCGAAGCTGGCCGCTCTCGGCTCGCGCGGCGCGGCGATGCCGAAGGGACCGATGCCCGCCGGCGCGAAGATGCGGAACGTGCAGCGCACCATCCGCCGTCGCTGACCCTGCTCGCGAAGAACCCCCGGTCGGGTGCCGACCGGGGGTTCTTTGTGTTCGAAGGGGGCTCAGCGCATCCGGATGACGACGGTGTTGGTGGCGCGGTCGAGCCAGTTGCGGCCGTCGGCGTTGCGCACCAGCGGCGGGAGCAGCAGCGCGGTCAGCACCATCCGCACCAGCGCCCGCCACGGGCCGACCATCGTCGCGCCGTCGAGGCGGGCGACCCGGATGCCGAGAGCCGCCATGCCGGGCGTGAAGCCGAAGAAGGTGACCGGGAGGACCGTGATCACCGCCCAGACCGCGCCCGCCCAGAGGTTGAACGTCTGCATCGCGGCGGCGTCCTGCAGGTCGTAGCGCACGAACAGGGCCGTGATCAGCGACGCGAGCACCAGGTCGAGCACCAGCGCGAGGAAGCGCGGGCCGCCGCCGGCCACCGCGCCCACGCCGGATTCCGGGAGGCCCATCGACTCGCCGCGCCACTTCGGGGCCTCGCGCGGGGCCGCGGTGGAGCCGTCGCCGGTCCCCGGCAGCCATTCACCCGTCCATCTCGCCACCCGTCCAGGGTATGCCGGTGGCGCGGACCACATCCGGCCTGGTCGACTGGGCGGTGGCGGCGGCCCGTTAACACCGGCGAAACATTCGGGTGACGGTCGGGCAACACCGCCCTCTTAGCGTGAGCCGAAGAGAGTACAGCCGCCGGTAACGAACGAGAAGGAGTCACCGAGGGTGCCCACTACTCCAGACGACATTCAGCGTCTCATCGCCGATGAGAAGGTGGAGTCCATCGACGTCAGGTTCTGCGACCTGCCGGGCGTCATGCAGCACTTCACGGTGCCGGCCAAGGCGTTCGACCTGGAGGCGTACGAAGAAGGCCTCGCCTTCGACGGCTCCTCGGTGCGCGGCTTCCAGTCGATCCACGAGTCCGACATGCTGCTGCTGCCGGACCCCGAGACGGCGCGGATCGACCCGTTCCGCAAGGCGAAGACGCTCTCGCTGAACTTCTTCGTGCACGACCCGTTCACCCGCGAGGCCTACAGCCGCGACCCGCGCAACATCGCGCGCAAGGCCGAGCAGTACATCGCGGAGTACGGCGTCGCCGACAACGTGTTCTTCGGCCCGGAGGCGGAGTTCTACATCTTCGACTCGGTCCGCTTCGAGGATGCCGAGCACCTGTCGTTCCACGAGATCGACTCGGTCGAGGGCTGGTGGAACACCGGAGCCGACACCGAGGGCGGGAACCAGGGCTACAAGACGAAGTTCAAGGGCGGCTACTTCCCCGTCCCGCCGGTCGACCACTTCGCCGACCTGCGCGACGACATCGTCCGCACGCTGACGAACTCCGGCTTCGAGATCGAGCGCGCGCACCACGAGGTGGGCACCGCGGGCCAGACGGAGATCAACTACAAGTTCAACACGCTGCTGCACGCGGCGGACGACTTGCAGCTGTTCAAGTACATCGTGAAGAACACGGTGTTCGCCGCGGGCAAGACCGCGACGTTCATGCCGAAGCCGCTCGCCGGCGACAACGGCTCGGGCATGCACTGCCACCAGTCGCTGTGGAAGGACGGCCAGCCGCTGTTCCACGACGAGTCCGGCTACGCGGGCCTGTCCGACACGGCGCGGCACTACATCGGCGGCCTGCTCAAGCACGCGCCGAGCCTGCTGGCCTTCACCAACCCGACGGTGAACTCCTACCACCGCCTGGTGCCGGGCTTCGAGGCCCCGGTTTCGCTGGTGTACTCGCAGCGCAACCGGTCCGCCTGCGTCCGCATCCCGATCACCGGCAACAACGCGAAGGCCAAGCGCGCCGAGTTCCGCTGCCCGGACTCGTCGGGCAACCCGTACCTCGCGTTCTCCGCGATGATGATGGCCGGGCTCGACGGCATCAAGAACAAGATCGAGCCGCCGGAGCCGATCGACAAGGACCTCTACGAGCTGCCGCCCGAGGAGGCCAAGAACGTCAAGCTGGTGCCGGGCGACCTCGGCACCGTGCTGGACACGCTGGAAGCCGACCACGACTACCTGCTCGAGGGCGGCGTCTTCACGCCCGACGTGATCGAGACGTGGGTCCAGTACAAGCGCGAGAACGAAATCGACCCGCTGCGGCTTCGCCCGCACCCGTACGAGTTCTCGCTGTACTACGACGTGTGATCCGAGCCTGCTCGACGCGAAGGCCCGCCAGCACTCTGCTGGCGGGCCTTCGTGCATGACGCCCAGGAGCAGTCGAGACCCGGCGAGCATCGCGCGGACCAGCGCATGGGTCACAGGACGAGAAGTCTCGCCGACGGCACTCGGCGTTGCGGCCGGAGATGCCAGACGCCGGTGGGCGAAGGCCCAATGGGACCGGCGGGACTGCGGCGGCTCGTCTGGGAGGGCTAGCGCCCCAATGTGGCGTTGGGTGCATGCGACGCACCCAACGCCACATTGGGTGCGTGGAAGAAACGTTCACGTGGGTGCCAATCGGGCATTTCGGCAGCCCTGGCGTCCTTTGTGGACAATCGGGGAGACGTGGGGCCACCCTGCTTAAATCCCTGGTACGGGAGCGAAGGCCTAGCCGGGAGGCCCCGGAGACGGCACCGCTGTCAGCCACGCCAGGTCGGTCTCGGCGGTGTGCCGCGCAGTCGCGGCGCGGGTGAACAGCTCGTCAGTTTTCGTCAGCACGAGTGTGTACGGCCGACCCTGGCGCCGGGTCTGGTGCCGCACTGGCAAGTCGGCTGACTCGATCTGGGTGTGCACGTGCCGGCGTCCGTCTTTCGCCAGCGGCCATTCCAAGGTCCGCTGTGTCCGGGAGCCGAGGAATGTGCGCAGCGCGTCGCACAGCTCGCAGCGGCACCCGGTCCAGGCGATCGACCAGTCGCCGTCTTCCCGTTGCGGTCGCGCGAGGATCTCGGCGAGCCGCTGCCCGCAGTCTCGTGCGACCTCGTCGAAGCCCGCTGTCCGCCGCGAGGCCGCCGAACGCAGCACCGGCATCAGGCACTCCAGCACCGGGTCCCCGAACTCGCGAAGGGCCGCGCTGATCTCCCTGCGCTGTGTGTCGTCGGCCGCCTCGATCAGCCGCGTGAGCGGTGCACTGAGCTGCTCCAACTGAGGTCGGCGGAACTCCGCGCGCGCGGTCGTAGTCCACGCCCGCAACTCGTCGTGCAGCCGGTGCCACGTTCCGGCGGCCAGCAGCCGCGCTGCCTCCGCTCGGCCGGCAACGCGCAGCTCGTCGCACAGCCTCGGCAACTCCTCGACCCACTCGTGCCAGGCGGTTCCGTGTCGGTGCTGCTGTCCGAACCAGCCATCGATGACGTCCCGCGTCCACGCCTGGCCGTACTGTCCTGCCGCTGCCGCCAGTCCTGCCGCGTGCTCCGGGGTCAGTGTCTCGACCCGAAACGGCTCCAGCAGCATCGTGGCCGTTCCGGCGGCGCGCAGGCATGTGGCCACCTCCAGCGCGGCACCGAACAGTCCCGACTGTGCCGCGGTCCGATGCCAGAACGGGGCCAGCGACTCCGCCGCGGCACGGGCCCCCGCCAGATCACCGGACTCGATGCGGGCCCGAAGCTCGTGCAGCGCCCACTGCGATCCGGCCTCGGCACGTGCCGCGAACGCCCGGTCCCGGGGCCAGACGACGACCGCGGCCCGCCGGTACCACCGGTCCAGCGTGTTGCCGTAGTTGCCCATGTAGCCCTCGTACTCGGACTCGTAAGGTTCCAGGGACTTGCTCGGGGTGGCCGCGCACACCTCGTGGCCGGGAACGTGCAGCGAGATCGGCTCGCCGCCGCTGCCGTCCGGATCGGTCCACCAGCCGAGGGCGATCTCGTCGTCGATCAGATCGTCGAGCTGATGGTCGTCCGGATCCGCGTCGTCCTCGTCGTAGTCGTCCCACTCGTTGCCGCCGACGCTCCAGGTCTCCCGCACTTCGGCGAGCGCCAGCACCGGCTCGCAGCCTGCTCGTTCGGCGGCAGCTCGCAGCAGGGCGGCCCGCTCCGCGTCGGCGCCCTTGAGCCGGTGCCAGGTCAGGCCCCGTTGGGTGTACTCGTGGTCGAGCAGGAAGACCAGCCGATTCGGCGGGTCCAGATCGCGCCCGCCGTACCGAGGGGTGGCCGGTGTGGTGAAGTGCTCGGTCAGGCAGCCCGCCAGCTCGGTGACCGGACCTGCCTCCGGCACCGGAGTCCCGGCGTCGGCGAGCAGGTTGAACGTGAGAGCCAGCCGGTACCCGGATCGCACTGGCGTGACCTCGTGGCGGCAGTCGGAGTAGAACGCCACGAGCGTCAGGTCCTCCCTCGACGCACGGTAGGTCCTGCTCTCCCCGGCGTGGTCGATGACCAGCTCCCCGCCGGTGTGCGCCGACGGCAGTGACACCACCAGCGTGCCCACCATCCCGTCGTGTTTCTCCGAGTCCTGGTGGGGGAGGAAGAACTGCCCTTTGCCGTACACCAGTATCGAGTGCGGCTCGGCGCGCAGCCGTGCCCTCCGCAGGAGCCCGAGTTCGTCACGGAAATGCTCCAGCGCGTCGTCCAGCAGCGCCGTCCAGCCGGATCCGCCGAGCGTGAACTGGTCCGGGGTCAGCTCCCAGGTGTCGCGCACGCCCGTATCGGTCAGGGTCTGCTCGCCCCGGCCGAACATCGCCGGACGCGCCACCGCGATCAGCTTCTTCGCCGCCGGCGCGCGAACCGGAAGCCGTACCGGCCCGACCCCGGACACCTCGAGTTCCACCGCTTGTGCCGGAGCTTGCAGCTGAGCGCTGAACGACCCGGCCTGACCGGTGCTCGCGAACAGCCGCGCCAACCGCTCCCGTGCCGTCTTCGCCATGTGTCCCCTTGTGTGTTTGCCGGACCTCGCTCGCGTGCGGCCGGGCTCAATCGAGCAACAGTTTCGCCTGGTTCCGAGCGTTCATCGACGACGTGGACCGTACCGGGCGGTGCGGTCGCCGGCTCCGCCCCGGCTAGCATCTGCCGGCGTGGCGATGAAGCGGATGAATCGCGAGGAGTTCTTCGGCAAGGTGGCCGTCCTCGACGAGGAGCGCCTGAAAAAAGCGCTGTGGAACCTGTACTGGCGCGGCAATGCCACGATGCGCGAGCGGATCGAGGGCGAACTCGATCCCGGTCCGGCCAAACCGGCCAGCCGCCCGCTTGCCGACCCGGACGAGGTGCTGACGGCGGTGCGCGACTTCGTCTCCCTGGCCCGGGCGGGCTCTTATCTGGGCGGCGATCGGCGTGTCGCGCCGAAGGAACGAAGCGGGTGGCGCACCACGTTCCGGCGGTTGGCGGGCGAGGCGAGGGAGGCACTGGCAGCGGAGGATCCCGGCCAGGGGATCGTCGCGATGGAGCTGCTCATCGACCTCGCATACGACACCCGCGGCAACGACTACTTCAGGTCGGACGATCCAATGGAGGCGGCGCGGTTCGTGGTGTCGGAGGCGGTGGAGCAGGTGTGGGACCGCCTGCGGCGCACCGGGGGTTTCGACCGGTTCTCGGCGCGGGCCGCGACCCAGCTTGTCCGGTGGGAGTCCGAGTACGGCTGGACGCGCGGCGGCTGGGGCTCGATTGCCGGGCAGGAGGCCAGTCTCGCCAGCGTCCTCGCCCGCCAACTCGAAGCGCCCGACATGTGGGTCGCCTTCGCCGACCATTACCTCAGCGCACTCGACGAGGCCGGTGGTACCGACGATTTCGACCGCGATCAGCGAACCCGCGACCTGGCTGAGTGGCATGGCCTGCTACTGGACCGATTGCCCGGCTATGACGCCGGCGACCGGCTCGACCGGTTGACCGGACACCGCTCTCTCGGGGGGCCGGAGCTGACCTTCCTCCAGGCGCGGCTGGCTCGCCAGCGCGGCGATCTCGATCGCGCCCGGAAGCTCGTGCGCGAGTGCCTCGACCTGCTGCCCGGCCATCACGCGTTCCAGGAGTTCGCGATCGAGATCGGCGCTCCTCTCCCGAAACGCGCACAGGAGATCGTCGAGTCGCATCGGCGCGCGGGACTGACGCGAGGCTGACCGCGGCTCCCCGCCTGACCGTTGTCTTCAAGTCCGTGAAGGACTCCTTGAGGGAATCTGGTTCCCTCAAGGAGTCCTTCACGGACCGCGCAACCCGCTCACGCCGCCTGTGTCATCAGGGTTTCATCGGCGCGTGGGAGCAACGCGGTGGTCGGGAGTGCCGTGGCGGTCGCCGGGGAACGGCTGGTTCTTCTGGACGCCGCCACCGGCGTCCGGCGCCCGACGGCGCTGCAGACGTCGACCGGCATCCGCGGGGTCGGCGCGTTGACCACCACGTTCGCCGTCGGGGAGCACTCCGAGACAGAGTCGGGAGAAGCCACCGACATGGTGTGGGGAATCGACCCGCACGACGGCAGCAAGGCATGGGGGACGCGCTTGCCGCGCCCGATGGGAGATGGCCTCACCGCCGGGGAGGGCCGGGTCTTGGTGCCCACCATGGCCGCGGAAACCAAGCCGCCGGCTGGTTTCCTCGTCCTTCGCGAATCCGACGGCGTCCTCGCCTGGGGCGAAACTCGCGGCGGCACGGCCGAATGGCTCACCTGCGCCATGCCGCGCGCGATCTACGCGGCGTCTTCGGACACCGTCTACGCCTATCCCAATCAGTCGTAGCGGGCGGCGAGGAAAGCCTCGACGCACTGGTCGAGGTCGTCGCGGGAGTGTTCCGAAGAGAGCTGTACGCGGATGCGCGCCTTGCCCATCGGCACCACTGGGTAGCTGAACGCGGTCACGTACACGCCGGAGCGCAGCATTCGGTCAGCGATCCGGACGGCCTCGCCCGCGTCGCCGAACATCACCGGCACGATCGGGTGTTCGCCGGGCAGGACATGGAAGCCTGCCCGCGTCATCTGGGCGCGGAAGGTCGCGGTGTTTTGGTGGAGTGCCTCGCGGCGGGCGGGGTCGGTGGCTAGGTCCAGGGCGGTGAGGGCACCGGCGGCGATGACGGGTGGGAGGGCGTTCGAGAAGAGGTACGGGCGGGAACGCTGCCGCAGGAGGTCCACGATTTCCGCGTGACCGCTGACGTAGCCGCCGGATGCGCCGCCGAGTGCTTTGCCCAGGGTGCCGGTCACGATGTCCACCCGGTCCTGCACGCCCAGCAGTTCGGGAGTTCCCGCGCCGGTCGGGCCGGTGATGCCGACGGCGTGCGAGTCGTCGACCATGACCATGGCGTCGTAGCGGTCGGCTAGGGCACAGATTTCTCGCAGTGGCGCGATGGAGCCCTCCATTGAGAAGACGCCATCGGTGACGACTAGCCGGCGGCGGGCGGTTCTCGTTGATGCCAGTTGGGTTTCTAGGTCAGTCAGGTCGCGGTAGCGGTGACGGCGTGCTTTGGAGAGGCGGATGCCGTCGATGATTGACGCGTGGTTGAGGTGGTCGGAGAGAACTGCGTCCCGCTCGTCTAGCAGGGTGGCGAATACGCCGACGTTCGCGTCGAAGCATGAGGAGTAGAGGATCGTTGCTTCGGTGCCTAGGAAAGTCGACAGGCGCGACTCCAGGTTGGTGTGCAGGTGCTGCGTGCCGCAGATGAAGCGGACGCTTGCCATGCCGAAGCCCTGGTCGTCTAGTGCTTGCTTGGCGGCGTCGATGACCGCGGGATGGTCGGCTAGGCCGAGATAGTTGTTGGCGCAGAAGTTCAGGACTTCTGTTCCGTCGATAGTCACGCGTGGCGATTGCGGTGAGGCGAGCGGGCGTTCGGGCTTGTATAGATTCGCGGCGCGGAGTTCGGCTAGCTCGATGCGCAGGTCGTTTCGGACGGAGGCGGACGTCATGCGCGGGGCCGGAACTGCTGGACTTCGTGGCGACGGCCGTCCCAGCCGGTCTGCTGGAGCCAGTCTTCGAAGGTCATCAGGGCGGGGTGAAGCCGGCGCAGCAGGTCCAGGTCGCGGTCGTGCGCGGCGAGGTCGTGGTGCTGGAAGAAGCCGAACATGCCTGCGTAGTCGTGGCCGACTTCGGGGATGGTTGCCCGGAGGGTGTCGAGTGGCAGGTCTGCGTAGCGGGCTGGGATCCCGGTTACGCGCTCGAAGGTCGCGGCGATTTCGGTGCCGGTGAGGCTGTCCGCGGAGACGGCTAGGTCGCGTGCGCCCCAGGACTGCCAGTGTTCCAGCGCGTGCACCGCGAACCAGGCGATGTCGGCCAAGGCGATCATCGGGTACCGGCCGGAGCCGAGCGGCAGGGTGAACACCACGCCGTCGTCGCCGTCGGCGGGTGACAGGCGGGACTGGAGGTTTTCGAAGTACGGCGAGGTCACCAGGATCGAGACGTGCTCGGAGTACCAGCCGTCCGGATCGTGCCGCATCATTTCCTCGGAGCGGTGGAGCTGGATGTGCGCGGCGACCGCGGCTTTGGCCTCGTAATGCGGCGTGAGGACGCGGCCGGCGGTCAGCGTCGCGGTACTGTCCAATGAGGACCACACGAACCGGTCGACGCCGTGTTTCCGTGCTGCTTCGAGGATGTTCGTGCCTTGGGTGAACTCGGCGAGCGGGCTTTTGGCGGAGAAGAAGTCGGTGTTGCAGAAGACCCGGGACACGTCGGTCAGCGCGGCCTGGATGCTTGCGGGGTCGCCTGCGTCGCCGCGGATCAGGCGCACGCGGTCCTGGGCCAGGGCCGCCGCATGGGGTGAGTCCGGGTTGCGGGTGAGCACGGTCAGCTCATCGTCGGTGTCGGCGAGGAGTTGCGCGACGACGCGGCTGCCCATCGCGCCGGTGCCGCCGATGACGAGGGTGCGGTTCATGACGCGAGCACCTGATCGGCTAGTTCCTGATGGGTGGCGATCCAGACGTCGTCCCGGACACGGGCGATCTGCTCGAGTACCTGCTCGAACTGGTCGGCGAACAGCGGCCGTCCGCCGACGTGGGCGTGGACGGTCAGGTTGAGGATGCCTGGCGTCTCCTGGCGGAGGAGATAATCGAGCAGGTCGACGTGGACGTCCCGGTACGCGCGCGGGCCCGCCAGTACGCCGCGCACGTCGGTGAAGTCGCTGTGCATGAGGTACGCCAGCGGACCCGCGGAGGTGGTCGTGACGTAGGGCAGGTCCCGGTCGTTGTGGTCGCCGGACCAGCGGTAGCCGGCGGCGGCGAGCAGTTCGGGAGTGTTTCGGGACGGGGTGGCGCGGGGGCTGAGCCAGCCGACCGGACGGGAACCGGTGACCTGCCGCAGGATTTCGGTGCAGCGCTTGAGGTTCTCGCGTTCCTCGTCGAGTCCCAGCTGTCCGGGGATGATGTCCTGTGCGTACGAATGCGCCGCGATCTCGTGTCCGGCGGCGTGCGCGGCCAGCACGGGTTCGGGGTGCCGCTCCGCGAGAAGACCGCTGACGCCGAACGTCGCGCGCATCTCGTGCCGGTTCAGCACTTCGAGCAGCCGCCATACTCCGGTCGTCGCCCCGTATTCCGCCCAGGACATGCTGTGTCGGCATTCCGCGGCGGGCAGCGGCCACGCGGCGGCCATCGGCGCATAGACCGGCCAGTGGCCGTCAGACCACGATTCGAGCGCGACGCAGATTTTCACCGCGACCTTCTTGCCTTCCGGCCAAGCCGGCACAGATCTCGTGGGCATGCCGTCACGGTAGCCGCGGGAGAGCGGTTCATTTAGCCTCGACGGAGGAGAGGATCTATCCGCACGATGCATAAATCAGAAGTCACGCTCGATCGCATGCGCACGTTCGTCCGGGTCGCCGAAAGCGGGAGTTTCTCCGCCGTCGCCCGGGATCTCGGCGTCGGCCAGCCCACCGTCACGCGGCACGTGAGCGAACTGGAGGACGCGCTCGGGGTCGCCGTGTTCAGCCGCACCACCAGGAGCATCTCGCTGACCGAGGAGGGCCGCCGCTACTACGCGCGCGCCACCGAGATTCTCCGGCTGGTCGAACAGGCGGGGCAGGAGATCGAGGATGCCAAGACCGAGGCGTCCGGGAAGGTGCGGATTTCGTGTTCGGCCTTCTTCGGGGTCATGCACCTGAGCAGGCTGATCTTCGCTTTCCAGGACCGCTATCCAGACATTCGCGTCGACTTCGTCCTCACCGACGAACGCTCCGACCTGATCCGCGACGGCGTGGATCTCGCCATTCAGATCGGGCCTCAGCCGGACAGCGAACTACGCCTGCGTCCGCTCGGGGTGGCGCACCAGATTCTCGTCGCGGCGCCCGCGTATCTCGCACGACGCGGGACGCCTCGGTCGCCGGAGGATCTCTCGGGGCACGACGTGATCCGCCGGACGAGTGTGGCCAGGAGTCATGAGCTGACGCTGCTCGACGAGCAGGGCACGGCGCGGGTCGCGACGTTTACGCCGCGTCTTCGCGTCGATCACGGGCTTGCGGCGCGGGAGGCGCTTGTCGCTGGCCGTGGGGTGTCGCCGGTGCCCCGGTGGCTCGTTGACGATCTCCTTCGTGACGGGGCGTTGGAGGTCGTGCTTCCGGAGTACCGGTGTGCGCCGTTGCCGTTGAACCTGCTTATGGTGCCGGAACGGGCTGAGATCGCGCGGGTCCGGCTGCTCCGGGATTTTCTCGTTGAGCAGATCAGCGGTGTTCCGGGCGTGGAGCCGGTTCCTCGTCAGTGAGCCCAGCCAGCAGTTCGGCGAGCAGAGCCTGGACCCGCCGGTCGATCTCGTCCCGGATGGGGCGGACCTGCTCGGCCGGGAGGCCCGCCGGGTCGTCGAGCTGCCAGTCGAGGTAGCGCTTGCCGGGGAAGACGGGACAGGCGTCGCCGCAGCCCATGGTGATCACGACGTCGGCGGAGCGGACCGCTTCGGCGGTCAAGGGCTGCGGAAACCGGCGGGACAGGTCGATGCCGAGTTCGGCCATGACCGCGACGGCCGCGGGGTTGATCGTGTCGGCTGGGGCGGATCCGGCGGAGCGGACGAGGACCCGGCCGCGCGCGTGGTGGTGCAGCAGCCCGGCCGCCATCTGCGAGCGTCCGGCGTTGTGAACGCAGACGAATAGCACTTCGGGGACGGTCATGGCGAGACCTCCGCGGGCGTGGTTGCGAAGCGGCGTCGGAGCGCGAGGGACACATAGACCAGGGCGACGAGGACCGGGACTTCGATGAGCGGGCCGACGACTCCGGCTAGCGCTTGTCCGCTGGTGGCGCCGAAAGTGGCGATCGCGACTGCGATGGCGAGTTCGAAGTTGTTGCCCGCGGCGGTGAACGCCAGCGTGGTGGTCCGTTCGTACGACAGGCCGACCGCCTTGCCGAGCGCGTAGGAGCCGGCCCACATGAGTCCGAAGTAGACCAGCAGCGGCAGGGCGATCCGGGCGACGTCGAGCGGGCGGCTGGTGATTTGGTCGCCCTGCAACGCGAACAGGACCACGATCGTGAACAGCAGCCCGTACAGCGCGACTGGGCCGACCTTCGGCAGGAACCGGGATTCGTACCAGGTGCGGCCTTTCGCGCGTTCGCCGAGGCGGCGGGACAGGTAGCCGGCGAGCAGCGGGATGCCCAGGAAGATCAGCACACTCTTGGCGATCTGCCACGCGGACACGCTCAGTCCGGCTTGCGGCAGGCCGAGCCAGCCGGGCAGCACGGCCAGGTAGAACCAGCCGAGGACGCCGAACATGACGACCTGGAACACCGAGTTCAGCGCGACCAGCACGGCGGCGGCTTCCCGGTCGCCGCAGGCCAGGTCGTTCCAGATGATCACCATCGCGATGCAGCGGGCGAGGCCGACGATGATCAGCCCGGTGCGGTACTCCGGCAGGTCGGGCAGCAGCAGCCAGGCGAGCGCGAACATCAGCGCTGGCCCGATCAGCCAGTTCAGCACCAGCGACGGCCACAGCAGCCGCCGGTCGGCCGTCACGGTGCCGAGCCGGTCGTAGCGGACTTTCGCCAGCACCGGGTACATCATCACGAGCAGTCCGAGCGCGATCGGCAACGAGATCCCGTCGACCGAGACCGCGTTGAGCACCCCGCCGAGGCCGGGGATCCACCGTCCGGCCAGCAGTCCGAGCACCATCGCGACGGCGATCCACACCGGCAGGTATCGGTCCAAAGTGGACAGCTTGCCGACTACTCCGGTTTGCGTGCCGGTCATGCGTCGCCGGGGACGAGGACGGCCGATAGGCGGGCGAGCATCTCGGAGTGGACGCGGTAGTAGACCCAGGTGCCGCGCCGTTCCCCGGTGATCAAGCCGGATTCGCGCAGCACCTTCAGGTGATGGGAGATCGTCGGTCCGGTCAGGTCGAACGCCCCGGTCAGGTCGCACACGCACGCTTCTCCCCCGGCGTGGGACGCGATCAGCGACAGCAACCGCAGCCGCACCGGGTCGGACAGCGCTTTGAACAGCTTCGCCAGCTCCGCGGCATCGTCCGCCGTCAGCGGGTCGCGCGCCAGCGGGGTACAGCAGGCGCTGATCGCCGCGTACAGGAGTTGCTTCGACATCTGTCTATCTTGACAGGCTTCTACTTAGACGGCAATGCTGGTTAGACAGTCATCTATTCAAGGAGGATCAGATGTCCCGAGTTCAGCTCGCGCTTCGCGTGGGAGACCTGGCTGGTTCGATCGGCTTCTACTCAAAGCTGTTCGGCACCGAGCCCGCCAAGCTCCGGCCCGGTTACGCCAACTTCGCCATCGCGGAGCCCGCGCTCAAGCTCGTGCTCCTGGAAGGCGAACCCGGTCAGGCCACCGTCCTGGACCACCTCGGGGTCGAGGTCGAGTCGACCGGCGACGTCAACGAGGCCAGCCAGCGGCTGACCGGCGAAGGCCTGGAGACCCTGACCGAGGACAACACCACCTGCTGTTACGCCGTGCAGGACAAGGTCTGGGTGCACGGGCCCGGCCAGGAGGCCTGGGAGGTCTACACCGTCAAGGCGGACGCGCCGGCGGACAACTCCGGCGAGGCCTGTTGCGCTTGACCGGTACCCAGCGGACGGCAACGAGGCCCTACGCTGCAGGGAGCCTGCTTCGGACCTGCGAGGACCCTGAGACCACCATGCGCATGTTTTTCCAGCCTGAGGACGTCGACGCGTTCGAGGAGGCCAAAGCCCTGCTGATCCGGCGCTGCGCGGCGGAGGCCGGGCACGAGGACATCGATCCGCTGATCCTGGAATCGGCGCTGAATTTCCGGCACCACAGCGTCGACGGGCGGCTGGGGTACTGGACCGCCGGCCGGGTCCGGGAATTCCTGATCTCCTACCTGCCCCGGACGCTGTCGGCCGCTCCCGAGGACGTCGCCGACGCCCCGGAAAGCCTCCGGCGGTTCCTGCGCTATCTGCACGCGACCGGGCTGGCCGATCCGACCGGCGATCCGCTGGCGCACCTGGAGACGGCGATCGCGCAGGCCGGTTCCGGTTTCGCCGCGGCGATGGCCGACGAACGCAATTTCGGCGTGGCCAAGTTCTGGGTGATGAACGCGCTCCGGCACGGCGTCGATCCCGCGGACAACGCGGCCATGGAGAGGTTCATCGGCAGGGTCCGCGCGGGCGAGATCAGCTACGACGAAAAGGTGCTCGAAGAGATCGCCTCGCGGCAACTCCTCGACGGCCAGCCCGAGCGCGCGGTGACGCACCTTCCGGTATCGCTTCCCCCGGAGGCCGAACTCGCGGCGGCCGCCGAGCGGACGCGGGTCGTCGCCCAGCTGCGCGCGCTGGCCGAATGGGTCGGCGACGGCCGGGCGCTGACCTCGACCGGCCAGCTGAAACTGGCCGACGCGCGCGAGCTGGTGCCCCTGCTGGGCACCGGCGACGAGATCGACCGGGCGATCGGCGACCGGGTCTACCGGACCCAGAGCAGCAGCGAGCTGACCGAGCTGACCGGTCTGGTCGAGCTGGCGAAAAAGGCCCGGATCGTCCGGACGGTCAAGGGCAAGCTGGTGCGCGTCGCGAAGAACGCGCGGCTGCTCCGGGACAGTCTCGGCCTCTGGACCGCGGCGTTCGACGGATTGCCCTCCCCCGAACTCGTCCTCCGCGGCCGCGCCTGGGCGCCCCGGTACAGCGTGCTGTTCGGCGAAATCATCGACGTGGTGCTGCCCGACGTCCTCAACACCCTTTACAGCTTCCCCGAGCCCGTGCCGGTCGTCCGGCTGGAGGAAAGCGTCTGGCTGGCCTTTGTCGAGGCAATCTGGTTCGACAAACGGGACGAGACGACCGAGACGGAATGGCGGCAGGGAGTCGGCGAGGAGTTGCGCCAGGTTTTCGCGACGCTCGCGGACTTCGGCGCGGTCACGCTCACGACCGGGGTGCCCGATCCGATTTACCGCGCCGACCTCGGCCCGGACGGACCTCACGTGTTCCCGCCGGACGCGGACGCCCGCCTGCGGTCCGCGCTCTCCGCCGGCGCCACCGAACTGGTGGCGCTGACGCCGATGGCCGTTCGGGCGATCCGCGCCAGCATGGTCGCCGACGGCCGCCACGCGCCGCTGGTCGGGGAGCTGTCGGACGCCGGACCGGCCGGGCTGCTCGGCACGCTCGCCGAGCACTACCCCCCGGAAACGGCGGCAGCGGAGCTGGCCGGATGGCTGGCCGCGCACGGCGGCCGGGAACGCGGGCTGCCGCTGCTGCTGGACGCCGTCCGGGACTGCCCGTTCCGCACTCGTGCGAGCGCGATGCTCGACATCCTCGCCGAAGCCCTTCCGGACAGCTCCGCGATGCTTCGGGAACTGCGCGACGACCGGCAGCTCGGCCCGATCGCCGTGCAGGCCCTCATCGGCGAAGACGAGCTGTCCATGGAAGAACTCGGCGAAGAGGAAGCTCTGCGGGGCGTGGCCGAGCAGTTCATTCACCTGCTCGAAACCGGCGGCCCCGACGCGATCGCCGACACCCTCGCCACACTGCCGCCCGACGAGGCCCGCGGCTTGACCACGAACGTGCTGAACTGCGGCCATCCGGACGAGGCCGGCCTGGCGGAGCTGCGGGAGCTGTTCACCCGGCGGCGGCCGGGGCACGCGACCGTGCATCCGCTGGGCGGAATTTCCCGGTCCGCGAAGAAAACCGGCAAGAAGCGGCGGCGGCGCTGAGCGCTGCACTCCCTCTCGCCCCGGGCGGAGCGGAAGCAGCTGGCGGACCGGGCTGGTTTGCGTCCGGGGACGGCGGGAGCTGGGCGTGTCGTCCGTGAGGGCCGCCCTGAGGGAATCAGATTCCTTCAGGGTGCCCCTCACAGACCTAAACAAACCGGCATTATGACATTAAACGGGCGTTTCGCTGACGCGAGTGTCCTTTGTGGACGGTCGGCGGACTGAGGTCGCCCGGTTTAGGTCCCTGGCATTGGCCGCGCGGGTGCCGCGAGGTGATCCGGAGCGGGCACACCTCTTGCCACCAGCCGACCGGCGCCGTTATGTTAATGAGAAATCACTTCTTCCGAGACTGTCGACAGGGGGCGGCGAGCAGCCCCTGGCCGGTGATGGGATGGCAACGACGCCTACCAGAGAGGCAGACAAGTACATGGAGAATCTCAGCAGAAGGAAGGTGCTGACCCTCGGCGCGGCACTCGGCATCGCGGGGATGGCCGGCACGTCGGGCACCGCGTGGGCGTGGTCGGGCAAGGGGTCCATCGCCGGGAGCGGGACGGGGGCCGATCCGTTCCAGGTCTGGGACGACACCGCCGACGCGGTCGCCAAGGCGTTGCTGGCCGAGGGCAAAATACCCGCGGTCAACACGGCCTGGCAGGGCTGGATCGACAACAACGCTCCGCTGCCCGCCGGGATGCCGGATTATCTGGTCTCGTATCTGCGGCAGGTCAACAAACTGCCGTCGTGGGCGGATCCGGCCAAGCTTGCCGCGTCGGAGAAGCTTTACACCCGGTTGAGCAGTTATCTGTTCGTCTCCGAGACGCTCGGCAGCGGGATCATGAGCACCGTCATTCCGCGTGAGGCGCGGGCGGTTTACTGGTCGGCCGGCGGCGCGGACATGAAGCAGCGCGCGGCCAAGACGTTCACCTTCGGCTACGACCTGCACAACTCGAAAGCCTGGGCGCCGGACGGGCACTTCGTCGTGACCGCCAACAAGACGCGGCTGGTGCACGCCGCGGTGCGGAATTTGCTGCCGACGTCGGCGAAATACCAAGACGGCGCGGATCAGCCCAAGCCGATCAGCAATGGCGACATTCTGCGGACGTTCCATTCGGTGGCGACGTACGCGCGCAGCAACATGCTCAAGTGGCACATCGCGCTGTCGACGGCGGAGCAGGAAGCGGATTTGCACGCCTGGCAGGTCGCGCTGCATCTGCTCGGGGTGCAGGAGCAGTTCATTCCGAAGACCTGGGCCGACGCGGAAGCGCAGGCGCAGCAGATGCTGTGGCCGGTGCTCGGACCGACGGACGAAGGGGTCAGCCTGGCGAAGACGTTGCTCGGGTATATCGAGAAGCCGACGCTGGGGCTCGATTCCGGGTTCGTCAACGAGCTGGTGCGGTATCTGCTCAATGACCAGATGGGTGACTGGCTCGGGCTTCCCCGCGATTACGCGCAGGCGGCACTGGTTCGGCTTGAGTGGCCCGCGTATGTCGCGTTCCGGGAGGGCGCGTCCAAGATCATGCCGGGCAGTTTTTATCTCTTCGATCAGTTCGTACGCGGTATTTCGATGCTGTATCTCAACAACGGGACCTCGCCGACGCAGACGCCGATTACGCTCCCGGTGGCGAATCGGCCGGGCGCTTAGCGAAAAGTGCCTCCGGGAACCGGAAAGCGTTCCCGGAGGCGCGCTAGAACACGTCGCGCAGGGTTTCCAGGAGGCGGGCGATGTTCGCCTCGTCGCGGCGGTAGTAGGTCCACTTGCCCCGGCGGGTGGCGACCACCAGGCCGGCCTGCCGCAGCGTCGCGAGGTACTGCGAGGTGGTCGACTGCCCCAGTCCCACGCGCTGCTGGATGTCGGTCACGCAGACGCCGATCTCGACGTCCTCGGGCTCCTGGCCGGGGAAGCTCATCGGATCCTTGAGCCACACCAGCATCTGCCTGCGCGTCGGGTTCGACAGGGCCCGGAACACCGCCAGCAACTCCGCCTCCGAGAACACGGGGCGATCCTAACCCGGCTCTTCATATTGACGATTCGCGATATATAGATCTATGGTCGCCGTATGCCGACTTCGATGCGTGTGGTGGAACTCGTCCGCTTCGGCGGTGCGGACGCCGCGTTCGCCGCCCGAGAATTGCCAAGACCCGTCCCCGGACCCGGCCAGGTGCTGGTGCGCGTGCGGGCCACGTCCGTGAACCCGCTCGACCTGCAGACCCGGCGCGGCGACTACCGCGACCAGGTGACACTGCCCGCGGTGATCGGCAACGACGTGGCCGGCACGGTGGTCGAAACCGGCCCTGGGGCGGACGACTTCCGGCCGGGCGACGAGGTCTGGTACCTGGCACCGGTGTTCGCCGAACAGGGCACCTACGCCGAGTTTCACGTGGTCGACCAGGCGCTGGTCGCGCCGAAGCCAGCCCGGTTGTCGCACGTCGAGGCCGCCGGGCTCGCGCTCGTGGGTGTGACGGTGTGGGAGGCGCTGGTCGAACGCGCCGGGGTCCGGGCCGGGGAACGGGTGCTCGTGCACGGTGGTGCGGGCGGGGTCGGCTCGGTCGCCGTCCAGCTAGCCAGTGCGCTGGGGGCCGAGGTGGTGACCACCGCGCGGGCGCGGGACCACGAGTTCGTCACCGGGTTGGGCGCCGACGTCGCGATCGATTTCTCGGATGGCGACTACGTGCCGAAGGTCCGCGCGCTGGGCGGGGTGGACGTCGTGCTGGACACCGTCGGCGGGGATACCCTCTCCCGCAGCCCGGAGGTCCTCGCCGACCGGGGCCGGGTGGTGTCCATCGTGGACATTCCCGAACCGCAGAACCTGCTGGCGGCGTGGGGCGTGAACGCGACTTACCACTTCGTGTTCGTCAGCCCTGGCCGGGACAAGCTCGCGTCGCTCGGGCGGCTGGTCGACCAGGGCAAGCTCCGGCCGGTGATCGGCACGGTGCTGCCGCTGGCCGACGTCGCCGAAGCGCACGCGCTGCTGGAAGGCACCGGGGACCGCAGGCGTCCGCGCGGCAAGATCGCCATCGCTGTCCCGAGCTAGCTGCCCAACGCGTTCAGCAGGAAAGCCGTGGCGGCGGCGCGGTGGCTGGGCGTGTCCCGCCACCGCAGCCGCCGGCCGGTTTCGACGACCGTGCCGAAGCCCGCGTGCACCAGCACGCGGGCTTGGTGCGGGTCCAGCTCCGGGCGGGCCAGGCGAAGTTGCTGCTCCCACACGGCGATGTGTTCGCGTTGGGCGAGGATCAGCGGGCGTTGCAACGCGGCGGGGAGCCCGCCGACTTCGGCGGCGGCGACGTTGGTCAAGGCGGTGTGCTCGAAGCTGTAAGCCACGTAGGTCGCGGCCAGCACCGGCAAGGCTTCCGCGCCGGTAATGCCGTGGAGGTTTTGTTCTACGGCCTGTGACAGGAGCCCGGCGGCTTGCAGGCAGGCCGCGGCCAGGATTTCGGCTTTGTTGGGGAAATGCCGGTACAGCGCGGACGGCACCAAGCCGACGGCTTCGGCGATCCGGGCGTTCGTGACGGTGGCGAATCCGTCGCGTTCGAACAGCGGGACGGCGGCGGCGAGGATCTGCGCGCGGCGGGTTCTGGGGACCGGCTGGGCGGGGAGTTCGACCGCGGGTGCGCTGGCCGTGGTCGTTGCGGTGGCGAGGCGGAGGGCGGATTCGGTGAGCAGGGTTTCGGCGCGGTGGTGGGCGATCGAGGTGCGGTGCATGGTGATGGAGCCGATCGCGCCGAGTGCGGCTACGGCGCGGAGGTCCGCGTCCGGCGAGGGCGGCACCGCTTCGGTGACCCGCGCGACGACCTGAGCGAACTTCGCGCTGAGGACGCGGCGGTCCGCTCGGTCGAGGTAGCGGGCCTCCCAGCGGTACAGGCCGCCGGACTCGCGGTGGGCGACCGTCACCCGGGCCAGCGGTCCGAGGACGTCCGCGGCGGACGCGTCCGGCGGCACCGCGTCGAGTGCGGCGACCAGCCGGTCCGCCATGACGTTGGCGCATTCGGTGAAGAGGGCGTACTTGTTGGGGAAATGCCGGTACAGCGCCGCCGCGGTGATGCCGACAGCGGCGGCGATCTCCTCCATGGACGCCGCGTAATAGCCGCGTTCGCTGAACGCCCGGCCCGCCGCCTCGACGATGAGCTGCTTGCGGTTGCGCGGACGGGTCGCCGCAGCCGGTTCGGAGGTCACCGCGGACCCCGGGCACACGGATGCGGGAGCAAGGCCATGCCAGCCAGTCAATCACGAGACGGGCGGGTCTTCACGCGGGCGCGGCGCGGGCTGTCATCAGCCCGCGCCCTGTTCGAGGTTTCGGCGGATGCGGTCCCGGGCGGCGGAGTCCCCGGTGCCCAGGTCGGTGCTGCGGATGTCGTGGCGGAGGCCGTTCGCCATCACGAAGCGCGGGCGATGCAGGCTGGCCAGCGACTCCGTGGGGTCCCCGGCGACGGCGATGACGTCGGCGCGGAAGCCAGGGGCCAGTCGGCCGGTCGAAGCCAAACCGCATACGCGTGCGGCGACTGAGGTGGCGCTGGCGATCGCTTGCCGTGGTGTCATCCCGGCTTCGGCGAAAGTGTCGAGGCAGTCGGCGTAGCGTTCGAAGTGGACCAGCGGGATTCCGGCGTCCGTTCCGGCGACTATGGTGGCACCTAAGGAAATGAGCGCCCGGAGGTTGCCGATCACGGCGTCGCGTTCGTCCCACGGGCACATGTAATCCGCTGCGGTGCAAGCGGTGTTCATGGTCGGGCTGACGGCGATTCCGCGCGAGACGATCAACTCGGCGATGCGCGGGTCGAATTCGGTGCCAGTACGGGTGACCCAGCCGCAATGTTCGATGCAGTCGACACCGGCGATTACGGCGCGTTCGATGCCTTCGACGCCTAGCGCGTGCGTGGTGACCGGCAAGGCGCGCGCGTGTGCTTCGGACACCAAAGCGGTCAGTTCGTCCACGGTGTAGCGCGCTTCGGACGGATGGCTGCCAGGGGTCATGAACCCGCCGGTGGTCATGACTTTGATCAGGTCGACGCCGTCCTCGGCGTGCTGTTTGACCATCGCGCGGACTCCGTGGACGCCGTCCGCGATGCCGCCCATGGACGCGGCGTGGCCGCCGGTGACGGTGATCGGGGCGTTGGCGGCCAGGATTCGCGGCGTGGCTTCCGGGGCGGCGGCGAGCAAATCCCGGACCCGGGTGCCCAGCGTGCCGGGGGAGCCGAGGTCGCGGGCGGTGGTGACGCCGGCGTCCAACAAACGGCGTGCGTTGGCGGTCATCCGGCGGCTCAGTGCGTCGTGGTCGGCGGACATTTCGAGGGTGACTTCGCCGGAACCTGGGTCTTGGCAGAGGTGCACGTGACAGTCGATCAATCCGGGCATCAGGGTGACGTCGCCGAGATCAGTCACGTCGCCGCCGGGGGCGGAATTCCGTGGCCCGGCATAGGTGATCGTGCCGTCCGTGATGGCGACGGCGGCGTCGCGAATCAGCGGCGCGGACGCGTCCGTCAGCAAGCGCGCGGCGGCGAGAACGGTCATGCCTGCCTCCGGTAGTCCGCGATCGCCGTGCAGAGGCGATCGATGTCGTCAGTGGTGTTGTAGCAGTGGAAGGAGATCCGGAGGTTCGATCCGCGCGGGGCGGTGACGATCCGGCGGGCGGCCAGGAAGTCCGCCAGGGCAACGGGATCGGCGTCGACCAGCGCGACTTGCGGGCCAGGGCGAGCGTCCGGGGCGGGTCCGTCCAGGGTCTCGCCGGAGCCGGTGAGTCGTTCGGTCGTTAAAGCGACTAGGCGTTCGACGTGTGCCCAGGCGTCCGCGGGGTCGAGCTGGCCGAGTACCTCGATGCCCGCCCGGGCGGCGTAGGCGGCGGGGATTCCGGGGGTGCCGGATTCGAAGCGCCGGGCGCTGGCCGGGACGTCGAGGAGCTCGGGGTCGAAGTCGAACGGGTCGACGCGGCCGAACCAGCCGGTCATCCGCGGCGGCTGGTGGTCTTCGACCCCGGAGCGGGCGAACAGGATCGCGATTCCGGGCAGGCCCAGCAAGTACTTGAGGGTTCCGGTGACGAGGTAGTCGCAGTCGAGCTGCTGGACGTCGACGGGGACGACGCCTGCGGCCTGGTACGCGTCGACCAGCACCCGGGCGCCGACCGCCCGCGCATGTTTGGCGATCTCGTTCACCGGCTGCAGGGAACCGTTGGTGTACAAGGCAAACGGGATTGAGACCAGCCTTGTCGACTCATCGATTTGGGCGCGGTAAGCCTCGATCACGCCGAGCGTCCGCATGGCGTCCTGGCTGACCCACCGCATCTGCTCGCCCTGTGCGTGCAGCACCTGCCCGACGCTGGGAAATTCCGACGCCATCGACACAATCACGCCGCCGTCGTCGAAATCGACCGCGTTGACCGCCTGGAACGCAGCGTGCGACGCGGACGGCACCAGCGCGATCTCGTCCGGCTGTGCGTTGAGGAAACCCGCCGCGGCCGACCACAACCGTTCGACCTCGGCCATCCACGGGCCCCACGGCGCGCCCTGGTCGCGCAGCGAATACACCAGCTCCCCCATCGCCGCAGTGACCTGCACGGAAACCGCGCCCTGACTGCACGAAGCCAGGTGCGTGGTGTCGGCCAGACTGGGGAACTGGGCACGGAACCGGTCGGGATCCACGAGTCACCTCCGCGAGAGCTGCCGTCAGCCACAGTGAACAGCTAGCACCCTCACTGCGCAAGACTTTCTCGCGTCCACCCGATCGTCGTCATTGACGCGACACAAAGCATCGCTCACACTGATGCACATTCATCCAGGCTGAACACAGCGACGTGGGTAGCTGAGGAGTGATCATGGCCCGAACCAAGCGCCGCCGCTGGCACTGGCTGCTGCTCGTCGTCCCGTTCGCGTGGTGCGTCGCGG
The DNA here is from genome assembly GCF_042684085.1 of Amycolatopsis silviterrae. Taxonomy (NCBI): domain Bacteria; kingdom Bacillati; phylum Actinomycetota; class Actinomycetes; order Pseudonocardiales; family Pseudonocardiaceae; genus Amycolatopsis; species Amycolatopsis silviterrae. The sequence continues at coordinate 103,505 of NZ_JBHUKS010000007.1, forward strand.
CGATTCCGCTGGTCAACCGGATCGAGTACGTCTTCGGCTCGGTCCCGTTCCTGCTGGTGTGGATGACCGCGGGCGTACTGGTCGGATCGGGCGCGATCGGGCTGGTCTACGCGATCGACCGGCGCCGCGGCGACCTGGACCGGGTGTGACGCGATGGCGCTGGCACTCGCTCTCCTGATCGCGGTGGGCTCGATCGTCTGGGGCACCGTCGCCGCCGCGCGCGGCCGGGCGATGAACCTGCAGGAATGGTCGGTCGGCGGCCGCCGGTTCGGCACCTGGCTGTTCTGGTTCCTGCTGGTCGGCGAAACGTTCACCACGTTCGCGCTGCTCGGCGCCTCGCAGGGGGTGTTCAGCAACGGCGCGCCCGGGTTCTACGTCCTCGGCACGGTCGTGCTGACCGCCGCGGTCGGCTACTGGGTGGTGCCGAAGATCTGGCGCGCGGGCAAGCAGCACGGCCTGGTCACCATGGCCGACTACTTCACCGCCCGGTTCGAGGCCCGCTGGTTCGGCGGGCTGGTCGCCGTTTTCGGCATCGTCGCGCTGCTGCTCTACGCCCAGGTCCAGCTGACCGGGCTGAGCCTGATCCTGGCGAGCCTGTTCGGCAGCGAGGTCCCGTCGCTGGCCTACGTCGTCGCCGGCGGGGTGCTGGTCGCCGGGTTCGTGCTGGTCGGCGGGATGCGCAGCGCCGCGTTCACCGCGATCGTCAAGGACGTGCTGCTGATCGCGATCCTGCTCGTGGTCGCGATCGGCGCGGCGGACGCGGCCGGGGTCAGCGGACCGCTGGGCGTGTTCGACGCGATGAAACAAGCGCATCCCAGCGGCGCGACGCTGCCCGGGCTGCACGGTTCGACCGCCACGAACACCTGGTGGTGGATGAGCTTCCTGCTGCTCACGCCGCTGGGCTCGTTCGCGCTGCCGCACATGTTCCAGGTGTCCTACAGCGCGAAGGACGTCGCGACGATCCGCCGCAACCAGGTGATCCAGCCGCTGTATTCGCTGTTCTACGTCCTGATCGTGATGATCGCGCTCGCCGCGGTGCTCGCGCTGCCGAAGCTGACCGGCAAGCAGGCCAACGCTTCGCTGCTGATTTTCGTCCGCGAGAAATATCCCGAGTGGGTCATCGGACTGCTCGGCGGCGCGGGCATTCTCGTCGCGCTCGTGCCGACCGCGGTGCTCGTGCTCGCCGCCAGCAGCCTGTTCACCCGCAATGTCGCCGGTGCGCGGTCGGAGAAATGGGCCTCGTCGCTGACCGCGATGCGCGTGGGCGTTCTCGTTTTCACCGCGCTTTCCGTACTTCTTGTCGCGCACAGCAACGAAAAACTGTTGAGCATCATGACGAACGTGTACAGCGCCGTCGGGCAGCTGGCCCCCGCGCTGTTCCTTTCGATGCTGTGGCGGCGGGTCACCGCGCCGGGGCTCGCGGCCGGCGCGCTGTGCGGCGGGCTGATCGTCGGAGTGCCCGCGCTCGGCTCGCTCGCCGCGCACACCATGCCGCCCGGGACCGTGGTCGGGCTGCCCGCGCTCGTCGTCAACCTGATCGTGACGGTGGCGGTCAGCCTGGTGACCCGGCCGCCCTCGGCAACGGCGGTCGAGATCGGGACAGGGGACCGCCCAGCGGGACCCGCCGAGGCCGGTGACCTGCGCCGGAGCGCCGTTCGACGATAATGATCGGGTGACCGTGACGAGGATCCGCGAGTTCCGCACCCTGCGCGGGCTGACCGTGCGCCAGCTCGCCGACCAGGCCGGGGTGTCGACCGGGTTGATCAGCCAGGTCGAGCGGGGCGTCACCGACCCCAGCCTGGAAACCATGCGGCGCATCGCCGAGGTGCTGGACATCCCGCTGTTCAGCCTGTTCCAGGAGCCGGACGAGGAAACCGTCGCGGTGATCCGGCACGACGACCGGTACCGGATCTCCTCGCCGCACCACGCGATCACCTACACCCGCGCCTCGCCGGGCGGCGCGAAGCTCGAGGTGCTCGAAGGCGTGCTCGAACCCGGCGGCGCCTCGTCCGACGAACTGCGCTCGCATCCGTCCGAGGAATGCGTGGTGGTCATCGCCGGACGGCTGACCGTGCAGGTCGGCGAGCAGACGCACGTGCTCAAAACCGGCGACAGCTGCCACTTCGATTCGGCCATCCCGCACCGCTTCCGCAACGACGGCCGGACCGTCGCCCGCTTCCTCGTGAGCGTCACTCCGCCGAGTTACTGATACTTCCGTCGGAGGTATCCGGCGCGAAATTGGTCTAGACTTTTCGTTCCGAACCCGGCGAAAGGGACGGAACTGATGCGTGGGACGACGGTGCCCCCGGGAATGTGCTGCCGACCGGTCAAAACCGGGGAACTTCCGCTGCACCGGCTGGAGGTGCCCGCCCCCGATTCGGTGCCGTTCGCGGTCGGGTCCTTCGACGCGGTGGGCCCGTTGTCGCGGGCGGAATTCCCGCATCGGCACACCTTCTACGAAATCGTGCTCGTCACCGGCGGGACCGGCGCGCACGTGGTCGACCTGACGCGCTGGGAGCTGAGCCCGCCGCACCTCGGCGTGGTCACCCCCGGCCAGGTGCACCACTGGGAGGCGAGCGGGCTCACCGGATCGGTCGTGCTGTTCACCGACGATTTCCTCTTCGACCACCCGTCGGACCGGGAAACCCTGCGGCGGCTGCGCGAACGGCCGTGGCTGCGCCTCGACGGGCCCGCGCACGACCGGACCGCGCGGCTGATCGCCGAACTCGAGGAGGAGTTCCGGCGCGGCGGCGAGGACGGCGAATCCGTGCTGCGCGCGCTGGTGCACGTGCTGATCGTGCGTGCGGGGCGGCTTCCCGGCATCCCGCCCGCGCCGCCGCCCGCCCGCGCCCGCGCGGTGGCGGCGGAATTCGCCCAGCAGGCCGAAAAATCCGAGCTGGGGCTGTGGTCGGTGCGCGCGCACGCCGAACGGCTCGGCGTCACTCCCGGCTACCTCACCGAGGCCGTCAAGGCGGCAACCGGGCGTACCGCGGCGGAATTGGTGCGCGAAGCGCGGACGCAGGAGGCGAAACGGTTCCTGCTGCGGACGAACCTGTCCGTGCGGCAGGTGGCCAGCCGCGTCGGATTCGCCGATCCAGCCTACTTTTGTCGGTTCTTTCGGCGCGAAACCGGGTTGAGTCCCGGCGGATTCCGCCGCACCGGCGACGCCGCCCCGAAGATTCACCACGACTGCATGACTCCGTCCATCGCTGCGGGCTGACCGGTTCTCCTACCGTCGAGGGGAATCCCGAGCCCCCACCGAGGAGCAGGCATGGACGAAGACAGAAAGTTCAGCCGCAAGGCAGTGCTGAAGGCCGCGCTGGCCGCCGGAGTCGCCGCGCCGGTCGCCCTCGTCGGCGGACCCGCGCTCGCCCGCACGAATTTCGCGGGCGGGCAGGCGGTCGAGCCGACCCCGTACTGCCACGACGGCGACGAACCGACGATCGACCAGACCGAGGGCCCGTACTTCAAGCCGAACTCGCCCGAGCGCAGCGTGCTCGTCGACGGGAACACCCCGGGCCAGCGGCTCACCGTGAGCGGATACGTCTTCGGGCTGGCCTGCCAGCCGATCGGCCGCGCGCTGCTGGACTTCTGGCAGGCGGACGTGAACGGCGCGTACGACAACGTCGGCTACACCTTCCGCGGCCACCAGTACACGAACGATCTCGGCGAGTTCAAGCTGACCACGATCGTGCCCGGCCTCTACCCCGGCCGGACCCGGCACATCCACGTCAAGGTGCAGGCCCCCGGCCAGCGGATCCTGACGACCCAGCTGTACTTCCCGGGCGAACCGCGGAACAACACCGACACGATTTTCGACCCGCGGCTGCTCATGACGGTCCGCGACGCCCCGAACAACGCCAAGGAAGCCGCGTTCGACTTCGTGCTGAACGTCCGGCAGACGCCGACGACCGGGCCGACCACCCAGCCCACGTCGCCGACCACGCAACCGAGTGGGTCTTGGGCGGTGGGCAAGGCCTACACCGCCGGCACGCGCGTCACGTTCAACGGGGTCAGCTATGTGTGCCTGCAGGGCCACACTGCCCAGCAAGGCTGGGAACCGCCGAACGCTCCGGCGTTGTGGCAGAAGGGCTGATCCCCTCCTAACGAGAACGGCGGGCTCCCCCGGGCCCGCCGTTCTCCGTTTTCCTCAGGTCCGCGAGGGAGACGCGGGTCCCGATGCCGGGGCTTAAGCCGGCGCTGACCGTCCACAAAGGACTCCAGAGTCGCCGAAATGCCCGATTGATTCCCACATGACCACATTTGAAGGGCGGTGAGGGGAACCCTGAGGGAATCAGAGTCCGTGAAGGTTCCCCTCACGGACGACCCAACCCCCGCGGCAGCGGACCCGCCAAGAGCCGCACCGGCCCTGGCCAGCTCCTTAGCGCCGCCTTGAGTTCCTGGCATCGCCGTTTTCCGGGAAGCCCGGCGCGGGGTGTCGAGTTACGGTCGACGCATTCGTCTTCCACTACGACAACGCCGTACCGGCCTCTCGGAGGACACATGCTGTACCTGCTGGTGATCTACAACTGCGACCGCCCGGAACCCGATGACCCGGCCTTCCCCGACGCGCTGGCCAGGGTGAACGCGTTCGCCGACGAATGCCGCCGGCGCGGGGCGTTCGTGTCCGGACATCCGCTGCAGGGCGAGCACACCGCCACGACGGTCAGCGTCCGCGAGGGGAAGACGCTCGTCACCGACGGGCCGTTCCTGGAGACGCACGAACACCTGGGTGGCGTCTACGTCCTCGACTGCCGCGATCTCGACGAGGCGCTCGAACTCGCCGCGCTGTGCCCGATGGCCGCGGTCGGCACCGTCGAGGTGCGCCCGGTCGCCGCGGTGCCGGGGCTCGCGCACCAGGCATGACCTCGCCGTTGCGGGACACCTACCGCGCGCACCGGGCCCGGATGCTCGCGGCGCTGGTCCGCGTCCTCGGCGATTTCGAACTCGCCGAGGACGCGCTCCAGGACGCGTGCGCGCTCGCGCTGCGCACCTGGGGCGACGAGCCGCCGGACGACCCCGTGGCGTGGCTGCTGACCGCCGCCCGCAACAGCGCGATCGACCGGCTCCGCCGGGCCCGGCGCGGGCAGGAGAAGCTCGCCCAGCTCGGGGAACCCGCCGTGCGCGCGGAACCGTCCGACGAACGCCTGCTCTCGATCGGCGACGAACGGCTCAGCCTCGTCTTCACCTGCTGCCATCCCGCGCTCGCCGAGGAGGCCCGCGTCGCGCTGACGCTGCAGGCGGTGGCCGGGCTGACCGCCGGGCAGATCGCGCGGACGTTCCTGGTCAGCGAGGCGACGCTGGCGCAGCGGCTGGTGCGGGCCAAGCGCAAGATCCGCGACGCCGGGATCAGCCTGGCCGTGCCCGCCGATCATCTGCTGCCCGAGCGGCTGTCCGGAGTGCTGGCGGTGCTGTACTTGATCTTCACTCAAGGCTACACCGCTCCGGAGCACCGGGAACCGCAGCGGGAAGCGATCCGGCTGGCGAAACTCGTCGCGGCTCTGATGCCGGACGAACCCGAGGCGATCGGCCTGCTCGCCCTGCTGCTCGTGCACGATTCGCGCACCGCGGCCCGGTATACCCGCGGCGGCGACGTCGTGCTGCTCGAAGACCAGGACCGAAGTCGTTGGGACCACACGGAAATCGCCGAAGCGATCGGGTTGCTGGACCGGGCGCTGCGGTTCGGCGCGCCGGGGCCGTATCAGCTGCAGGCCGCGATCGCGGTCCAGCACGCGCAGGCCCGTTCCGCCGCGGACACCGACTGGGCGGCGATCGCCGGGCTGTACCAGCGGTTGCACGACATGACTCCGTCGCCGGTGATCGCGTTGAACCACGCCGTCGCGGTCGCGATGGCCGACGGTCCGGCGGACGGCTTGGCGCTCATCGACGGGATCGAAGGTCTCGACCGGTACCACCTGATGCACGCCGCGCGCGCCGATCTGCTGCGCCGCCTCGGCCGTGCCCCGGACGCGATCGCCGCGTACCGGCGTGCGCACGAACTCGCCGCCAACCCGGCCGACCGGCGGTTTCTCGCGGGACGGCTAGCCGCTTTGGAGCACTGATGAGACTGTCCATTCTCGACAACGGGCATCGCCTGCGGGCCAGGCTGTTCCTGTCGGTCACGTCGAAACAGCCGCCGGACATCGTGAAGATGCTGCTGTACCGGCCCGGTTTCCTCACCCGGCCGCTGCTGGACCTCACCGCGCCGGCGATGCGCGGACCGTCGTACTGGACGGCCGGGGAACGCGAATTCCTCGCCATGTCAACGGCGTTGCTGCACGAATGCCCGTTCTGCGTCGACTCGCACGCGGAGCTGACCCGGATCGCCGGGCACGGCGAGATCGATCCCGACCGGGCGGACTCGGCTCGCCCGGAGGTGCGCGCCGTCCGGGCGTTTCTGGAGACCGTCACGCTGAACCCGGACCAGATCGTGCTGCCGGATCTGCCGCCGCCGGCGATTCGCGAGGCGCTGCGGGTGAACCTGGTGTGGAACGTCGTGAACCGGCTCGCGAACGCGTTCGGCTTCGTGCTCCGCGACGGGCAGCTGGAGAGCGGAACCCGTGCGCTGCACCGGTTCGGGTACCGGTTCCCCGGTTTTCTGCTCGCCGGCGGTCCCGTGGGCCCGCACGAGGATCCGGTGGAGAATATGCGGTATTCGGTGTTCACCGTGCCCGCGATGACCGATCCGGCGCTTCGTCGTGCTGCGGCTGGCGAGGACGGCTTGCCCGCGCTGTTGCAGCCGTTCGCGGCGAAGGTTCGCGACGCGTCCTACCGGCTCACCGATGCCGATTTCGCTGAGCTGGCAACGGAATACCGCGAGGACGAGGTCTACGAGATCACCGTCGCCGCGGCGGTGGGTGCCGCGTTGCGCAGTTACGACGCCGGACAGCGGAAACTCGGCGCATAACGCGAACCGGCGGCCGGGGTGTGTCACCCGGCCGCCGGTTCAGCGGTCCGCTCAGGGGCGGTAGAGCTCCTTGACGACGTCGATGTTGTCGTTCTTGTCGACGTGGATTTCGGCGTGCAGCTGGTTCGGCCCGTTCAGCGCCTCCATCAGCGCCTCCTCGGTGCACGGGTTCGTGCCGCGACCCTGCGGGTCGAGGGCGACCTCGTCGCCCGGGCACAGCTCGGCCGCGCCGAACACCTTCGCGGCCTGGCTCACCGGCAGGCGGTAGGTCTTGGGGTCGGCGGGCACGAAGTGGCCGTTGTCCGCGCCGCCCTTCTGCCAGGTGATCAGCTGGAACTGGGCCATGTTGACCGAGTGGTCGAAGCCGGTGAACTGCACGGTCTGCGTCGTGTTCGGGAAGCGGCGGGTCGGCGCGCTCGGCTGCTGGCCCTTGCCCGCGGCCGGCGCGGTCTTGATCATGAATTCGGTGCCGCCGTCCTTGCCGCAGTTCACCACGCCCTGAGTGAATTCCTCTTCCGCGCCCAATGCGCAATCCCAGTGTCCGTCAATGCCGAGCACGCGCTTTCCGGGACCTTCACCCTGAGTCGGTGACAATTCGTAGTACTTCGTCATGACATTGAATGCCTCGGTGCAGCCGGGAATGCTGCCGTTGGCGCTTTGCACCGCGATCAGGTCCATTTGCTTGCCGGCCGGGCCGACCTGCCCGCCGTGTTTGCTGCAGTTGACATCGCCGTTCGACGTGGCCGCGGTGCCGGCCGAACCGCCCTGCTTGACCGCAGCGACTTCGGAAATGTTTTTCGCCGCGGAACCATTTCCGTCGACATTGTTTCCGCTGCACGCGGAAAGCAACGCGGTCGCGGCGACCGCACCGCCGACCATGACCAGCTTCATCGACTTCATCGCGGTGAATCCCATTGTGCGCTCCCCGTGTCTTTTGGCGAATCTCTACTCCCAAAGACGTGAAGCACCGAATGACGTTGCGCCGCAGTTCCGCGAAGAGCCATAGTTGCCCCAACGTCGCCCCGGCGGGGTCCGCGCGGGCACGACCTCGGCCGGTCTCGCAACCCTCAGGACGCGACGCCGAACGCCGCCAGCCACACGTGCGTCAGCGTCGCCGCCGCCTCGTCCAGCGAGCTTTCGGCGAGAAACGCCTGGTAGAAGACGCGTTCGGTCATCCACACCAGCGCGGCCGAGACCGGCGCGGCAGTCGCGGGCGGAACTCCGGCCCGTTCCGCGACGCCGGACATGGTGTCCGCGAGCGCGACCACCGCCGAACGCCACGCCCGGTCGACCGCCGGAACCGACGGCGACAGTTCGACCGCCGTGCGCATCACCGTGCCGTGCTCGCGCCACATCTGAGCGGTCCGCTCGATCCCCAGCCGCACGACGTCCGCGGGAGCCCCGCCGTCGTCCACCGCGTCGACCCCGGCGCGCAACGCGGTGACCGTGCGCTCGACCAGCGCGGCGAGCACCTCGTTCTTGGACCCGAAGTAGAAGTAGAGCGCGCCCCGGGTGATCCCGGCCTCCTGCGCGATCGTCGCCACCGTCATGGCGTCCGCGCCCGCCGTGTCCAGCTGCCGCTCCGCCGCGTCGAGAATCGCGCGCTCGCGCAGGTCCCCCTTGGTCGGCGCGGTCCGGCGGCGGGTCCTGGTGCCGCGTTGCTCGTCTTCCACCTGCCCGTTTTATCACATGCCGACTATTTTTGACACAGTGCAGATTTTTATCAACGCGGTGTAGAGTCTGGCTTATGACCAAGCTCTTCCTGATCACCGGCGCCAGCTCCGGCCTCGGCCGCGCTTTCGCCGAGGCCGCGCTCCAAGCCGGGCACACCGTCGTCGGCACCGTCCGCAAGCAGGCCGACGCCGAGGCGTTCGAGCAGCTCCAGCCGGGGAAATCCCTCGCGCGCATCCTCGACGTCACCGATGACGACGCGGTGTTCCGCACGGTCGACGAGATCGAGGCCGAGGTGGGCCCGATCGACGTCGTCATCGCCAACGCCGGGTACGGCCACGAGGGCGTCTTCGAGGAATCGACGATGGCGGAGCTGCGCGCGCAGTTCGAGGTGAACGTGTTCGGCGTCGTCGCGACGGTGAAAGCCGTGCTGCCGCACCTGCGCCGGCGGCGGCGCGGGCACATCCTCGGCGTGACGTCGATGGCCGGGCTGATCACTGTGCCGGGCACGTCGTTTTATCAAGGCAGCAAGTACGCCGTAGAGGGCATCCTGGAGACGGTCGGCAAGGAGGTCGCGCCGTTCGGCGTGCACGTCACCGCGATCGCGCCGGGCTCGTTCCGCACCGACTGGGCGGGCCGGTCGATGGTCCGCACCGAACGTTCGGTGCCGGACTACGACCAGGTGATGAACCCGATCCGCGACCACCGCCGCGCCGCGAGCGGCAACCAGCTCGGCGACCCGCGGAAGGCGGCGGAGGCGGTGCTGCGCATCCTCGACGTCCCGAACCCGCCCGCGCATCTGGTTCTTGGCTCGGACGCGCTGCGTTTGGTCGCGAACGGGCGGGCGGCGGTGGATCGGGAGATCGAGGAGTGGGCGGAGTTGAGCCGGTCGACTGACTTTCCGGACGGTGCTCAGCTGCCTGGTTGAGCCGGAGCCGTCGCCGCGCTGGGCAGAAGCGCTCCCCGGGAGGTCCGTGAGGGGAACCTTCACGGACTCTGATTCCCCCAGGGAGGCCCTCACGGACTTGCGGACCCGGCCAAGCGAGCATCAATCGGGCATTTCGGCGACTTTGGCGTCCTTTGTGGACGGTCATCAGGCTGAAGCCGCGCGGCTTGAGTCCCGGCAGTGGAATTGGATTCCCTCAGGGGTCCCCTCACGGACGTCTTCGGGCGGAGCGGGCTGAGCTGGCTCCGCAGCCGCCCCAATGTGGCATTGGGTGCATGCGACGCACCCAATGTGGCGTTCGGTGCGTCAGACGCACCCAATGTGGCATTGGGGCGTGCGGAGCCGGGGTCAGCCGACGTAGGCGGTGAACGAGTGTTTGGCCTGGTACCAGATCGAGATGCCGATCGCGCCCGCCGCGGCGGCGCTGCGCAGGTCCAGCGGGCCGGGGCGGTCGGAGAGGAACGTGAAGTTCCGGATCTGCGCGCCGGGCACGAAATCGCCCTGGTTGCCGGACTTGCTCGCGCGCACGAAGTCCATCTGCTTGATCTCGATGGTGTCGCCGAAGCCGGCGAAGAGATACAGGTACGGCGGGCGGCCGGCGAGCGGGATGTAGAAGTGGTCGCCGTTCGGGGCTGCGGGGATCAGCATCAGAGTCTCCTCGTCGTTGCCGGAGCCGGGGGCGGGCGCGCTGCCCCCGCCGCCGGGAAGCTGGATGTACTGCTCGTTGATGTCGCACGGGACCCGGGAGACCTCGGTTTTGCCGTCGTTGCGCTGCCACAGGTGGGTCCAGGTCCGCTCGGCGGCGGTGGGCTGCGAACCGCAGCGCCAGTACCACGACACGATCCCGGCGTCGTGGACCGCGCGCAGCGTCTCGGAAAAGCCGTAGAACCCGGCTCGGCCCTGGCCGACCACGCTGGCGAACCCGCGGGCGAACCGCACGACGTCGTCGATCTGGAAGTCCAGCGCGTGCTTGTCGGCGGCGCAGGCCATCAGTATCGACTCCGGGAGGCCCATCCCGCGCGCGTCGGCGAGGCCCGCCTGCGCGAACGAGACGCCGCGGGCGAAGTCGTCGTCGGTGGTGCTGCCCCACGCGTCGTCCGTGCCCAGTTCGATGACCAGCGCGACCGTGATCCCGCCGCCGACGAGTTCCCGGTACTCCGGTCCGGTCAGCCGTTTCGAGGCCCGGCCCAGACCCGCGTAGCGGATCACGCCGCCGAAACCGGCCGCTTTCAGCGCGGCCGAACTCGGTCTTCCCGCCGAATAGTCAGCCCAGCGCATGACGGTCCGCCCCGGTTTCGGCGTAGCTCGGCGGCCGGTTGGACCCGAGCAGGATCCGCGTCAGCCACGGCGGCATCTGGGCTTCGAGACCGCGCAGCAGCGCGTAGACGACGGCGAGCACGAGCGGCACGATCACCTGGTTTCCCAGCCCGGCCACCGCGTCGGTCACCGACCCGGGCAGGCCGAGCGAGACGAGCCACGCGACGAGTGCCGACCACAGGCCGGGGACGACGGTGCGCAGCCAGGAGGTGAGGTGGTCGCCGAGCGGTCCGGTCGGGTGCGTCATGGCGGTTGTCTCCGGTGCGGTGGAAGGGGCGGGCGGGTTGTCCGAGGTGGTCTCGGGGTCCGATGTGGACGGTTCGGTCACGGTGCGGGTGGGCGGGTGGACCGGTTCCGGGGCTGGGAACGAGACCTCGACCGGGGGTGCCAAGGTCGCGGTTGCGCTCGCGGAAGACGAACCGTTCGAAGGCCCCGGTTTCGGCGGCGAGGCCGAGAGCGCGAGGGTCGGCGGAGACGCGGCCGAACCAGTGGACGGTTTCGGCGAAGGTGCGCTCGATCCGGTCTCCGGCGAACGCGCGGGTGCCGCCGAGCCGGTCTCGGGCGAGTGCGCGGTCGACATCTCCGCCGCGAACACCACCGGATCGGGCGGATCCGGCGGCGAGTCGATTTCCGTCGAGGGCTTCGGGGAATCGTCCGGAGGCGAAGGTTCCTCCGGGGCAGGCGCGGTGGGGTTCGGCCCCTGCCGGAAGAGCGGTTCGAAGCTGTCCGGCGGCAGGGTCACCGTGCCGTCCTCGCCGACGACGCCCAGCACCGCGTAGTGGTACTCGACGCCGTGCGGCGGGACCGGGCGCGGGCCGTCGTCGTCGCGGGGCCACTCGACGTCTCCGGTCACCGTGCGGGCCGGGATCTGCCAGTAGTCGCCGCGCCGGTAGGTGCCCGGCTGGCCGGCCGCGACCTCCGCCGACGTCCGGGGCGGGGCTTCGAAGCGCACCTGGACGCCGTCCTCCAGGTCGATCCACGTGTTCTCGACCAGCGGAACCGCGCCGTCCTTGCTGTCGCCGGCCAGGTGGTCCCAGCGGCGCAGGAACGGGTGCAGGTCCGCGTCGGAACCGGGGCCGCAGCGTTCGTCGAGTTCGCCGTCCAGGGTGACCAGCCGGTCCGCCGGGTCGATCGCCACGACTCTCCGCAGTGCGGGGGCCGGTTTGGGGCGGCGCTTCGCGGGGAGGTCGTCGGCGGCGCGGATGACGGCGGCGTCGTCGAGCAGTTCGACCCAGTCGCCGACGTCCAGGTCCAGTTTGCTGTCCCGGCCCAGCGTTCCGAGCGTCACCGTCGCACCGGATACCGAGACGATCGGGAACACCACGGACGCGTTCTCCCGCGACCATTTGAACGTCGCGCCGTGCAGCGTCTCGCCGGATTCCTTCGTGGGCGCGGAATCCGTCCACGCGCGGCCTCCGGTGTGCACCTCGACGCGGTACAGCTGGTTCTCCTGCCCGCGGAACCGCGCCTCCGGCGGCAGGTGGCAGGCGTCCGTATCGCCGGGGTGTTTCGCCTGGGCGGCAAGCAAGCCGGGCTCCGGGTTCAGCGAGTGGCGGAAGTCCGCGAAATCGTCCGCGTTCTGCCCCGCGCACCACGCCACCTGCCAGACGACCTTCGCCCGTGCCGCGGTGTCCGGGCCGGGATCGCCGAGCGCGATCTCGCGGATCGCCGGATCCTGCAGCGCGGTGATCAGCCGTTCCCACACCCGCAGGTACACCACGAACGGCCCGGTTTCGGGCAGCGTGTCCTTCTCCTGGTCGAGGTAGCCCTCCGGCTGGGACCAGTAGCGCGTGGCCCGGTCGTTCTCGACCAAGAGCCCGTCGACGTACAGCCGGCCGGCCGAGATCCGCAGGTCGGTGATCTTCCGCTGGTCCAGCACGGGGTGCAGCCGGAATCCGGGCTCGCCGGCGGGCACGGCGGCCGGGCCGAGCAGGTCGGCGACGGTGGTCCGCAGCTGGTGCAGCAGGATCGCGGCCTGCTCGTTCGCGTCCGCGTCGAGCTGGACCCGGCCCTGCTGCGCCAGCACCGCGGAGAAGTGCTTCAGCGAGTCGAAAGTGCGGCGCGAGAAGTCGGCTTGCATGGCGGTCTCCTAAGTGGCGAACAGGATGCCGGCGTCCGTGCCGGCCGGGGTGTACTCGTCGAGCCGCAGCCGGAGACTGTCCTCGCGTTGCGGGTGGAACAGGTCGTGGAAGGCGCCCATCTCCGAACCGTCCTCCGCGCCGCGGCTGATCTCCTCCGGACCGGACCGCGCGAGCTGCGCGTAACCGGGGGTGCCGTAGCGGACCGAGGTGAACCGGGGGACGACGCGCACCGGATCGCCGGAATGCTCTGGCTCGCAATGGAAACGCGGTGGCGTGCGCGAACTCTCCGGCAGCCAGCAGAAGCGCACGCAGCCCTCGTGACGCCGGGCTATCCGCACCCGACCGTCCATAATGGAGTTCTCGATCAGTCCGGTGCCGTGCGCGAAGACGGAACCGAACACCGTGCACCGGCGAACGTCGACCACCGCGTGCGCGCAGCCGTCGTCCGGACCGCACAGCGCGGCCAGGCCGGGACCGGCGGCGTCGAGAATGCTGTCGGTGAGCCGGATTTGGTTGGGCTCGCGGTGCACTTCGTCGGCGGAGACGAGGATCGTGCCGAGGATGCTGTGTTCCACGCACAACCTCGCCGGCGTATCGGCGAGTTCGACGCTCGCTTCCTCCTCGTGTTCCGGACAGCAATCCGCGTCGAGCGACCATCCGGGCACCAAGGTGCAGTGCCGCACCGCGAACTGCCCGACCGGACCGTGCACCTGCACGCTGCGCCCGGTGACCAGCAACCCGTCGAAGACGACCTTGGGCAGCGGGTCGTCTTCCGCGCCCCGGCCGGTGCCGATGATCCGCAACGCGTCCGGGCGGTTGCTGTTCCAGTCGAGCAGGCGCAGCACCGGACGCGTTCCGCTCGCCGCCCGCAGCGTCAGGCAATCGCCGCGATCGACGGTCAGCTCGATTTGTTCCTGGTACGCGCCGCTGTCGGTGAATTCGATGACCGCCTCGCGCGCGGACGGATCGGTTTCCTTGTCCCGCTGCCATTCCTCGACGGCTTCCATGACGAATTCATGGTGTCCGGGACCGACGCGGTACACATTCTCCGCCGGTTCCGTCTCGCGCGGATACTCACCGGCGCCGGTATCGTCGGAAAACCCGTAGTGATAGGTGACCCACACGCCGGTTTCGGGGGCCTGCCGGGTCGGGAACGCGATCCGGCCGAGCACCGGGTCGAGCGCGACCTTCCCGTGCGCGGGCCGGTAGCGCCAGCCGGACAGGTCCGCGGGCACGATGTCGCTCAACGGCACCGGATTCCCGTTGCCGAGGTAGACACACAGGCTCTTGCCGGGTCCATAGTAGACAGCTGGCCGGTCGGCGAAGGCTTGCCGTCGGATGAACACCGGCACGTTCGTCTCGTCGGCGATATGGGTGGGCGACGGTTCCCGCACCGGGGCGACGATCAGCGGAGTGTCGTTGCCCAGAATGCTGAACGTGAACCGGGTCCGCGCCCGGTCCTCGCAGTACGCGGGCCCGCGCGTGATCGAATACGGTTTCAGCCGCCACACGTACAGGCCGATTTCCGGGATGCCGAACCGCCCGGTCCCGCGATGCGAGGTGATCCGCCGGACGTCGATCGCATGCGCCAGCTCGTCGAACGGCCCGTCGAGCCGGTCGAGCGCGTCGGCCCCGCGCAGGTCGGCCAGCTGGCCCCGGGTCAGCCTCCGCCGGTCGGCTCGCGGGTCCCGGCCGTGCAGCCGGACGGCCTGCGAAACCGCCAGCAGCTGCCGGAATTCGACCGCGCGCGCCGGCCACTCCGCTACATCGGCGGCGAGTTGTTCCAGCAGTGCCAAGGTTCCCTTGCGCCGCCGATTGCCCACGGTGTGCGCGACGTCGCGGCGAGGCGCGAGCGCCGACAGCAGCCGCCGGGCCGCCGGCGATCCCGACGCGAGCGTCTCGTCCGCTCCCGGCAGGATCCGGTACCCGACCAGATCGCCGAGGTAGGGCGCGACCCAGTCCTGGCAGGTCTCGACGAACCAGTCCGCGTACTGCGCGTCCAGGTCCGCGCCGATCAGGTCGGCCTGCTCGGTGATGACGCCGAGCAACGCCTTCAGCGGCCCCGCGTTCTCCTCGTCGCGCCGCCGGTAGACCGACGGCATCAGCTCGTAGAGCCGGTCCGGATTGCGGGTCATGGGATCCTCACCAACGTCAATGCCTCCGGCACGCCCGCCGGAAGCACCGCGAGCCGGGCGGGCCGGATGCCGCGGTACACCGTCAATTGCTGCCCCTGTTCGAGCGCCGTCGACTCGAGCCCCGGGTTCAGCGCGACCAGCTCGTCCATCGTCAGCCCGTGGCGGAGCGCGATCGTCGTCAAGGTGTCCGGGCCGAAACCGTCCACGTAGCCCGCCGTGTCGAAGACTTCCTCGAACCGCGCGCCCGACGCGCCGACGCACGGCTGCGCCTTGGTAAGCCGGTCCGAGATCGTGGCCAGCTCGATCGGCGTGACGTCGCCGCCGACGCCGTCGAACACGTCGATGTCCGCGTAGTCGACCCCGGGCACGGCCTGGATCGCCGCGAACGCTTCGCTGAGGAAAGCCGGTTCGCCGAGTTCCCTGCGGGCAAAGGAAAACTTGTCCAGCAGCGCGGCGCGCACCGCGGGCTCGACGAGATCCCACGAGTAGTCCGGCAGTACCTTGATCCCGGCGCGCAGCACGAGCAGCACCCGTTCCCGCACCGCGACCCGCACCTCGATGCCGCGATCGCCGAACCCGGCCAGCGCGGCCTCCAGCGCGACCACCGACCCGGACGACGAGTCGATCCGCGCATCCCCGGTCGCCGCGACCGTCACGTGCACCACCCGCCGTCCGCCGTCAGACAGCTTGACCGCCTTGGCTTTCCCGATCCCCGCGCGGGCCCGGGTGAAGTCCTCGTAGTCGCGGACCGACACCAGCCGGTCGAGCGCGAGCATCCGCAACGGGATCGAGGCCCGGACGTCCGCCGGTCCGTCGCCGTCCGCTCCCCCGCCGGACGGCAGCGGGTTGGTCACCGCGCGCACGCCCGGCGGCCGGACGGTCGCCTGGTTGATCTGCCCGGCCGCGACATTCCCGTCGTGGCCCGCGCCCACCCGGTAGACCGCCGTCACGTTCTCCGTGCCAGCGGGAAGGCGCGCGCCGTGGACACCGTCGCCGAACCGGAGCGTGCGGGTGCCGTCCGCTGCCGCGGCGACCTCGTAGTCGTGCCCCGTCGGCCCGGACCAGACCAAGCCGTCGGTTTCGTGCCAGCGCACGCCGGACACGCGCGCGGTGAGCGTGCTCTCCGCACCGGACGGGTTGGCCGACGGCCGGAAGGTGAGCGGATTGTCGGCGTTGACCTGGCGCAGCTGGAAGGTCTGCCCCGCGACGCCCGGATCGCCGCTGCCGAGCACCTCGGTGCGGGTCTCCCCTTGATCAGCCTCCACGACGTTGCCGTGGATGGTCGCCGTATCCCGGCGGTACCGGTAGGACAGCTCGGTGGCCAGCGACAGGAACGTGCGGACATGGCTGCCGTTGCGGCTCGGTTCGACCCGTTGCCGGACACCGGCCACCATGGTCAGCTCGGCGGCCTGGATCCCGCTGGTGTGCGGCACGTCGGTGCGTTCGCCGGACACCACCAGCCAGCGGCCCGGCCGGAGCCCGTCGTAGACCCGCGACAGCTCGATCTCGTCGCCGTGCACGTCCTCGGTGATCGGGTCGCCGATCGCGGTGAGCGCGTCGCCGTGCGCCCACACGACCGTGCCCGCCACCGGCACCGGCGAGACGACCCGGTTCACGGTGAGCTTGGTGACCTGCTTGGTCCCGACCTTCTTCGGCTTGGACTGGGCATCGAGCACCGTGACGTCGACGTCGGCCAGTTCCACCGCGGTCACCTGCGCGGAGTCCGTCTCGCGTGCCGCCGATTCCACCACGACCCAGCTGTCCTTGGCGATGCCGTCGTACACCGCGTCCAGCCACATCGTGGTGGTGTTCGCCGCGTCCGCGATCGCACCGGACGGACGGTCCACGACGACGGCCCGGGTCCGCAGCGCCTGCACGCCGGACAGCGCCGGCGGCGGCGCGATCTGCTCGTTCGCCCAGGCGTGGTGCAGATTCGGCCCCAGCCTCCGGTCGGCCTCGATGAGCAGTTTCGGGTGGACGTCGGAACCGGCGTGGAACAGCTTGTCTATTGTGGACGGAAGATCGATCGCCCGGCGCGGCGGCCGGGACGGCTCGCGGCGCAGCAACGGCAGCACCGGGGTCAGCCCGATCAGTGCGGCCGCCCGGTCGCATTCCGGGCCGTAAGTGGGCCGGCAGCCGTCGAAGCCGTAGGTCGGCGCGTCGCAGAACAATCCGCGGGCGAGACTGTTGAGGTAGCGCAGTTCCGGATCGTTTTCCCGCCTCGCGTCGATGCAGAACTTCAGCAGCACGGCCGTCGCGTCCGACACCGGTTTGACGAACGTGCGGAACCAGTTCTGGACCGCGCAGCTCCCGTGCGCGCGGGCGAGCGCGGCTTGTTCCGCCAATTCGGTGCTCAGGTGGTAGACGGTGCGGGCCAGGGTCGAACTCACGCCCTGCAGAGTGCCGAGGTTGTCCAAATAGGACTTCGTGGTGGTGAGCAGGATGACCGTGTGGTCGCTCCAGGGCGACGATGCGGGCTGATAGGACAACGCGGTCCCGACCGCTGAGACGAGGGTGAAGACCGCCAGGTTCAGCTCGTCCAGGAGAACGTCCGGGGTGACCAGTGTGACGGTCGTGCGGCCGGCCTGGAAGTCCTCCTTCGCGGCCGCGACCACCCGCACCACCGGGGTGAACGTGCCGAACAGCAGCAGTAACCGGTCCCCCGGCTTGAGCGCGGCGGTGGTGCCTTGAATGCCGATCCGCGGGACATACGGCGCGGTTTCGGCGTTGACGTCCACCGGCTCGGCCATGGCGAGCTGAAGCGCGTTCCATTCCTCGCGGGCCTGGAGTTCCGCCGTGGTCTCGAACGTCTGCGGCAGCTGGCCCTGCGCGGGCACGCTCTTGGCCGCCGTACCCGCCGGAATCACCGTCCGCGCGCCGGGGTCCAGCGTGTACGCGAGATAGGTGGTCGCCGACAGTGCGGGCCGCGGCGTGTAGCCGACGAGCGCCCCGAGGTGGCCGAGCGATTCGGGTTCAGTGGCGGTCCGAAGATAGCCCTCGTTGGCGATCCGCTCTTGGTAGAAGGTCAGCACGTCGCCGACGACGGCCCAGCAGTCCAGCAGCGCGATCGCCGGGTCGTCCGGATCGCGCGTGGTGAGCGGGTCCAGCGCGGCCCGGCTCGCGAGCCGGGCCAGCATCGACTGGCGGAACCGCCCGTAGGTGCCGATCCGGCGGGACAGCGCGGGAAGGCCGGGCCGCTGGTAGGTCGTCGCCGGGGTCATCGGGCCGGGTCCCGCGCAGCAGTTCATCGTCCGCCTGCCAGGTCGAGGGTGAGCTGCCCGTTTTCGGGACGGCTCGGGTCGTCGTCCAGTCGCGCCACTTCGAGCGGCCCGATCGGGAGCACTCCGGTGGCCAGCGCGGTGCCGGGCGGGCCGAACAGCCGCTCCAGGCGCGTCACCTCGGCGTGCCGGACTCCGGGCGCCGCGGCCACGGCCGCGACGATCTGGCCGACCCGGATCGGGGTGCCGAAGGTGAGCCGGTCGGGCTGGAAGAACGCGCCGAGCACCCGCCTCAGCGCCGAGCGCACGTGCCCGGCGATGTGGTCGGGCAGCACCTCGACGTGCACCGTCAGATCGAGCGGGACGAGGGTCGCGCTGAAGACCGAAAGGTCGTGGCCGATCCGGCGGTAGCGGTACAGCCCGGCGCGCGTCTCGTCGAGCAGCCAGCTCGGCGCGACCTCCATGCCGAGCGGGTCGATCGCGACCTGCGCCTCGTACCAGCTGCCGGTCCAGCGCAGGTCGCCCGCCGCGCGTTGCACGTTCGGCGAGGCTCCGGCCAGCGTCGCGTAGTCCTCGGCCGTGATGGCTCGCAACAGCCGGCGGCGGGCCTCCTGCGGAGCGCGCAGGCGGACCTCGGACACCGGCTCGGGCTCGACGCCGCCCTTGGCGGGCAACGGATTGCGCACGCTTCGAATGCCCGGCACGTCCGTACCGCGGAAGACGATGCTGCTGATGGCTTCGCGGCCGACGTTCCCCGCCACGCCGGTCCCCACCCGCATCCGCGCGGTCAGCTTGCCGCTCAACGGGAACTTCGCGCCATTACGGCCGTCACCGAAGCGCAGCACGGTCGCGCCGGTGTCGGTGACCTCGCCGACGAAGTGCCGGTCCGCCGGTCCGCTTTCGAGCAGGTCTCGCCGGGCCACCCAGCTGTCGCCCTTTCGATCGGTGACCGTCACCGCAGGCAGTGCGGCCCGCGGATCTGGTTGGGTAGCAAGGCTTGCCGGACCACGGAACGCCGAACGGTGCTCATCGAGCTTCGAGCCTTCGTCGCAACCCCAGCTCTGGCCGATCTCCCAGCCCTCGTTCGCAGCCGTGAGCACGTAGCCCGCGCGAGCCTGCCGGATGAGGTCCTTCAGCCGCTCCAGTTTGGTTTCCAGCAGATCGTCGAAGCGCGCCAGCAGGTACCGAAGCGCGCGCCGAGGATGCTCACGCAGGCCGATCTTCTTCACCAGCTTGGCACCGAAAAGCACCGTGACAAACTTGATGTCCTCTTCGGACAGTTCACCCCGCCACAGCGCGGTCAGCCGAGCGCGGATCCGGCCGGGAAGACCGACCAGCCACCGTGCCTGCGCGGCCGCGACGTCGGCGGGATCCGGGAACGGCACGCTCTGCGTGATCGGCTGCGGGCGCAGCTGCGGCTGAACGACCACCGGAAACGGCGGGTACGCCAGCTCAGGTTCGGTTTCGCCGCAACCACATCCGCAATTGCGCGGGCACTGTGGTTCCTCCGGGGCCGGATCGGGAACGTCGTAGTCCTCCGGCTTGATCCGCCCGCCGTGCTCGACCAGAACCACGTTGCCCCGCGCGACACCGACCTCAAGGTCGACGCAGTCCGGTCCACCGCGAGCGTTGACACACAACGAAAACGTCAGCGCGTCCTCACGAGCCCAGGTGACTTCCAGCAGCTTTTGCTGGTACAGCTCATCCTCCGCCTCGGTCACTGAGATCAGCCGGACGGCCTGCCGGTGCGTGTGGTCCGCGTCGGCCGGAAGACCGGACTTCGCGCCGACCAGCTCCTCGAAGAACAGCACGTCGCCCGGTTCAAGGCACAATGTGCGGTCGTTGTCCGTCAGTGTGGCCGAGGTCGTCCCGGCGGGCAGGCAGCAGTCGTGGTCGCCCCACGTCCACAGGCTGATCCGGTTGCGGGACGGGAGAAGCCGCAGCGCTTCGTCATGGACCGGCTCGAACACTTCCGGCGCGCCGCGGAGATCCCGTTCCGCCAACGCGGGCCCTGGCAGCGTGCTGAACCGGAAGTGCCCCTTGGGGATCGTGACCTCGTCGTCGGCTTCGAGGCACACCCAAGCCCGCGCGGAACACCCGTCGTGCATCAGATAGTCGACCAGCCGCGCGTGCCGCCGGACGGAAACCCGCAGCCGCGCGGTGTCCAGGTACGCCTCGGTCGCCACCGCGTCCTGCTGATAGCTCAGCCGGTCGCCCTCGTAGGCGAGCAGTTCGGTCAGCATGACGCCGATGTCCGGCACGTGCCGCTCGGTCCAGGACGGCATCGTCAGCTTCAACCGGTCCAGCAGCAGCTGCCGGAAGCTGGCGTAATCCTTGCTGAGGTAGTCGATTTCGACCACTGCGTCCGTCTGCGGTGGACACTCCTCGGCCGGCGCGCAGTCGACGTCGCCACAGCTTCCGAACGTGAAGTCCGCAAAGGAATACCGCGGATCGAAGCCCGGATACGGCCGCGTACCCGGCTTGCCGATCGGGCCACACTCCACAATGGACAGACGATACGCAGACAGATCCCCAACACGATCGACCGTCAGCCGCACCGCGTCCGCGAGTTCCGGATCCTCGCTCGCCCACGTCTCGACCGCGACAACCGCGATCCCGGTCACCCGCCGCCCGCCGTCGATCCGGAAGTTCGCCGGTCCCAGGCTTTCCGGTGCCTTGCCGAAGAACCCCACCGCAAGCGAGCGACCGTCGTCGCTCACGCCGACCGAGTCGATGCCATTGCGTCCCGCGACCCGCACGTCCGCCCGGCGGCGTTCGTCCGCACAGCCGATCATGCCGCCCTCCCGGTGATGACGTCCTCGCGCCGTTCGCCGGTCGCGAGGAGGACGTAGCCGATTTCGATCCGCAAGGTGCTGTCCTCGGCGGTGACCTCCAGGTGCTGCACCGTGATCAGGTCGCCGAGCCACCGGTGCAACGCGCCCTCGGCCGACACCTGCACCGCCGCCGCCAGCTCCGGGCTGTTCGGTTCGAACACCAGGTCCAGCAGCCCGCAGCCGAAGTCCGGCCGCATCACCCGCTCACCCGGCGTGGTGAAGAGCAGCTGCTCGATCAGGTCGAGCACATGGTTCGCGTACCCGGTTTCCGCGACCCGGCCTCGTTCGTCGAAATGGAACGGAAAGTCGATGTCCACAGTGGTCACCTCCCCGTGACGAACTGTTGCATGACAACCACTACCGGTGGTGCGGGCGGAACGGACCCGATGCACACGCCGCCGCCCGGTCCGGACGGCGGCAGCTGCGTGAGCACCGGCGTCCCGCCCGCCAGCAGGGACGAGATGTTCGCCCACTGCACCTTCGTGCAAGGCGGCGTGGCCGTGCATCCGGCGACGATCAGCTGGTCTTTCGTGGTGAGCACCGGCATTCCGTTCACCAGCGCGGCGGGCGGCCCGGCGGGGATCGCGGTCACCGCGCCGCCGTGCGGGCAGTTCATCGTCATTCCGCTGTGCAGCAGGAAACCCGGCATGGCCACCCTCCTACTTCGGAACGACGAAGGTGCCGTTGTTGATGATGACCGACGTGCCGGCGAGCCGGATGGAGGCGAGACCGGGACCGCAGGACAGTTCGATCCCGGTCTCGTTGAGCTTCACGTACGGGCCCGTCGGACCCTGGATCTGCAGCTGGATGCCGCCGGTCGGGCCGGGCTGCTGGGTGATCAGCAGGTAGTTCTGCGGCGGCAGCCCGACCGTGGTCAGCGGCGTGCCGATGACCACCTGCGGCACGCCGGGCAGGATGCTGGACGCGATCGGCGGCCCTTCCTCGCGCACGTCGCGCCGGAAGCCGGTCCATACCGCACGGCCGAGGTCGCCGCCCTGGAACTCGACCCACACGCCGGAACCGATCAGCGGCACCACGTTCATGCCCGGCGCGGCGGTGCTCGCCCGCGCCCAGACGGCGTTGTCGCCCAATACGTCGCCGACGCGCACGAGCAGCCGGTCGAGCCCGAGCGGGTCTACATTGGACACCACCTCGCCCTGATAGGTGCCGTCGAACCGGGATTCTGCGGTCGTCATGCGCTCACCTGCTGGGAGAAGGGGACGAAACCGTCCCTGGTCAGGCCGAAACTCTGCTTGTACTCGCCGCGTTTGATCTCGTGCGTGACCCGGCTGACGTAGTAGAGGCCGTCGTACGCGAGCCCCGCGCCGCGCACTCCGACGAGCGCGCGCGACTTGAGCACGTGGCCGTACCGGAGCACGTCGAGCTTTCCCTGTCCGGTCACCGCGTCCGCGCCTTTCGCGGCTTTGCTCAGCGCCCGCAGCAAGACCTCGGGCGTCGGTCGTCCGGCCAGGTCCAGCAACGGTTCCTCGTGCAACGCCACCGCGGGACGCGCCGCCAGCGGCGGTCGCAGCAGCGAGAGGCCCGGCACCGGAAGGGAAATCCCGATCTTGGTCCGAGGCTCGGTGATCCGGATCGTGTACTGCTTCCCGGACATCCCGTCGAAGCCGAACGACAGGGATTCCACGTTGGTCGCCGTCCCGGAATCCACGGTGAGCGCGGGCTGCACGACCCCGGCCCGCACCTCCGGGCCCCAGTACCCGATGCTCGCGCCCGGCGCCGGCCCCGGGATCAGGTAGAAGGCGTACCCCGCGTCCTGGGCCAGTTCCCGGAGATAGCCGAGATCGGTGTCGGACTGGCCGGCGACCCGCTCCTGCGGCAGCTCCGGTTCCCAGAACAGCACGGGGACCGGCGCGGGCACGATTCCGTACATCGCGTACTTCGCCAGGATCTTCAGCACCCGCACGTGCAGCGGCAGCCCGGGGAAGATCTCCTGTTCGTACCGCAGGTCCATCAGCGCGGTGAGGTCCTCGCCGGTGACCGTGAGCCGCGATTCGCCGGGCCCGGCCCCCGGGCTCATCTCGTGCCGGGTGATCACCCCGTCCATCAGCACGTCCGGCGAACCGCCGACGATCACCGACAGCACGACCCGCGCGGGCGGATCGAGCAGCCCGGACGGCAGCAACGTCCGGGTGAGCACCGAGTTCCGGCTCACCGCGAAGGTCAGCTGGAACCCGCTCCGCTCGCCCGCGGCGGAGGTGACCTGTACCGACTGCAGCGCGTCGATCAGCGCGTGCGGCACCGGCGCGGCGAGCACCCGGCCCATCATCAGCTGCAGCTGAAAGCTCTTACCCACCAGCGGTCCCTCCCGCCGGAATCCCGGGCGGCAGGGTGATCCGCAGCCGGCGGCCCGGTTCCGCGGTCAGCTCGTCCGGATCCATCGCGCGGTTCGCGTCCGCGATCCGCCAGTATTGCTCGGCGTCGCCGAACACGTCGCCGGCGATGCGGTCGAGCCGGTCGCGGGGTTTCACCACGCGTTCGCCGATCTGCGCGAGCTGCTCGGGATGCGGCAGCAGCCGCCGCTGGACGAAGCGGACCGAGCGGCCGTCCGGGAGATCGCGGACCGCGGTGGGCAGGCCGTAGTAGCGGCTGGTCGCGGAGAACATCGGGCACCTCCTAGACAGTCGGCACGCCGACGTCGGTCACCGGGTGGTTCACTCCGTCAGCGAAGCGTTCTTTCTGCTGCAGATAGGTCAGATACAGCGTTCCGCCCTTGGCGCGGGCACCCGGATCGCCGGGACGCGGGTAGCCGAGGTCGTCGACCGTGAGCACGCGGACGGTCACGCTGACCTTCGCCCGGATCGGATTGAGCGTGGCGTCGAAGGCTTCCTCGGTGACGCTGAAGTCGGTGATCCGCACCGGCACCACGCGTTTCGGCCCGAGAACGAGCACCGTCAGCGGCGCTTCCACCGGCACGATTTCGAGTTGCCCCTGTCCGGCCAGCTGGTCTTCGTTCCGCAGCTGGGCGTACGTCGGCGCCATGTTTTTCTCCAGCGCGCAGAGCACCGGGAACAATCCGTCGGGGAACTTGGCGGGCGCTTCGGTGGCGTCGAACTCGGCCTCGAACCGGTACGACTCGTGCGGCGGGCCCTTGAGCCGCAACGATTCCAGCCGGTCGCCCGGTTCCGAGCCGATGCCCTGCAGCTGCACGGTCCGGGTGAGCGTGTCGGGGTTGTACTGGAACGGAATCGTCTTCGACGGCAGTCCGCTGTCCGGATCCACGAGCACGAACCCGCCCCGGACGGGATTCAGGCTCTGCGGAAAGGTGGTCATCGTCGTGGTCCTCCCCAGCGAACGGCGGAACGCCTTGCCCCCAAAGCGTGCCGGAACCCCGTCACCAAGGCGTCACCGCTCAGAGCGTGTTCCGCGTGATGCGGCGCTGGCCGTATCTTCACGTCCGTGAGGGGCACCTTCACGGACGTGGATTCCCATGCCGGGGACTTAAGCCAGGCGGCTCAGCCTACCGACTGTCCATAAAGGACACCCAGACCAGCGAAATGCCCGATTAGCCCCGCAATGCCCGTTTCTTCAATTCTGTGAGGGGCACCCTGAGGGAATCAGATTCCCTCAGGGTGCCCCTCACAGACAGCCGACTCAGCCGGCCGCCTCGCGAATACCCCGGTGAATCGACAGCGCGATCGCTTCGGCGAGCGAACCATCGGCGAGATCCGGTGCCACGACCCGGCGACGCCGCGCCGCCTGCCACGTTTGGCGCGGCGCGTCCGCCAGCTGCCGGGCCAGCGCCGTCTGCATCGCGTCGCGAAGCTGGCCGGGCGAGCCGTCCAGGCCGTCCAGCACCAGCCGGTCGATCCGCACCTCGATCATCGCCGGAAATCCCGTTCCGGCACCGGAAGTTCCAGCTTCCGGAACTCGGTGCGCGCGGCGGCCAGCACCGTGTCCTGCACGATCGAGGACCCGGCCGCCGCGGCCAGGAAAGCCGCGTTGAGCGCGATGTTCCGGATCATCGCACCGCTCGTCTGCAGCTGGGCCAGCCGGTCGAAGTCGAGACCCTCGCACGGGGCCCGCGCCGGGAACGCCTTCTGCCACATGATTTTCCGCTCGGCCGGGCCGGGAAACGGGAACTCGACCACGAACCGCAGCCGCCGCAGGAACGCGGTGTCCAGCGTCGACCGCATGTTGGTCGCGAGGATCGCCAGGCCGCGGTGGGCTTCCATCCGCTGCAGCAGGTAGTCGACCTCGATGGTGGCGTACCGGTCGTGCGCGTCGCGGACCTCGCCGCGCTTGCCGAACAGCGATTCCGCCTCGTCGAAGAACAGGATCGCGCCCTCGGCCGCGTCGAACAGCTTGCGCAGGTGCTTCTCGGTCTCCCCGATGTACTTGCTGACCACTGTGGACAGATCGATCCGGTAGAGGTCCAGCGCCAGCCGGTCCGCCAGCACCTCGGCCGCCATCGTCTTGCCGGTCCCGCTCGGCCCGGTGAACAGCACGCTCAACCCCAGATTGCGGCCGCCGAAGCCCCACGTCTCGTGCACCGTCGTGCGCTGCCCGACCTGGTCGGCGATCTCGCCGAGCAGCCAGCGGGCCTGCTCCGGCAGCACGAGATCGTCCCAGCCCGCCGCCGGTTCGAGCCGCTGGGCGAGCCCGTCCACCCTCGGCCGGGTGCGGATCCGGCATTCCTGCCACACCTTTTCCGGATCGGCTCCGGCGACCGCCGCCACCGCCGCGATGCCCGGCAGGTCGAGCGCGAACTGCGCGGACAGCGCGTCGATCGCCGCCTGGTCCGTCCCGAGCACTTCGCCCCACGCCAGCGCGCGTTCCGCCGGCGTCGGCGGGCTGACCTCGAACGACCGGAGCCCCGGCCCGCCTTCGCGCACCGCCAGCACCGCCGGTCCCCCGATCCGGTCGAGAAAGCGCCCAGCGTCCGTCCCGTCGCCTTCGAGGTACAACGCCAGCGGCAGCAACGCGGACTCGCGCTGCCAGATCCGCGCCAGCTGACCCAGCTCCGCGGGCTGCGCGGGCAACGCGGACGCCTGGAGCCGATACGCCGCGAGCCCGGAGATCTCCGCCGCGTAGGCGGTCACCTGCCGTTTGGCGGCCTCGTCGGCACCGGTGAGCTGCACCGGACCGGCGAGCGCCCACTGGCTCGCCACCTCCTCGGCGACCCGCCGCTGCGACGCCGACAACTCAGCCGGAGCCAGCGGCGTGACCAGCGGAGTCAGCCGGTCGTCAAGGCTGTTGAGGCCCTTCAGGTAGTTGACCGCACGCTCGGTGGCCCGCAGCGGCGCGGACACCACGCCTTGCCCGGAAACACCCTCGATGAGCTGCCAATACCGCAAACCGCCTTGCGGCGACACGGCTTCCCACGCCGGATCGGGCAGCACCCGAAGAGCCAAGCCGAACGTCGGATACGCCATGTGCGGATTGCCGTGCACCTCGGCGCACAGCCCCGCGACCGACGGATCCAGCTCGACGGCCGCGCACAGCAGCAAGGTGTCCCGTTCGAACCGCGACAGCCCGAGCCGCGCCGCCAGCACGGTCAGCGCCGGCGGCGGGTCGATCGCCTCTGCGGATTCCACAGCTTCGACCGGGACCTCTTCGCCGGGGTGACGCAGACGTTCCCGCAGCCACTCCAGCGACGCGGCGAGGAAGCGTCCGTTGGCCGCCTCCCAGTCGCCGGTCATGAGATCGTGACCGTCTGGGTGGCGTCGAACTTCGGCTTCGGCCCGGTGCGGTCGACCAGCAGGCTGTCCACGCCGCCGATCCGGAGCCGGGCGAGGTGGGTGCCGACCGGCGCGTCCGGCACGTCGAAGAT
The DNA here is from genome assembly GCF_042684085.1 of Amycolatopsis silviterrae. NCBI lineage: Bacteria > Bacillati > Actinomycetota > Actinomycetes > Pseudonocardiales > Pseudonocardiaceae > Amycolatopsis > Amycolatopsis silviterrae. The sequence continues at coordinate 130,405 of NZ_JBHUKS010000007.1, forward strand.
CAGGTCCGCGCCGGTCACCGGATCGTCCGGCCGGGCCGCGACCGCGCGCCGCTCCAGCACCGACCGCGACCCGAGCACCAGCAGCACCGGCTGCCCGGTCCGCACCGGGGGACGGCAGGCGAGCCGGACCACCGCGGCCGATCCGTTCCGGTGCACGGTCATCGGCATCCGGCTGGTGATCTCCGGCGCGACCGCCAGCGAAACCTCGTTCGTCGCCGTCGTGCCGGACACCAGCGCCACCGACCAGAGCCCGGCCGGAAACGCCTGCGGCGGCCCGGTCAGCTCGAACCGGACCTCGGCCGCGTTCCCCGGAACGACCGGGATCGAGACCGGTTCGGCCAGCAGCGGATGCGTCAGCCGCACCTCGTTCGCCAGATCGAGATGCGCACCCCGCAGCACGACCCGGCCGCCGAGCTTGACCGACGCCTGTTCGTGCTCGCGGCCATCGGTGCCGATCGCGACCGGCACCGCCGCGTTGAGCTGCGGGAACGGCGATTCGACCCCGGAGGCCGCTTCCGGCCCGCGGTCCTGCGCGCCCCGGCGCAGCACCGGCACCGGCAACCGCGGCGGACGTCGGCTGTCGATGAGCACCGGCCTGGCCTCGAAGGCCACGGTGAGCCGGTAGCTGGTCTGAAACGCCGACCAGAGCGAGTAAATGTCCTTCTCCGCGAAGGACTGCCAGGTGAGCCGGATCAGCTCGGACTGCTCCGAGACGTCGCTGGGCGACTGCACCTGCCGCAGCCGCTCCCGGCTGAGGTGCGGATGCTCGTGCAACGTCCGCAGCGCCCCGCCGAGCATCCGGTGCGCGATGGTGTCCGCGCCACCCGGCACGTACGCGGTGAGCAGGTAGTGCAGGATCAGCGGCAGCTGCGGATCGCCGTGCTCGCCGGGCCCCAGCCCCACCGGATCCTCGTTGCGCAGCCCCTCGTCGATGCCGATCTGGTAGAGGAACAGGTTCAGCTGCGGATCGCCGCTCGGCCCCGGCGTCTCGTGCGGCGGGCGCGCTTCGACCTTCGCGCCGATCTCGACCTCGCGCGCGCCTTCGAGGACCAGCTGGACCAGCGCCTCGGTCACCGCTTCGATGGCATTGGCGTCGCTCATCCGCGCTCCCGGAGGTAGTCGTCGAGGCTCAGCAACGGTTTCCGCTCCGGCCGCGGCTTCGCGACCGGAGCCGGTGCCGGACGCGCGGTCACCTCGACCCGGCCGATGCTGATGTGCACGTCCGGTTCGGCCGGTGGTTTCCGTCGCCGGACCACCAGGGCCTGCGGCGGCGGTGGCGCCGGTTCCGCACGGGCGACCGGATGCGCCCGGACCGGCTCGACCGGATAAGCCCGCGCGACCGGAGCCGACCCGGTTGGCGCTGGCGTGGTTTGCGGTGCCGGTGCGTCGGCTGGCCGCGGTACCGCCACGACGTCTCGCCGCAGCTGTTCCGTCCGCGTCTCGCGCTCCAGTGATCGTTCGGTGACCCGCTCCGTATGGGAGACGGCCGCGTGCTCGGTGTGCGTCCGAGACTCGACGACGCTTTCCCGCACGACAGCGGCCGGATCTCCCGGCTTCGGAGCTGGCAGCGGAACCTCATGGACGTGCTCGACCAGTTTTGCCTGCGGCAGCACGGTTTCACGCACGCTTTCGACCTTCCCCGGAAGCGGCACCGAGACGTCGCGGACCTGTTCGACCCGCTCCGGCCCGAGCACCTCGCGGACGCGCTCGACTTCCTTACCCGCCACCGGTTTCGGCTCCGCCTCGGTGAACGTGCCCATCGGCAGGTCCGGCTCCGCTCCGACCGGGCTCGCAGGCTCGAACAACGTCGGCACGAGCGGCCGGATCGGCGGCGCGTCGACCCGGCCGAGCAGCCGGTCCACGAAATCATTCATGCCGTAGTCCCCGCGAGTTCGAGATAACGCCGGCGCCGGCCAGGGCTCACCGCGAGCACTTCCGCCTCCGACCAGCCGTAAGCGAGCGCGAGCGCGTGCACGTCGTACAACAGCCGCCGCGCACAGGCCTCCAGCTCCGTCCACAGATACACCGCGATGTCGAACGGAGAAGCCCAGCGATGCCCGCACACGGCGCAGTCCAGATCGATCCGGACGTCCGCCTGCGGATCGCACGCGGCCAGCGCGTCCGGCAGCGCGGCGAGCACCGCGTCCGGCAGCTCCGACCGGTCCACGTCCTGCCCGCCAGACCGCGCCGCCACCACACACCTTTCCAGCAGTGCGCGTCTACTGTGGACTTCCAGCAGATCCCGGCTCGTCACCGGCCGGAACTCGACCTCGTACCCGTCCACCGCGATCATCGCCGGACTGTCCACTCGCGACGGACGAAGATCCCGGCTTGCCAGCTCAAGCTCAAGCTCCTCGCCGCACGACGGGCAGTTCACCAGGCACGGGAAAGCAGTACCGAAGCACCGTTCCCGCAGGGCCAGCAGGAATTCATCCCGCTGGCCCACTGCGAGATCGCCGGCCGCGGCCGGTTCGGCACCGCCCGCGACCGCCAGGACGAGCGCCCGCCGGACCGCGCTGAGCCCGTGCGCCGTCTCCCACACGTCCAGGAGACTCGCCTCGGTGAACATCACGCCGGATCTTCGAAGAACACGTCCTGCGGCTCCGAAACCTCCTCGGCGACCCACCCCTCGTTCTCGACCTTGATGTGCTGCACGGCCACCGCGTTGGCGTTGGCGTCCAAATCGGACACCGGCTGCCACTCCGAAACCCAGCAGTTGAAGACCTGATAGGACAGCACCTTCTGGCCGCCCTCGTCGAACACGTCGACGATGAGGTCGCGGCGGAAGTCCTTGAGCGAGGTCTCCAGCCCCTGCCCGGAGTTGGCGAAACTCCACACGCGGTTCGCCCATTGCGCGAACACCTTGTCCGCGGTCACGCCGCGTTCGAGGGTGATCGCGTCGTATTCGGTGCGGCCGGGGAGTTTCGCGCTGGTCGCCGGATCGCCGCCGGACCGGTGCTTGATCACCTCGGTGCTCCGCTTGAACCCGGTGATCTTGCTGACCCCGAGCAGATAGTCGCCGCCGCTGAACTTCACCCGGAACCGGAAGTTCTTGTACGGGTCGCGGCGTTTCGTCTTGCTGTCGGACATGACGGTTCCCCCTACACCTGGATCTGGCCGGCGAGCTGCTGGATGTGGATGAGCACGAACTCGGCGGGCTTGAGCGGGGCGAACCCGACCAGGATGTTGACGATGCCGCGGTCGATGTCGTTCTGCGGATTGTTCGTCGCGTCGCATTTCACCAGATAGGCGTCCTTCGGCGTGCGGCCCTGGAAAGCGCCCTGGCGGAACAGGGTGTTCATGAACGCGCCGACGTTGAGCCGGATCGACGCCCACAGCGGTTCGTCGTTCGGTTCGAACACCACCCACTGCGTGCCGCGGAAAAGGCTTTCCTCGACGAACAAAGCCAATCGCCGCACCGGCAGGTACTTCCACTGGTTCGCGAGCACGTCCGCGCCGCGCTGGGTGCGCGCGCCCCACACCACGTTCCCCACCGACGGCAGGCCGCGCAGGCAGTTGACGCCGAGCGGGTTGAGCACGCCGTTCTGCGGGTCGGTCAGCTTGACGCTCAGCGCGCTGACCCCGCTCAACGTCGCTTCGGTGCCGGCCGGTGCCTTCCAGACGCCCCGCCGGACGTCCGTGCGCGCCCAGATCCCGGCGATCGCCCCGCACGGCGGGAAATCGCGAACCCGGTTCTCCTGCTTGATGTCCGGCTGTTTGATCTGCGGGAAGTACAGCGCCGCGTTGGCGCCGTTTTCGCCGTTCAGCACGAACCCGGCATCCTTCACCGCCGTCGACACCGCGGCCGGCGTCTTCCAGTTCGGATCCGGATCCGCGATCAGCATCGCCCGGCGGTCCACGCACAGCTTGAGCGCCTTGTCCAGAATGTTGTCCGCGCCGATCAGCCCCGGCGCGCCGGGCAGGCAGAGCATGTTGAAAATGTCGGTCTTGAGCAAGGCGTAAATACCGCTCTGATTGCCCGGGTCGCCGAGGTAGTCCGCGGGCCGCGGATCCGGTCCGTTGTCTCCGCCGCTCGCCGCGGTGTACCAGACGTCTTTCTTGTCCTTGTCCAGGAACGGGTCCTCGCCCTCGCCCAGATCGGCGGAACTGTGCTCGGCCGGACGGTTCCCGGGGTTCTCGACCTTGCCGATCAACGCCGAGGAAGCGATGACGTTCCCCAGCGACCGCGGGGACTTCTGGTCGATGCTGACGTTGAGGTACTGCTCGGTGACCTTGCTGGTCTTGTCCCGGATCGTGAGGTTGTACAGCTTGTCCGCGCCCTCCGCGGCGGTGCTGTAGTCGACCCGCGCCAGCAGATTTCCGTTGGCCCAGAACCCTTCTCCCCGCGCGTGCAGCGTCGGCCCGCTCGGCAAAACGATCTTCGCCGCGGCGGCGGGCGGAGGCGGCTTGGGATCCTCGGCGGCCGGCTCGGCATCCGGAGTCTTCGGCGGCGCCACCGTGCCGAACACCCGCACGATTTCGGCTTCGCTGCCGCCGTTCTGGTAGAACTGCCAGACCGCGTAGCTGAGGTCGCTCGCCGCGTCGAGCCCGCCGAATTCCTGTTCGTAGTCCTCCCAGCTCGTAATGTGCACCGCCACGTTCGTCACGCCGCGCGGTGCGGTGCCGACGAAAGCCGCGACCGAGGTGGGCACCCCGGTGATGGTCCGAACCGCACTCGGCAGCTCGTCGATATAGACACCCGGAAAGGTGGGCGTGATGGGCATGGCCGTCTCCCTCCGCGGCTTTCTCGGCCGTGGTACTGAGCGTGCACTGGTTCCGTCACCGCGGCGTCACGTCGCCGTCTTCCGCGCCGATCCGGCTCAGCCAGCGGTCCACCGACGCGAGAACCTGTTCGCGGGTCGTGAGCACCTCCGACGTCGTCGCGTCGGTGCGCACGTCCGCGGTCGTCGTGATGCGGACCCGCAACTGTCCTTCGGACGTGCGCCACGCCCGAAGGACGTGCAGCGCGATTCGCTCCGAGTCCGCACCTGCCATACGGTGCAGTACAACGGTTCTCCGTCACCGCACCGTCACCCGGATCAGGCGAGCAGAGCCCGTACGCTCGCGCTGGGCCGGACGCCGAGTTCACTGTGCAGCAACTCGGCCAAGGCGCGATACGCGCGCACCGCCTCGCCGCGATTTCCTTCGAGAAGGTGCACGCGGATCAGGCACCGGTGCGCGCTTTCCCGCAACGGTTCGGCGTCCACCGCGGTGAGCGCGGCGTCGATCGCTTCGGAAAAGCGGCCCGCCTCGCCGAGCCGTCCGGCAAGGCATTCCAGCGCGTGCAACCGAAGCTGCCGCCATCGCTCGCGGAAAACGAAAAGCCAGTCGTCGTACCAATCCGGCAGCAAATCGGTCGACAGCAAACTGATCACCGGTTCGCTGTCGCCGGGAAGCTCCGCGGTGTCGGACGCGAGCGAACGCGCCAGGCTCGACGCGGCCCGCACGTCGACAGCCGCGGTATCGGCGAGCGAAAGCCGTTCCGCGCTCGCCTGCACCAGATCGCGGTGCACCCGGCCGATCCGCCACAACGTGGTGCGGAGGCTCGCCGCACCGTGTTCCTCCGACGAGTCCGCCCACAGCGCGTGCGCGACCTCGGCCCGCCGCACGGGCCGGTCGCGCAGCGCGAGGTAGGTCACCAACCGTTGCGCCGCACGGGAAAGCGGTCGCGCGCCGACCGCTCCGTCCACCGCGAAAGCCGGCAACGTCTGCACGACGAGCACCGACGCCGATCCTGTCCCCTCTCCCGATTCGTACTCCACCGCTGTTCTGGAACCGACCATCCGAACCGACACCCCCTCGATCCTCGGCGGCGTCCCCCGGGAACGCCGCCGGCCGAACTCCGATGATCGTGACCGGCCCGCCGCCGCGCCATCCGTGCTACCACGTAACTTCGCTCACGGCCGCTCCCGCACCGGCGCGAACGAGCCGCCCGGACCAGCCCCGGCCAGCAATCGCTGGTCCCGCATGAAGGCAAGAAATTGAAGGTACGTGCGCTCCGTGAACGCATTCGCCGGCCAGATCTCGTCACCCGGCCGCAATGCGGCTCCAGCCATTCGGCGGTACCGCGCGTTGATGGCCTCGGAAACGCGAATGAATACGCCCACGTCCCCGATCGACGCGATCCGCCGCGACACCGGCACCCCCTGCGCTTCCCCGGCGAGAAACCGGTCGAGCGTGGTGCTGGTGATCACCCGCGCCAGGTACCCGCCGAACTCTCGCCACGCCTGCTGCTCTGCCGGGGTGTATCCGGCGAGGTTCCAGTTGGCCGGGTCGAGAATGCCGATCACGCTGCCGAACATCTGCGCCACCGCGCTGCTGATGCCCTGCCCGATCGCGCCCGCCGTCTGCACCCCGGACGCGAGCCCGGTCGCCACCCGGCGAGTCCACGCCGCGACCGCCGGCGCGACCGTGTCCACCGCGCTCACGCCGTAACTGCCCGAAACCCGCGCCCCGGCCTCGGCCCCGAGACTGAACGCGGCGGCCACCCAGCCTTCCTCCCCGGAGAAAAGCCCGGTGCTGACCGAAAATCCCACCCCAGCGAGCAACTTCGCCGCGACGTTAACGCTCCCGCCCGCGTACGCGCCGGACACATTCCCCGCCTGCCCGGCCGGGCCGAGCCGAAGCGCCACGACGATCGCTTCGCTGCCGCCCGCGGTCACGGCGACCCCGAGTTCGCCGTACCCGATGATGTCCGTGGTCACCTCGCCGGACTCCAGGTTGACGAAGACCATCGTGTCCTGCCCCGCGCCGACCCCCACCCCCGCACCGGCATTGCCGGAGGCCCGCATCCCGACCGCCGCCCCGGTGATCGCCCACCCCAGCAACCGAAGCGGCGCCGACAGCACCGAGACCGCCGCCCGGACCGCCCCGAACACCCGGTTGCCGCGGAGATTCGCGACCACCGCCCGGGTGTCCGGCTCAGCCTGCCGGGCGAGACCGGGCGCACTGGCCCCGGCCACCCGGACCGAGCCGCCGCCGGCCACCGCGTTCGCCGCCGCGTCCGCCGACCGTTCGAGCGAATGCCCGGAGGCGGGCCCGCCGCCGCGACGCTGCTGGACGACGTGTGCCAGCTCGTGCGCGAGGGAACGCCGTCCCGCGCTCGTCTCCGGCCGGTATTCGCCGGTACCGAAGACAATGCGCTCGCCGACCGTGTAAGCCTTCGCGCCCAGCCAGGCCGCGGATTCGGCCGCCGTCCGGTCCGAGTACACCCGCACCTGGCTGAAGTCCTGGCCGAAGCGCTCCTCCATGAAGTGCCGGATGCCCGGTTCGAGAGGATTCCCGCCGCGCGCGGGCTCGGGCCCGGCGGGTCCCGGCGCGGGCATCCGGACGCGCTGCTCCATCGGACCCTCCCGATCACTGGACCACCGGGACAGTGTGATCGGAATCCGTCACCGCGACGTCACCGCGGCGGCTCCCCGCCGCGATCGCAGTCCGTTTCGGCATATTCCTCTTGCCCGGCATGCGCCGACCGGTCAGCGAGCGCCCTCCCCGCGCCGGTCGCGCGCCCACTGCGCGAGCCGGACCCGGGATTTGAGCCCGAGCTTGCGGTAGACGTTGCGCAGATGCGTCTCCACGGTCCGCTCGCTGAGGAACAGCGCCGCGGCGATGTCGGCGTTCGACAGCCCGTTCCCGACCAGCGCGGTGATCTCCGATTCCCGCCGGGTCAGCGGCCCGGACCGCTGCGCCGGGACGGAATGGCCCTGCTTCACGATCCGCTCCGGCCACGGAGTGCTGCCCGCCGCGGTGAACGCCGCCGTCGCCGAGGACGTCACCGCCTCCGCCTCGGCCGGGGACAGCAGCTCGGCCAGCTCCAATTCGGCTTGTGCGGCAAGCAGATTCATCCCGAAGCCGCGCAACGCGGTCGCCGAACCGCGCAGCCGCTCGACCGCCACGACGGCCTTTCCCCTGGCCGCGTCGGCAAAGCCCTGCTGCCGGTCCGCGAGCGCGTGCAGCACCGGAGCGTTGCTGCCCGCCGCGCGAAGCAGGCCGACCACGCGATCGGCTTCGGCCAGGTCTCCCCGCTGCACCGCGGCATATCCGGCGAAGGAAACCCGGAGACAGTTCAGCTGCGTGTCGCCGAACGGGAGCGTGTCGGTGAGCGGCGGAGCCTGTGCCGCCACTCCGCGCCGCACCGCCAGCGCCGTCGCCGCCAGGTCGAACGCGTCCAGCAGGTCGATCTGCGAGGGGTCGTAATGCCGGCGCGCGTCGGCCAAGTCCGCGGCCGCCTCGTCGAGATGCCCGCGCTCGGCACGGACGAAAGCGCGCCCGGCGAGGGTCCGCCCCACCAGCCGGTCCTGCCCGACCCGGCGCGCCTCGGCCACCGCACTGTCCATTTCAGACTGCGCGGTCCGCAGATCACCGGCGAAATACCGCGTCGTGGCCAGCATTGTCTGCAGGTAGCACGTCGCGGACGGCAGCCATTGCCGGACCGCCGGAGTGCTGCCGACGTCCGCGACCCGGATCGCGGTGGCAAGATCACCGCGCAGCGTGGACAGGCCGTTGAGCATCATCCGCGGCGCGAACGCGAGACGCGGACCCTCGTCGCCGCAGCGCAGCGCAAGCTCCAGCGCGCCGCGCAGCTCCACCACGGCGGTTTCCATGTCGCCGGACAGCGCCGCCAGCGCACCGGCCCCGAGATGCGCGACCGAGTGCGCGCCCGGAGTGTCGCTTGTGGACGGAAGCGCGACGAGCTCCCGCGAAATCACCGCCAGCTCCGGGAAATCGCCGTGCCGCAACGCGATGATCCAGTGGATCAGCAACCGCGTCGGCGGATCCGTCGCCGGACGGCGCCCGCTGGCCCGCGCGAGCCCGACCGCCGCTGGAAGGTTCCCGCGCTCGACTTCGAGCAGCGCCTGCAGATGCCGCCACGCCCGCCGCCGCTCGGTGTCCTGCCCGCGCCGCTCGCTGAGCGCGACCGCGTCCCGCAGCAACTCGGCGGCCTCGTCCAGCCGGCCGCGCCCTTGCTGCAGCCGAGCCAAATCCACGAGCAACGCCGGCACCGCGTCCGGCCGTGCGTCCCGCGCCCGCCGCAGCGCCGCAGCCAGGTACTCGGCGGCTTCGTCCAGATCCCCGACAGTCAGCGCACGGCTCCCGGCGGCGCTGAACGCCTCGATCGCCCGGTCCACCGGAACGCTGTCGCCACCAGCCGCGTAGTGCGGCGCGGCCGCGACAGTGCGGTCGGCCCGGTGCAACGCCGCCCCGATCGCCGCGTGCAGTGTCCGGCGCTCGGCAAGCAGCAGCTCGTGGTAAACCGCCTCGGCGTAAAGCGGATGCGCCACTTGGTAATGCGGCTCGACCGGGGATTGATGCTCGACGACCAGCCGCCTGCCGACCAGCCGGCGCAACGCCGCGTGCAGGCCCGGCAGCCCCAGCCCGGCCACGTCGGCCAGCACCTCCGGCCGCCCGTGCGTCCCGGCGACCGCGACCACCTCCAGCAGCCGCCGGTCCGCCTCCCCGAGCAGCCCGATCTGCTCGCGCACGACGTCCCGGATCACCTCGGGCAGCGGCCCGCACATCCGGCTGGCGGCGAGATGCCGGGTCAGCGCGACCGCGAACAACGCGACCCCGGACGCCCGGGACGTGACCGCCCGAAGCAGCGCGAGCGGCGGCGGGGTGCCCAGCACGTGCTGCACCAGATCCCGCACCGCCTCGTCGGGCAGCGGCGCGAGTTCCAGCAACCGCCCGGCCGGGTGTCGCCGGGCCGCCTCCGCCATCGCGCCGAGCGCCTCGTTGTCCACGCCTGAGCGAAAGCACCCGACCACGAGCAGCGGCAGTTCCTCCGCGTTGCGCCCGAGATAGTGCAGCAGTTCGATGGTCCCCCGATCAGCGCAATGGAGATCGTCGACCACGAGCAGCACCGGAGAACGGACGGCGAGCTGACGCGTCGCCGCGAGCACCGCCTCGCACATCCGCGTGCGCTGCAGCCCGGGATCCCCGGCTTCAGGCGAAACCGGACGCAAGTCGGGGAACAATGCGCCGACGTTACCGGGATCCGGAGAAAATCCGGCCGATTCACTCAGATGGCCGCGGAATGCCTGGACGATAGGCGCGTACGAAAGGCCGGACAACAACGGGTCCGCCCGCCCCTCGACAATCGCGAATCCCTTGCCCCGGGCAGCCCCGATCGCCTCGGCGGCCAGCCGGGACTTGCCGATCCCCGGCTGCCCGCACACCAGGACCGAGCCGCCCCGTCCCTCGCCCGCGGCGGCGATCGCCCCTGCCAGCACAGCGAATTCGACGTCCCGGCCGATCAGCGGAACGCCCGGTTCGGATCCGCGACACGAGCCGATCCCGCCTCTTCGCGGCAGGTCCGCACTCCCGGCCGGTGCTGCGTCCATTCGCCAGCCTCCCCGAACAAGTGCCCTCAAAACCATACCGCCCGAAGGCGGTGGCACGAGCGATTTTCTCGCGGGGGAGAATGGCGCCGGGAATCTGGCCGCTGACCTGCGGGGGAGGCATCGGAGCCGCCGGGACTAGACCTGGTCGGCACAGCTGATGAGCATTTTTCACAACGCGGCAATGCGGGGAATGGCGCCGCGGAGCGGTTCCGCACCCGTTCCGCGTCGCCTTCACGGACAGCCGTGAGGGGAACCCTGAGGGAATCAGAGTCCGTGAAGGTGCCCCTCACGGACGACCGAAGCACCGTTGCCGGGCCGGGCTCAGCCCGGCGACCGTCCACAAAGGACGAAAACCTTCACATAATGTCCGATTGATCCCCATATGACCGTATCTGCAGGTCCGTGAAGGGCCCCTTGAGGGAATCTGATTCCCTCAAGGGGCCCTTCACGGACCTGGCTGCCGAACCGAACGGCACTCGCTCGCCGCCGATCCGGCGCGTGGGGGCGGACGCGTGGGGGCGGACGCCCCCGCCCGCTCACTCGACCAGCAAATCCTCGATCATGATCGGAATGCTCCGCACCCGGATCCCGGTCGCGTTGCACACCGCGTTCGCCACCGCGGCCGCCATGCCCACCGCGCCGATCTCGCCGACGCCGCGGGCGCCGACCGCGTTGTGCAGTGTGTCCGGGTACTCGACGAACTGCACGTCGATCTCCGGGATGTCGGCGTTGACCGGCACCAGGTAGCTCGCGAAGTCGGCGTTCGCGAAGCGGCCGTTCGACTCCACTTCCAGTCCCTCGTGCAGGGCCGCCGACACGCCCCAGATCATGCCGCCGGACAGCTGGCTCCGCGCCTGCATCGGGTTGATGATCCGGCCGCCGTCGAAGACGCCCAGCATCCGCGACACCCGGACCTCGCGGGTCAGCCGGTGCACCCGCACCTCGCAGAACTGCGCGCCGAAGGAGCTGAACGAATGCTTCGTCATCTCCTCGCCCGGCGCGGAGGAACCCTTGGCGGACAAGGATTCCCGGCCGATCGCGCGCAGCAGCTCGCCGAACGGCATGGTGCCGCTGTCACCGTGCAGCAGGCCCTCGGCGTACGTGACCACCTGGCCCTCGAACGGCGCGCCCGGCTCGGCGGCGAGCGCCACCAGCTCGTCGAGCAGTTCGGTGGCCGCCAGCATGATCGCGGTGCCGGTGCTCGCCGTCGCTGTCGAGCCGCCGGACATCCCGCCCGGCGCGAACCGGGAATCGCCCAGGTGCGGGGTGACGCGTTCCGGGTCGATGTCGAGGGATTCGGCCCCGATCGTGGCCAGCACGGTGAGCAGCCCGGTGCCCGGGTCGGCCCCGCTCGTGGACACGTCCGCGGTCTCGTCCGCGTTGAGCGTGAGCTCGACCGTCGCCGGGAAGCGCAGGCCGGGGAACATCGCGGTCGCGGTGCCCATGCCGACGAGCCAGTCCCCGTCGACGTGCCCGCGCGGCGACCGGTTCGCCCAGCCGAACCGCTGCGCCCCGATCTCGTAGCACTCGTCGAGATGCTTGCTCGACCACTGCAGGTCGACCCCGGGCGGGGCGAGCGAGCTGTTGCGCCGCCGCAGTTCGATCGGGTCCATCTCGAGCGCGATCGCGAGTTCGTCGACGGCGCTTTCGAGCGCGAACGAACCCGACGCCTCCCCCGGCGCGCGCATGAACGTGCCCGGCGGGATGTGCAGCGGCACCATTTTCTGGCTGATCGACAGGTTCTGCGTCGCGTACCACTCGCGCGACGTGCCGTGCGACGTCGGCTCCACAAAGGACCGGCTCATCGACGTGGCCGACCAGGAATCGTGCTGCACCGCGATCAGCGTGCCGTCGCGGTCCGCGCCCAGTGCGACATTCTGCACCGTGGCCGGCCGGTTCGCGGTCGCCGTGAACACCTGCTCGCGGGTGAGCGCGCACTTCACCGGACGGTCGAGCGCCTTCGCCGCGGCCGCGGCGAGCATCGCCGGTGCCGAGGTGCCCGCCTTGCCGCCGAACGCCCCGCCCACGTACGGGTTCACCGCGTGGATGGCCGACGGCTCGATGCCCAGCACCCCCGCCATTTCCGCCGCTTGCAGGTGGCTGGCCTGGTTTCCGCTGTAGAGCGTCAGTTCGCCGCCGTCCCACTTCGCGACCGCGGAGTGCGGTTCCATCGCCGCGTGGTTCTGCGTCGCGGTGCGGTAGGTCTGCGAAACCACGACCGCGCTCTGCGCCAGTGCGTCCGCAATGGACTCGACGCCGTCGGCGAGCACCTCGATCGACGGTTCGGCGCCACGGCTTTCCGGCGCGTCCTCCGCGGTCGCGAGGCCGTCCTCCATCGACGTCAGCGCGGGCTTCTCCTGATACGACACCTCGATCAGCCCGGCCGCGTCCCGCGCCTGCTCGAACGTCTCCGCGACGACCAGCCCGATCGGCTGGCCGTAAAACACGACGTCCCGGTCGTGCAGCGGCAGCCACACGTCCCCCATCAGCTGCGACACGTACGCGTGCAGCTCGAGCGGGTCGAACGGGCTGTACACGCTCACGACGCCCGGCGCGCTCTTCGCCGCCGTCACGTCCATGGCCGTGATCTCGCCGTGCGCGATCGTGCTGAGCACGATGTACCCGTACAGCGTCCCGGGGAACGTGCGGTCCAGCGCGTAATCGGCCCGCCCGGTGACTTTCCGCGGACCGTCCAGCCGCGCACTCATGCCCGGCTCCCTTCGGTCAGTTCGAGCAGCGCGCGGACGATCGTCCGCTTCAGCAGCGAAGGTTTGAACACGTTGCCGGACAACGGCTTCGCCCCGTCCACCGCGACCGCGGCGGCAGCGGCGAAGGCCTCCTCGGTCAGCTCCGCACCGCGCAGCGCCTCTTCCACCGCGGGCAGCCGCCACGGCACCGTCCCGACCCCGCCGGCCGCGACGCGGGCGTCGGCGATCTTCCCGTCGCGCACGTCGAGCGCGACCGCCGCCGAGCACAACGCGAACTCGTACGACTGCCGGTCGCGGATCTTCACGTACGTGGAGTTCTCCGCCCAGTCCAGCCGCGGCACGCGCACCTCGGTGATCAGCTCGCCGGGACGCAGGTCGTGCTCAATCTCCGGGGTGTCGCCCGGCTCGCGGTAGAACTCGGTGAGCGCGACCGTCCGGGTGCCCTCAGGCCCGGCCAGCACAACCTCCGCGTCGAGCGCGACCAGCGCGACCGCGACGTCGCTGGCGTGCGTGGCCACGCAGGAATCACTGGTGCCGAGGATCGCGTGCATCCGGTTGACGCCGGAAATCGCCGAACATCCGCTGCCCGGCGAACGCCGGTTGCACGGCATCGCGACGTCGCGGAAGTACGAGCACCGCGTGCGCTGCATCAGGTTTCCGCCGATGCTGGCCATGTTCCGCAACTGCTGCGACGCGCTGAGCAGCAGCGCGCGCGAGATCGCCGGGTACACGCCGGGATGCGCGGCGATGTCGCCCATCCGCTCCAGCGCGCCGAAGCGCAGGCCGTCGGAGGTGTCGATGCCCCGCAGCGGCAGGTCGTTGATGTCCAGCACGAGCTGCGGCGTAAGGACGTCGAGCTTCATCAGATCGACCAGGGTGGTACCGCCGGCGAGGTAGGTGCCCGCGCTGCCCAGCGCGTCCTCGACCGTGGCGGGCGCGGTCAGCTCAAACGGTCGCATCGGCCTGCCTCGCCTGCTCCACGGCGCGCACGATGTTCGGGTACGCCGAACACCGGCACAGATTGCCGGACATGAACTCGCGGACGTCGGCCACGTCGTCGCGCACCGCGGCGACCGCCGACATCACCTGCCCGGACGTGCAGAACCCGCACTGCAGCGCGTCCTGGTCCACGAACGCCTGCTGCACCGGGTGCAGTTCGTCCTCTGTGGACAGTCCTTCGACGGTGGTGACGGGCCCGCGCACGGCAGCCGCCAGCGTGAGGCAGGACAGCACGGGCTTGCCGTCGACGTGCACGGTGCAGGCACCGCACTGCCCGCGGTCGCAGCCCTTCTTCGGGCCGGTGACGCCGAGCCGCTCGCGCAGCGCGTCCAGGAGGGTCACCCCCGGCTCGACGCCGAGTTCTTCGGTTCTTCCATTGACTTCAAGGGAAATGTCCACAGTAGGGTTCGCTTTCCCGCAGCCCGTCCGCGGCGGACGTCCTGCGGCGTGATGGTGGTGGTGACGGCCCTTCGGGAACACGAGCCGCCGGGGTAAACCGGATATTCATCCGCTTGGCTCGCTTTGACCGAGGCTAGCGGATTAGAATCCGCTACGCAACGAAGTGGAGCTGCTCCAGGTGAGGCTGGAGCAGCTCCAGGTCAGACAAGGCGAAGCAAACGCGGGAGGCGCGATGCCGGTGAGCCCGCGGCGGGCGGACACCCGGCGCAACCACGAACGGATCCTGGCGGTGGCCGCGGAAACCGTGAGCCGAGCGGGAGAAGTGTCGTTCAACGCGGTCGCCAAGGAAGCGTGCGTCGGCGTCGGCACGGTGTACCGGCACTTCCCCACGCCGGAGTCGCTGGTGCTGGCCGTCTACGAGCGCGAGGTGAACCAGCTCGTCGAGATCGTGCCCGAATTACTCGCCAAACATTCCCCCGATCAGGCGTTGCGCGTCTGGATCGTGGACCACCTGGCGCACTACATGATGACGAAACGCGGGCTGGCCAACGCGTTGCGCGCGTCGCAGAGCGAACTGCCGACGCAGGCGTACGCGCGGATGATCGACGCGCTGGACACCCTGCGGAAGGCGAACGCGGAAGCGGGCACGATCCGGCCGGACCTGAAGACGGAAACGCTGATGCGCGGCCTCGGCGGGCTGTTTTTCCTTACCCCGGACGGAGATTGGAAGGCGGAGACCGAAGGAGTGGTCGACCTGGTGTGGCACGGAATGCGGCTGGACTGACCGCGTCAGGCCTCGGCGAGAGCTTCGATGACGGCCCTCGCGCTGGCTTTCGGATACGCCGCCGGACCGTTGTGACCGCCGGGCCACGAAGTCAACGGCACGTCCAGTTCCCGTGCCAGTGCTTGCGCACAAAGGCAAGTCCACAGCGTGCCGGACTTCTCGCCCGCGCCCGCGATCACCTGGTCTCGATGCGTGCGAAGGGCCTCGATATCCAGGCGGTACTCGCGCGCCGCGCCGAGATCGTGTTCGAGGTAGAACGACATGTCCTGAAAGAACTGCGGCGTCACCACGAGTTCCGGGGCGTCGGCCTCGCGCTCGGCGGGATTCAGGCCGATCAGAGCGGTGAGTTGCTGCAGCGCCGCCACGGTGCCGTCAGTCTGAAAAGTCTGGGCCAGGCGCGCGAGACCGGCGTCTGTTTCTTCCCGCGCCGCGCCGCTGAGCAGATGAGTGTCCGGGGGCTCGTGCGCGACCAGCTTCACGACGTCGTGCGGGTAGCGGGCCAAGAGATCCAGAGCGATCAGACAGCCGATGCTCGTGGCGAAGAGGAAGACACCGCCACCGCCGAGCGTCTCGATCAAGCTGTGCAGGTCGTCAACGTGCGTCTGGATCGTCGGAGACGGCGCGCCCGGGGCGAGCGGGCTGCGCGAGATGCCGCGGCGATCGCAGGAGACCACCTCGAACCGCGGCTTGAGCATCTCCCGCATCGGATCTGTCTGATGTGCCTGACCGGCTCCGCCTGGCACCATCACCAGCAGCGGACCTTCTCCGGCTGTCTGCCCGCGAAGAGTGCAGCCGTCGAGTGACACTTGCACTGAGCTTCCTGCCATGAACGCCCCAAGGCTCTCTGGCCAGCGTAGCGCTGACCAGCCCGCCGGATCAGGCCGTGACGGCTCGGCGGAGGGCGTCGAGATAAGCGGCCGAGGACGCGGCTCCGGAAACCACGAACTGACGGTTGACGATCACCGTCGGAACGCCGCTCACGCCGAGCGCCCGTCCTTCGCGGTGGTCATCCCGGACAGCGTCCGCGTAATCGTCGCTGTCGAGCAATGCTTGCGCGTCGTCCTTGTCGAGCCCAGCGTCGACGCCGAACTGCAGCAACGAAGCATGGTCGGCGATATTCGCCCCTTCGCCGGTATAGGCCCGCATCAGCCGTTCGCGAAAGTCGTTCCCGTGCCCGCGGGCCTCCGCGAAGTGCGCGAGCCGGTGCGCGTCGAACGAGTTCACCAGGAGCGCGTCCCGCATCCGATAGCGCAACCCCAGCTCCGCGGCCAGCTCGCCGACCTGGTCGACCGCGGCCTCCGCGTCGGAGAGGCTGAGCCCGAGGTCCCGTTCGAGCCTGCGCGGGATGGTCAGGTCCGGCACCTTCTTTTCGTCGGGGTGCAGGTCGTAGCTGCGCCACCGGACGCGCACGTCCCCAGCGCGCTCGAATTCGGACAGCGCGACCTCGAACCGCTGCTTGCCGATATAGCACCACGGGCACAGAAAGTCGGACCAGATTTCGACCGCGATCTTCGTCATGCCGCAAGAATAGGGACCTCTGCGCCGCACTGAAACCACTGACAAGCACTGACAATTTGGTAAGGTCCATTCGTGGATGCGACCAGCCCTGGACGAAGCCCGGCCGCCGCGCCGCTGGACGCGACGTTCCGCAAGGACTGCCCCGGCCGCCCGCTCTTCGAACAGGCGACCAGCCGCTGGGGCCTGCTCATCCTCCTGGCACTCGCGCCGGGCGCGCTGCGGTTCGCGCAGCTTCGCGACCGGATCGGCGGGATCAGCGAGAAGATGCTGACGCAGAACCTGCGCACCTTGGTGCGCGACGGACTGCTCGACCGCACGGTCGAAACCGAGACGCCGTTGCGGGTCTCGTACTCGCTCACCGCCATCGGGCACGACCTGAGCGGACGGCTGCGCGGTCTCATCGACTGGAGCGAGGAGCACGGCGAGGAGATCTCGGCCGCCCGTACGCGGCACGACGCACGGACCCCGCAACCGACTCCGACAGGAAAGCGCGCGACCACCGCATAAAAGAAGATCTTCGAGAAATACTCATACGGGGAAACTTGCGCTTACCCGATAAACTAAGCCGCTATTAACATTCCGCGGATCATTCCGAAGTGGACAGCACCTTCAAGTCCACCCCAGCCCGCTCGAAATGCCCGCGCGGATCCGGCACCAGCTTGCGCTTCTCCAGATCCATCAGCCCCAGCGTGCACTTGATCTCGGCCGACAGCGTCCCGTCCAGCTTGATGATCCGCGAGGTCATCCAGAACACCTTGCCCTCGCCGAACGACGCGTCGCAGGTCACGTCCACCACGTCGCCGGCGCGCAGTTCCCGCCGGTAGACGATGTTCGATTCGAGCAGCACCGGCGCCAGCCGCGCCTCGCGCAGGTTTCCGTCGCCGGCCGCCTCGAAGACCTCCAGCCGCGAAACCTCGCCGTAGGAGTGGTACACGGCGTGGTTCAGATGGCCCAGCGTGTCGAGTTCGTAGTGGCGCACCTTGATCCGGGTGCGGAACGGTTCGCGGTCGGTCACGAGGCTCAGGCTAGTTGTCGTAGAAGAGTTCCTCGACCACGGCATGTGCGTGCCGCGTCACACGCCGGTAGAAGTCGAGGAACTCGCCCGGATCGTCGTCCACCGAGTAGCCGAACACGCGCGCCACCGCGGCGAGGTCGCGTCCCGTTCCGGGCACCTCGTCCGCCGCCTTGCCGCGCACCAGCATCGTCGCGTTGCGCACGCGCGTGGCCAGCAGCCAGGCCTCGCGCAACGATTCCACCGATTCGGCCGACGCGAGACCAGCCTCCGCCAACGCGGTCAGCGCTTCGAGAGTCGACGTCGTCCGCAGGCCAGGCACCTCGTGCGCGTGCTGCAACTGCAGAAGCTGGACAGTCCACTCGACGTCGGCGAGACCGCCGCGGCCGAGTTTCGTGTGCCGTGTCGGGTCGGCGCCGCGCGGAAGCCGTTCGGTCTCCACCCTGGCCTTGATCCGCCGGATCTCGCGCGCGTCCGTCGGGTCGAGCCCGCCTTCCGGATAGCGCAGCGGGTCGATCATCTCGATGAACCGACGGCCAAGCTCGTCGTCACCGGCGACGAACCGGGCCCGCAGCAGCGCCTGCGACTCCCACACCTCGCCCCAGCGCTGGTAGTACGCCCGATACGACTCCAGCGTCCGCACCAGCGGCCCGCTGCGCCCTTCCGGCCGGAGATCGGCGTCGACGACCAAGGCCGGATCCGCGCTCGGCGCGCCGAGGATCTTCCGCACCGTCTCGGCGACCGACGAGGCGAACCGCACCGCTTCGGCGTCCGTTACGCCTTCGGCCGGCTCGCAGACGAAGAGCACGTCGGCGTCCGAGCCATAGCCCAGTTCCGCCCCGCCGAGCCGGCCCATCCCGATGACCGCGATCGTCGCCGGAGTACGACCCAGCTCAGCCTGCCGTTGCCGGTAAGCCGCCGACAACGCTCCCTGTAACACGGCCACCCACACACTCGACAGCGCTTCGCAGACCGACGGAACATCCAGCAGTCCCAGCAAATCCGCACACGCGACGCGCAGCAGCTCGTGCCGACGCAATGACCGGGCCGCGGTAACCGCAGCGCTCAGCCCAGGCTGACGACGCACCGCAGCCCGCAGCGATGTCGCCACTTCCGCCGGAGTCCGTCCAGTCAGCCGAGCCGGATCTCCCAGCAGCTGCAACACTTCCGGCGCGCGGACGAGCAGATCCGGGACCAAGTTCGACGTGCCGAGCAGGAACGCGAGCCGCTCGACCACGGTGCCTTCATCACGCAGCACCCGCAGGTACCACGGCGTGTCCTGAAGCGCCTCGGACACCTTGCGATACGAAAGCAGCCCGCCGTCCGGGTCCGGCGTATCGGCCAGGCAATCGAGCAACACCGGAAGCAGCGCCTGCTGAATCGCCGCCCGCCGCGACACCCCGGAGGTCAGCGCCTTGATGTGCTGCAGCGCGCCTTCCGGAGCGGCGTACCCGAGCGCGGCAAGACGGCTGGCGGCCTGCTTCGTGGTGAGCCGCAGCGCTTCCGTCGGCACATTCGCCACCGACTGCAGCAGCGGACGGTAGAAGACCTTCTCGTGCAGCCGCCGAATCCCCTGCGCGTGGCGGCGGAACTCAGCGAGCAGCGCCTCGCCCTGGCTACGCCCGCGAACCGGCCGGATCCCGCAGGCGCGCGCGAGAATCCGCAGCTCATCGGTGTCGGAGGAGGCCGGGAACAGATGCGTCCGCCGCAACCGGCGCAGCTGCAGCCGGTGCTCGACGGTCCGCAGGAACTCGTACGACGAACTCATCTCCGCCGCGTCCGCCCGGCCGACGTACCCGCCGTCGCCGAGCGCGGCCAAGGCCTCCAAAGTGGACGGCGAGCGCAGCGCGGGATCCACCCGGCCGTGCACGAGCTGCAGCAGCTGCACGGCGAACTCGACGTCCCGCAGCCCGCCGCGGCCCAGCTTCAGCTCGCGTTCGAGATGCTCCGACGCGACGTGGTCCTCCACCCGGCGGCGCATCTGCTGGACCTCGGTCACGAAGTTCTCGCGGTCCGCTGCCGACCACACCATCGGCGCGACCATCTCCGCGTACTGCCTGCCGAGCTCGGCGTCGCCGGCCACCGGACGCGCCTTCAGCAACGCCTGGAACTCCCAGGTCTTCGCCCATTTCTGGTAGTACGCGGTGTGCCCTTCGAGCGTGCGCACCAGCGCACCGCTCTTGCCCTCCGGCCGCAACGCCGCGTCGACCTCGAAGCACGCGTTGCCGACCAGCCGCATCATCGTGCTGGCCAGCCGGGTCGCGACGCCAAGGTCGCCCGCCCCGACGAAGATGACGTCGACGTCGCTCACGTAGTTCAGCTCGCGACCGCCGGTCTTGCCCATCGCGATCACCGCGAGCGTGCCCTCGGCCGGCGCGCCGACCTCCTGCTCGGCGACCACGAGTCCGGCCTGCAGCGAAGCCTCGGCGAGGGTGGTCAGTTCGCTGGCGATGTCCCGGAACTGCGGATGCTCCAGCCCGGGCTCCACGAGATGACCGAGGTCAGCGGCGGCGATACCGAGCAGCAGCCCGCGGTAGCCAGTACGCAGTTCGTGTTCGGCGGCGGTTCCGGTCGCATAGCTGCCGTCGTCCTGCCGGACCCGCTCAAGCAGCCGGTCCGCGAACTTCGCCGGATCGGTGCACCGGTTGTCGGAGAGGCAACGCCACTCGCCCGGGTTGGCGACCAGAAAATCGGCCAGCGCGGTAGAGGTGCCGAGCACGCCCAGCAGCCGGCCACGGAACGTGCGGTGCTCGCGGAGGGTCCGGTCCAGCTCGGCCCAGCCCGGTTCGTCGGCCTCGCGGATGCGATCGAGCCCGGCCAGCGCGAGGTCGGGGTCCGCCGCACGGGACAGCGCGACCAGGACGTCCGTGGCCCCGTCGGCCGGTCCGCCTTCGGTCCACCAGCCCGCCGCGCGCAGTTGACCGTCGGCCCGGGTGTCAGTGAAGCCGTACCTGGCCGCCGAAGCTGTGGTCCGCGCGCGCTCTGCCATCGCTCACACCGTAGCCGGACCGAGGGTGGTTCAGGCAGCCAGGCGGTCCGGTTCGGTGTCGGCCGCGGACGGCTCGGGGACCTGGAAGCTGTGCGCGGTGACGGGTTTGCGCCGGGACAGGAGGTAAATCCCGGCCGCGAAGAGAATTCCGACGACGCCGACCGCGATGGTCCCGGCTTCGCCGAGCGACGCGATCTTGCCCGCCGCCGCGCCGACGATGGCCGCCGCGGGCAGCGTGAACAGCCACGCGAGCACCATCCGGCCCGCCATCCGCCAGCGCACCGGCGCTTCGCGACGGCCGACGCCGGAGCCGACGATGCCGCCGGAGCACACGTGCGTGGTCGACAGCGGGAAGCCGAGGTGCGAGGACAGCAGGATCACCACCGCGCTGCTGGTCTGCGCGGAAAAGCCCTGCGGACCCTCGATGTCGGTGAGGCCCTTGCCGAGGGTGTGGGTGATCCGCCAGCCGCCGAGATACGTGCCGAGCGCCAGCGCGGACGCGGCGCTGACGATCACCCAGATCGGCGGCGCGGACCCGGCCGGGAGACTGCCGGCCGCGACCAGCGTCAGGGTGATGACGCCCATGGTCTTCTGCGCGTCGTTGGTGCCGTGCGCGAGCGAGACGAGCGACGCGGACACGATCTGCCCGACCCGGAATCCGCGCCCGCCGCGCTTGCGGACCAGGAAGCGGTAGACGACGTAGGTGACCGCGGCCGCCGCCACCCCCGCGATCACCGGGGACGCGGCGGCGGGCACGAGCACCTTGTCCACGATCTTGGCGAAGTGCACGGAATCCGCGCCCGCCGACACCCAGGTCGCGCCGATCAGCCCGCCGAACAGCGCGTGCGACGAACTCGACGGCAGGCCGACGTACCAGGTGAAGAGGTTCCAGACGATCGCCCCGATGAGCCCGCCGAACACGATGGCGGGCCCGATCCGCGTCTCGTCGACGAGACCGCTGGAAATCGTTTTCGCGACCTCGACCGACAGGAACGCGCCGGCCAGGTTCAAGACCGCGGAGATCGCCACGGCGACGCGGGGCCGGAGTGCTCCGGTGGCGATCGAGGTCGCCATCGCGTTCGCCGTGTCGTGGAAGCCGTTGGTGAAATCGAAAACCAGCGCCGTGCAGATCACGACGACGACGAGCAGCGAGGGGTCCACCCCGACCTCCGAACCCTACGGAAATACCTCTCGCAAGGTACCTGACCGTTTGGGTGAACCGTTAACTCGCCGTAAGTGATTCCGACGTCATCCGTTAAGCCAGCGGCAACTGGCGTTGACTTTCCGGAGCCGCCTGCAGCTGCCCGGCGGCCAACTGGACGAACCGGGCCGCGAACGGACGCCACGTCTCGGCGAGGTCCGCGTGCACAGAGGTCAGGGTGTCCCGCTCCAGCGCGCCCGGACGGGTGAGTTCCGCCATTTCCGGTGCGGCCTCGGCCCAGGCCAGCACGATGTCCGGCGTGGTCTCGATGTGGAACTGGACACCGTAGACACAACGGTTCATCCGGTACGCCTGGTGCGGGTACTTCGGCGAGGACGCGAGCAGCTCGGCGCTCGGCGGCAGGACCGTGATGGCGTCCTGGTGGAACTGCAGGACGTCCGGGAGGAACGGCATGTCCGCGAAGAGCGGATCGACCCACGCGGCGTCCTTTTTCGACACCAGCCCCGGCCCGACCTCCGGCCCGGCCTCGCCCACCGCGGTCTGCCCGCCGGTCGCGACGGCGAGCAGCTGCGCGCCAAGACAGATCGCGAGCGTCGGCACCGCCTTGCCCGCCGCGGTGGCGAGGAGCTTCCGGACGTCGGCGAGCCAGGGGTGGGCCGCGTCGTCGAGCGCGGACATGCCGCCGCCGAGACACACCAGCCCGTCGTACCCGTCGAGACTCGCCGGCAGCTCCTGCTCCGGCGGCAGCCGCACATCGAGTTCGGCACCGGCCTCGGTGAGCCACTCCCCGAGCGGGCCGACGGGATCGCTGGCATCGGGCTGGATGATGAGCAGACGAGTCACGGCGTCCAGGGTACGGGCATCCCGGCCTCGGTTGGATAGCCGTGCGCGAGCCAAGTCGTGATGCCCCCGGAGAGCCGCTTCACCGTGAAGCCAAGCCGCGCGAGCCGGTATGCGCCCTGGGTGGCGGCGTTGCAGTAGATGCTCTCGCAGTAGCAGACGTAGACGAGGTCCCGATCGAGGTCACGGGTGCTTTCCTCGGTGATTTCCCGGTACGGCAAGCAAATCGCGCCCGGCAGGTGCGCTTCTTCGTACGCCCCCGGACTGCGAGTCTCGACCAGTACGTAGCCGTCAGTGCGTCCGTCCGCGAGATCCTGAGCAAGATCGGCCGGGTCGACCTCAAAGGCAAGCTCACGCCCGAAGTACCCGACAGCGTCGGTCGCGGCTTCACTGGGGAGGGAGAGGATGCGAGGTTTCACGCCGTTAATCCTCGCCGCCGCACCCCCGTGCGAGACAGTGGAAGATCCAGGTGTTCTACGGTCTTCACCAGGGCTTTCCAGGCCCGGACGGCAGCTGGCTTGGGATCTATCGGGAGGGCACGGACGTGGACCTGGACGACGTCGATCGGCACCTTCTGGAGCTGCTCCAGTCCGACGCCCGCCTGACCTTCTCCGAACTCGGCCGCCGGGTCTCCCTGTCCGCGCCGGCCGTGACGGAGCGGGTACGCCGGCTGGAACACCGCGGCGTCATCACCGGGTACTCCGCACGGATTGACCCGGAGAAACTGGGCCGCCCGATCCAGGCGATCGTCCGGGTCCGCGTCCGCAGCCTGGACGGCCCGCGTTTCCGCGAGACGATCCTCCCGCTGCCGGAGATCACCGACGCCGACCACGTCACCGGGGACGAGTGCTGGCAGCTCCGGGTCCACTGCCGCACGACGGCGGAGCTGGAGCAGTTCGTGGAACGGGCTCAGCGCTACGGCGAGACGACGACGTCGCTGGTGTTCTCTTCTCCAGTCCGGGGCCGCGGCCTGCCGCTCTGACCTGCCCGTTTTTGGGCATGAGAAAAGGGGCGAGGCTCCGGGAAAACCCTTTTCGGGTTCTCGACCGGGGCCCCGCCCCTTCCTTCTAGGTAAAGTTCGGCGGTGTCCTACTCTCCCACAACCCTTCGGTTGCAGTACCATCGGCGCAGTCAGGCTTAGCTTCC
>NZ_JBHUKS010000008.1:0-75381 GCF_042684085.1 Amycolatopsis silviterrae
TACAACCAACACACTCCCCGCCAGCCGGAACCAGATTCCCAGTCCAACTTCCGGGGCGCAGTTCAGACTCTGATTCCCCCAGGGTTCCCCTCACAGACGGTCGGACACGCTCGCATGGGCATCAACCGGGCAATTCGCCAGGGTTGGCGTCCTTTGTGTATGGTCCCGCATCTTAGGTCCCTGGCATTGATCCTGCCCCCGGCCGCCGGGGGGCGGCTGCGCTGCTCCGTCTATCTCGGCTAGCCCGTCGGATCTGCTCGCCGATTCCGCCCCCGGCGGCCGGATCAACTGCTCCGCCCCCGGTGCCCCGCACGCCATGCCCGATCTGCCCGCCGAACCTGCCCCCACCGGCCAGATCCAGCAGCTCTGTCCATCCTTCTCGCTCAGCTGCCCGATCTCCCGAAGTAAACCCCAAAACCTCAACTGGCCTGCGAAAACGCCGCCGAATCCCCGTCGCAGGCGACCCGCAGCCGGTCCAGCGGCATGCCCACCGCGTCGGCGATCGCCGCGACAGTGAAGAACGCGGGCGTCGGAATGCGGCCGGTCTCGATCTTGCGCAGGGTTTCGACCGAAATGCCCGCTTCGGCCGCGACATCGACCATGCTGCGGCTGGCCCGCGCGGCGCGCAGCACCAGGCCGAGCCGCTCGCCGCGGGAGCGTTCTTCGTCGGTGAGGGGCACGCGCACCATGCCGTCCAGTTTAGCCACAGAGTTGTCCACTGCCTGTGGATAACTCTGTGCACAAGCTGCCGAACCCCGTGGACAACCGCCGGTCGGCACAAGTTCTTGGGGCATTCGGGGCGGCTCGTCCCCGCCGATAGGGGTAGCGAACCGGTTGCCGAGGCCGTGCGCGGGCGGGTTGTCCCCGAGGTTGTCCACACCCTGGAACGCCTGTGGAGTGCTGATCGAATCGATATCGAAGTCGTATGACGCCGGGATGACCGCGGTCTAGGGTCAGGCGGTCGCGTGTCACGTAAGTGTTAGGTGAGGTTCGATGTCCACTGCCAAACCGGGCGGGCGGGTGCGCGGGTTCCAGTTCAGTGCCTGGAACCTGCTGTTGCTGATCCCGTTGCTGATCCTGGTCACGCCGCTGTTCAACTTCGACGAGCCGCGGCTGTTCGGCCTTCCGTTCTTCTATTGGTTCCAGCTGGCGTTCGTCGTGCTGGGCGTGCTGTGCACCGGCATCGTCTACCTGGCTACCAAGGACAAGCCGCGCAACCAGGGCCGGGACGAGTTGAGCGTCGACGACCTCGACGAGGGTGATGCCCGATGAGCAACATCCAGTGGGTTGAGCTGATCGTCTTCGCGTTCCTGTTCGTCGTCGTCACCGTGCTCGGCTTCGTCGCCTCGCGCTGGAAGGCCGGCGGCAGCCTCGACCACCTCGACGAGTGGGGCCTCGGCGGCCGCAAATTCGGTTCGTGGATCACCTGGTTCCTGCTCGGCGGGGACCTCTACACCGCCTACACCTTCGTCGCCGTGCCCGCGCTCGTGTTCAGCGCCGGCGCGCTCGGCCTGTACGCGCTGCCTTACACGATCGTCGTCTACCCGATCGTGCTGCTGCCGGCGCTGCGCATGTGGTCGGTCAGCCGTTCGCGCGGCTACGTGACCCCGGCCGACTTCGTCCGCGGCCGCTTCGGGTCGCCGACGCTGGCGTTGCTGATCGCGATCACCGGCATCGTCGCGACCATGCCGTACATCGCGTTGCAGCTGGTCGGCCTCGAAGCCGTGCTGCGCACGATGGGCATCAACGGTTCCGGCATCGTCGGGCACCTGCCGCTGCTGGTCGCGTTCGTGATCCTGGCGCTGTACACGTATCAGTCCGGCCTCCGCGCGCCGGCGCTGATCGCGTTCGTCAAGGACATCCTGATCTACATCGTGATCATCGTGGCGGTCATTTACCTGCCCTCGAAACTCGGCGGCTGGGACCACATTTTCAGCACCGCCAAGGAAACGCTCGCCAAGCCGAACCCGAACACCGGCAAGCCGGCCGGTTCGATCCTGCTGACCTCGAGCAACCAGCTGCAGTACGCGACGCTGGCCCTCGGTTCGGCGCTCGCGCTGTTCCTGTACCCGCACTCGCTCACGAGCGTGCTCGCCTCGCGCGGCCGTAACGTGATCAAGCGGAACATGGTGGCGCTGCCGGCTTACTCGTTCGTGCTTGGCCTGCTGGCCCTGCTCGGCTACGTCGCGATTTCGGCCGGTGTCAAGCCGCTGAAGAACGCCGCCACCGGAAAGCCGGACGGCAACACGATCGTCCCGCTGCTGTTCGACTCGCAGTTCACGAGCTGGTTCGCCGGCATCGCCTTCGCCGCGATCGGCATCGGCGCGCTGGTGCCCGCCGCGATCATGTCGATCGCCGCGGCGAACCTGTGGACGCGCAACATTTACAAGGAGTACATCCGCAAGGACGCGACTCCGAAGCAGGAGGCGAAGCAGGCCAAACTGGCGTCGTTGATCGTGAAGCTCGGCGCGGTGCTGGTGATCATCCTGATCGACCCGCAGTTCTCCATTGACCTGCAGCTCATCGGCGGCGTGCTGATCCTGCAAACGCTGCCCGCCGTGGCGATCGCCCTGTACACGCGCTGGTTCCACAAGGCGGGGCTGATCGCCGGCTGGATCGTCGGCATGGCGTGGGGCCTGATCATGCTCTACGGCATTCCCAACCCGGCCAGCGGAAAACTGCACTTCGGCGGCTCCGCGCTCGCGATGGGCAACCTGTCGATCTTCGGCTGGCACCCCTTCAGCGGCACCGGCCTCGCGGCAGTCCAGATCTACCCCGGTTTCGTGGCACTGATCGCGAACATCGTGGTGGCCGCAGTAGTTTCGGTGATTGCGCGGGCGCTGAAGTGGAGCCCGGGCAACGACGAAACCGCCCCCGAGGACTACCACGCCGACGAACACGACAAGGACCTGCGCCCGATCGGCGCACACTGAGTCCTTTTTAGACAGAGGCCCCCGTGTCGTTTTCCGGCGCGGGGGCCTCTCGCGTTTTGCCGATCATCGCCTTCGCGACGACGTACAGCACCACTGCGTTCAGCAAATGCCACAAGAAGTGCGTGCCGGTAGGGAAGTCTCCGCAGATCACTCCATCGATGCTCCGGAACGCCAGCGACAACGCGAACACCGCGGCAGCCATGGTGAAATGCAGCCAGTACGGATCGCGCTTTACTCCCAACGCGATGGCGAACCCGGCAAGCCCGACGAGCGCGGGCAGATACAGCCCACCACCGAGCGCCGCCGACGCGCCGGTGAGGATGAGGAACGCCGGTGCTCCCAGCCAGGCCCACTTCGCTTTCGCTCGAAAGAAAACCCGCGGGAAGACCGCGGCGTAGAAGAGAATGAAGATCAAGATGGCGGTGGAGTCGGCGACCGCACCCCAGCGCGTCGCGACCAGGTGGAACACACTGCTGGCAACGAAGATCAACCCGATCAGGGCAGCGAGGACCCGGCCGGTCCGCTGCCCGTCGGCGCGCCACCAGACCATCCCGGCGGCAGCGAGAAAGGCCAGGTTGGCCAGGTCGTTGAGCGGCTCTCCCCAGAGTCCGGGCGCGGTGCGCTCGCAGTAACCGTCCACGTACGCGGTCCAGTTCACGGGGTAAGCAAACTCCTTCCGGGTGAACGGGGTGCATCCGGGGTCAGTCGGTTCGAATCAGGGGCGCCCAGTCGTCCTCGGGGTCGCCGAGGGTCCATCCGTCCGGCCAGTTGCGCAGCACCGCCCCCTCCCGATCGGTCCGGACTCGGGCACCGGTCAGTCCGGGCGCGACGGTGAACTCCGAATCGCCGAAGTCGAAGTCGCCGCCGAACCGGGCCTCGCCGAAGCTCGCCATGGCCTCGAACCGGACCGAGCGCAGCCCCGCATAACGCTGGAAGGACACGCTGGAAAAGGAGGCGCTGTGGGCGAAACGCGCTTTGTGCAGGGAAACATCGTGCCGGAACCTCGCGTGGTCGAACGACGTGTGCCCGTCGAACTTGGCGCTCTGGAACGTGGCGCGTTCGGAGAACACTGAGCTGTCGAAGGAGGTTCTGCCGCGAAACTTCGCCTCAATGAAATGTGCGTCGGCGAAGCTCGCCATGTCGAACTGAGCGTCGGCGAAGCGGGCTCTTGAGAACTGCGCGGTGGCGGCGAACTCCGCACCGCGGAAGTCGGCCTCCACGGGGAACCTCGCGTTCTCGAAGTCCGCCACCCCGCTGAAACTTGTGCCGATAAAGCCAGCGCGGACGGTGAACACCGCGCCCGCGAAGTTGGCGATGCCGCTGAAGGTGGTGCTGGTGAAGAGGATGCTGTCGAACCGGCATTGCCCGAAGTCGGCCTGGTCGAGGTTTGCCCCGGAGAAGTCGAGGTGCAGCCCCGGCCAATGCCGCTCGTCGGCTGGCCGGGAGTGGTTCGCGATGATCTTCTGCGCGGTCCGCCGAACCTGTGCCTCCTCCGCCGTGTCATCCGACGGCATCCGCAGATACGCACACAACACATCAGCGATCATCTGCCGGAGCGGACCGTCCGCATAGTCCTGCCCTAGCCGTTCCAGCGCGTACAACCCACCCAACCGCACGGGCGCGCGCTCCGACCCAAGCTGGTCAACAGCCTTCCCGTACTGCTCAGTCACCCGCCGAGCCAGCGCGTCCTCCCGTGCATCCGCAGCCGTACGCAGCTGATGTTCCCGGGTATCCGCAGCCACCTGCTCCGCAAGCCGATGCGCCTCCCGCTTCTGCAGCAAGTCCAGCTCCGTAGACCGCTGCCGCCGCACCGCCAGCCACAACACGACCGCCCCGCCGAGCCCGACCCCGAGCGTCCCACCAGTCCGAATCGCATCCAGCTGCGCCGAGTCCGGCGCGAAAGCGAGCAACACCCACACCGCCACCCCGGCGAGCACCACCATCGCCGGGAGCCCAGCCCAGATCACCCACCGCGGTATCGGCCGCAACGCCAATCGCTCATCCACCCGCTCACCTTGGCGCATCCGACCCCCTGCCGTCCGCGAACTGCGCGGGTTAGCGTGGAAACCATGACCAACCCCGTGAGCCGGTTCCCCGTGACGGAACTCGAAGACCTTCCCGACGATCTGCGCGAGCGCATCGGTGCCATCGCGGAGAAATCCGGCTTCACGCCGAACATCTTCCGCGCGCTAGGCCACCGGCCCGCCGAACTCCGGGCCTTCCTCGACTACCACGACGCGCTCATGGAACGCGAAGGCGGACTCACCAAGGCCGAGCGCGAGCTCGTCGTCGTCGCCACGTCCGGCGCGAACCACTGCACCTACTGCATCGTCGCGCACGGGGCGATCCTGCGGATCCGCGCGAAGGATCCCGAGCTGTCCGACCAGGTCGCGACGAATCCGTGGCAGGTCGAACTCGACGAGCGCGGCCGGGCGATCGTCGATCTCGCGCTCGCGTTGTCCCGCGATTCCGCGTTGTTCGGCGAGGGCGACCTTGCGATGGCCCGCGAGGCGGGGCTGACCGAGGACGAGATCTGGGACGTCGGCGCGATCACCGCGTTGTTCGCGATGTCGAACCGGCTCGCGCATCTGACCGCGCTCAAGCCGAATCCGGAGTTTTACCTGATGGGGCGTCAAAAACGGTAGAACGGGCCCGGCAGATCGCGGCTCATCTCGAATCGATGACGCAGCCAGCCGCGCAGGCGGTGCATCGGTTTCGTCCACACCCGCGGCGCGGGCCCGAAATAACGCGGGTCCGCGTGCGGGGTGAACGCGTCGCCGGTGAGGACGACCGCGTCGTGGCCGAGCGGGCAGTGGCCGGA
The DNA here is from genome assembly GCF_042684085.1 of Amycolatopsis silviterrae. Lineage (NCBI taxonomy): Bacteria > Bacillati > Actinomycetota > Actinomycetes > Pseudonocardiales > Pseudonocardiaceae > Amycolatopsis > Amycolatopsis silviterrae. The sequence goes on from NZ_JBHUKS010000008.1 coordinate 5,755, forward strand.
TACCGAGATCACCCCGCGCGTCAGGTTCTCGACCCAGTCGATCTCGTCGACGCCCAGCAGCGTCCGGCGATCGCACACCGCGCAGTACAGAACGAACATCTATAACTCCCGCCGCCAGGTTTCGCCGGTCACTAGGGGGCCGAACCCGTCCGTCTCCTCCTTGTCGACCAGTTCGAATCCGGCGCCGCGGTAGATCCCGCGTGCGGCGGAGAGCTGCGACAGCGTCCACAGTTCCATCGCCCGATATCCCTGTGCGCTGGCGAAGTCGACGCATTCGCGCACCAGGCGTTTGCCGACGCCGTGCCCGCGCGCGGCTGGTTCCAGCAGGAGCAGCCGGAGCTTCGCGACGCCGTCTTCGTCGCCGGGGGTGCAGAAGATGCTGCCGACCCGTTCGCCGTCGAGTTCGGCGATCCAGCCGGCTTGGCGCGGGTCGTCGCGGTGTTCGGCGAAGTCGGCGATCACGCGGGCGACGAGGGCTTCGAAGCGTTCGTCGAGGCCGTACTCCTCGGCGTACAGCGCGCCGTGCCGGTGCACCACCCAGCCGAGGTCGCCCGGTCGTGGGGCGCGCACGGTGACCGCCGGTTCCGGTGCTGGTTCGCCGACGAGTGCGGTGATGGTCCCCATCGCGCCGAGCAGACGGCGCTGGTCGGCGTCGGCGAACTGGTCGAGGAGGCCGCCGATCTGGCTGGCCGACCGGTGGTCAAGGTCGGCGAAGGCGGCATGCCCCTCGGCGGTGAGCGTGACGAGCTGGCGGCGTGCGTCGTCCGCGCAGCGTTCCCGGGTGACGAGGCCGCGGCTTTCGAGCCTGCCGAGCAGCCTGCTCGCGTAACCGCCGTCGAGCGCCAGCCGTTTGCGCAGATCACTGACCTGCAGCTGGTCTTGTTGGGCGAGTTCGAACAGCACGCGTGCTTCGCTCAGCGAGTATTCGGCGTCGGCCGGTCCTTCGTCGAGGACGCCGATTACGCCGGTGTAGAGCCGGTTGAACGCGCGAACCGTGGCGACGCGTTCGGCGAGGACGGAATCCGGCACGAGGACCACCTTGACTCGATCGTTGACTGAGTCAAGCATCGCCTCCTCGCCCGTCCGGGGCAAGGGAATTCCCCCGGTGGTGAAGTGGTCCAGACATATGGAAACCCCGTGATGCTGCCAGGTCGGGGGTCCGCCAGCATCACGGGGTCGTAGTGGGTATCGACGCGGCTCTCCGCGGCGTTACACCCAGGAATCGCTGTGGTCTAGATCACTCACGTGAGTGACCCACCAACAGGTTGGTTGTGCAGGTCAGCGCATGAACGGCTGACGCGCCTGGGCGAGCGCGATCAGCTCCTGTCGGACCGTGGACGTGGCCGCGGTGTCGATCGCCCGGTTCAGCGCCCGGCGAGTGCGAGCCTCGGCGCGGCGGGCACGGAGCTTGGCGGCGATGTTGCTCATGGTCTTCTGCATCCCCTTCGGAGGTCTTCGGTGGCTGTGTCTCTAGTATGCACCTTTTTTCACAAGGAAGCCAACGAATCTACGGTGACATGGGGCACTTGCCGAAGAATCATCGGCAGCGACCTGAAGATCGCCGGACAGATCGCGTGTTGGCGGTCACAAGTCGCTAACGCGCTACCTTCATCTACCAAGATCTAGCAAAATCACTAGAGACAGCTAGGCAGCCGCATAGACCGGTATCGAGCGCGAGACTCCCGGTCAGTCGCGGCCGAGCAGGTAGTGCCCGAAGTGCGGCACGGTGAAGGCGATCTGCCCGCGTTCGGCGGAGTAGACCAGGCCTTTCTTCATCAGGCTGTCGCGCGCCGGCGACAGCGACGAGGGCTTGCGGCCCAGGTAGACGGCCACATCGGCGGTGCCGGCGGCCTCGTCGCGGCCTTGGGTCAGCTCGGCCATCGCGAGCAGGTACTCGCGTTCGGCGGGCGTCGCGCGTTCGTAGCGCGACCCGAAGAATCCGACCGCCAGCTCGGACTCCGCCTCGGGCGCGGCGACCTGCACGTCCTTGACCGTGATCGGGTCAGCGGGCGCGGCGTCCCAGGCGGCCTTGCCGTAGGCCTGGATGAAATACGGGTAGCCGCCGGACGCGTCGAAGAGCGCGTCGAGCGCTTCCGGTTCGATGCCGGCGTCCTCGCGTTCGATCGGAGCCATCACCGCGTAGTCGGCGTCCTCGCGGCTGAGCCGGTCGATGCGCGAGTAGCGGAAGAGCCGCTCGGAATACGACTTCGACGCCGACAGCACCGCCGGCACATGCGGCAGCCCGGCCCCGACCACGACCAGCGGCGCGCCGGACTGTGACAGCTCATGGCACGCCGCACACAGCGCCGAAACGTCGTCCGGCTGAAGGTCTTGGATCTCGTCGATCAGCAGCGCGACGCCGGTGCCGACGTCCGCGGCCAGCTCGGCGACATCGGTGAACAGCTCGACCAGATCGATTTCGATGTCGCCGGAATCCGCGCGGCCTTGTGCGGCGGGTACGTCGATGCCGGGTTGCCAGCGGTCACGCAGCTTCGCGTCCGGTTTGTTCGCCTTGAGCGCGAACGCTTTCAGTACCCCGAGCACTTCCTCGACCCGGTCCGGCGCGCGATGCCGCACAGCGAGGTCGCGGATCGCCCGATGCAGTGCCGCCGACAGCGGACGCCGCAGTTCCGCCTCCGGGCGCGCCTCGATCTTGCCCGCTCCCCAGCGGTGCCGGACGGCCATCGACCGCAACTCCCCCAGCAGCACCGTCTTGCCGACGCCGCGCAGGCCGGTCAGCACGAGGCTGCGCTCCGGCCGTCCGCGGGCGACCCGTTCGAGCACGACCTCGAACGCCTTCAGCTCCCGTTCCCGGCCTGCCAGCTCCGGCGGCCGCTGCCCGGCGCCGGGCGCGAAGGGGTTGCGGATGGGGTCCACTCTGTCACCGTATCGAGGTATCTAGAGCTGGCCCGATATTCAGCCATATACAGCTAGTGCGTGTCGTAGAAAGATGGCCGGGTCTGCAGCCCCGTCCATCCTTACCCCCAGCGCAGCCTCTGACGGAGCGTTAGTCCGTCAGGTTCCGCTCCGCGTAGATCTTCATCGCGTCGCGGATGTACTCGGCCGTGCCGGGGCCGTGCTTCTCGTCGTACGCGCCGTACCGCGGGTCGGCGACATACATCTCCCCGAGACCGGCGAAGTAGCCCTTCGAGATCTCCATCCCGGTGGGCTTCAGCCACTCGTGCAGCCGCGCGGTGACCGCCTGGGTCTCGGCAGAACCGGCATCGTGGCCAGCGTCACGAGCCGCGCCGAACGCGAAGCCGATGTCGACCTGTTCCTGCTGGTGGGCCTTCTTCTCGGCCGCAGACAGCGAACTCCACCACTGGTCGCCCTTGCGGTAGGCCTCGGCTCCCCAGCGCTGGGTGACCTCTTCCTCGTACTGGGTGTGGTCGAAGCCGTCGAACATTTCCTCTGCCATCAGTTGTTCACCTCCCTTCAGTTTCCGCAGCGTGGTCCGCACGGAAGCGATCTGCCGCCCGACCCGTCGTTGCTCTTGCTTCAGCAGCTCCAGGTGCGTTTCGAGGGCCGCGATGCCGTCGGATTGGCCGTCGAGCACCTCGGCGATCGCGGGCAGACCCAGTCCGAGTTCGCGCAGCAGCAGGATCCGCTGTAGCCGGACGAGTGAGTTCTCGTCGTAGTAGCGGTAACCGTTGCCGCCGATCCGCGTCGGCGGCAGGAGCCCGACGGCGTCGTAATGCCGCAGGGTCCGGCTCGTCGTGCCCGCGGACCGGGCGATGTCCTGGATCGACCATTCCTTCCTGACCACGGCTTCGACGGTAGAGGTTGACGTAGCGTCAAGGTCAAGCCTGAGGTCCGCTAGAACTGTCTAGCGGTATCTAGCACCTGAGCAATATTCTGCTAGGTATCGCTAGCCCGGTTCGGCGGGGAGCGTGCCGGGCAATTCCGGTTGTAGGTTCTTTCTCAGGGATTCCAGACCAGAGAGGCGAGACCGTGATACTGCGCCGGGTGGCACGTCCACTGCTCGCGTCGATCTTCGTGTTCGGCGGCATCGGTGCCCTGCGTGACACCCAGGGCCACGCGAAGGCGGCCGAACCGTTCCTCACCGAGACCTTCGACAAGGTCGAGGGCCTGGTTCCGGACCAGGTCCCGCGCGATCCGGCCACGCTGGTGCGGATCGACGCGGCGGTCAAGATCGGGGCCGGGCTCGCGCTGGCGAGCGGCAAGGCGCCGCGGCTGGCGGCGGTGGCGCTGCTCGGGTCGCTGGTGCCGACGACGCTGGCCACGCACCGGTTCTGGGAGCTGACCGATCCGGGCGAGAAGCAGGCCCAGCAGATCCAGTTCATCAAGAACGCGTCGCTGGCCGGCGGTCTGCTGCTGGCCGCGGGCGACACGGCGGGCAAGCCGTCGCTGGGCTGGCGGGCCCGGCGCGCGGGCAAGAAGGCGGGCAAGCGCGCCGACAAACTGGCCAAGCGCGCGGAGAAGTCGCTTACCGACTGAGCGCACGAAAAAGGCCGCCGCCCGAGTGTTCGGGCGGCGGCCTTTCGCGCTTACTTCTCCAGAATCGCGGTGACGCCCTGGCCGCCCGCCGCGCAGATGGAGATCAGGCCCCGGCCGGAACCCTTCTCGTGCAACAGTTTCGCGAGCGTCGCGACGATCCGGCCGCCGGTCGCGGCGAACGGGTGCCCGGCCGCGAGCGAGGAGCCGTTCACGTTCAGCTTGGCGCGGTCGATCGAGCCGAGCGGCGCGTCGAGGCCGAGCTTCTCCTTGGCGAACGCCGGGTCCTCCCACGCCTTGAGCGTGGCGAGCACCTGCGACGCGAAGGCCTCGTGGATCTCGTAGAAGTCGAAGTCCTGCAACGTCAATCCGGCGCGCTCCAGCATCCGCGGGACCGCGTATGCCGGTGCCATCAGCAAGCCCTCGTCGCCGTGCACGTAGTCGACGGCGGCGGTCTGGCTGAACGTCAGGTACGCCAGCACCGGCAGCTTGTGCGCCTTCGCCCACTGCTCGGTCGCGAGCAAGACCGTCGACGCGCCGTCGGTGAGCGGCGTCGAGTTGCCCGCCGTCATGGTGCCGTCCGGGCCGCCGTAGACCGGCTTGAGCTTGGCCAGCTTCTCGACCGACGAGTCCGGGCGGAGGTTCTGGTCGCGGGCGAGCTTGAGATACGGCGTGACCAGGTCGTCGAAGAAGCCGCGGTCGTAGGCGGCGGCGAGGTTGCGGTGGCTGGTCGCGGCCAGTTCGTCCTGCGCCTCGCGGGTGACGTCCCAGACCTGCGCGGTGAGCGCGGCGTGCTCCCCCATCGACAGCCCGGTGCGCGGTTCGGCGTTGCGCGGGATCTCCGGCACGATGTGGCCCGGCCGGAGCTTCGCGACCAGCTTGAGCCGGTCGGCGAGCGTCTTCGCCGCGTTGAGCTGCACGAGGATCTGGCGCAGATTGGCGTTCACCGCCAGCGGCGCGTCACTCGTCGTGTCGACCCCGCCCGCGATCGCCGAATCGATTTCGCCGAGTGCGATCTTGTGGGCGACGTTGATGACCGCCTGCAATCCGGTGCCGCACGCCATCTGGACGTCCGAAGCCGCCGTCGCGGGCGAGAGCTTGCTGCCGAGCACGCTTTCGCGGGCGAGGTTGAAGTCCTTGGAGTGCTTGAGCACCGCACCGGCGGCGACCTCGCCGATCACCTCGCCCTGCAGCGAAAACCGGCTGACCAGACCGTCCAGCGCGGCGGTGAACATGTCCTGGTTCGAGGCCCGTGAGTAGGGGCCGTTCGACCGCGCGAAGGGGATCCGGTTCCCGCCGACGATCGCGACCTTGCGTACCGCCGGCGCTTTCCTGGTCGCCATGCCGTCCACCTCTCTGGAGTCATCCCTTTCACACTGTAACCTACTAGCGAGTAGGTTAGACTGCGACGTGACGCAGACTGCACGGGAGGCACGTGATGGCGGACAGGTACCAGCAGTTCACGAAGACCCCGCTGGGGAAGTTCGTGGTGCCGAAGCTCGGCCTGCCCAACCCCGCGACGTTGCGCCGGTACCGTCCCGGCCAGCCCGCACTCGAGGGTCCCGCACTTCTCGGCACCGCGCCTGGCGGACGGCTGGAGAAGACGGTCCGGGCGCAGCTCACCGAGGCGGGCATCGAGGTGATCAGCGCGCCCGCCGACCGGCACGCGGCGCTGGTTTTCGACGCCACCGGCGTGAAGGACCCGGGACAGCTGCGTGAGGTCTACCGGTTCTTCCACCCGGTGATCCGCAAGGTGGGTTCATCCGGCCGGGTGGTCGTGCTCGGCACGCCGCCGGAGCTGGCCGAGGGTCGCGAGCGGATCGCGCAGCGCGCGCTGGAGGGTTTCGTCCGCTCGGTCGGCAAGGAACTGAAGCGCGGCGCGACGGCGCAGCTGGTTTACGTGGCCGAAGGGGCCGAGGACGCGGCCGAATCGACGCTGCGGTTCCTGCTGTCGGCGAAGTCGGCGTTCGTGGATGGCCAGGTCATCCGTGTCGGCACGCACGCGAAGACCGCGTCCGCGCCCGAGAACTGGGACAAGCCGCTGGACGGGAAGGTCGCGCTGGTCACCGGTGCGTCGCGAGGCATCGGCGAGGCGATCGCCGAAACGCTCGCCCGCGATGGTGCGCACGTGGTCGCGCTGGACATCCCGGCGCAGGGCGGCGATCTGTCCACTGTGGCCAATCGGATCGGCGGATCGGCGCTGCAGCTGGACATCACCGCCGCGGACGCCCCGGCCAAGCTCGCCGAGTACCTGACCTCGCGGCACGGCGGCGTGGATGTCGTCGTGCACAACGCCGGCATCACCCGCGACAAGACGCTCGGCAACCTGACCGAGGGTGGCTGGGACTCGGTGATCGCGGTGAACCTCGCCGCGCAGCTCGCGGTGAACGACAAGCTCCTCGGCGACAAGATCCTGCGCGAAAACGGCCGCGTCATCGGGGTTTCGTCCATCGCCGGCATCGCGGGCAACGTCGGCCAGACGAACTACGCGACGTCGAAGGCGGGCGTGATCGGGATGGTGAACGTCGGCGCGCCGCAGCTCGCGGAGTACGGCGGCACGATCAACGCGGTCGCACCCGGGTTTATCGAGACCAAGATGACCGCCGCGGTCCCGCTGTTCATCCGCGAGGCCGGACGGCGGCTGTCCAGCCTAGGCCAGGGCGGGCTGCCGGTGGACGTCGCGGAAACCATTGCCTGGTATGCCAATCCGGCGTCGGCGGCGGTCAACGGGAACCTGGTTCGCGTGTGCGGCCAGGCGCTGCTGGGGGCGTGAGGCATGGCCGTCCGTGAACTGACGAGCGCGCCAAGCCTGGCGACGCTGTACCCGAAAGCCCTGCTGCGCCGCGGCGGCGGCTCCACCCTCCCGTCGACGGAGTTGGTGCGCCCGGAGGTCGTCGTAGACCCGGCACATGTGGCGGCCTACAACGAAGTCTGCGGATTCCGCTTCTCGGACGAGCTACCGGCGACGTATCCGCACATGCTGGTGTTCGGGCTGCAGATGGCGTTGATGACCGAGCCCGGGTTTCCGTTCCCGCTGCTGGGCTTGGTGCACGTCGAGAACCAGATCACGCAGCACCGTCCGCTGCTGCTCGGCGAGACGTTCCGGGTGAGCGTCCGCGCGGAAAACCTGCGGCCGCACGAAAAAGGCAGCCAGTTCGACATGATCAGCGAAGCCCACTCCGGCGGGGACCTCGTGTGGAGCGAGGTGTCGACTTATCTCCGCCGCACCGGGGCTGGTTCGGGTTCTGGTCCGCGGACTCAGCTGACGCCCCCGAAGCCGTCCGCGTTGTGGCACGTCCCCGGCGACATCGGCCGCCGTTATGCCGAGGTTTCCGGCGACCGCAACCCGATCCACCTGCACCCGCTGACCGCGCGTCTGTTCGGCTTCCCGAAGGCGATCGCACACGGAATGTGGACGAAGGCGCACGCGCTGGCGTCCTTCGAGGGCCGGCTGCCGGACGCGTTCAGCGTGGCGGTGCGGTTCAAGCAGCCGGTGCTGCTGCCCGGCCGCGCGGCGTTCACGACCTGGCAGACCGACGACGGGTGGGCCTTCGAGTTGTGGCACGCGCGGAAGCCGAAACCGCATCTGGACGGGGTGGTCTCAGCCCTCTGAGGGCTTCCAGACCTGCCCCTCCACGAGGTCGTTGAACCCAAGCCACACCAGGTTCATCAGCCACGACGCGAGCACGCCGTCGGAGATCTCCGGGTGGTCCAGTGCCCAGTCGGCCAGCGATTCCGCCGCGCCGACCAGCGCCGCGGCCAGGCCGGGCCCGGAGAACTCCGTCTGCTCGCCGAGGCCTTTGCGGGTGCCCGCGGCCACCACGAGCGCCGCGACCAGTTCGATCGCGCGCGTGCGCATCGCGGTGATTTCCGCCGCGAACCCGCCGCCGACCGTCAATGCCTGGCGGTGCAGCACCGTCCAGGACTCGCGGTACTCGGCGACGAAGCGGTAGAACGAGCGCAGGCCGTGCCACAGCTGCATGTCCGGCGGGAGGTCGGGCTGTACGCCGGCCTGGATGGCTTCCAGCAGACGGGTCGCCTCGCGCTGGATGCTCTTGCCGAAGAGGTCTTCCTTCGAGCCGAGATAGGTGTAGATCATCGGCTTGGAGACGCCCGCGACCTCGGAGATCTCGTCCATCGACGCCGAGTGGTAGCCGTGCTTCGAGAACACCTGCACCGCGGCGTCCAGGATCTGCCGTTCACGGACCGCCCTCGGGAGCCGTCTCGCTCGCTCTGGTGGGCGCTGCTCTTCGTCGGGCACAGTCCTCTTTCCTCCCTCTCGCTGGCACGGACGGTACCCGTCCCCAGGTCGGCGGCGTTGCTTGCCGCGCTACCTACTCGCCGGTAGCCTTACGGCGGAAAGTTCCGGAAGGGGTGGAAGATGGCCGACAACCCGGAGGCGACCAGCACTGACCTGGCCGGCCTGCGCGGGGTCGCGCTGCTGGACGCGCTGGACCGCACCGACGCCGTCGACGCGAGCGCACTCGACGTCAACGCGGTCGCCGACGCGATCGACCCCCGCGAGCTGGGCCGCAGCGACATGAACCGCCTGCTGGCGGCGCTGGTCCGGCTGTCGGAGCAGGTGCCGGCGTTCTCGCTGGACAAGGTCGACCCGACGAAGTTCGCCACGCTGGTCGCGCGCGCGTCGCGGGCGCAGCTGGAAGCGGTGGTCGCCGAACGCGCGCTGCGCGAGCGGGTGCTGGACGAGATCTTCGCGCGCATGGGAGCGCACATCCGGGCGAAGTCGCTGCACGCGGTGGTGCACTGGCGGCTGTCCGGAGGTACCGGCGAGGGCGGCTACGACCGCTACGAGACGGTGCTTTCCGACGGAACCTGCACTGTGTCCCGCGAAATGCGCGAGAAAGCCCGCGTGACGATTACGCTTTCGCCCGTGGACTTCTTCCGCATCATCACCCACCAGGCAACGCCCGCGGTCCTGTTCGTCACCGGAAAACTGAAGGTCAAGGGCGACCTGGCCTTCGCAGCCGGGTTGGTCGGCCACTTCGACCTCCCCCGACCGGCCTGAGCCGCTCCGGTGTCCCGCTGGCGCTCGCGCATGCGTGCCGCGCACTCACCCGGTGAGCACGCGGTGAACGGTTTCGCCCGCACTCTCGAGGTGGGCAAACTGACGCCGGAGCAGTTCGTGCAGGTCCTGGAGACGCTGCACATGCTCGGCACGGCCGGAGCCGGCATCGACATCGGCTCGCTGACCACCCAGGCCTTGGTGGATGTCGTCGCGGCGGCTTCGAGGGAGCAGCTGAAAGGCATCGCCGACCACGACGAGCTGCGCGCGGTGTTCCTGGACGAGATCTTCCGCCGGATGTCGGAGCACTTCCGCCCCGAGCGGGCCCGGCACGTGGACATCGTGGTCTCTTGGCGCTTCCCGGCGGGGGAAGATTTCGACCGCTACCAGACGGTGATCGAGGACGGGTTGTGCGTGTCGAGCACGGATCTGGCCCGTACACCGGACACGACGATCACGGTGGCGGTGGAGGACTTCATCCGCATGGCGACCGGGAACGCGGCGGTGGCGGCGATGTTCGTGACCGGGAAGGTGAAGGTCAAGGGCGAGTACGCGCCGGCGGTGCGGTTGTCGGGGTATTTCGACATTCCTAAGCCGACTGGGGCGGACTAGCCAGCCGCTTCGAGGATCATCTCCCCACGCGCCAACGGCATCAGGTAATTCTCCGACAGCCACCGCACCACCGGCACGCACACCGCGTCCCCGAAGCCGAACAGGGCCTGGTTGTTCCGCAGCCCCGCCAGCTCGTACTTCCCCGCCCCCATCAGCCGGGCGTACTCGCGTGGCGTCATCCACCGGACCCGCACGCTTCCCCGCCCGGCTTGTACGACGGCCTGTTTGGACGACCCGCCTCGAGCGGTGCGCAGGCAGCCGGAGATGTCGTCCGGGCGGACCTCCCACACCGGCTTTCCGTTGCGGGTGCGGCGGTAGGCCGTGCGGTACACCAGCTTCTTGCCTGTCTTGAGCTGCGTCAGGCGTTCCAGCTGGAGCGGCGACAGCGACTCGATAAACGCCTCCGAGCGCAGGGGATTCCACCAGCGCTCGTCGTCGGCGGAGAGGCGTTCGACGGCGGCGGACAGGCCGGTGACCAGCAGTGGCGGCGGCGCGGGCAGGGCGGCGCGATGTGTCCGCAACAGCGGGTCGAGCGTGAGCCAGGAGGGGCGGAGCGGCGACGGGGTCGGCGAGTCCGGCGGCGGGTTTTGCGCGCCGACGATGAACAGCCTCGGACGCGACTGTGGGACGAACCGGCGGGCGTCCAGGGTCAGGACATCCGCGGAGTAGCCGAGGCGGTTGAGTTCCCGGATCGCGGCTCGGAGGTCGTCGCCGCCGTGGCTGGTCGCTAGGCCTACTACGTTTTCCAGCGCTACGACGGGTGGGCGGTCGGGGCCCAGTTCGTCGAGGATGCGGGTGAATTCCCAGAACGTCGACGAGTGCGAGCCGGCCAGGCCGCGGCGCCAGCCGGCTAGCGAGAGGTCCGTGCAGGGGAACGAAGCCCAGGCCAGGCTGAGGCCGGGGGGCAGGTCAGCGCCGCGCAGGGCGGCGACGTCGCCTAGGACGTACTCGTGCGCGCCCTGGTCGTTGAAATGTGCCTCGTACATGGCTTGCTTCGCCGGTTCGATGTCGTTGGACCACGCGACGTCGAAGCCGGCCGGTTCGAGGCCTAGACGCACGAGACCGATGCCCGCGAAAAACTCCGCGGCGGTGGGCTGACCCGGTTGAGGCATGGCGCCAACATTAATGGGGCCGGCGTTCCTTCACGGTCTCGATCACCCGCGACGCGGCGACATCGGTCGCTTCGTGTTCCCAGATTCGCACCGACAGCCAGCCTGCTTCGCGCAGCAACTGATCAGTATTCGCGTCTCGGCGGCGGTTGGTTTCGATCTTGGTGCGCCAGTAATCCGCGTTGTTCTTCGGCCAGGTGCCGTGTTCCGGGCAGCCGTGCCAGAAGCAGCCGTCCACGAAAACCGCGACTCGGGCGGGGCCGAACACCAGGTCAGCCTCGCGGCGGACGCCCTTGACCGGACGGCGGTGCACTCGGTAGCGGTAGCCGGCGGCGTGCAGGATTTTGCGCAGCGCCATTTCGATCCCGGTGTTGCGGGACTTCTGTTTGCTCATCCGGGCGCTCACCGCGGAGGTCGTTTCCAGCCGCTCCACGGGAGTCATTGTGGCAAAGGCTCAGCCTTCGACGATCCGGCCTTCGATCACCGGGTGGTTCGACGGCCGCGGCTCCTCGGCGACGACCTCGCTGTCCACCACCATCACCGGACCCCGGCGCTGGTTGGCGTACCGGACGGCGCGCTTCTCCGCGCGGCGCAGCCAGAACCGCCGGGCGACCGAGCGGGTCGGCGGCAGCAGGAACAGCAGGCCGAGCACGTCGCTGACGAAACCGGGGACCATGATCAGCACGCCGCCGAGCGCGACGAGCATGCCGTCGGTCAGCTCTTTCTCCGGATTGCGGCCCGACTGCGCGGTGGCCATGAACGCGCGCATCGCCTTGCCACCCTCGCGGCGGGCCAGCCACGAGCCCACGAACGCGCCGGCGATCAGCAGACCGATCGTGCCGAGCACACCGACGACCGAGCCGACCGCCCAGATGGCGGCGACTTCAGCGATGACGTAGAGCAGGAACACGACAGCCATGTCTAGTGAACGAACGAGTGCCGGGTTTTGCTCCCGGACCCGGATCAGTGCAGGTCAGCTGGGTTCCGTGCGGCGGTCAGGAGAGGCTGGGACGGCCGCAGCATTTCTTGTACTTCGCGCCCGAACCGCACCAGCAGGGCTCGTTGCGCGCGGGTGGCCAGCTCAGCGCGCCGCCTTCCTCGAAAATCTCGTTCAGGCAGGCCAGCCGGGTGTCTTCCTCGGCTGGGTCAAGACCGGTGCGGGTCGCGAACTCCTGGAGTTTCGCGGTGGTCAACGGGACCATCAGGATCCGGGCGACGCCCGTCTCGGACAGTTCCCGGTTGGCCTTCTCGCGGTCGGCCATGATGGCGTCCGCCTCGGTGTGTTCGACCAGGTGCGGCCAGGCCTCGTGCGCGCGGGGAATCTCGGCACGGGGCCAGAACAACACGCGCACTTCCCCCGGCGGCTGGGCGGAGGCACCGACCAGATCCTCGGCCCACTGGGGCGCGCTTTGGACCGACTCGTCCAGCTCGTCCGGAGTCAGCCCCAGCGCTTGGCGCACCCGTCGGCGGCCAGTCACGATGTTGCTCGCATGGGTGAGGAACCCGAACTCCGCGTTCCGGTCGGCCAGTTCCTGCTTGGTCAGCCGGGCCGCGGCCAGGTCGAACCAGGCCGCTGCCTCCGGAAGCTCTCCACGGTATTCCATCAGCTCAGCGGCCAGGTGATACGGCACTGGTGTGGACAGCGGCTGGCTTCGCAACTCTTCCAGCTGAGCCTGGGCTTGCTCGGTCCGGCCGAGGTCGAAGAGCACCTCGGCGAGTTCTACCCGGGCGTTGCCGCCTTCCTCGCCGTCCAAGGCGACAGCCTGGGTCAGCAGTGCGACGGCGCGGTCATCGTCACCGGCCTGACGCCATGCCTGGGCTGCCTCGACCAGGATCTCCCCGCGCTCCTCGGGGTACTGCTCCAGCTCGGCTTCCAGTTGTGCGGCGGTCTCCGCGGCCGTTCCCGTCCTCATAGGCAGCACTGTATTACCGCAGGCGCTGGAGGAACGCGGACACCTCGCGCGGCGAACGCAGCAGCACCTGCCGCGCGGACGGGGCCCCGGCGGCGATCCGCTGCAGCATCAGCGGGCGGCGGCCCGGCCATTGCCAGATCCACTTGACCAGCTCCGCGTCGATCTTCGACACGCACCCGGCGGCCTGCGTTTCCTGGCCCCATTCGCGCAGCTGCCGACGGACGGCGCGGAACAGGCAGACGTAGCGCGAGGCGTCGAGGAGCACGACGGTGTCGGCGAAGGGCAAGCGCAGGTCGAAGGTCTTGCTGTAGTTGCCGTCGATCACCCAGCTGTCCGTGCTCGCGGCCTCGGCGACCGCGGCGCGGAATTCCTCCGGTGGGGCGGGGACCCAGCCGGGGCGCCAGTACAGCCGGTCCAGATGGGTGACCGGGATGTTCAGGGCTGCGCCGATCTGCCTGGCCAGGGTGGATTTTCCGGCCCCGGAGCATCCGGTGACCATGATGCGTCGGCCCATGGCACGGGAGCCTAGGGCTAGACCGGGATGAAACTCGCGGCAATTAAGCCGAGCACCAGCAGATCCGGGCCTCGTACGAGCTGCCGTACCAGTCCGGCCGGGATCAGGACGCCTTCGTACAGCACCATCCCCATCGAGCTGAAATCCAGCGGGCCGCGGGTCACCGAGCGCACGGCGGCCAACGCGGCGATCAGCACCGCCACTACCGCGCTCACCGAAGCCGGGATGCCCAGCAGCAGGACCACGCCCGCCCAGACCAGGGCGAGCAGGCACAGAAAAGCGCAGGTCACCGCGTGCAGGCGCAGGTTTGACGCGGCTAGCCAGCGGCGCAGCCCGGGTACTCGATGCAGTTGCGCGACGGGAGCGGTGAAGGGCAGGAGACCGAGGTAACCGCCGATGCCGAGCAGCCAGACCGATGTCACGGCGGGGAACGTCGCGTGGGTGGCGAGTACGGCGAGGGCCAGGAAAACCGGCAGGCCGAGCGTGTGCCGGCGCGCGAGAGTCCCCGTGACGACATATCGGGTGACGATGAAACGCCCGGCCAGCGCGGTGCGCCACGGAACGGGACGTCCGGCCGGGAGCAGCGCCCAGACGTCGAGGAAGGCGGCGGACGTCCGGCGCACCATGCGTTCGGTGTAGTGCCGGATCAAGGTGTCACGGGAAGCGTTGTGCGGTAAGGAAGAGGACCGGGACAAGGCGAGCGCGGCGAGTCCGGCGGCGACCGCGTATGTCCACAGTGGAACGACTAAAGCCACGGCGAGGGTAAGGGGCAGAAGGGATTCGCCGGGGAACGTCCGGCGGCGGCCCATTGCCAGCGCCAGCCCGGCGACGGTGATGAAGAGTGCGATCGGACCGGCCAATGAAGCGGGGAAGCCGATGAGCATGCCGGACACCGCGAAGAAGTAAGCCGCTACGCCGAACCGGGCGGCCCAGTCCAGTACGAGCCGCTGGGTGAGCACGGCAGGGCGGCGACCGTCGAAATCGTCCCAGGTCAGGGTGGCTGGATGGGTCCATGCATAGCCGCGCCGCAGCGTCGCGCGCCAGGCCAGTGCGAGGCCGATGCACAGCACGAGCACGCTGCCGAGCGCGCCCACCGGGGCGCTGCCGATGAGCTGGCTCCGCACCAGGTCGGTGTTGTAGAACGGCGATCCTAAAAGCCCGGCGGCGATGACCAGCGCCAAGACCAGGTCTGGGCGTTTCACAGGTCCACCACGTAGTCCGCGACCTCGTCCGCGAGCGGCGGATGGTGGCTCGCCACGACGACCGCCGCGCCGCGGCCGGTGCTGGTGGTGACCAGGGTGGACAGCCAGGCCCGGCCGTCGGCGTCCAGTGCGCGTTCCGGTTCGTCCAGTAGCAGCACCTCGTGCGGACGCGCGACCGCGGCGTGCAGCAGGAGCCGGCGGCGTTGCCCTGCGGAGAGTTCCGCCGCGGGCACATCGGGGGCGGGGACCGGGCCGTCGGCCAGTTCGCCGCCGAAGGAATTGCGGAGCAGGTCGAGATGCTGGCGCGGCGTGAGTTCGTCGAAGAGCGCCGAATCGTCGAAAAGCACCGAAACCCGGCGGCGGAATGCGGCGGACCGCTCGTCCGGCGGTCCGCCGCAGACGGACACGGAACCCGACGTCGGCGTCTGGTTCCCGTACAGGCACCGCAGCAACGTCGACTTGCCCGCTCCGTTGGCACCGCGGACGACCAGGCATTCGCCGGCGTCGACGGCCAGGTCGAGACCGCTGAACAGCACAGTCTCGCCCGCGGTGACCCCCAGGTCTTGAGTGGTGATGAGCACGAAACCCCCTCGGCTGATCACCCCAAGATAATCACTTCAAGTACGCCTCCGCTTGCAGCGTGAACAATTCCGCGTATCCGGCGTCCGCCGCCATCAGCGCTTCGTGCGTTCCGTACTCCGCGACCTTCCCGTGGTCCAGCAGCAGAATGCGCTCGGCCTGGCGGACCGTGGAGAACCGGTGCGAGATGTACAGCGTCGTCCGTCCGCGCGACAGCGTGTGCAGCCGGTCGAACAGGTCGTGCTCGGCCTGCGCGTCCAGTGCCGAGGTCGGCTCGTCCAGGATCAGGATCGGGGCCTCGCGCTGGAATGCCCTGGCCAGCGCGATTTTCTGCCATTCGCCACCGGACAGCGACACGCCCTGGTCGAACCAGCGGCCGAGCGGGCTGTCGTAGCCGGTCGGCAGCCGGGCGATGCGCTCGTCGGCTCCGGCGCGGCGGGCGGAGTCCTCGATGTGCTCGCGATCGGTGAGCCGGTTCAGGTCGCCGAGGCCGATGTTCTCCGCCGCGGTGCCCTGATAGGTCACGTAATCCTGGAACATCGCGCTGATTTTGGTGCGCAGCTGGACCGGGTCGTACTCGCGGAGGTCCACGCCGTCCAGCAGGATCCGGCCCGCCGTCGGGTCGTACAGCCGGCACAGCAGCTTGAACAGCGTCGATTTGCCCGCGCCGTTGCGGCCGACCACGGCGACAGTCTCGCCGGGACGGATTTCGAAACTCACCCCGTGCAGGGCCGGTTCGTCCGCGCCGGGGTAACTGAAGCTCACCGACTCGAACTGGATGTGTCCATCCACAGTGGACGGAAGTGGCCGCGGCTTGGCGGGAGCGGTGATTTCCGGCTTGGTGTCGAGGAATTTGTAGAGCGTGTCCAGGTAGAGATTGTTCTCGTACATCCCGGAAAACGCGGTGAACAACCCGGTCACCGAGCTTTGCACGGACGTCGCGGCAGCGGTGTACAGCGCGAGGTCGCCCAGTGTGAGCCGTCCGCCCACCGCTTCCAGTGCGATGTACAGCGCGATCGCCGAGCCGACCAGCGTGCTCAGCAATCCCCACGACGTCGAGCTGACATTCCGTTTCACGGTCAGCTTTCGCTGCCGTTCGTAGGCCACCACGCCCAGCTTCCGGAACCGTTCCACGAAGTACGGGCCGAGGCCGAACAGCTTGGTCTCCTTGGCATACGTGTCCGTAGTGACCAAAGAGGACAGATAGTCCATCCGCCGTTTGATCGGCGACATCATGAAGGTGAGCCAGAACGCCCGCGAACCGTACTTCGACTGCGAGATGAACGCCGGAATCGGTGCCAGCAAAGCGACCAGCGCGAGCAGCGGACTGATCGACACCAGCAACGCGATCATGCTGGCGAAGGTGATCAGCGTCCGGATCAGGCCGAGCGCGGAGGTCATCATCGACAACGGCCGTGTCGGCGCTTCCTGCGCGGCCTGGCGCAGCATGTCGTACGACGCCGAACCCTCGAAGTACGCCAGGTGCAGGTCGCTCGCGTGCCGCATGACCTGGTGCCGGATGGTGAGCGTCATCCGTTCCTGCAGCAGGGATTGCGCGATCGTGGTGATCGAGCTGCTGAGCGCGGTCGCCGCCAGCACGCCGAACTGGAACAGCGTGATGCGCACGATGTCCGCGGTCGACCCACGATGCTGGATCGCCGCGACCACCGAGTCCAGCAGGATTTTCGCGACATACGCGGTGACCGTCGGCAGCAGCCCGGACGCCAGCGTGACCACCGCGAGCAGGATCGTCAGCGTCGGACTCGCCTGCCAGGTCAGCTTCGCGACCTTCGGCAGGCCGCGGACGGTGCCGGCCACCGAAGTGCGCATCCGCGACAGCCGCGCCCGCACGCCTTTTGGCTGTTCCGGCTGCTCTGGTTCCGGGATGTCGACCGGGCCGGTGAGACCACTGTCCGGCACGGATTGCGCCATTTTGCGGCGACCGCGGCGGCCGAGGGCCATCTCGATCCCGCCCCCGCCACCCGGGATCACGCCAGCACCGAACCGTGCAGGAAGACGTCGATGACCTCGTCAGTAGTCGGGGCGCCTGGCATTGGGCGGGACTGCGTGAACAGCAGCGCCAGGAACAACGAAGCGGCCTTGTCGACCGGCAGCCGCAGCCGTGCGGCATCCGGAACGAACAGCTCCCGCACCGCGCGCTGCATCGCTTCGAGCGACTCGCGCCGGCTGTCCCCGGTCACCGACTTGCGGTTGCGCGCCTCCTCCGCCGCCGCGCGCGGCCGCCCCTTCATGGTCGCGGCCATCACCGCGCCCATCCGCTGGAGGTGCGCGTTCATCGCCTCGGCGGCCTCCGCCAGCCGCTTCTCCAACGGCAGCTCAGCCGGGATTTCCCCGATCATCTCCAGCGCCTCCGCCGGATCGAGCGCGGCTTCCACGCACGCGTCGAACAGTTCGTCCTTGTCCTTGAAAACCCGGAAGATGGTGCCCTCGCCGATCCCGGCGGCACGGGCGATCTGCGCGGTGGTGACCCCTCGGCCGTGTTCGACGACCAGCGGCAGCACGGCGCGGACGATCATCCGCCGCCGGTCGTCCGGCGCCATCCCGGGCGCTCTTTTTCTCGTTTCCATGCTGCCCACGCTACGGAGTGAGTGCTCACTCCGTCAACTCGATAAAACGAAGGGCCGTGCCTCGCGGACACGGCCCTCCGGCTCAGTACGTGATCGCGACCGCCGGATCGGCGAGCAGCGCGCCGACGTCGGCGAGGAACTCCGACCCCTGCTGCCCGTCGACCACCCGGTGGTCGAAGCTCAGCGACAGCTGCATCACCTTGCGCACCTTGATCTCGCCGTCGACCACCCACGGGGTGTCACGGATCGCCCCGACCGCCAGGATCGCCGACTCGCCCGGGTTGATGATCGGCGTGCCGGTGTCGACGCCGAACACGCCGACGTTGGTGATCGTGAACGTGCCGCCCAGCATCGCCGCCGGCGTGGTCTTGCCCTCGCGCGCGACGTCGGTCAGCTCGGTGAGCGCGACCGCGAGTTCCTTGAGCGACAAGGAATCCGCGTCCCGGATCTTCGGCACCACGAGACCGCGCGGGGTCGCCGCCGCGATGCCGAGGTGCACGTAGTCCTTGTAGACGATCTCCTGCGCGGCCTCGTCCCACACCGCGTTGACGTCCGGCGTGCGCTTC
Organism: Amycolatopsis silviterrae; assembly: GCF_042684085.1. Classification (NCBI taxonomy): domain Bacteria; kingdom Bacillati; phylum Actinomycetota; class Actinomycetes; order Pseudonocardiales; family Pseudonocardiaceae; genus Amycolatopsis; species Amycolatopsis silviterrae. The sequence goes on from NZ_JBHUKS010000008.1 coordinate 24,316, forward strand.
GCCGCCAGGCACACGGCCTTCGCCGCGAACGCCAGCGGAGTGAGCTTGACGCCGTTGAACTCACGCGACTTCTTGAGCTTCTCGCGCAGCTCCATCATCGGCGTGACGTCGATGGTGAGGAACTCCGTGACGTGCGGAGCGGTGTACGCGCTCTGCACCATCGCGGCCGCGGTCGCCTTGCGGACGCCCTTGATCGGCACGCGCCGTTCGCGGGTGGCCGGGTCGTAGCCGGACTCCACAGTGGACACTGGGGACACTGCGGGCGCGGCGGAACCGTTGGCGGCGGCGTGGACGTCGTCGCGGGTGATCACGCCGCCGTCCGCGCTGCCGGTGAGCGAATGCAGGTCGACGCCGAGGTCCTTGGCCAGCTTGCGGACCGGCGGCTTGGCCAGCGGGACGTAACCGCCACGCGGTGCCGCCGGTGCCGCCGGTGCCGCTAGGGCCGGGGGCTGCCCCAATGTGGCATTGGGTGCATGTGACGCACCCAATGTGGCGTTCGGTGCATCTGACGCACCCAATGCCACATTGGGGCGCTTTCGAGCCCGGCGGGTAGTACCGGCCGCCTTGGAGCCGTAGCCGACCAGCGGCTTCATCTCCTCCTCGGCCGGAGCGGCCTCGGCAGCAGCGGGAGCAGAGGCGGCGGGCGCGGCTTTCCCGTCCGGATCCACGTCCATGGTCAGGATCGTCGTCCCGACCTCCACCGTCTGCCCCGGTTCCACGTGCAGTTCGGTGACGACCCCGGCCCACGGGATCGGCAGTTCGACGGCGGCCTTCGCGGTCTCGACCTCGACCACGATCTGGTTGACCGTGACCGTGTCGCCCGGCTTGACGCGCCAGGCGAGGATGTCCGCCTCGGTGAGTCCCTCCGCCGTGTCCGACAAGGGGAACTGTTTGTACTCAGGCATTTCGGAAGGAACCCCCTTACCAGGCGAGCGAACGGTCGACAGCGTGCAGTACCCGGTCGAGGTCGGGGAGGTAGTGCTCCTCGAGCTTCGCCGGCGGGTACGGCGTGTCGAATCCGGTCACGCGCAGGACAGGGGACTCCAGGGAGTAGAAGCATTCCTGCTGGACCCGGGCGGCGATCTCCGAGGTCAGCGAGGATTCCGACGGCGCTTCGCTGACCGCGATGAGCCGTCCGGTCTTGCGCACCGACTCGAACACCGGCCCGAGGTCGAGCGGCGAGAGCGTGCGCAGGTCGATGACTTCCAGCGACTTGCCTTCGGCCTCGGCCGCCGTCGCGGCGTCGAGCGCCACCTTCACCGACGGGCCGTACGCGACCACCGTGGCCGACGTGCCCTCGCGCACCACCTGCGACGAGAACACCCGCGACGGTGCCGTCGTGGTGTCGACCTCCATCCGCAGCGCGCCCGAGTGGTACAGCTTCTTGGGCTCGAAGAAGAGGATCGGGTCGTCCGAGCGGATCGCCTCCTGGATGCCCCAGTACGCGTCCACCGCGTTCGAAATCGACACCACCTTCAGGCCGGCGATGTGCGAGAACAGCGATTCCGGCGACTCCGAGTGGTGCTCCACCGCGCCGATCCCGCCGCCGAACGGCACCCGGATCACGACCGGCATCTTGACCTTGCCCTGCGTGCGGTAGTGCAGTTTCGCCAGCTGCGAGGAGATCTGGTCGAAGCCGGGGAAGATGAAGCCCTCGAACTGGATCTCGCACACCGGGCGGAATCCGCGTACGGCGAGCCCGACCGCGGTGCCGATGATGCCCGATTCGGCCAGCGGCGTGTCCAGCACGCGCTGCTCGCCGAAGTCCTTCTGCAGTCCGTCGGTGATCCGGAAGACGCCGCCGAGCTTGCCGACGTCCTCCCCCATGATCAGGACCTTCGGGTCCTCCTCCATCGCACGACGGAGGCCGAGGTTGATCGCCTTGCCAATGGTGAGCTTCTGCAAGTCAGTCATCAGTGCTCACCTGCCGCGGCGAAACCGTCGAGATAGGACAGATACTCCTCGCGCTGCGCTTCCAGCACCGGCGAGGGTTCGGCGTATACCTGGGAAAACACCCGGTCCGGCGGCGGCTCCGGCATGTTGAACGTGTAGTCGCGCAGTTCGGCGGCGAACTGGTCCGCCTCGGCCTGGACGCTGTCGAAGAACGCCTGGTCGGCGTGCCCGCCGCGAGCGAGGAACGCGCGCACGCGCTCGATCGGGTCCTTGAGCTTCCACTCCTCCAGCTCGTCGGAGAGCCGGTAGCGGGTGGGGTCGTCGGTGGTGGTGTGCGCGTCCATCCGGTAGGTGAACGCCTCGATCAGCACCGGGCCGTTGCCGTGCCGGCATTCCTCCAGCGCCCACCGGGTCACGGCGAGACAGGCGAGGACGTCGTTGCCGTCCACGCGGATGCCGGGGAAGCCGTAGCCGCGGGCGCGCTGGTAGAGCGGCAGCCGCGACTGGCGTTCGGTCGGCTCGGAAATCGCCCACTGGTTGTTCTGGCAGAAGAAGACCAGCGGCGCGTCGTACACCGCGGCCCACACGAATCCTTCGTGGACGTCGCCCTGCGAAGTCGCGCCGTCACCGAAGTAACAAATGGTGGCCTCGTCAGTGCTTGCCGGAGAACCGTCGCCAGCTGTGTTTCCAACCCTGCCCTCGAACTTCTGGCCCATCGCGTAACCAGCGGCGTTGAGCACCTGGTTGCCGATGACGATGGTGTACGGGTGGAACCGGTGTGCCTGGTAGTCCCAGCCACTGTGGTCGGTGCACCGGAAAATCCCGATCAGGTCGCGCATGTCGATGCCGCGGGTGTACGCGACGCCGTGTTCGCGGTAGCTCGGGAACGCCATGTCCTGCGGCTGCAGCGCGCGGCCGGAGCCGACCTGGGCGGCTTCCTGGCCGAGCAGCGGCACCCAGATGCCCAGCTGCCCTTGGCGCTGCATCGCGTTGGCTTCGCGGTCCGCGCGGCGCACCAGCACCATGTCGCGGTAGAGGTTCTTCAGCGTTTCGTCGTCGACGTCCGCGACGTAGCGGTCGAATCGCTCGGACGGGACCCGCTGGCCCTCGGGGGTGAGCAGCTGAGTCAGCTCAGCGCCACCTTCGCTTGTCGCTCGCAAACCGGCGATCACCTGTTCAGGGGAAGGCTGCGCCGCTACGGCGGCTGGCCCGTCTCCAGGTTCCGGGTGCGTCCACTGTTCGGACGGCATGAGCTGTTCTCCTCGGTGTCGGCGCCTCTGACGGCCGCTTGTGGCGGCCACAGCGACTGCACCGGCGGGGACCGGCGCCTCGGGTCCGAGGCACCCCGGTCACCGTCGGCGTTGACGGTTCGTGGCCACATCCTGGCACGAGAATTGCCCCGATGGAGAGCGGCAGTTGCTGATTTGTTGCTGAGAAAAGCTCGCTGAACAGGGGAAACGTTTGGACGCCCGAGTATGGGAGAGGCGATGGTCGGGCGGCCATCCCGCGTCCTACCTGCCCTCGTGAGCGGCGTTGCCGGTTCTCACCGGACTGAGCACTCACGACGTTCACTCGTGCCGGTGACGTCGGTCACCGTGGCAAGATGGCGCTGTGGAACAAAAATCCGTACGCGAATCCGTGGTCTCGACGTGGATCAACGACGTCACGCCGAGCCTGTCCGGTCTGGTCGCGATCCCCGCGCTGTCCCCGGCGTTCGACGCGGACTGGGCGTCGACCGGGCATCTCGCCGCCGCCGTCCAGCACGTCAAGGCCTACCTCGAAGGGCGTGACCTGCCGGGCGCGCGGATCGAGGTCGTCGAGCTGGAAGGCCGTTCCCCGCTGCTGTTCGTCGACGTGCCGGCCACCCCGGGCGCGACCGACAAGGGAACCGTTCTGATGTATGGCCACCTGGACAAGCAGCCCCCGGTCGGCGGCTGGTCCGAGGGCCTCGACCCGTGGACGCCGGTCATCCGCGACGGCCGCCTTTACGGCCGCGGTTCGGTGGACGATGGCTACTCCGGGTACGCGGCCAGTGCCGCACTGGAAGCGGTGCACGCGGCCGGCGGCGAGCACGCGCGAATCGCGCTGCTGCTGGAAACCGGCGAGGAATCCGGCAGCCCGGACCTCCCCGCTTACCTGGAGCACCTGAGCGCGCGGCTCGGCGAAGTCAGCCTCGTCGTCTGCCTCGACGCGGGCGGCATGGACTACGAGCGGCTCTGGCTCACCACCAGCCTGCGCGGCATGGTGCACCTGACGGTCAACGTGCAGCTGCTCGCCACCGCGCAGCACTCCGGCCTGGCCAGCGGGGTCGTCGCCAGCTCGTTCCGCGTGCTGCGGCAGCTGCTGGAGCGGATCGAGAACGCGGAGACCGGCGAGATCAAGCTGTCCGAGCTGAACGTCGAGGTGCCGGCCAGCCGCCGCGCCGAGATCGAGGCGGTCGCGGAGGTGGCTCCGGAGGCGCTGCACACCGCGTTCCCGTTGGTGAGCGGCGGCAAGACGGTGTCCGAGGACGCGCTTGAGCTGCTGCTGAACAACTACTGGCGGCCGACGCTGTCGATCATCGGCGGTGAAGGGCTCCCGCTGCCCGCCGAAGCAGGCAACGTGCTGCGGCAGAGCACCACGCTCACGCTGAGCTTCCGCCTGCCGCCCACGGCGGTCGCGGACGACGCGCTGGCGGCGATCAAGCGGGCGCTGACCACGGACGTTCCGTATGGCGCGAAGGTCACCATCGCCGAGGACCAGCAGGCCGAGAACGGCTGGAACGCGCCGGAGGAAGCCGCGTGGCTCACCGACGCGCTGCGCCGGGTCGACGACGAGGTGTTCGGCCGCCCGCACCGCGCCGCGGGCATGGGCGGGTCGATCCCGTTCATGGGCCTGCTCGGCGAGAAGTACCCGGAGGCGCAGTTCCTGGTCACCGGCGCGTGCGGAGCGGATTCGAACATCCACGTGCCCGACGAGTGGCTGAACCTGGACTACGCCCAGCAGGTCACCGAAGCGGTGGCGCACCTGCTGGACGCGCACGCCCGCAGCTGACCCGGCGAACGCCCCAATGTGGCGTTGGGTGCATCTGACGCACCGAACGCCACATTGGGTGCGTTGAGTGAGCCAGCGGCGCGCAGCGCCTCCGTTGAGGGCGGCGGCGGGGGCATGGATGGAGCACCCAATGCCACATTGGGGTGCTTTAGGCGAGTTTGGCCAGCGCGTCGGCTACGCGGGTCTGCTCCGCAGCGAACCGCTGGTACGAGAACGGCGTCTCGTTGTTCCACGGGATCAGCTTGCCCGCCTTCACCGCGGGCAGCTGCTGCCAGGTCGGGACGCCGCCGAGCCCGTCCGGGCCGAGCGAAAGCGACCCGCCGCGCGAGTCGTACATGATCACGTCGGCCGCGTACTTGCCGACGTTCTCCCAGCTCACCTGCTCGTAGTAGCCGCCCTGGCTCTCGTCGGGCTTCTCCGGCAGGACGAACTGCATCCCCTTCTCCTGGTAGTGCTTCGAAGTCGCGAACTTCGAGGGGTTGGCCACGTACGTCGTGTCCTTCTGCGCCGACAGCAGCAGCACCTTGAGGCCGGACGTCTTCTTGACCGCCTCGGCGAACTTGGCGTCCGCGGCCTCGTACTTTTCCTTCGCCTGCTGGATCTCCGGCGTCGCGACGTCCGCGCCGAGTGCCTTCGCCAGCGCCTCGAACTTCGCGATCCCCTGCGGCATCGCGATGTCCTGCAGTCCAATGCCGACACTCGGCGCGGCCTTGTCGACCTTCTCCGCCATCGTGTCCGGCACGTACCACATCTGCTGCTTCAGGTAGATCACGCTGACCAGCAACTGCGGGTTCAGCGACACGAACTTGTCGAAGTTGAACTCGTTCCACACGTTGCCAAGCGAGGTCACCGACTTCAGGTCGACGCCGCCCGCCTGCGGATCGGGCTTGCCGTCCGGGAGCTTCGACGGGCCGAAGATGCCCACCGATTTCACGCCGAAGTCCCACAGTGCGGCCGCGGCGGTCACCTGTGCGACGATGCGTTGTGGACGCTCGCCGCTGAGCTTGCGGCCGCGGTCGTCGGTGAAGGACCACGTCGTGCCGCCGCCCGCCGCCGGCTGGTCGTCTTTGTACCCGCAGGCGCTCAGCAGGCCGAGGGTGCCCGCGGCCGCGGTGCCCGCGAGGAAGCCGCGGCGGGACAGCCGCGCCGGTGAGATGGTCATCGGAACTCCGGAGGATCGGGTGAGGTACCGCCTGAGGTTAGCCTTGCCTTAGGGTAAACGCCATGGTCCTGCTTGGGGAGCGCGTCACATCCCGGCGCTGGGGCGTCCGCGCGACAGTGCTGGTCGCGGCGCTCGTCGCACTCGTCGCGGTGGTGGTGCTGTCCATCGCCTTCGGCTCCAACCGGTTGCCGCTCGGCAGCGTCTGGCACGCGTTGTTCTCCTACAGCGGCACGTTCGAGGACGTCGTGATCCGCGACGACCGGCTGCCGCGAACGCTGCTCGGGCTGGCCGTCGGCGTCGGGCTCGGCCTTGCTGGCGCGCTGTTGCAGGCGATCACCCGCAACCCGGTCGCCGACCCTGGCCTGCTCGGCATCAACCACGGCGCGGCCGTCGCGATCGTCCTTGGCGGCGCGGTGTTCTCGGTGTCCTCGCCGCAGCAGCTGGTGTGGTTCGCGTTCTTCGGCGCGCTGGCCGGAACGGTCCTGGTCACGGTGATCGGCGGCTCGGTGAGCCCGCTGCGGCTGGTGCTCGCGGGCGTCGCGATCCAGGCCGTGTTCGTCGGGATCAACCAGGGCATGCAGATGATCAACACGCACAGCCTCGACCAGATGCGGTACTGGCTCGTCGGCTCGCTGGTGAACCGGAATCTCGACAGCCTCGCCGGGCTGCTGCCGTTCTTCCTGGCCGCACTGGTGATCGCGGGAGTGCTCGCCCGGCCGCTCAACGCGGTCGCGCTCGGCGACGACAGCGCGCGCGGTCTCGGCGCGAACCCGGTGCTGACCCGCGCGGTCGGCATGATCGCGGTCGGCTTGCTGTCGGCGACGGCGACCGCGGCGTGCGGGCCGATCGCCTTCGTCGGGCTGATGATCCCGCACGTCGTACGCGCTTTGGTTGGCCAGGACGAACGGTGGGTGCTGCCGTTGTCCGCGCTGCTCGGGCCGGTGCTGCTGCTCGGCTGCGACGTGCTCGGCCGGCTGCTGGGCGGTAACGGCGAAATCCAGGTGGGCGTGATGACGGACGTGATCGGCGGCATCGCCTTCGTGGTCGTGGCGCGGCGGTTGAAGGCGGTTCGGCGATGAGGACGTGGGTGGTCGTCGGCCTGCTGGCCCTGGTGGCGGCGGTGCTTCTGGTGCTGGCCGTCGGGACTGGCGACTACGAGATGACGCCGGTCGAAGTCCTGCAGACGCTCGCCGGGTCTGGCACGAAGGCGCAGTATCTGGTGGTCACCGGCCGCCTGCCGCGCGCGTTAGTGGCGATCTTCGTCGGCATCGCGCTCGCGCTGGCGGGCACGGTTTTCCAGACGGTGACCCGGAATCCACTCGGCAGCCCGGACATCATCGGCTTCACCACCGGCTCGGCGACCGGCGGGATCATCATGATCCTGCTGTTCGGTGCGGGTCCCGGCCTGGTCTCCGTCGGCGCGGTCGTCGGCGGGCTGCTGACTGCGCTGCTGGTCACCGCACTGTGCGCGCCACACGGGTTGCTCAGTTCACGGCTAGTGCTGCTCGGCATCGCGGTGAGCGCCGTGCTGGCCGGGGTGAACGGTTACCTGCTGGTGCAAGCGAAACTCGAAGCCGCGGCGCAGGCGGTCGGCTGGTTGACCGGTGACCTCGCGGGCCGCGACTGGAACTACTTCATCCCGTTGTGCCTGGCCGTCGTGGTGCTCGCGCCGTTCATCTTCGTGCACCAGCCAGCGCTGCGAATGCTGGAGATGGGCGATGACGTCGCGATCGCGGTCGGCGTCGCGGTGCCGCGAGTGCGTGCGGTGGTGCTGCTGGCGGCGGTCGCGCTGGCCGCCGCCGCGACCGCCGCGACCGGGCCGATTCCCTTTGTCGCCCTTGCCGCACCGCAGCTCGCTCGCCGGCTGACCCGCCGCCCGGGGCCGAACCTGCTCGCCTCCGCGGCGATGGGCGCGGTGCTGGTACTGGCGGCGGACTACGTGGGCCAGCGCGTGCTGGACTCTTCGCTGCTGCCGGTGGGCGTGGTCGCGGCCGCGCTGGGCGGCGGGTACCTGTTGTGGCTGTTGGTGGTTTCCCGCCGCCGCCAGGCCGTGTGACTAAGCCATCCTGGTCAGTTCCACCGAAACATCCAAAGTGGACTGACTGGCCCCGGTGAAGATCCCCTTCAACGGGGCCACATCCGCGTAGTCCCGCCCGGTCGCGACCCAGACGTGCCGCGGTCCGACCGGGATCGCGTTCGTCGGGTCGTGCGCCCACCAGCCGCCGGTCCACACGTCGACCCAGGCGTGGCTTTCGCCCTCCACCTTCTCGCCGAGTTTGGCCTCCGGCTTCGTGTGCAGGTAGCCCGAGCAGTAGCGCGCCGGGATGCCGATCGCGCGCAGCATCACCAGCGTGACGTGCGCGAAGTCCTGGCACACGCCCTCGCGCGCCCGCCACGAGTCGGTCGCCGTGCTGTGTACACCGGTGGTCCCGGGCTGGTACTTGAGCTGATCGTTCACCCAGCCGCAGATCGCGAGCACCGCGTCCGCCGGGTCAAGGCCTTTGCGCAGCGCACGGGCCTGTTTGGACAGTTCCTGATCATTCGGCGTGTACGGCGTCGGCGTCAGATACTCCGTGCGCTGATCGCGGACGGTCACGCTCTGCAGGTCCTTCCACGTCGCCGTGTGCACCGGCTCCGCTTCGTCCGCCGTCTCTACCACGGACGTCGCGAGCACGGTGAACTCGGTGTGCGGTGCGTGCAAGTCGAACGACGTGACCTCGGTGCCCCAGTAATCGGTGTAGCGATACGCGCGGGTGGCCGGGGAGGTTTCGATGCGAGTGGCCAAAGTGGTCTGCCGCCGGTCCGAGCGCGGGGTGAGCCGGGCTTCGTTGTACGACTGGGTGGCCGGCGTCGCGTACCGGTAGCCGGTCCGGTGCGTCACCCGCAATTGCCAGGTCACAGGGACACCTCCGCACCGCTCCACGCGACCCACGGCGACGTGTGGAAGTACTGCATCGACACCGCTTCCCCGATTTCCTTGATCGACTCCTGCAGTCCGCGCAGCCGTCGCGGCAAGTCGTCCAGCAGTGCCGAGGGGTGCAGGAATTCCAGCTCGCTCCGGGCACGGCCAAGCAGCCGGACGGCTTCGGTCTTCTCGTTGCCTCGCGCGTTGATCCCGGGATCCAGCTGGCGCAGGCAATCCTCCGCCTGGCGCAACGCGTGGAACACCGAACGCGGGAACAGCGTGTCCCGCAACAGGAATTGCACCACGCGGGCTGCGTCAAGCGCGCCACGGTTGGTGCGCAGGTAAGTGTCCTGCGCACCCGCCGAACGCAACACGGTCATCCAGCCCGGCGACGAAGCCCGGTCCGAAACTCGCGAAAGCAGCAGCCGTACCACCATGTCCGCGCGTTCGACCGACCGGCCGAGCACCAGGAACAGCCAGCCGTCGTCGCGGCTCATCGTGGAATCGGCGAGCCCGGCGAACATCGCCGCCCGTTCCTCCACAAAGGACAGAAAGGCGTGCGGTCCGGCGCGGCGGGCGTAACGCTGCCGATCCGGGACCGCGTTCCACGTCGCGTTCAGGCATTCCCACAGCTCGGTCGACACCACTTCGCGCGCACCGCGGGTGTTTTCCCGCGCGGAGTTGATCGAGCCGACGATGGACGACGGATTGTCCTTCGCGTAGGCGACCAGTTCGGTCAGCTTCCACACGTCGAGCGCGTCGCCGGCGTCGAACGGGATGCCGAGCACGGCGAGCAGCTGGCGGCTGACGTGGTCCGGGTCGACGCTCGCGTCTTCCAGCAGCTGATGCACCGAGACGTTCAGGATGCGGGAGGTGTCGTCGGCGCGTTCGACGTAACGGCCGATCCAGTACAGCGACTCCGCGTTGCGGGCCAGCATCATGTTTCCCTCCCTCAGCTCTGCTGTTGCTGTTGCTGCTGCTGCGAAGTGGACAGTTCCGGACCCTGCTCCGCGGCGACACCGTCCACAACGGACACATCGCCGAGCGCGGGCCGGTCGAGTTCCTGCTCTGAGGTCGAGGACCGCGACGCGAGCACCCAGGTGTCCTTCGATCCGCCGCCCTGCGACGAGTTCACCACCAGGCTGCCCTCGGGCAGCGCAACCCGGGTGAGCCCGCCGGGCAGTACGAAAATCTCCTTGCCGTCGTTGACCGCGAACGGCCGCAGGTCCACGTGCCGCGGCGCGAGCCGATCGTCCACCTTGGACGGAACGGTGGACAGCTGCACCACCGGCTGCGCGATCCAGCCGCGCCGGTTCGCGCGCACCTTGCGGCGCAACGCGTCCAGCTCCTTTTTGGACGCGTCCGGTCCGAAGACGATGCCGTATCCGCCGGAACCCTCGACCGGTTTGATCACCAGTTCGTCCGCGTGCTGCATGACGTGGTCGAACTCGTCGGGCAGCCAGCAGCGGAAAGTGTCCACATTGGGCAGAATCGGTTTTTCGTTCAGGTAGTAGCGCACCATTTCCGGCACGTAGGTGTAGACGAGCTTGTCGTCGCCGACGCCGTTGCCGACCGCGTTCGCCACCACCACGTTGCCCGCGCGGGCGGCGTTGAGGATGCCGGCGACGCCGAGCACCGAGTCCGGCCGGTGGTGCACCGGGTCGAGGAACTCGTCGTCGATCCGCCGGTAGATCACGTCGACCTGGCGTTCGCCCTCGGTGGTGCGCAGGTAGACGACGTTGTCGCGGCAGAACATGTCGCGGCCCTCGACCAGCTCCACGCCCATCAGCCGGGCCAGCAGCGAATGCTCGAAGTAGGCCGAGTTGTAGACGCCGGGGGTGAGCACGACGACCATCGGGTCTGCGACGTTCGGCGCGGCAGCCGCTCGCAGTGCGCGAAGCAGATGTGACGCGTAGTCACCGACCGGCCGGACCCGGTGCCGCGCGAACAGGTCCGGGAACACGCGCGCCATCGTGCGCCGGTTCTCCATCACGTACGACACGCCGGACGGGTTGCGGAGATTGTCCTCCAGCACGCGAAACGTGCCCTCCTCGTCGCGGACGAGGTCCACTCCGGACACGTGGATGCGCACGCCGTTGGGCGGTTTGATGCCGTAGGCCTCGCGGTGGAAGTGCTCGCACGAGGTGATCAGCCTGCGCGGCAGCACGCCGTCGCGCAGGATCTGCCGGTCGCCGTAGACGTCGGCGAGGAAGGCCTCCAGTGCCCGGACACGCTGTGTCACGCCGCGTTCGAGCCGGGACCATTCGGTCGCCTGGATGACGCGGGGCACGAGGTCGAGCGGAAACGGCCGTTCCTGGCCGGAGAGCGAGAACGTGATCCCCTGGTCCACCATCGCCCGGTCGAGGGCCTGCGAGCGGTTGGTGAGGTCGCTGGCGTCGAGCGCGGCGATCGAGCCGTACAGCGCGCGGTACGGCCCGCGGACCACGCCGTCGGGCGCGAACATCTCGTCGTAGGCGCCGGCGTGCGGCCGCTCCGGGGCGAGGTAGCCGTCGAACTGCGCGCCGGGCCGGGCCGCGCGGCGGCCTTTCACCGTTCGCGCACGTCGTCCGGCTGGCGGCAGCCGGGGACCGGGGTTGCTGTTCATGGGGGACATCCTGACTTACCGCGCGCGACGGCCGCGACACCCGTCTTCCGGCCTGTCCTGTGCGAAACTTCCCCGTGACGCATCAGTGCTGTGCATACCCGCTTCCGAGTGGCAATATGCCAGCTCTCGACCCTTGAGAACTACGAGGAGTGACGAAGTGGCCCGAGGACAGCAAATGAAGGCACTCGCCCTTCTCCCCGCCTTCGCGCTCGTCGGCATGACGATGGCGTGCGGCGCGGGCGGCAACGGCATGGGCGACTCCGGGGCCAGCCAGGCCCCCGGTGGCTCGGGCGCCGCCGCGCCCACCGCGAAGAAGGACGACGCGCTGGCCGCGCTCGTGCCCGCGGGCGTGAAGGCGGACGGCAAGATCGTCGTCGGACAGGACCAGACCTACCCGCCGAACGAGTTCAAGGACCCCAGCGGCAAGGTCACCGGGTTCGACGTGGACATCGCCACCGCCGTCGGGCAGGTGCTCGGCGTGCAGATGGAGTTCCAGAACTCGACCTTCGACGGGATCATCCCCGGTATCGAGGCGAAGAAGTACGAGATGGGCATTTCGTCCTTCACCATCAACGCCGACCGGATGAAGTCCATCGACATGATCTCTTACTACAAGGCGGGCACGTCGCTCGCGGTACTCAAGGGCAACCCGGAGAAACTGACCCCCGATACTCTCTGCGGCAAGAACGTGGCGGTGCAGCAGGGCACGACGCAGGTCGAGGATCTGCAGAAGCGCACGAAGGCCTGCACCACCGCGGGGAAGCCGGCGATCAACGTGACGACGTTCGAGGCGCAGACCGACGTCAACCTCGCGCTGACCGCCAAGCGCGTGGACGCGGAACTGGCCGATTCGCCGGTGATCGACTACGCGGTGAAGGTGACCAACGAGCAGCTCGAGGTGGTCGGCGAGCCGTACGACACCGCGCCGTACGGGATCGTGCTTCCGAAGAACAGCGGCGATTACGGCAAGGCCGTGGAAGGGGCAGTCCAGAAGCTCATCGACGACGGAACGTACAAAAAGATCCTCGAAAAGTGGGGTCTGTCCGCTTCCGGCGCGGTCGCGAAGTCGGAGATCAACCCGGCCCCCTGAGCCTAAGGATTTAGTTTCTCGTGTCTGAATCCACCGAAGCACCCCACTCGGGGGTGCCGAGCGATGCTGCCCCGATCAAGGCGGTCCCGGTCCGGCATTACGGACGTTGGGTCGCCGGGGTGATCATCCTCTTCCTGGCGTTCATCGTGATCAGGAGCGTGATCACGAACGATGCCCTGCAGTGGCCGGTGGTCGGCAGTTACCTGTTCGACTCCCGGATCCTGCACGGTTTGCAGAACACCCTGCTGCTGACCGTGCTGTCGATGGTGATCGGCATTGTCGGCGGGGTAATCCTCGCGGTGATGCGCCTTTCGCCGAACCCGCTGACATCCGGCGCGGCCGCGGTGTACATCTGGCTGTTCCGGGGCACTCCGCTGATCACCCAGCTGATCATCTGGAACTTCCTCGGACTGGCCTATTCGAAGATCGGCCTCGGTATTCCGTTCGGGCCGACCTTCATCAGCTGGGACACGAACACGCTGATCACCCAGCTGACCGCGTCCCTGCTCGGCCTCGGGCTGAACGAGGCCGCGTACATGGCCGAAATCGTCCGCGGCGGCATCCAGTCGGTCGACGGCGGGCAGTTGGAGGCGGCGTCCGCGCTGGGCATGAGCCGGGGCAAAACGCTGCGCCGGATCATCCTGCCGCAGGCGATGCGCGTCATCATCCCGCCCACCGGGAACGAAACCATCTCGATGCTGAAGACGACGTCCCTGGTCGTCGTGATCGGGTACTTCGAGCTGATGCAAGTGGTCCGGACGATCTATTCGCAGAACTACCAGACGGTGCCACTGCTGATCACGGCGGCGGCCTGGTATCTGTTCATGACCACGGTGCTCACGATCATTCAGTACTACATCGAGAAACATTTCGCCCGAGGCAGTGCGCAGACTGCCGCGTCGCCGACGAAGTGGGGATCACGAATGCTGGGCTTCCGCGTCGGCCGCGGTGGTGCTGAGAGCGGGGGTGCTTCGCAGTGACTCCCGTAGTGTCCGCGCAAAAGGTGTGCAAAAGCTTCGGCTCGCTGGACGTGCTGAAGGGCATCGACCTGGAAGTGCACGACCGTGAGGTGCTTTGCCTGATCGGCCCTTCCGGTTCCGGCAAGTCCACCTTGCTGCGCTGCATCAACCACCTGGAGAAGATCGACGCCGGCCGGCTGTATGTCGATGGCGTGCTGGTCGGCTACCGCGAACGCGGCGGCCGTCTGCATGAGCTGCGGGACAAGGAAATCGCGGCACAGCGCAAGAACATCGGCATGGTTTTCCAGCGGTTCAACCTGTTCCCGCACATGACGGCGCTGGAAAACGTCATGGAGGCTCCGGTGCAGGTCCGCCGCGAGCCGAAAGCGCAGGTGCGAGAGCGAGCGCTGGAGCTGCTGGACCGAGTCGGCCTAGCCGACAAAGCGGCGTCCTATCCAGGCCAGCTCTCCGGCGGCCAGCAACAGCGGGTCGCCATCGCCCGAGCGCTGGCCATGCAACCGAAGCTGATGCTCTTCGACGAGCCAACGTCCGCTTTGGACCCCGAGCTGGTTGGCGATGTCCTTGGTGTCATGCGCCAGCTGGCCAAGGACGGCATGACGATGGTCGTGGTGACCCACGAAATGCAGTTCGCCCGCGAAGTAGCCGACAAGGTCTTCTTCATGGACGGCGGGGTCGTGGTGGAGTCCGGTTCTCCGGAGCAGGTCATCGGTGATCCGCAGCATGAACGGACCAAGGCGTTCTTGTCCCGGGTCTTGAACCCGAACGCTTGAGAAAAGGGCCGCCCGGAACTTCTCCGGGCGGCCCTTTTCTCACTGTCGCAGCTCGTTCTCCAGCTGCTGCAACTTCTTCGCCAGCTCCTGCGGCCCCGCCCCCGCCAGGCTGACCCAGCCGGATTTGTCCACCCCGAACAGAATCCGGCCTTCCTCCATGTCGGCCCACCCCGGCGGATTCTCGTTACGCCGCCGCTTCCCGCGACTGTCCCGGACCGCGACGTATAACCGCCCGAAAAACCTGTGCGGCTTATCCAGCCACTGCAGCACCTGCTTGGCGTCCCGAATACTCGGACTGGTCCGCCCGGTGTTCTGCCCGCTCTTGACCAGCTCCAGATCCGCGTCAGAGCAATTGAGCGAAAGAACCCGCGCCGCTGGTGCCTCCGGCAGCAACGCGATGAACTCGCGCACCAACGTATCCGCCGAACATGGTGAGATGTACAGCTTCTCGTTCACCGCAACAACAGTCGCCGCATCCCGCCCGCTCGCCGCGGCACGCACCGTCCGCTCGCCACGCTCCGATTTGACCCACGAGTAGTACTCGATGCCCGGCCGCTGCAACAGATGCATCGTCTCGACGAACTCGTCGGTGAGACGTCCGCGCTGCATCAGCCCGGCATTGTGCAACTCACGGTCGGTGTCGGAAGCCAACTGCCGCCGCTCCTCCGGCGAGTACCACAGTGCGCCGCGGACCAGCGTCGGGTGGATGTCGCCGAGATTCAGCCGCTCCAGCAGCACTTCGAAGGTCTGCAGGCTCACCTCAACGGGCTTGCGCAGCACCGCTTTCCCTCCCCCTAGCCATCCCGCTAAGCCCCGATAACCGGCGGCGTCGGGCGGCCGCCGTCGTAACCGCCGAAAATCGAGTCCGGGTCGTCCTCGGCCAGCAAGATCTTGCGCTGGTGCTCCTCGTCCTCCGGGCCCTTGCCACCCTTGCCGCCGCCACCCATGCCGCCCATCCCAGGCTGGCCTTTCGCTCCCGCCGCGCCAGCACCGCCAGCCCCCGGCCGAGCCGCGCCCGCGCTCTCGCCGAGCGCGCCTGCTCCGGTGCCGGCTCCGCCACCTCGCGGTCCGGCCCCGCCGCTGCCCGAACCGCCAGGACCACCGGACGCGGACCCGCCCGGCCCGAACCCGCTGCCACCGCTCGTGGGCCCGAATCCGCCGCCGAACCCGCTGACCGGCCCGAACGTGCTGTTCGTTCCCCCAGGATTCCCACCCCCAGGCGGGACGGACGGCGGCTGCCATGTCTGCATCGGTGGATGCGGCGTGGGATCAGCCCAAGAAGACACCCGGGTGCCGTCACCCGGCGGCAGCACGGGAGGAGCTACTGGCCCACCATGCCCAGGCGGCGGGGGTGCCTGCATGCCCGCGGCCCCGGGAGGAGCGGAGTAGCTGCTGGGCCCGCTGCTGTAGTTGTGCGAGGAGCCCCCACCGGACGAGTGATGCCCGATCCCGGAACCAATCCGCCCGGAGGAAGTACCCGGAGACTGCTGATCCGGGGTGATACCGGTCGCCGACACGTTCGGGTCGTGCGCAGCCGGATAGTCCACGGGCATGGTCTGGGTTCGAGGATCGGTGCTCAGCTGGTACTGGCCGTACGCTTCGACGTTCTTTTTGGTCTTGTCGTCGAACTCCGCGGCGGCGATCTCGTCGTCGCTTGCCCCGAGCGAAACGTAGTCCGAGAGCTTCTGATCATCAGGCCTGCTCGCCGCGACTGGAACAACAGCATTCTTCACATAGTTGAACGCTGCCGACTGTTCCGCGATGGACTTCTGCATCGAGTCCATTTTTTCCGCGGCGATGTGGGAAGTAGCGATCAGCGGCGCAAGTCCGGCCTTGCCAGTCTCCGCGGCCTGCCCTTTCCAGAAAGAATTGAGCGCCGTCTGGCTTTCGGTGAGCTTGTTGGCTACCTCGCTATGGATGGATTTGAGATCGCCGCAGCCGCCGCCCATCGCGTCCAGGCCGGTCGTGTCGCCCGGGCTGTGGATCTGGTTGTAGATGTCATGACCGTTGAGCGCCATGTCAACCTGCCTTCAGCCGGGTGATCTCGGCGGCGGCCAGCTTCTCCGCCAGCCCGCACGGGTCGGCTACCGCGGGGCTTCCCGACCGCAGCTGGGTGTTGACGGTGTAGGTGAGGTCGTCACGGACCCCCACCGCCAGCGCGCACGACCCGGTGCCCTCGTCGCCCTTGCTGTAGACGACTGACGGATAACCCAGTACCGGCGTGTGCGGCTTGAAAGTGGTCAGCCTGCCTGCTTTGTTCTCCAGATAGAGGCTGTTGAGACCGCGCTTGTTGCCCGAGAAGAAGCCAGCGCTTACGTTGCCGCCGCCCCCGTCGAATGTCCACTGACAGGATTTGCCGACGATCGACTGGGCGACGGAGGTGCTTTTGACCTTGCCGCCTGCCTTTTCCACCTCGGACGTCGGGAGGGCGGAGCACGGGTCAGCCTCGTACGGGGCGGTGTTGGTCAGCGGCACGGCGACCTTCGGGGCGAGCATGGCCTCCGCTGGCTGCGAATTGGCTGGCGCTGGTGTCGGCTGCCCCCCGGTCGAGCCTCCTCCGCAGGCCGTCAGAAGTGCCGCGCCCGCGCCGGCGAGTACGAGTTGGCAGACGCTACGAATGCGCATTCAGTCGACCTTTCGGGTTCCACGCAGCGCGTCGATCGCAGCATGGTCCTGCTTCACGTACGCGGTTCGGATATCTTTGAGGGTTTGGACATAAGAATCCAGGTAATCGACCGTTCCACGGAGAAATTCGTTGTACGCGGTGGTGGCGCGGTCCGCCGCTTTCGAGTACTCCGTCGTGACGGTGTCCGAACCCGGCTGGCCGAGCTGAGCGAACTGAGTCGCGATGGTCCGGGCCCGCGAATACTCGTTGTCCAAGCTGTCTTCGAGCTGCTGGATTACCTTGTCCATCGCCTCGGGGTTGAACTCCCAGCCGCCGTTGGACGAGGCCGCCGCGAAGTCCGCTTTGGCCTGGCCTGATCCAAGGGCTCCGAAGTCCGGCGCCGCCTCGACGCTCATCCCCGGCGACGCGGCCGCGTTGGCTCCCGGGACAAACCCGGAGCCGGGCGGAGGAGCGGTCGGGGCCGTCGAGAGGAGCTCGTTCTGGACGCGCTGCAGTCCGCTGTTCGTTCCGTCTGGCATGTCGTGCCTCCCCGCACGGGCCGCGGTTCCTGGGTGCGGCCTACCCTCTGTTCTTGATCAGCTTCGACTAGTGACCATAGCAGGCACCCGCCGCTCAGGATGGGTGTTCGGGCAAGATCGCTCGGGTAGCGGAGCACCTGAGTAGCCGTCCGCAAGCGCTCAGTAGCCAATCCGCGGGACGAGCCCGCGCTACTCCACCCGGCCCCTTGCTCATCCGCCGTTGATCCGATTGCCTGAGGGCCGACGATCGTGGGGAGAAGGGGCTCGTGCCGACCGATACGACCTTGCCGCCGCTTGATCCGTTTGCCGGGGTTCCCGACAAGCGGTATGAGGTGAAGGCCGCTGACCTGCTCAAACCTGGTACCGGCGGCATCCTTCGCTGGCGGCGCCAGGCCACCAACGCGCCGATCGTGCTGGTCGAGGACGCCTACATCACCGGGACGCTCGATCTGCGCGCCGCCGACCTCAATTTCCTTTTCCAATTCGAGCGGTGCCGGTTCGAGCATCCGCCGGACGTGCGTGAGGCGACTCTTCTCGGGCTCGTTTTCCGGAAATGCTGGCTTCCCGGACTGCGGGCGCGGAATTTGCGCAGCCGGAATGACGTGCGGCTGATTCGCAGTGTTGTCGAAATCGCCGCGGATGAATTCGAGGTCGAGACCACCACCGTGCAGCGGGGTGACGATCGTGAGCGCGGGATGCCCAATGCCGCGGTCAATCTCACCGACGCGGTGGTCGACGGGTCGGTGGTGCTTACGCGGACCACGATCAGTCATCCGCACGGGAAGGCGATTCAGGGCGACCGGCTGGTGATCACCGGTGCGCTGCTCGCGTATCGGATGGTCGCCAAGGGCGAGGTGCGGCTGCCGGGCATGCGGACCGGCGGTAACGTGAACTTTTCCGGGGCTACCTTCGACAATCCGGATGGCTTCGCGTTCAACGGGAACGGCTTGCACATCGGCGGCAGCCTGCTGTGCGAGGTGGACAACTACGGGCCGGCCAGTGAGCGGAAACGGTTCTCCGCCAAGGGAGTTCTTTACCTCCCCAGTGCCACTGTGGACAGTGACATCGTCCTGCGCGAGGCGCGGCTTCAGGTCGACCAGCGTGGGCCGATCGTCGTGGACGCCTGGAAATCCGGGGATCCGTACCTCGATCCGCGGCCGGCGTTGGTCGCGGATCGGCTGAACGTCGACGGTAATCTCGAATTGTCCGACGGGCTAAGGGCATTCGGCACGCTGCGCATGGTCAACGCGCGCATCGGCGGGTCGCTCCGGCTCGCCGGCGCGGAGATCACCATGGTGCGCGGGCGCGCGACGCCGTATTACGACCGGGCGCTGCATCTCGACGGGTCCACGATCGGCGGCGACATCGAGGCGACCAACCTCCGGGTGCCGATCGGGCAGCTCCGGCTCGCGGACGTCACGGTGGGTGGCAACTTCCTCGCCTGGAACTCGATGTTCCTGCATCCCGGACGCGACGTGTTTTCCGCGCGCCGAGCCAAGATTTCCGGGAATTTCCAGCTGACCGACGCGACCCTGCAGGGCACGCTCCGGCTTCAGGGCGCGGAAATCGGCGGCAGCGTGAACATGTTCGGCACGTTGCTGACCGAGCCGGGGCAACGGAAATCGAGCAGTTTCTCCCTCGACATCCGCACCGCGCGGATCGGCCGTGACCTGGTCCTGACCGAGGACAAGGACCGGCCGTTCCTGGCCGAGGGCGGCGTGAACCTCGACGGCGCGCAGATCGCCCGGCGGCTCGACCTCAACGGCGCGAAGCTGGGATCCCTTGCCCCGCACGGGATCGCGCTCGACGCCAGTGACGTCACCGCGGACGAGTTCGTCCTGTCTCCCGCCGAGCCGCCGAGCGGGTCGGTGCGGCTGCGCCGGGCGCATTGCGGTTCGCTGGCCGACAACGAGGAGATCTGGAACGCCGCCGACGGACTCCAGCTGGAGGACTTCCGTTACGACGCCCTGAAACACGGCATCGCACTCGACGACGACAAAGCGCTGGACCACCGGATCGAGCTGCTGCGCAAGGCAATGCGCGGCTACCGGCCAGGTCCGTACGACCAGCTCGCCGCGACCCTGCGCGCAGCCGGAAACGAAGAACACGCCTCGACGGTCGCCCTGCGGAAGCAGCAGTTCCGCTACGAAGCGCTCGCCAAGGGCTTCAAGTTCTTCGGCCCCGGCGTACGAGTCTGGAGCTGGCTGCAGCGGTCGATGGTCGGCTACGGCTTCCGCCCGGTGCGCGCGCTCGGCTGGCTGTTGACCCTGCTGGTGCTCGGCAGCCTGTGGTTCGGCCTCGGCACGGACGACTGCGTCAACGACCGCACCGGCCGCTACATGACCAGCGGCCCGCGCTGCCTGGTCAACCAGCAGGACTCCGGCCTGCAGTGGAACCCGGTCATCTACACCGCCGACCTGCTGGTGCCGATCGTCGACTTCGGCAACAAGACGCGCTGGTACATGCACGGGGCGGACAACTGGGTGGCGGCCGGGTTCACCGCGTCCGGCTGGATCCTCGCGACGACCGTCGCGGCGGGCGTGAGCCGCATGCTGCGCCGAGAGTCTTGAGTTGTTGGCTGTGTCTTTGGCGCCGGCTCCGCCGGCGCGTGCGGGATCGCCTTTAGTCGGCGGGTCGGGGAGCACCGCACCCGGCCCGGGGGGCCGTGCACGCTGCTCCCCGACCCGCCGACGCGATCCCGCCGTTCGGGTCAAGTCGGCGTCGGACCTGGTCTGACCAAAACCGGCCAAAGACCGACTCGACCCAAACGCGGGATCGCGTCGGCGTCTGGAGGGAGCGACGTGCACGGCCCCCCCGGGCCGGGTGCGTCGTTCCCGCCAGACGCCGACTTAAGGGCGATCCCGCACGCGACGGCGGAGCCGGCGCCAACGACACAGCCAACGACACAGCTCACTCCGCGAAGCGCGACCAGAACTCCACGACCCGGACGTCCGCGGGCTCGTCCCCCAACGGCTCGCCGCCGAACTCGTGCCGCAGGTAGCTGCGCAGGTCCCAGCCGTAATAGACCACATCGGTCTGATACACCGACAGCACCGGATACCCGGATTCCCCCGCGGTCGCGGGCAGATACCGGTGTCCGCACACCGGCACCAGCTGCGGCACCGTCGCCAGCTGCCGTCGCGCGACCGCCAGCGCGTTGCACATCGACCGCGGCCGGGGGCCCCATTCGGGCAGCCACAGGTCGTTGTTCTCCACGTCGTACAGGACGCCGTCGACCGGCCAGTCGAGGCGTTTGCGCAGCTGGTCCGGGTCGCCGTGGCGCCAATCCGGCCAGCGGTCGCCGACCGGGACGCCCGCGGTGAGGAAAACCCGGTGGTCGTCGGAAAAGGTGAACCCGAACTGGTCCTCGACGTCGCTCAGTTCGGCGGGCGTGAGGCCAGGCCGCAAGGGCTCGCCAAGATTCTGCTGCAGGATGCGGGCCTCCTCCACGGTGAAGGCTTCGGCCGGCTGAACGTGTGCCATGCCCGAAGCGTACGTAGCGCCCTGCCCCCTCCGCGCGCCCTTTTTTGCCCGGAATGGGCTCCCTCGCCGGGGTGAGGTTCTTCTCTCCAGCCGTGGTTGACGGAACACCGCGTGACCGAATGTAGTTCACTCCTCCCGTGACTTCCTCACCGCAAGCCCGGCAAGCCCGCGTGTGCGCGCCCGAGCTGACCGGCGACGTCTGGCTCAACACCGGCGGCCACCAGCTCACTCTGGCGCAGCTGCGCGGACGCGTGGTGCTGCTGGACTTCTGGACCAGCGGCTGCATCAACTGCCTCCATGTACTGGACGAACTGCGTCCGCTGGAACAGGAATTCGCGGACGTGCTGGTCACGGTGGGGGTGCACTCGCCGAAGTTCAGCCGCGAGGGCGAGCGCACCTCGATCGAGGCCGCGGTCCGCCGGTACGAGGTGCACCATCCGGTGGTCAACGATCCGAAGATGGAGCTGTGGTCGCAGTACGCCGTGCGGGCTTGGCCGACGCTGGTCGTCGTCGACCCCGAGGGTTACGTCGTGCACGTCGCGGCCGGGGAAGGCCACGGCGAAGCGCTACGCCGCGTGATCGCCGACCTCGTCGCCAAGCATGACGCGAAGGGCACGCTCCGTAAGGGCGGCAGCCCGTACGTGCCGGTCGAGGAACAGCGCACCGAACTGCGTTTCCCCAGCAAGGCCGTCGTCACCGCGGGCGGGCGGATTCTGGTGGCGGACACCGGACATCACTCCATCGTCGAGTTCGCTTCGGACGGCGAGACGGTCATCCGCCGCTTCGGCAGCGGTACCCGGGGCACGCAGGACGGGCCGTTCGACGTGGCCGAGTTCGCCGAACCGTCCGGAATCGCCTTGCTGCCCAACGAGGTCGCCGAGCGCGCCGGGTACCACGCGATCGTCGCGGACACCGCCGGACACCGGCTGCGCGGCCTCGACCTCAACACCGGCGAGGTGAAAACCGTTGCCGGAACCGGGAAACAGTGGCGCGACGGCACCGACACCGGCAAGGCGCTGGACATCGACCTCACCAGCCCGTGGGACGTCACGTGGTGGGGGCCCGCGGGCGGCGTGGTCGTCGCGATGGCGGGCAACCACACGCTGAGCGTGTTCGACCCGGCCTCGGGCACCATCCGCCGGTTCGCGGGCACCACCGTCGAGGGCCTGCGCGACGGCGACGTGCACGAGGCGTTCTTCGCCCAGCCGTCCGGATTCGCCGTGGACGGGCAGAAACTGTGGTTCGTCGACGCGGAAACCTCGGCTCTGCGCTGGATCGAGCCGGAGGGCGAGTCGTTCGCCGTGCACACCGCGGTCGGCACGGACCTGTTCACCTTCGGCCACGCGGACGGCCCCTCCGACCAGGCACTCCTGCAGCATCCGCTCGGCCTCGCCGTGCTGTCCGACGGCCGGGTCGCGATCGCCGACACCTACAACGGCGCGATCCGCCGCTACGACCCGTTCACCCGCGACGTCACGACGCTCGCGACCGGGTTCGCCGAGCCGCAAGGCCTGGTGCGTCACGACGGCGAGCTGTACGTCGTGGAGTCGGCGGGCAACCGGGTTACCCCGCTCGGGGGCAATGGCCAGCCGACCGCCGTCGCGGGAACCCGCCAGGCCGTCCAGCGTCCGCCGACGGTGCTCGCTCCGGGCGAGATCGAGTTTTCCGTCGTCTTCACCCCGCCGCCGGGCGAGAAGCTCGACGAGCGCTACGGGCCTTCGACGCGGCTGGAGATCACCGCGTCGCCGCCGGAACTGCTCGCCGACGGATCCGGCGTCGGCACCGATCTGGTGCGGAAGATCCGGTTCACCGAAGGCGTCACCGAAGGCGTTCTGCAGGTGGTGGCACAGGCCGCGAGCTGCGACGACGGCGGCGAGCACCCGGCGTGCCGGATCACCCGGCAGGACTGGGGCGTGCCGGTGCGCTTCGAAGCCGGCGGCGGGAAGGCGCTGAGTCTGATGATGGCGGGCGAGCCCAAGGCACCGGCGTCCGGTCAGTAGCATGGACGGCGTGCCGGACACGCCGAAGCTCGAGATCCAGATGCTGCACGACCGCGTGCTCGTGCGGTTGTCGCAGGAGGAAGGCGAGCGCCGCAGCAGCGGCGGCATCGTGATTCCCGCCACCGCGCAAGTCGCGCGCAGGCTGGTTTGGGGTGATGTACTGGGTGTCGGCAACAGCGTGCGGAACGTCAAGCCGGGAGACCGGGTGCTCTTCAACCCGGAGGACCAGCTCGAGGTCGAGATCCAGGGGGAAGGCCACCTGGTGATGCGCGAACGCGACATCCACGCGGTGGCCACGGAACGGACCGAACACGGGACGGGGCTCTACCTGTAGCTCCCGTACCAGGGGAGGCAGGCGTTGCGTGAGGAAGACCGTTCGTCGGCGTCGTTCGCCGACGACCTGCTGAGCGACGAGCTGCTGAACGACCCCGCCCTGGTCAGTGAACCCGATCTGGCCACCGAGATCTTCGCGGTGGCCGACGCGCCCCCGCCGCCGAACACCGCTTTCCGCCGTTTGCGCAAACGCGTCGGCCGCAGCTTCATGATCGTCGGCGGCCTGCTCGGGCTGTTCGTGCTGCTGTACACGATCGACCTGATGACCAGCGCCGGCGACGTCCCGCGCGGCGTGCAGGTGGCCGGGATCGACGTCGGCGACCTGTCCTACGCCGAGGCCGAAGCCAAGCTGCACACCGAACTCGCGCCCCGGCTCATCCGCCCGGTTCCGGTGCACGCCGGCGACGTCACCACCACGCTCGTGCCCGCGGATTCCGGGCTCGGCCTCGACTGGCCGGGCACGCTCGCCCAGGCCGGGCACCAGCCGTGGAGCCCGATCACGCGGCTGATGTCGTTCTTCACCACCCGCGAGGTCGGCGTCGTGACGCGCAGCGACCAGCTCGAAGTCACCGACGCGGTGCAGCAGCTCGCCGGGAAACAGCTCAACCATCCGCTGGTCGAGGGCAGTATCGGGTTCACGCCGAAGGCCCCGGACGGCGTCACCGCGTATGCGGTCGAGCCGCGCCAAGGCCAGGAGCTGACCGACGTTCCGGCCGCCGTGCAAACCGTGGTGGCGGACTGGATTTCGCCGCGCGGGGTCACGTTGAAGATGGCCGTGACCCCGCCCAAGACCACCTCCGCCGACGTGCACCGCCTGCTGGACACCGTGGTCGCGCCCGCCGTCTCCGCGCCGGTTGTGTTGCACGGACAGGGCAAGGACACCACGTTGCCACCCACGGCGATCGCGTCGTCGTTCCAGTTTCAGCCGAATGGCGGTGGCGGTCTCGAACTGCGGATCGATCAGGAGAAGCTGCGCGCGGCCGTCCAGCCGGACCTGGCGTCCACCGAGACGGACAGCAAGGACGCGCAGATCAGCCTCGCCTCCGGCGTACCGGCCGTCACCCCGTCCGAGGACGGGCGAAAGATCAACTGGGCCAACACTTTCAAGACCCTCACCGCGGTGCTCGCGAAACCGTCCGGCCGCGATCTGCCGGTCGACTACGACCAGAAGCAGCCGACCCTGACCACCGACGGCGCGAACGCGCTCGGCGTCAAGGAGGTCATCGGCGAGTACACCGCCGGCGGGCTCAGCGGCCCGGCCGCGGCGAACGTCGCGACGCTCGCCGGACGCATCAACGGTGTCATCGTGAAGCCAGGAGAATCCTTCAGCCTCAACGCCTATCGCGGCGGCGGTTACGCGTCCGCGCCGGTCGACGAGGACGGCACCGGCCCCGCGGTGACCGGCGGCGGGCTGTCCCAGCTTTCGTCCACTTTGTACAACGCGGCTTACCTGGCTGGCCTCGGCGACGGCGGCCACGCGGCGCACGAGCACTTCGTCAACCGCTACCCGGCGGGCCGCGACGCGGTGGCCGTGGACAGCTCTGGCAACGCCGTAGACCTCAAGCTGGCCAATAACGATCCGACCGGATTCGCGGTACAGGCGAGCGTCAGCGGCGGCTCGGTGACGGTGAAGATCTGGGGTACCAAGCACTTCCGCGTCGAAGGACGCAGCGGTGCGCCGTCGAACCAGGTACCGCCGCCGGTGCAGTTCGGGCCAGGACCGGACGGTCAGTGCCACGCTTCGCCGGGCGCGTCCGGGTTCACCGTCAGCGACACCCGGGTGTTCTACGACCTGGCCAGCGGCGGCGAGGTCCGCGAGGAAAGCCGCAGCACGACGTACTCGCCGCGGCCGATCGTCATTTGCTGAGCCGCGCCGGGGCTTTCGCCCGCCAGGACTCGGTGAGCAGTTCCCGCAGCTGCTGCGGATCGACGCGGTCGAGGTGCACGAGGATTGAGCCGTGCCCGTCGTAGTGCGGCGTGGTGAAGAAGGCCGGATCGCCCGACGCGAGCAGCGCGGCCTTCTCGTCGAGGCCGACGAACAGCACCAGCCCGCCTTCGGCCTCGGTGCGCAGCCGCGCGTAACCCTTGCCCACCACCTTCAGCGCGGGCGTGCGGTACCAGGTCGACACCTCGGTTTCCGGCAGCTCCTTCTGTGCCCACGCGGTCACGTCGTCCCAGGTCATCGTCATGCCGACCATCGTGCCCCGGCTTCGCCGCGCTGTCTTGGAGAAACGAGAGGAGCCCCCGCCCGGGTGGGCGAGGGCTCCGCTGACTTACTGAACTACTGACTTACGGAGTAGCGGTGATCCGGTCCGCGGGCGGCGGAGCGATACCCGGGTGCGCGCCGAGGTAGGCGATGAACGCGTCCAGGTCGACCGGCCCACCAGCCAGGTCGGTGCCCTTCTTGAACTCGGTGAACCCGTCCCCGCCCGCCGCGAGGAAGTTGTTCACCGACACCCGGTACTTGGCAGCCGGGTCGACCGCCTTGCCGTCGACCGTGATGTTCGAAACCCGCGAACCGACCGGAGCGGCCGCCGAGTACGTGTAGTGCAGCGACTTCGAGATCTGCAGGATCTTCGTGCCACCGGACTGGCCCCACTGCTGTTCCAGCACGTTCTTCAGGTTCTCGCCGGTGAGCGTGATCGTCTGCATGATGTTGGAGAACGGCTGCACGGTGAACGCCTCGCCGTAGGTGACGACACCGTCGCCCTCACCCGCCGAAGACGACTTGTACGTAAGGTCGGCGCGGATGCCGCCCGGGTTCGTCATGGCGATTACGGCGTTGTTGGACTTGGTCGCTTCGAGCTGGGCGTCGGCGAGCACGTCGCCGAGCGGCGACTCGCCGGACGGCCCTCCCGCCGCGGGCAGGTCCGCGGTGATGGTGCCGACCTGCTTGTTCGCGATCGGCGCGGCCTTCGTCTTGGCCTCGTCGACGAGCTTCGTCACGGCCGGGTCCGGGGTGACGTCGCGGGTGACGATCTCGTTGTGCGCCTTGGTCTGCGACCGGACCACGTCGCGCGTGCGGCGGTCGATCTTCAGGTCCACGACCGACAGCAGCCGCCCGAACGACGCGCCCTGGATCACCGGTCGCGGCTGGCCGGCGGGGTCGTTGATGACGCAGTTGTACTGCTGGTGGCTGTGCGCGGTGAAGATCGCGTCGACCTTCGGCGTCACGTTCTTCGCGATCGTCGCGGCGGCGCCATTCGGCTGCACCTTGCAGTCGTTCGGGCCCGCGCCGGGCAGCGCCTCGTCGCCCTGGTGCAGCACTACGACCTGGGACTTCACCCCGAGCCGGTCGAGGATGTTCGCGGTGCGGTTGATCGCCTCGACCTCGTCGCCGAACTTGAGGCCCTTGATGGCCTCCGGCGTCACGACCGAGGGGAGGTCCTTGAGCGTCGCGCCAATGACGCCGACCGGAACACCGCCGGAGAACTGGATGCTGAACGGCAGCAACGCGGGCAGCCCGTTGTCGAAGTACACATTGGACCCGAGCAGCGGGAAGCGCGCGCCGTCGTAGCTCTTGCGGAACTGGCAGCCGTCGGTCTTGTTGCAGCCGCCGAGCTGCATGCGCAGCAGTTCCTGGTAGCCCTCGTCGAACTCGTGGTTGCCCACCACGGACGCCTTCACGCCGAGGTCGTTGAGGAAGTCCATGGTCGGTTCGTCGTGGAACAGCGCCGAGATCACCGGCGACGCACCGACGTTGTCACCCGAGGACAGCACCATCGAATTGCGCACCTGCGCTTCGAGCTGCTTGACGTGCGTCGCGAGGTAGGCCGCGCCGCCCGCGTCCACTTTGGTGCCGTCCGGCAGCGTGATCCGGCCGCTCGACCCGGACGGCGGTTCGAGGTTCCCGTGCAGGTCGTTGAAGGTGATGATCCGGACGTCGGTGGTCTGTGCGGCCTCGGCGGGCGCGCTGGTGACGGCCACGGTGGCCAGTGCGGCCGCGGCGGTGGCCGCGAGCCGGGTGAAGAGCTTCATGTTTCCTCCGGGGTTCGCGCCCGCTTGACCCCTGATGCGGACGCCCGGCGAAGCAGTCTGCCCAAACTGGACGCCTCTGACCAGGGCAGAACGGCCGGTGCCGGATGAAAGTTTCGGTAACGTTCGGCCGCCCCTTCCCGATCTGAGCGGTGGGTACCGAGGGGGACAAATGGAAACGCAGCTCGTCGTGCTTGCGCTCGGCGTGGTCTTTTTGCTGATCGCCGGCACCGTCTTCGCGGCCTGGCGTTCCGAGCGCGCGGACCGGGACGACGAACCGCCTTCGCACGAGCGCTGACCGATCGGTCAGCACGCACTCGGCCATCTGGCCGACCCGTGGTCCAGACCCTCCGGCTCTTCGACCGAAGTGCCCGCGCGGCAAGATCCATAGCGTTCTCGGTATGACGAACGCACAGGTCACCGCCCTGCAGTACGGGTTCATCGGGTTCCTCGCCATCTGGGCGACGATCCTGGTGCCGCAGTTCGTGCTCCAGGTCGCGCGCCACGGCCGCCCGCGGCTGCGCAGCCTGGTGACCTCGGCGGCGGTCGTGTTCTACGCGTGCATGGCGCTGGCGGTCGTCTTCCTGCCGCTGCCCGGCCCGAACAGCAGGCGGCTGGAGCAGACCGTGCAGCTGGAGCCGTTCCAGTGGATCGCCGACATCCACACCGAGCTGGTGAAGCACGGGCTTTCGGCGGCGGACTGGTTCACCACGCAGACCTTCCAGCAGGCGGCGATGAACGTGCTCCTGTTCGTCCCGCTGGGTTTCTTCGCCAGGACGCTGTGGCGGCGCGGCCTGGTGGGCGCGCTGGCGATCGGTTTCGCGGCCTCACTGGCCATCGAGATCACCCAGCTCACGGCGAACTTCGGAACCGCGCCGTTCGTCTACCGGATTTTCGACGTCGACGACCTCATGACCAACACCTTCGGCGCCGGACTCGGCTGGCTGGCCGGGGCGCTGCTGCTCGCTCTCCGGCCGATCTCTTCAACCCTCCGCGTGGAGCCTGCCCGGAGCGAGCGGATCGACCTCGCCAAGGCGCGCTAACCGGGCTCGCCTCGCGATCGCCGCCTGACGCGCGGCACGGCGGTCTTCCAGGATCACGATCAGGGACGCTATGGCGATGATCAGTGCTACTAGGCCGAGCACTAGCCACAGCTGCATGTGCCCTCCTCGTCGACGCCGTTGTGCGAGAGATCACACAGGCTACCGATCGGGGCGCCGCGTTGGCTACCCCGCGGGCCGAGATCGCGCGGAGAACCAGCGCTCGAACCTCGGCTCGGGTTGGCCGAGGGTGGGTTCGAGGGGAAGTTTTCGCAGGTGAAGTGCTGTTTCCAGGTTCGGTCGCCGAGCGCGTAGCGGACGGTGGCGGAGGGCCGGTCGCTTCGGCCAGCAGCTGCCCGCCAGGAGCCAGCTGCCGCCGCTGGCAGGGCGTGCCGATCCGGCCCGTCAACCAGATGGCTGCTGAGCACGACGACCGGGCACCGCTGCCAGCGGAGGGTAGTTCCAGATAGAGATCGACCGGGCGCCATCAGGCCCCTCAATCTGCCGGGAAACTGAACCCCATGCCCGCCAAACCCACCAAGGCCGAACAAGCCGCCGCACACGGAACCACCATCCCCGACGTCCTCGCCCCCGGCCTGAACGTCCTCTTCTGCGGCATCAACCCCGGCCTCTACTCCGGCGCGCTCGGCCTGCACTTCGCCCGCCCCGGCAACCGCTTCTGGCCCGCCCTGCACGCCAGCGGCTTCACCCCGCGCCAGCTGGACCCGAGCGAACAGGCCAAGCTCCTCGACCTCGGCCTCGGCATCACCAACGTCGTGGCCAGGACCACCGCCCGCGCCGACGAGCTGACCGACGACGAACTCCGCGAAGGCGGCCAGATCCTCACCGCGAAGGTCAAGAAGTACCGCCCACGCTGGCTGGCAGTGGTCGGGATCACCGCCTACCGCGTCGCGTTCGGCGATCGCAAAGCCGCCGTCGGGCCGCAAGAACGGACAATCGGGACAACTCGGGTCTGGCTTCTGCCCAATCCGAGCGGTCTCAACGCCCACTGGACCCCGAAAACCCTCGCCGGGGAGTTCGGCCGCTTGCGCGCACGGGCGGTCACCGGAGATTCACCCGAGCAGTTAAACCCTCAGTAGAGCTAACCCACGTGGGCGGACCCTCGCTGCGCCGTTCACGCGCACTTGGCGACCATTTTTCTACTCAGAGTTTGCTGCGACCAGCCGTTACGGCCATGAGGGGGAAACCGCGTCACAAGCCGCTCTCGGCGGAGTCGAACCAGGGACAAGGTGTCGTTCCCGGCCGGTTCCGGCAGGGGGGACCGGCGGGCACGCCGAGGGGGCGTGCCGGTCACCGGGAGCGACCATTGAGGACGGAGGCCCGAGATGCGTGGCATCGAGCCCCACCGAACGCCCATGTCGGCCGGTCAACCGGCCGGCGGTCGCAGCCTGGGAGTCGCGGTCGTCGACCCCATCCCGATTTTCCGCGAGGGCATCGCGGCGATGGTGCACCGCACGCTGGGCCTGCACTGGTCCGGCCAGGCGGCGAGCCACCACGCGGCGATGCAGTTGTGCGAGCAGGTCCGCCCGGACGTCGTGATCCTCGATTCCGCGCTCGACCCCAACTGCCACCTCGCGAAGCTGCTCAACGCGGGCGACCCGGCCCTGGTGCTGGTCACCCTGGTGCGCGACACGAACCGCACCCAGCAGTACCTCGCGGCCGCCATCGGGGCGGGTGCGCACGCCATCGTTCCGCGCGCGGTCGACTCCCGGCGGCTCGCCGAGGCGGTCCGGCGCGCGCATCACGACCGGCGCTACATCGACCCGGCGCTGTCCGCGCTCACCGCGCGGCCCAAGCGGGAGCCGTCGCCAAGAGCCGCTCCGGCCGATGGGCACCTCGTGCAGCCCAAGGGCGCCATGCCGCTTTCCCGGCGCGAGTACCAGGTTTTGCAGCTGGTCGCCGAGGGGCTGGAGAACTCCGGGATCGCGAAGCTGCTCTTCCTGTCCGTCGAAACCGTGCGGACTCACGTGAAGAGCATTCTGCGGAAGCTTTCCGCCCGCGACCGGACACACGCGGTAACCATCGCGTTCCGCAGCGGCATCCTGGTCCCCCAGCTTGACGACAGTGCCGGTCCCCCGGCCGTGCAGGAGGCCGTGGCGCGCGGCACGCGGTGAGGCGGTCCGCTGGTCGACCCGTTATTCCGAGCGAATTGGCACCCCTGGAAGGGCGGATTCGCTTGCTCTGGTTACTGGTAGGTAATATCCTGATGTTACCGGCGAGTAAGGGAACCAGTGCCCGGCCGGAAAGCCGAACACGACACGGAGTGACGACATGGGCCACTACAAGAGCAACGTCCGAGACCTGGAGTTCAACCTCTTCGAGGTACTCGGCGTGCAGGAACGCCTCGGCAAGGGCGTGCTCGCCGAGTCGGACGAGGAGACCGCTCGCGGCGTGCTGTCGGAGCTGAACAACCTCGCCACCGGCCCGCTCGCCGAGTCCTACGCCGACGCGGACCGCAACCCGCCGGTGTATGACCCCAAGACGTTCAGCGTGACGATCCCCGACTCGTTCAAGAAGAGCTACAAGGCGCTCGTCGACGGCGAATGGTGGCGGCTCGGCCTCACCAACGAACTGGGCGGCTTCGGCCTGCCCCCGACGGTCCAGTGGGCCGCGGCCGAGCTGATCCTCGGCGCGAACGCCCCGCTGTTCATGTACCTGGCCGGTCCGAACTTCGCCATGATCGTGGACAAGAACGGCACCGAAGAGCAGAAGCACTGGGCTCAGCTGATGATCGACCGCGGCTGGGGAGCCACCATGGTGCTCACCGAGCCGGACGCCGGTTCGGACGTCGGAGCCGGCCGCACCAAGGCGATCAAGCAGGAGGACGGCTCCTGGCACATCGACGGCGTGAAGCGGTTCATCACCTCGGCCGAGAACGACATGGTCGAGAACATCATGCACCTGGTGCTGGCCCGTCCCGAGGGTCCCGGCATCGAGACCAAGCCGGGCACCAAGGGCCTCTCGCTGTTCCTGGTCCCGAAGTTCCACTTCGATTCCAAGACCGGTGACCTCGGCGAGCGCAACGGCGCCTTCGTCACCAACATCGAGCACAAGATGGGCATCAAGGTGTCCACCACGTGCGAGCTGACCTTCGGCCAGCACGGCACCCCGGCCAAGGGCTGGCTGCTCGGCGAGGTGCACGACGGCATCGCGCAGATGTTCCAGGTCATCGAGTACGCCCGGATGATGGTCGGCACCAAGGCGATCGCCACGCTGTCCACCGGCTACCTGAACGCGCTGGAGTACGCCAAGGAGCGCGTGCAGGGCGCGGACCTGCCGAACATGCTGAACAAGGCCGCGCCGCGCGTCACGATCACGCACCACCCCGACGTGCGTCGTTCGCTGATGCTGCAGAAGGCCTACGCCGAGGGCCTGCGCGCGATCTACCTGTACACCGCCTCTTTCCAGGACCAGCTGTGGACCGGTGAGGGCGATGAAGCCGCCCTGAAGCTGGCGCACGGCGTCAACGACCTGCTGCTGCCGATCGTCAAGGGCGTCGGCTCCGAGCGGGCCACCGAGCAGCTCGTGCAGTCGCTGCAGACGCTCGGCGGTTCGGGCTTCCTGCAGGACTACCCGATCGAGCAGTACATCCGCGACGCGAAGATCGACTCGCTGTACGAGGGCACCACGGCGATCCAGTCGCTGGACTTCTTCTTCCGCAAGATCGTCCGCGACAAGGGCCAGGCGCTCGCGTTCGTCGCCGGCGAGATCACCAAGTTCATCGAGTCCGAGGCGGGCAACGGCCGGCTCAAGAACGAGCGCGCGCTGCTCAAGCAGGCGCTCGAGGACACCCAGGGCATGCTGGGCTCGCTGATCGGCTACCTGACCTCGTCGCAGGAAGACCCGCAGAACATCAACAAGGTCGGCCAGCACACCGTCCGGCTGCTGATGTCGGTCGGCGACCTGCTGGTCGGCTGGAAGCTGCTGCAGGGTGCCGAGGTCGCGCTGGCGAAGCTCGACGACGGCGCGTCGGCCAAGGACAAGCCGTTCTACGAGGGCAAGCTGGCGGTCGCGTCGTTCTTCGCGAAGAGCGTGCTGCCGGAGCTGACCTCGCGCCGCGCCATCGTGGAGGCCGCGGACAACGCGCTGATGGAGATCGACGAAGCCGCGTTCTGATCGCACTGGCTGGAAAAATGCCCCGTTCCGCACCCGGACCGGGGCATTTTTCGTGCTTCCGGTGGCGGTGACCGCACACGGGCGGTAAGCCGGGTTTGGCGCCCCGGGTTCCGGGTTAAACCGGTCGAGCCCGGTCCTCTCGGCAGAAGGAGTTTCGCCATGGCGGTTTCCGGCATCATCAGCGCGGTCGTGATCGGCCTGATCCTCGGCCTGCTCGGCAAGCTGGTCGCACCTGGCAAACAGTCCATCCCGATCTGGCTCACGCTCCTGGTGGGCATCGTCGCCGCGTTCGTCGGCACCGCGATCGCGCGCGGGATCGGCTACGCGGACACCAAGGGCATCGACTGGCTGGAGATCATCACCCAGGTCGTGCTGGCCGCGATCGGCGTGACGCTCGCCGCCAGCCTGTGGGGCAAGCGGCAGGTCAAGAGCTAGCTCAGTCGTTCAGCTCCGGTTCGAGCAGGCTCATCAGGTACATGTCGTGGTACTGGCCGTCCGGCCCGCGATGACATTCGCGGTGCCTGCCGTCCTCCACGAACCCGACCTTGCGGTAGACGTGCCGCGCGCGCTCGTTCTCGGCGACCACCCAGAGCGCGATCAGGTGCAGCCGCATCACGTTGAATCCGTACCGGCACATGAGTTTCAGCGCCTCAGTGCCGTAGCCGCCGTTCCAGTGATCGGTCTCGCCGATGTAGATGTCCAGCTCGGCGCGGCCGATCTCTGGGGCTGCGTCCCGCAGGTCGACGACGCCGATCAGCTTGCCCGCTTCGAGGGATTCGATGCCGAGCACGACGTTTTCGTACGTGTTCACCGGACGTTCCTCGCCCCGCTTGCGCAGCTGGGCGAGCGAACGCGGGTAATCGCCGGTCATGTACCGGCCGACCTCCGGGTCGTGGATCCACCGGTAGATCGATTCGGCGTCCGACGGTTCGATCGCCCGCAGCCGCACCAGCTTCCCGGTGAGCATCCCGCTCCCCCTTTATTCTCGTTTCAGCACAAGGAAATCCGTGACGCCGACGAGTCCGAGGAACTGCCGCACCCCGGGCGGCATCGGCCGGCGCGACTCATCATGCACGAGTTCCGGATCGCGCACGCGGTATTTACGGCCGCGGGTGATCACCTCCGCGCCGCCCGCGGCGAGGACGTTGCGCACCCAGTCGGCGTCCGGTCCGTAGGTGAGCGCGACGACGAATCCGTCGTCGGTGCGGAAGACGTTCAGCGGGGTGCGGAATTCGCGGCCGGACTTGCGGCCGCGGTGCACGATCACGCCGAATCCAGGCAGTTTGTCGGCGAAAGGCTTCGTGACCCGGTTGGTGACCACGCGGTTGAACCGGGCGAGACGTTCAGGCAGCACCATGCCGTCCAGCCTAATCCAACGCACGTGGAATTTCCTGCCGGAGACGCGCTGTGCACCCGGGCGGGCGGGTCTGGTGGGATGGGCCCGCAGTCGTACGCGAGGTGGGGAGCGGGCATGTCGGAAGACTGGTCGATGGGGCAGGAACCGCACGCCGCGGTGCTTGTCGCGCGGGGCCTGATCGAGCATCCGGAGAAGCTGGATCACGTCCTTCTCGACGACGAGGAGGGCTGGTTCGTCAGCGACGGCACGGAGTTCGGCGACGATCCGGAGCTGGACCAGGACCAGTTCGCGACGATGTGCCTGCACGACGTCGTGGAACTGCTGCCGCAGCTGACGGCGCTGGCGAAACTGCCTGCCGGGATGGGTGCGGATTGGGATGCCGACAGTGCGTCCTGGGTGCTGATTTCGCCGATCGTTCCTAGTGATGACGAGGAAACCCGCGCGTACCGGGACGCTCGCGCCGCCGCTTGGCCGCACGCCGGGTCGCCGGCGGACGAGGCGAACCTCAGCCTCGGGCTGATGGAGATCAGCACCGCGGCGGACGCTCCGGCCCGCCGCGTGCGCTACGCGAGCCGGGACGAGGACGGCACGTGGATGTTCGTCGGCTTCGACGTGCCCGATCCCGACGAGGAGACCGACGTCGAGGTCGACACGCTGGAGCTGGGGCACGTGGCGCAGCTGTATCCGGACGTGGCCGAACTGCTCGACGCGGAGCCGGGCGAGGTGTTCTTCCGCGAGGCGCCGGATGCCGAGTGGTTGCAGATGATCGACGACGGGGAGTGAGCATGTCCGAGGAATGGCCGCTGCGACAGGACCCGGAATCCCCGGTGATCATCGCGCACGAGCTGGTGGAGCACCCGGAGAAGCTGGCGTTCGTCGTCCTCGACGACGACGGTGACTGGTTCATCAGCGACGGTGCCGAGTTCGAAGAGGACATGGAGGTCAACCGCCAGCTGTTCGGCGCGATGGTCCTGCGCGAGGCAGTCGCCCTGCTGCCGCACCTGACCGCGCTGGCCGACGTGCCCGCCGGCATGGCCGCGGACTGGGATCCGGACCGCCTCACCTGGCTGCTCAGCTCGGTGTCGGATTCGGACGACCTCGACGAGGACCTGGCCCACCGCGACGCCCGCATCGCCGCTTGGACGCATCCCGGTTCGCCGCTCGAAGAAGTCCAGCTGAGCACCGGATTGACCGAAATCGGCACGACCGCCGCGGCGCCGGCGCGCGCGGTCCGCCAGGTCGTCCGGGAGCAGGACGGCACCTGGCTGTTCGTCGGCTTCGAGGTCCCGGAGGCGGAGGATTTCGAGGTGGAGGGCCTGGAACTGGAACACGTCGTGCAGCTGTACCCGGACGTCGTGTCGACCTTGCTCGCCGCGCCTGGCCAGGTGTTCGACCGCGCCGAACCCGGTGCGCCGTGGGAACTGGTCGAAGGCTGAGGAGTCCTTTGTAGACCGTCTGAAATCGCAGACGCTTTCGGGTAGCCGTCGGTTGGGCGGCCCGGGCCGGATCAGTTCTACTGTGCCGACCCGCTCGCACCGCGGGCTACCGATTTCGGGAGGCAGGCGTCGATGACGACGAAGTCCGGGGATGGTTTGAGCCGCCGGCTGAACGGCAGGCACATCCGGTTCATCGCCTTGGGTTCGGCGATCGGCACCGGATTGTTCTACGGCTCCTCGGACACGATCGCCAAAGCGGGCCCGTCCGTCCTGCTCGCTTACCTGATCGGCGGCGCGGCGATCTTCTTCGTCCTGCGCGCTTTGGGCGAAATGGCGGTCAATGACCCAGCCCCCGGCTCGTTCGGCGAATACGCGCGGAAGCACCTGGGTCCCTTAGCTGGCTTCCTGACCGGCTGGACCTACGCGTTCGAAATGGTGATCGTCTGCGTCGCCGATGTCACGGCTTTGGCTGTGTACATGGGGTTCTGGTTCCCCGACGTGCCACGCTGGATCTGGGTGGTGCTGACGATCCTGGTCATCGCCGCCGCGAACCTGGTCAGCGTACGGGTTTATGGCGAGCTGGAATTCTGGTTCACGCTGGTGAAGGTAGTCGCGATTGTCGCGATGATCCTTGGCGGAGCGGCAATCCTGATCTTCGGTCTCGGTGCCACGTCCGGCAGCGTCACCAACCTGTGGTCCCACGGCGGCTGGTTCCCCAATGGCATCAGCGGTTTCATCGCGTCGTTCGCCTTGGTGATGTTCGCCTTCGGCGGCACGGAAATCCTGGGACTCACCGCCGCCGAATCCGAAGACCCGCGCACCGCCATGCCGAAAGCAGTCAACACCGTCCCGGTTCGGGTGCTGCTTTTCTACGTGGCGACCCTGGCGATCATCATGATGCTGAACCCGTGGAACACGATCAGCACCTCCGGCAGCCCCTTCGTCCAAATCTTCGCCGGTCTGGGATTGCACTCCGCCGCAACGGTTTTGAACATCGTCGTGGTGACTGCCGCGCTGTCCGCGATCAACAGCGACATCTTCGGCGCCGGACGGATGATCTACGGCCTGGCCAAGCGCGGCCAAGCCCCCGCGATCATGGCCCGGGTGACGCGGAATGGCATCCCGTGGATGACCGTCCTGGTCGTTGCTGCCGCTCTGAGCCTGGCTGTGGTGTTGAACTACCTGTTGCCGGACAGCGCTTTCCTGTTGATCGCGTCGGTGGGCACGTTCGCGACGGTGTGGGTTTGGTTCATGATCCTCCTTACGCACTACCGATCCCGGCGTCAGTCGCCTGCCGAGGACCTGGCGTTCCCGGTGCCGTTCTGGCCGGTGGGGCAGGTTTTGACGATGGCGTTCATGGTGTTCATCTTCGTGGTGATGGCGTTCGCCGAGGACACCCGGCTGGCGTTGGTTGTCGGAGTGGTGTGGCTGGCGGTGCTGTGCGGGTTGTTCTGGTTTCACCGGAGGGCAACTTCGTCGACCGAGGCAGACAAGTCCCACGCTCAGGGCTAGATCCCGACAGTGCGCCGGTGGCCCGTGGTTCGCGTGCGCCAGCGGTATGCACGGTTACGGCCAAGATAGGGAGCATGACGACTAGCGAAAACCCGGACCCGGGCGTTCCTCGGGAAGAGGCCCGTCGCCTCCTTGAGGCCGTTCCCGACGAACGGGTACCCGCTGCGTTGGCGGCCCTTCGGCAACTGGTGGAGGCAGAGCCGCCTCGCCGTCGGTTTCGCACGGTAGGCGTGTTCGACGGCGAGCATGACCTGGGTCGGCGTGCCAAGGAAGTGGCCCGTCGCGAACTTGGCAGCGGATCGAGCAAGCCGGCGTGATTCTGGTTGACACCGGCACCGCCGGAGTGCCCCGGGCGCAGATGGACGACGTTCCGAGTGTCGATACCGGCCAGCCAATGGCGCAACAGGTGAATTGGGTGCACAAAACAAAACCCCAGGTCCACATTAGACATCATGTGACCTGGGGCTTCTCTATGAGAGCGGATGACGGGAATCGAACCCGCGTATTCAGCTTGGGAAGCTGATGTTCTACCATTGAACTACATCCGCAGTGCTCCGCCAGCATACACAACCACGGTGCCCCCATGTCCAGCGGGCCACGCCTTGACGCCCCGCCGGCAAAGTGACAACACTTGTTGTCGACCCACGGTGCGGAGGTGTGCGATGGACGACCCCGGGATGTCTCCCGAGATGTTCCGCCAAGGCGGGTTCCGCCTGGCCGCCCGGACGAGAGGCGCCACCGCCGACGAAGGCCAGCTCAAGCGGCTCCGCACCTTCGCGCAGCAGGAAGACGCCCTGGCCGACGCCGTCGTCGAGTGGCTGCACCGGGAACCGCACAACCAAAGCCGAGTCGACGAGGTACTGGCCGGGAAACCGGGACCTCCGGAGCTGGAAGCTTTCAAAACCCATGTCGAAGCCACCCCGTACTGGGTCGATCACCAGCGGCTCGTCAGCGGTGCGAGGGCGATCACCCGGGCCGGGCTCCTCGGCCTCTTTCCCCTCGGCGACATGTCGCTCATGGGCGGCTATCTCGCCTCCCGGGCAACGAAATCCCTGGTCGGCACCGGCGAGATCGAGTACCGCGCACCGCGCCGGCTGATCGAGACCGCGGTGTGGTGGATTGACGTCACGACTCCGGGCGCGCTCGAAAAGCACGGCACTGGATACCAAGCCGCGCTGCGGATCCGGCTCGTGCACGCGCATGTCCGGCGCGCGATGAACAACCGGCCGGACTGGGATTACGACCGGTGGGATCGGCCGGTCAATCAGGTCCAGACCGCTGGCACCCTCCTCCTCTTCTCCCTCGTCTACGTCTTCGGCACGCAGCTACTCGGCCTCCGCTACACCGCGCGCGAGAAGGCCGACATCCTCCACCTCTGGCGCTACGTCGGCTGGCTGATGGGCGTCGCCGATGAGCTGTTGCCCGCCGATGAGGACGACGCCTGGCGGTTGCTCTGGATGCTGGCGGCCACCGAGTTCATCCCGGACGACGACTCGAAGCGGCTCGCCCGCGCCCTCGTCGACACGCATGCGGCGATCGGCGAGGGGCGCGGGGCCGCCGGGAAGGTGCTCGCGCAGGTGAACGTCGGCGTGCATTCCGCGATCAGCCGGCTCGTGCTCGGGCGGGACAACGCCGACTTCCTCGGGCTGCCGGACAACCCGGTCGCGCAGGCCGCGGTGCTCGCCGCCGCGGGGGTGAACTACGCGGCGGAGACGGTCCGGCAGCTTGTCCCCGGCGCGACCGCGCTGCAGGAAGCGATCGGCGCGTTCGGGCGGCGGCGCTACCTCAAGCGGATGAACGCGGTAGGGGCGCCCCGGCCGCGTCCAGCCGCCCGATAGGCTGCATCCGTGCTGCTCAGTGACCGTGACCTCCGCAAAGAGCTAGACGAAGGCCGTCTCGGCATCGACCCCTTCGACGCTGACATGGTCCAGCCGTCCAGCATCGACGTCCGGCTCGACCGTTACTTCCGGGTCTTCGACAACAGCAAGTACACCCACATCGACCCGCAGCTGCAGCAGGACGAGCTGACCTCGCTGGTCGAAAAGGAGGGCGACGAGCCGTTCGTGCTGCACCCCGGCGAGTTCGTGCTCGGGTCCACGTTCGAACAGGTCCGGCTCGCCGACGACCTCGCCGGACGGCTGGAGGGCAAGTCCTCGCTCGGCCGCCTCGGGCTGCTCACGCACTCCACCGCCGGCTTCATCGACCCGGGCTTCTCCGGGCACATCACGCTTGAGCTGTCGAACGTCGCGAACCTGCCGATCACGCTGTGGCCGGGGATGAAAATCGGCCAGCTGTGCATTTTCCGGCTGTCCAGCTCGGCGGAATTCCCGTACGGCTCCAGCGAGGCGGGCTCCCGCTACCAGGGGCAGCGCGGGCCGACGCCCAGCCGGGCGTACAAGAACTTCCACCGCGTCGACACCTGGCGCTAGGCCGCCTTCACCGGGGCCGTCCAGTCGATCCGGTGCTCCCACATGAACCGGTTCGGGTCGTCGGTCGCCGGTTTGCGCATCGCGCGCGTGATGAAGAAGTCCCGGAGCACCCGGCCGACCGGGCCGGGGGCCTTGGCGTCG
The DNA here is from genome assembly GCF_042684085.1 of Amycolatopsis silviterrae. Classification (NCBI taxonomy): domain Bacteria; kingdom Bacillati; phylum Actinomycetota; class Actinomycetes; order Pseudonocardiales; family Pseudonocardiaceae; genus Amycolatopsis; species Amycolatopsis silviterrae. The sequence goes on from NZ_JBHUKS010000008.1 coordinate 63,741, forward strand.
CCGTTGCGTTTTCCTTGCGCCACAACGGCTTCCACTCGCTCCCGGCGCAAGGTCTCGAAGGTCGTCAGCGCGGCCGCCGGGTCGGAGACGTCGCGCAGGCACTTCGCGAGCGTCACCGCGTCCTCGATCGCCATCGCCGCGCCCTGGCCGGCCGCGGGTGACGTCGCGTGCGCGGCGTCGCCGATGAGGCCGATCCGGCCGCGGTGCCACACCGGGACCGTCGGGAAGTCGTACGTCGCCCACGGTTCGTAGATGTTTTCGCTGGCCTCGATGATCGCGGTGGCCGGAGTACGGTCGGGGCGAGCCAGGTCGAGCAGCCGCTTCCGCCAGCCGGGGCCGCGCATCGCGGCGAGTTCGGATTCCGTCGGCTCGCTCGCGTGCGGCACGTTCGCGAACCACCAGACCGCACCGTCCGGCGCGAGCACGTGCGCGAAGAACGCCTTGCGGCCGAACACCATGTGCATCACGCCTGGCTCGTCGTCCAGGTCGAGGCCGCGCGCGAAACCGCCGGTGTTGAGCAGCGGTACGTATCGCGGCGACGGCGCGGCAGGATCCAGGATCCCGCGGACTGTCGACCGGAGACCGTCGGCACCGATCAGCAGGTCGCCGTGGGCTTTTGTGCCGTCGGCGAAGGTCGCGGTGACGCCGTCGGCCGTTTGGCTGGCGTCGGTGAGGCGCTTGCCGAACTCGGTCGCCACGCCGCGTCTGACTGCTTCGTCGCGCAGCGCTACGTAGAGGTCGGAGCGCAAAACGGTCTGGCTCACCGTGCCGTCCGGCAGCGCCCCGCCGAGCGGGAACTCGCTGAGCTGACGGCCGTTGCCGAGCCCGAGCGTCATCCGCGGCGTATCGAAACCGAGGTCTTTGACCAGCGGTTTCAGTCCTAGCGGCGTGAGCGCGTCGAGGCCGTTCACGGCGAGTGTCAGGAACGCGCCGACTCCCTCCGCACTGCGGTCGTACGCCTCGTACAGCACCGGTTCGTGGCCCACTTCGTGCAGCGCGATCGCGGTGATCGCCCCCGCGATGCCCCCGCCCGCGATCAAGACTCGTGCCATTGTTCGCCCCTTCGAATATCTTAGAAAGTAATTCGTTCTGTCGAACTAAATAGTCCGCTAGACTCCCGGGCATGTCAAGCGAACGCGAGGATCTGGTCGCTGAGCTGCTGCTTCGCTCCAGGGTGCTGTCGACCGAGACGGTCATGTTCCACACCGCCCTCGCCGAGCGGAACGGGCTCTCGACGGTCGAGAGCAAGGTCACCGACTACCTCGCCCGGCTCGGTCCGCTCACGCCGAAGGTGCTGGCCGAGTACGCCGGGCTCGCGCCCGCGTCCGTCACCGCGCTGGTCGACCGGCTGGAGCGCAAGGGTGTGGTCAACCGGATGCCGCATCCGGAGGACCGGCGGAAAGTGCTCGTCGGCATCGACCCGGCGGGCGTCGAGCGCATCGCGCCGCTGTGGGACCACATCGTCGCGGCGACCAAGGCGGTCGCGGCCGGCTACTCCGACGAGCAACTCCAAACGGTGATCGGTTTCCTCGATCAGGCGGCGGCGATCACCCACGAGTCAACCGTGCGTCTCACCAATCGCACAGCGGAGTGAGGTAATCCCACTGCCGGGTAGGAAATCGCCGCGACGTCACCGGATGGTGGAAAAATCGCGGGCATGGTTTCGGCCGGGAAACGTCTGCTCTTAGTCCTCGGCCTGATGGCCACTCTGCTGACTCCGGCCGCGCCCGTCGCGCATGCCGGGCCGACGCAGAACCTGCAGGTAGCCGCAGTTGCGGAGCCGCATCGGGTGCACGCTGGCGACCAGGTGACGTTCACGGTGCGCGTGACGAACCCTACCGCGGCCGCAGTGTCCGATGTGGACGTTGTGGACGAGCGGAATCCGCAGTGCGGCAAAAAGATCGGTGCCATCGCGCCGGGGGCCACCGCGCGGTACCAATGCACGTTCGCCGCCCCGGAAAAGGGTTTCGTCTCGACGGTCAAGGTGACTGGCGTCGGCGCGGGCGGGGAGCGGCTGTCGGCCTCGGCGGGCAGCCACGTCGATGTCCTCCGCCCGGCGGTGACGTTGAGCCAGCAGGTCGACAAACCGGCTTATCGCGCTGGCGATCAGGCGACCTTCACACTCAAGACCGTGAACACCGGCGATGTCCCGTTGCACGACGTGACCCTCAGCGACCCAGGGGTCCCCTCGTGCGCTCGGCCGATCGGCTCGCTCGCGCCGGGACAGTCGGTGGTCGGCACCTGCACGGCGACGGTTCCGCTGCCGAACGGAGCCCGGGCGACGGTGAAGGGGATCGACCCGCTCGGCAAGGTCGTCAGCGCGGCCGCGGACGTGAAGATCCCGGTCATTACCCCTGCGTTGACCGTGTCGAAGGAGGCTGTTCCGCCCGTGGTGCACGGCGGGGACCAAGTCACCTGGAAGGTCACCGTGCGCAACACCGGCGACAGCCCGCTCAATCCGGTCGACGTCACCGACGACACGAATCCGGCGTGCTCGAGGTCCTTCGGCGTGCTCACCCCCGGTACCCAGCAGACGTACTCGTGCACCGCGAATCCCGGCCAGACCACCACGAACACCGTCACCGCGACGGGTACCGACGGCACCGGTCGACCGGTCACGGCCAAGTCCTCGGCCACTGTCACGGTGATCCATCCGGGGTTGGCGGTCACCACGGCCGCCTCCCCCGCGCAGGTGCGCGAAGGGGACCGCGTCACGTTCACCGTCACCGTGCGCAACTCCGGCGATGTGCCGCTCGACGACGTTGCCGTGGCTGACGACAGCGTGCCCGGGTGCGTCCGCAAGTTCGGCACCCTCGCTCCCGCCGCGGTCGAGACGTACAAGTGCGAACAGTTAGCTCCGGCGGACGACGTGACGAATACCGTTGTCGCGACTGGCAAAGATCAGCTCGGCGCGACACAGCGAGTAACCGCGGATGCCTGGGTCGACGTGGTGCACCCGGCGCTCGCGACCACGGTCGTCGCCGCGCCGGAGCAGGTGCGCGAGGGGGACCGCGTCACGTTCACGGTGACCGTAAGCAACACCGGCGACGCCGAGTTCCGTGATGTCGCGGTGGCTGATGACCGGGTCGCGGAATGCGCGCGGACGCTCGGAACCCTTGCCGTACAAGGCAAGCAGACCTTCACCTGCACCACAGTCGCTGGAGCGCAGGGCTTTACGAACGACGTGACGGTAACCGGCACGGATCCGACCGATCGGCCAGTGACCGCGAAGGCGAGCGCGGCGTTCACCGTGCAGCACCCTGCGGTGAAGCTGACCGCGACTGTCCAAGGTGGACCTTTCCGGGAGAACGACGCTGTTGCGGTGCAAGTGACCGTGGCGAACACCGGCGACGTGCCGCTCACCGGACTGGCCGTCACGTCCATGGCTCGCGCCGAAGGCTGTACGCAGCAACACGATGCGCTCGCCCCCGGCGCCAGCTGGACGTTCGACTGCGCCACGACCGCACCGGGCGCGGACGTGACCGAAGCGCTGCAGGTCAGCGCGAAACCGCCGGTCGGGGCACCGGTGACGGCGGCAACTGAAGCGGCTATCGACGTCATCCATCCGCTCATCACGCTCGCGCAGAGCGTCGCGCCGACCGTCGTGCACCCGGGCGAGCCCGCGACGTTCACGCTCACCGTGACCAACGCCGGCGACGCCGAACTCCACGACACCCAGGTCGCCGACCCAGCTGTCCCGGAGTGCGGAAAGCGGCTGGGAACCCTTGCCCCGCAGGCAAAACAGACCTACACCTGCACGCGACCCGCCGCCGATGACCTCACCAGCGACGCGACAGTGACCGGCACAGATCCGTCCGGCCGTCCAGTCACCGCGAACGCGAGCGCGCACGTCGACGTCATCCACCCCGCCGTCCAGATCGCCCAGACCGTCGTGCCGACACAGGTGCGCGAAGGGGACCAAGTCACCTTCACCGTCACCGTGCGCAACAGCGGAGACGTCCCGCTGACCAAGGCGTCCATTGTGGACGAAAAGACGCCGGACTGTGCCCGTGACTTCGCCACTCTGGCCGCCGGCGAAGAAAAGCGGTACACCTGCACCACCAAGGCCGGACACGACGGCTACTCCAACACCACGAAGGTGACTGCCGCCGACCCGCTTGGCGGTACCGTCACCGCCACCGCGGACGCCGCGTTCACCGTGGTGCACCCGGGATTGGCGTTGACGAAGACCGTCCACGGCGGCCCGTTCCGTGCTGGAGACCCGGTCACCTTCACCCTCACGGTCACCAACACCGGCGACGCTCCGCTGACCGCTGTCAAGGTCGCCGACCAAGGCCCGTGCGCGAAGACCCTCGACACTCTCGCACCGAAGGCGAACAAAACCTACGACTGCACCATCCCCGCCCCAGCCGACGACGCGGTCAGCACCGCGCACGCGACCGGAAACCCGCCGGTCGGCCCGCCGCTCACCGCGTCCGCCGACGCGCACATCGACGTGATCCACCCCACGCTCACCGTCATGACGACCGTGAACCCGGCCGTCGCCCGCGCTGGGGACACCCTCGCCGTGACGGTGTCGGTCACCAACACCGGCGACGTCGCGCTCACCGGCGTGACCAGCAACGATGCCAGCTGCCCGAAGAAGTTCGACCGCCTCGAACCCGGCGCCGCGCAGAGCTACCAGTGCACCGTGAAGGCCAAGCCGGACGACTTCACCGTGCTCGCGACGCTGGCCGGCACCGACCCGACGAACCGCCCGGTCACCGCGTCCGGCTCGGCGAAGATCGACGTGATCCACCCGGAAATCGCGATCATGAAGGACGCCCAGCCGTACGAGGTGCGCCAGGGCGAGAAGGTCACCTTCTCGGTGCTGGTCCGCAACGTCGGCGACGTCCCGCTGACCGCGGTGTCCGTTGTGGACGATCGCACCCCAGCCTGCGCGCACCAGGCCCCGAGCCTGGCCCCGGACGCGCAGATCGAATACCGGTGCACGATCACCGCGGGGCCGGCAGGGTTCACCAACACCGCGAAGGTGACCGGCACGGACCCGACACAGCGCACGGTGAGCAGCTCCGCACAGGCCTCGTTCAAGGTGAAAAAGCCAGCGCTGACCGTCGCCAAGCACGCCACCGACCGTGCGTATCGAGCCGACGATTCGGTGCCGTTCGAGGTCGTGCTCACCAACACCGGCGATCAGCCATTGCACGACGTCCGGGCGGACGAAGCGGCCTGCGGGCACACCTTCGCCGAGCTGCCGGTCGGCGGAACCCAGCGCTACCAGTGCGTGGCTCCCGCCGCGACAGCCGCCACCCCGGCCACCGTGACCGCGGCCGCGCCGTGGGGCCCGCCGGTCACCGCGACCGGCAAGCCGGACTTCGCCGTGCTCCATCCGGCGATGGACCTGCGCCGCGACCACCTGCAACAGCCAATCCGACCGGGCGACCCAGTGACGTACGTGAGCACCCTCCGCAACACTGGCGACGCTCCCCTGCACGACGTGACCGTTCGCGACACAGATCCGGCGTGCTCGTTCACCGTCGCCGAGCTGGCCCCGGGCGAGCAGATCACCCGCGCCTGCACGCTCTCGGCTCGCGCGGACCTGCCCACAACAACCACGACGGCGACCGCGGCCGACCAGACCGGCCGTCCGGTGACGAAGGCGGCGACCACCACGACTGAGGTCGTCCCGCGATAAAAAAAGAGCAAGGAGAGCACTTCTCCCTGCCGTATTTAACTTATAACGCACTGGGGGACTTGCCGCAAGACCCGGGTGGTACCGCAGAATCTCCGGCCGAAGGCTGCCACTCGCAGGCGAAGAAGAGAACGACGACGTACGGGGGAAGCGAACGAATGGGCAGCTACGTGCTCGGTCTCGGGGAGATCGACCAGGCGCAGGTCGCGATCGTCGGGGGCAAGGGCGCGCACCTGGGCGAACTCGCGCGGATCGACGGCGTCCGCGTGCCGCCTGGGTTTTGCGTGACGACGGACGCCTTCGAGCGGATCGTCGGGAACACGCCGGAACTGGCCGGGCCGCTGGAACGGTTGTCGAGCCTCAACCCGGACGATCGGGACGCGATCAGCGAGGGCAGCGCGGAGGTGCGCCAAGTCCTCGAAGCGATCGTCATCCCGGACGATCTGGCGGCGGAGATCACCGGCGCGCTGGCCGAGGGAATCGCCTACGCGGTCCGGTCGAGCGCGACCGCGGAGGACCTGCCGGGGGCCTCCTTCGCTGGTCAGCAGGACACTTATCTGAACGTCATCGGCGCGGAGGCGGTGCTGCGGCACATCAGCCAGTGCTGGGCGTCGCTGTTCACCGAACGCGCGGTGACCTACCGGCTGCGAAACGGCTTTGACCACCGGAAAGTCCACATGGCCGTGGTCGTGCAGCAGATGGTTTTCCCGCAGGCGGCCGGGGTGCTCTTCACCGCGGACCCGGTGACGTCCAACCGGAAGATCGCGACCGTGGAGGCCAGCTTCGGCCTCGGCGAGGCGCTGGTTTCCGGCCTGGTCAACGCCGACAGCTACCAGGTGCGGGACGGCGCGATCATCGACAAAGCGATCGCCGCGAAGCAACGGGCGATCCTGGCCGTGCCGGGCGGCGGCACCCAAGAACAGCTGATCGACGCTGACCAGCAGGAACAGGCCGCGCTGACCGACGAGCAGGTGGTCGGACTGGTGGCACTCGGCCGCACGATCGAAGCGCATTTCGGCCGTCCGCAGGACATCGAATGGTGCCTGGCCGACGGCGAGTTCCAGATCGTCCAGAGCCGCCCGATCACGACGCTGTTCCCGATTCCGGTGGCGACCGACGAGGCAAACCACGTCTACGTCTCCGTCGGGCACCAGCAGATGATGACCGACGCCATGAAGCCGCTGGGCCTGTCGTTCTGGCAGCTGACGACCCCGCGTCCGATGGCCGAGGCAGGCGGACGGCTGTTCGCCGACGCCACTCCGCTGCTGTCGGTGCCCAAGAGCCGCACCAGTTTCCTTGAGATGGCGGGGAAATCCGACCCGTTGATGGGGGACGCGCTGGCGACCGTCCTTTCCCGCGACGGTTTCATCCCGCTGGCCGACGACGACGGACCCGGCGAGCACATTCCCGGTGCCGAACCGGCGACGATCGCGACCGATCCGACCGTCGTCACCGAACTGATCCGGCACAGCGAGGCCTCCATCACCGAGGCACAGCGCGAAATCGCGGCGAAGTCGGGCAGCGAGCTGATCGACTTCGTCTTCGAGGACCTCAAGGAAATGCGCCGGATCCTGTTCGATCCGCGCAGCCACCAGGTGTTCACCGCGGCGATGCAGGCGTCCTGGTGGCTCAACGACCATCTCCAGGAATGGCTCGGCGAGAAGAACGTCGCTGACACGCTCACCCAGTCCGTCCCGCACAACATCACCGCGGAAATGGGCCTGGCGCTCCTCGACGTCGCGGACGTGCTCCGGGGCTACCCCGAGGTCGTCGCGTTCCTGCAGGGAGTCGAGGACAACGGGTTCCTGGACGAGTTGCCCAAGCTTGCCGGCGGGAAGGAGTCGCGCGCGGCCATCCAGGGGTACCTCGACAAGTACGGCATGCGCTGCGTCGGCGAGATCGACATTACCCGGCCGCGGTGGAGTGAACAGCCGGTCGCGCTGGTGCCGATGTTGTTGTCCAACATCAAGAACTTCGAGCCGGGAGCCGGGCAGCGCCGCTTCGACCATGGCCGGCGGGAGGCGATGGACAAGGCACAGGAGGTGCTGGAACGCTTGCGCGCCCTGCCGGACGGCGAGGCGAAGGCCGAGGAAACCCAGCGGATGATCGAGCGCGTCCGGACCTTCACCGGATACCGCGAGTACCCGAAGTACGGCATGATCAGCCGCTACTTCGTGTACAAGCAGGCGCTGCTCGGCGAGGCCGAGCGGCTGGTGCGTGCCGGGGTGCTCGGCGCGGCGGAGGACATCTTTTTCTTGCGGCTGCAGGAATTCCAGGAGGTCGTGCGGACGAACGAGGCCGACGGCGAGCTGATCCAGCAGCGCAAGGAAGCCTTCCGGTCCTACGAATCGCTGACGCCGCCCCGGGTTCTCACCTCCGATGGCGAGGCAGTCTCCGGCAACTACCGGCGCGAAAACCTGCCCGAAGGCGCGCTGGTCGGGCTGCCGGTGTCCGCCGGGACGATCGAGGGGCGCGCCCGCGTCATCCTGGATCTGGCCGACGCCGACCTCGAACCGGGCGACATCCTCGTCACCGCGTACACGGACCCGAGCTGGTCTCCGCTGTTCGTGGCGATCACCGGATTGGTGACCGAGGTCGGCGGCCTGATGACGCACGGCGCGGTGATCGCGCGGGAGTACGGCCTGCCCGCGGTCGTCGGGGTCGAAGGCGCTACCCGGTTGCTCAAGGACGGGCAGCGGATCCGGGTCAACGGGACTGACGGGTACATCGAGGTGCTCGACGCTGAGTAGTGGGTCTTAGGCCGCTGCGCCATTTGGAGGTAACCATCGTAATCAGTTCGTGATAGTTTCCGCGGCTGTGTCCTCCATTAGTGTGCGCGTCCGAGTCGTAAGTGTGACTCTCAGTGTTCTCTTCGGGGGGCTCGGAGCAGCTGGCGGGACGTTCGCGCTGCGCTCCGGGCACCTCGACACACTGAGCGTCGCTGTTCCGGAAACCCGCGACAGCGAGCTGTCGGCGAGTGCGCTGAGACCGTTCGCGGTGTCGCCGGCGTCCTCTACGTCGGCGACACCGACCACCAGCGCGCCCGCGACCACGGCGGCCCCGTCGACCTCGGCGAAGCCCGCGCCCCCGCCGTCCGCCGAAGAGTCCAAAGAGGACACCCCGACGAGCAGCAGCGCGAAGCCGACGCCGAAGCCGCGCAGCTCGCCGACGCTGGTGGGGCAGGTCCTCAGCCTGGTCAACGACGAACGGGACAAAGCGGGCTGCGACCCGGTGGCCGAGGAACCGCATCTCGACAAGGCGGCGCAGGGGCACAGCGACGACATGTCCGAGCGCGACTACTTCTCCCACGACACCCCGGAAGGCGAGAGCTTCGCCGACCGCATCACCGACGCCGGCTACCCCAAACCGGGCGCGGAGAACATCGCGAAGGGCGCGACCAGCGCCGACCAGGTGATGCGGATGTGGATGAACTCCAGCGGGCACCGCAAGAACATCCTCAACTGCTCGCTGAAGAAACTGGGCGTCGGCGTCGCGACCGACGGCTGGTACTGGACCCAGGACTTCGGCTACTGACTCGGCCGCGGCGGAACGCCGTACCGGGCCAGCACCGCCGCCCGCAGCTTCGGATCCGTTCGCGGGACCGGCTCGATGAACACCTCCGCGACGTCCGGGAACCGCTCACTCAGCTCGTCCGCCATCCGCACGCACGCGCGTTCCAGGTCCGCGGCGCCGAGCGCGTCGTCGAAGTCCACCCGGGCGCACACCAGCACGTGGTCGGTGCCCATCAGCATGGTCTGCAGATCCACCAGCGCGTCGATTTCCGGTGCCGCGCCAAGGTGATCGCGGATGCCGCGGACCAGGCGCGGATCCGCCTGCCGACCGACCAGCAGGCCCCGGTTCGTGCTGCCGAGCAGGTACGCGACGCACGCCAGCAGCACGCCGATGAGGCTCGACGCGATCCCGTCCCACACGTCCGAGCCGGTGAGCTGGTGCAGGCCGATCCCGGCGAACGCGAGCAGCAGTCCGACCAGCGCCGCCGAGTCCTCGAAGAGCACCGTTTTCGGGGCCGGGTCGTCAATCATCCGCAGGTAGGCGAAGAACGGCCGTTGCTCGGCCTTCGCGTCGCGCCGGACCTGACGGACGGCTTGCGTCCACGACACCGATTCGAGCACGAAAGCCAGCGCCAGCACGATGTAGCCGACGATCGGTTTCGTCTGCTCGCCGCCTTCGCCGAAAACGGTGGTAAACCCTTCGTACAGCGCGAAAACCGCACCGGAAGCGAAGATGGACACCGCGGCCAGCAGCGACCAGAAGTACCGCTCCTTGCCGTACCCGAACGGGTGGCGGCGATCGGCAGGCCGCTCGGACCGTTTCAACGCGGTGAGCAGCAGGACCTCGGTGATGGTGTCGGCGACCGAATGCGCGGCCTCCGACAGCATCGCGCCCGACCCGGTGATGATGCCCGCGACGAGCTTCAGGATCGCGATGGCCAGGTTGACCCCGCCGGCCAGGACAACGGTGAGGGTGCTTTCGCCGCCGCCCTCGGATTGGTCGCTCACGCGGGAAAGACTAACTGCATTGCGGGGTGCGCCGCCTGCTGCAAGCGGCCACGACGAGCGCGAGTGTGCCCGCGACCAAGACCGACTGTTCGACTGTCGCGGCAAGGCCCGCGTCGAGGGCCGTCAGTAAGCCGACCCATCCGTACGTCACGGCGGCACCCGCGGCGAGCGAAATGGCGGGAGGACGCACGCGGATCGCGTACGCGACCACGGCCACTTCCAGCGCCAGCATGACGACCACATTCGGCCATGGAGGCAGGAGTCCCGCCTTCATGACGATCTGGAACGCAGTGCTCGCGATGAGGCCGACCGCGAAACCGAGCCAACCGTTGCCGCGTACCGGCTTCGGGGTGGCCGTCAGCCGAAGGGCAGTGAACACGAGTCCGACGGCCACGATGAACGCGCCAATCAGCTGTAGCGGTGAGGCGAGGAAGTGCCCCATTCGGTAGGTCACGAAGAACGTTCCCGCGCAGCCGATGACCAATACGCTGCTCCACGCCCATAGACCAGGCCGACGCAACCACGGGGTGCGGCCGAAGAAGGCTTCCGCGATCGCGATGGGCGTCGCGATGCTCCACACCACGTGCAGCGTCAGCACGTACACCGTCCACTGTCCGCCGATGCCTAGCCAGGGAACGTACGCGTACTTAAGCAGGTCGAGACCGAGATAATGCGGGTTGAAGAGGGTCTGGGTCAGCAGTCCTTCTTCAACGACGCCGTACGCGAGCGCTAATGCGAGGATGGTCGGCCAGCCGCGATTCCTCCGCCGCGCGACCTCGCGGATCAACACCGCCCCGGCGCCGTACAGCATCAGGAACATCGCGAACATGCCCAGTTGCCGGCCGACTTCTGGCGGGCCTGCCAGGTATTGGTCGCCGAGCAGGAACTCGGCGAAGAGCGGCGAAAGTGCGGCCAGGGACGCGATCGCGGTCTTCCGGAAGGTCATGCCGCGAAGAGTCGCAGCGCGCCGCTCTCCGCACCCAGGCTGAACATCATGATCCGGCACTGACAAATGTCCCGGGAACGAGAACGGCCCCCGGCGGCGGGGTTCGTGGCAATGCCGGGGACTGACCGTCCATAAAGGACTTCAATGCCGCCGAAATGCCCGATTGGTGCCCATCTGACCGTGCGCGTGACGCACCCAATGTGGCATTGGGTGCGTCGCATGCACCCAATGCCACATTGGGGCGCTGGTCCTCCCTGGCGAGCCGCCGCAGTCCCGCCAGTCCTGCGACCTGGGCAAACGCGTCTCAACTGCGCCCACCGCGCCGCCTTAAGTCCCCGGCATTGGGGGTGTGGTCCGTGAGGGCCACCCTGAGGGAATCAGATTCCCTCAGGGTGCCCCTCACGGACGTGCAGATGCGGTCATGCGGCCATTAATAGGGCATTTCGGTGCGGTTAGTGTCCTTTGTGGACGGATAGGCGGGCCTGGGGAGACGCAGCGGAACGAGAACGGCCCCTGGCATCC
>NZ_JBHUKS010000008.1:75416-428580 GCF_042684085.1 Amycolatopsis silviterrae
ATGCCAGGGGCCGTCGTCAGGGAACAGAACCTCAGTCGTCGCCCTCGGGAAGCGGCGTTCCGGTCGGCTTCTCGTCGGTCGGGACGTCCGGCTTGGCCGACAGCTCCGCGTCCGATTCGTCCAGCGACGGCGCGCCCGAGGCGACCAGCGCCGGCTCCGGCTTGCGCTTCACCGCGGTGAGCAGCAGCTGCGCGACGTCCACGACCTCGACCTTCTCGCTCGCCATGCCGTCGCTCTGGCGCGAGGTGACGCCGTCGGTGAGCATCACGCGGCAGAACGGGCAGCCGGTCGCGATCTTCGACGGGGCGGTGCCGAGCGCCTCGTCCACGCGCTCGACGTTGATCCGCTTGCCGATCTTCTCTTCCATCCACATCCGCGCGCCGCCCGCGCCGCAGCACATCGAGCGGTCGCCGTGGCGCGGCATTTCGCGCAGCTGCGCGCCGGACGCGCCGACGAGTTCACGCGGTGCGTCGTAGACCTTGTTGTGCCGGCCCAGGTAGCAGGGGTCGTGGTAGGTGACGTCCTCGGCGACCGGCGCGACCGGTGTCAGGTGCTTCTCCCGCACCAGGCGGTTCAGCAGCTGAGTGTGGTGTACGACGTCGAACTGGCCGCCAAGCTCCGGGTACTCGTTGGCGAGGGTGTTGAAGCAGTGCGCACAGGTGACGACCACCTTGCGCGCCTTGCGTTCCCGGCCCTCGAACACCGAGTTCAGCACCTCGACGTTCTGCTGTGCCAGCATCTGGAACAGGAACTCGTTGCCGGCGCGGCGAGCCGGGTCACCGGTGCAGGACTCCTCCGAGCCGAGCACGGTGTACTTGACGCCCGCGATGTGCAGCAGTTCGGCCACCGCGCGGGTGGTCTTCTTCGCGCGGTCCTCGAACGCGCCGGCGCAGCCGACCCAGAACAGGTACTCGGCGTCGCCCAGGTCGCCGTCGAAGACCGGCACCTCGAAGTCGAGGTCCTCCGTCCACTGCAGACGGTCCTTGGCGTTCTGGCCCCACGGGTTGCCCTTGTTCTCCAGGTTCTTGAACATGCCGTTCAGCTCCGTGGGGAACGACGACTCGATCATCACCTGGTAGCGGCGCATGTCGACGATGTGGTCGACGTGCTCGATGTCCACTGGGCACTGCTCGACGCACGCACCGCAGGAGGTGCAGGACCACAGCACGTCCGGGTCGATGACGCCGCCGTCGTCCCCGACGAGCGCCTTCTGCGACTCAGCGATCGCGAGGACGTCGATGCCCGCGTACATGTTGTCGCCGGACAAGCCGACCTCGTCACCAGCCATGTCGCGCTTGCCGCCTGCGAGCAGGTACGGCGCCTTCGCGTAGGCGTGGTCGCGAAGCTGCGTGATGAGCAGCTTCGGCGACAGCGGCTTGCCGGTGTTCCACGCCGGGCACTGCGACTGGCAACGGCCGCATTCGGTGCAGGTGGAGAAGTCCAGCCAGCCCTTCCAGCTGAAGTCCTCGATCGCGCCGACGCCGAAGGTGTCCTCGTCCGGGTCGGCCTCTTCGAGGTCGAGCACCTTGCCCTTGCTCATCATCGGCTTGACCGCGCCGAGCGCGACGCCGCCGTCGGCCTCGCGCTTGAAGTAGATGTTGAAGAACGCGCTGAACCGGTGCCAGGCGATGCCCATCGTCATCGTGCGGGCCACGACGATCAGCCAGACCGTGGCGCTCATCAGCTTGATGAAGGCGAACACCGACACCATCGCGGCGCTGGACGGCAGCAGCTCGCTGAGCGGGTTCGACACGAACGCGGCCCAGGTCGGCGTCTCGTGGACGTGCATCGCGGCCTTGCCCGCGCGCACGCCGATGATGCCGATGCCCTCGACGATCACCACGGCCTCGACGAAGTAGGCCCACTTGAAGTTCGAGCCCGCGAAGCGCGACAGCCGGTCGGCCCGGCGCGGGTGGTTCAGCTGCCGGATGATCGCGAGCGCGACGCCGCCGACGACCGTGCCGACGCCGAGCAGCTCCATCAGGAGGCTCCACAGCGACCAGTCCTCGAGGATCGGCCAGCCCCAGGTCGGGACGAACACCTCGCCGTAGGCCTCGAACAGCGCGAGCGACCCGATCAGGAAGCCCCACATGACCAGCCAGTGCCACGGGGCTACCTGGCGGAACTTCGCCATCCGCGTGTGCGCCGCGAACTCCTTGACCAGGGTGATCATCCGCGGCACAAACGGGCCGTTGCGCGTCGCGTCGGGCTGGCCGAGCTTGATCACCCGCACGAAGCGGGCAATGGTCGCGATGAACATTCCCCAGGCGACGATGCCAAGGAGGACGGAGATCCCCCCGAGCGTCAGCTGTACAGCGCCCATCGTCGGGTGCCTTTCGTCCGGTGTGGTGGTGCCGCCGCGCGAGCGCGCCGGTGCCGAGCAGGGTAACGCTTCTTACTGATGGGTAACCGGTCCGACGGTCCCAAGTCCCACCGATGTGGTGCACGCCTCGCTAGCAAGTGGGACGATCGTTCAGGTACTTTGTTGAGCTATGGGTGCTTACTTGTACCTCGCTTTGGCCATCGCCGCAGAAGTGACCGCCACTGTTTCGCTCAAGCTGTCCGAGGGCTTCTCCAAGGTGACGCCGTCGATCCTGGTGATCGTCGGGTACGGGCTGGCGTTCTTCGCGCTGTCGCGGGTGCTGAAGCTCGGGCTGCCGATCGGGGTGGCCTACGCGATCTGGGCCGCGGCGGGCGTGGCGCTGGTCGCGCTGGTCGGCGTGCTGTTCCTGAAGGAGCCGATCAACCTCGCGGTGATCTCCGGACTGGTGCTGGTGGTCGGCGGGGTGGTGCTCATCGAGGTCGGGAGCCAATCGTGAAAATCCAGACCGACGGCCGCAAGGTCCGCGGCGAGAAGCGGCGGACGGAGATCATCGAAGCGACCCTGCGGGTGATCGAACGCGACGGCGTCGCCGGGGTCACGCACCGCACGGTCGCCGCCGAGGCCGGCGTGCCGACCACGTCCACGACGTATCACTTCTCCTCGCTGGACGACCTGCTCGTGGCCACGCTCATCTCGTGCGCGCGCGACATGGCGACCGAGGTGTACTGGATGATCGACCGCGCCCGGTCCCGCGGCAGCCGCGGTGCCGAGGAGGTGGCCGGCCTGCTCGCGGAGGCCCTCGGCCCCCGGCGCGGCCGGACGATGGCGGAGTACGAGCTGTACCTGCTGGCCGCGCGCAAACCCGAGCTGCGCCCGGCCGCGCGGCGCTGGCTGGACGTGCTGACGTCGATGGTCCGGCACGACGACGAGGTCGCCTTCCGGGTGTTCCTCGCGGGGATCGACGGCCTGCTGATCCAGGGCCTGATCGACGACGAGCCGCCGTCCGCGGACGAGCTGCGGCCGGTGGTGGATTACCTGCTCAAACCCGCTTGACGCCGCTGATTACGTTGCGGCCATGAGGACTGTGGGTGCTTACGAGCTGGACGACGACGTGTCCCGGGTGGATCTCGATGTCGTGTGGGAGTTCATGGCCACCGAGGCGTACTGGGCCCGGTGGCGGACGCGGGAGCAGGTCGAGCAGCAGGTGCGGACGGCCTGGCGGGTCGTCGGCGTGTACGAGACGGCAAGCGGTCGTCAGGTCGGGTTCGCGCGGGCGTTCTCCGACGGGGTCGCGATGGCGTATCTCGCGGACGTGTTCATCGCGGCGGACGCGCGCGGCGCCGGGCTGGGCAAGGAGATCGTGCGGGAGATGATCGACAACGGGCCAGGCGTGAACTTCCGCTGGATGCTGCACACGTCGGACGCGCATGACCTGTACCGGAAGTTCGGCTTCGCCGAGCACTCCGAGGGGCGGTACCTGGAGCGCGAAGGGGTCCACTGAGCAGGCTGGTCGACACGGTTCCTCCATTTATCTATAGTGCTAGGTAGATAGATAAATGGAGGAACTAGTGATCGAGTTCCATCTGGACGCCGCGTCGCGGCTTTCGCCCTATCAGCAGCTGGTCCAGCAGGTGCGGCACGCGCTGCGGCTGGGGCTGCTGAACGAGGGCGAGCAGCTGCCGAAGGTCAAGGACGTCGTGGCGCAGCTGGTCATCAACCCGAATACGGTGCTCAAGGCCTACCGGGAGCTGGAGCACGACGGACTCGTCGCGGCCCGCCCCGGCGTCGGCACCTTCGTGACGGCGACGCTCGCCGGACCGCCGCCCGCCGTCGTCGGCTCGTTGCGCCGGGACCTGCAGAAGTGGCTGGTCAAAGCCCGGCTGGCCGGTCTCGACGGCGAGGGTATCGAGGCGTTGTTCACGACTACCTTGCACGGCACCGCCAAGGGCGAAACGGCGTGACGGCCGCACTGGGGGCACGGACGCTGGGCAAACGGTACGGCCGGAACTGGGCGTTGTCCGGCTGCACGCTGGACATTCCGGCGGGCCGGGTCGCCGGGCTGGTCGGTCCGAACGGTGCCGGGAAGTCGACGCTGCTGAACCTCGCGGCCGGGATGCTGACGCCGACGACCGGCACCGTCGAGGTGTGCGGCGGCGTGCCCGGCAGCGGGCCGGAGCAGCTGGCGAAAGTCGCTTTCGTCGCGCAGGAAACGCCGGTCTACCCGGGGTTGACCGTCGCCGAGCACCTGCGGCTCGGGGCGCGCCTCAATCCGCGGTGGGACGACGCGCTGGCCCGGGCTCGGATCGAACGCTGGGGGCTCGACCCGAGCCGGCGCGCGGGGAAGCTGTCCGGCGGGCAGCGGGCCCAGCTCGCGCTCACCCTCGGCATCGCGAAACACCCCGAACTGCTGTTGCTGGACGAACCGGTGGCCGCGCTCGATCCGCTGGCCCGGCGCGATTTTCTGGCCGGACTGATGGAGATCGTCGCCGAGGACGGCGTCAGCGTGGTGCTGTCCTCGCATCTGGTCGCCGATCTGGAACGCGTCTGCGATCACCTGGTCGTGCTCGTCGGCGGCGAGGTGCGGCTGGACGGCGAGGTCGACGAGATCCTGGCGACGCATCGCAGGCTGAGCGGGCCCCGGCGCGACGTGGCCACGCTGCCGGCGGATCAGCACGTCGTCTCCGCGAGCCATACCGACCGGCAGTCTACCGTGCTCGTCCGCACTTCGGAGCCGATTCTTGATCCACAGTGGACGGTCAGTGAACTCGGTCTCGAAGACGTCGTGCTCGCTTACCTGAGCGGCGATGCCGGGCGTCGGCCAGCATTGGCGGCGCTCTGATGATCTGGCTTTCCTGGCGGCAGTTCCGGCTTCAAGCACTCGCGTTGTACGGCCTGCTCGGTGTCCTCGCGGCGATCCTCGTGCTCGTCGGACGGCCGAGCCCGGGCGACGGACCGCTCGCGGCCACTGACGGCCTGCTGTACTACGGCGGGGTCATCGTGCTGTACG
This sequence comes from Amycolatopsis silviterrae, assembly GCF_042684085.1. Taxonomy (NCBI): domain Bacteria; kingdom Bacillati; phylum Actinomycetota; class Actinomycetes; order Pseudonocardiales; family Pseudonocardiaceae; genus Amycolatopsis; species Amycolatopsis silviterrae. The sequence goes on from NZ_JBHUKS010000008.1 coordinate 80,747, forward strand.
CACTGCCCGCGGTCATCGGTGTTTTCTGGGGCGCGCCGCTCGTCGCCCGCGAGCTGGAGGCGGGCACGCATCGCCTGGTGTGGAACCAAACCGTCACCCGGACGCGGTGGTTGAGCACGAAGCTCGCCGTCGGTGCGCTTGCCGCGGCGATCGCGGCTGGGGCGCTCAGCCTGGCCGTCACGTGGTGGTCGAGTTCGATCGACAACGTGGTCACTGATGCGCGTACGTACTCCGTGCGTCTCTCGCCCGCGATCTTCGGCGCTCGTGCCATCGTGCCGATCGGCTATGCCGTTTTCGCCTTCGTGCTCGGGGTTGTGGTCGGCGTGCTGGTGCGCCGGACGCTGGTGGCGATGGCGGCTACGTTGGCGATCTTCGCGGTCGTCCAGCTCGCTGTGCCGTTCTTTGTGCGCCCCCACGTCTTTCCCGCGACTGAGCAAACCGTGCCGATCACCGCGTCGAACATCGCGCGGATGGGGCTCACCAACAAGGGCGAGTTCGAATTGCTGACTGTGTCCGGGCCCAAGGGTGCATGGATGCTGTCCAACGAGACTGTCGACCGAAGCGGTCAAGTGGTCAAGCCGCCGTCCTGGCTCGCGGAGTGCGTTCCGCCGCCCGGCCGCACCGCTAATCGCCCGCTGCCGTCCGAGGAGTGCTTCGCCAAACTCGCCGGAGACGGTTACCGGCAACGGATCGTTTACCAGCCCGCAGAACGGTTCTGGCTGTTGCAGGACATCGAGACGGCGCTCTTCCTCGCGGTTTCCGCGCTGCTGGCCGGGCTCGGCCTCCGCTGGATCCGCACTCGGCTTTCCTGAACGGACAAGGAAATCTCATGAAAAAAGCGCTCTACGGATTGGCGGTTGCTGCCGTGTTGCCGCTCGTGACCGCCGCCGCGGACCCGGCACCGGCGGCGTTGCCCGCGCCGACCGGCCAGTCCCCCGTCGGCACCACCTCGCTGTACCTCAAGGACACCTCCCGCCCGGACCCGTGGGCGAGCGGGGTGAACGCGCGGGAGCTGATGGTTTCCCTGTGGTACCCGGCGAAAACGGCGACCGGGCGGCCTGCCGCGTACCTCACTCCCGACGAATCCCGGCTGCTGCTCGAAGACGGCGGAATCACCACCGTGCCGCCGGACATCCTGAGCCGGACCCGGACCAATGCTTCGATCGACGCTCCGGTCGCGGGACGGCGACTGCCGCTCGTCGTGCTCTCGCCCGGATTCAAGAAACAACGCGGCACGATGACCGCGCTGGCCGAGGATCTGGCGAGCCACGGCTACGTCGTCGCCGCGATCGACCACACCTACGAGAACGTCGGACAGTCCTTTCCGGACGGTCGGGTGACCACTTGCGTCGCCTGCGACTATCCCCGGAGCCTTGAGTTCTGGCAGAAGGTGGAGCGGGGCCGGGCCGCGGACGTCTCGTTCGTGCTGAACCAATTGACCGATCCACGGCCGAAGTGGCGCGGTTCCGCCCTGATCGACCCGTCCCGGATCGCCATGGCGGGCCACTCCGTAGGCGGCGCGAGCACCATCCCCGCGATGCTGACGGACGCGCGCATCCGGGCCGGAATCGACATCGACGGCACGACCGACGAACCGATCCCGGACGGTACGGAGTTGTCGCGGCCGTTCCTGTTCCTCGGCAAGACGGCGACGTACACGCCGGGCAGCGGCCGTCCCGAGGCGATCACCTGGGAGCGCGACTGGAAGCACCTGACCGGGTGGAAGCGCTGGCTGCTGGTGACCGGCGTGGTCCACCAGTCGTTCACCGACCTCGTCGCGCTCGGCGACCAGATCGGCCTCGATTTCGGCGCGGAGCAGCCGGGCGCGCGGACGGTGGACATCACCCGCACGTATGTCCGGGCGTTCTTCGACCAGCATCTGCGGCATCGGCCGGACCCGGTGCTGGACCGGCCGTCGCCGCGCTATCCGGAGGTGCTGTTCTGCTCGGTGGAGCCGCCGGGCTGCCGGTGAACCTGCAGCGCCCGGGCGACGACGTCCCTGATCAAGGTGTCGTCCGGCGCGCAGTTCTCCCGTAGTGACTCCAGGTCCTCGGTGCCGGCCCAGGTGTAGCGCGAGTGCTTGTCCCATTCCAGGACCGGACGCGAGAGGTCACCGTCCACTTCGATCAGGAAGTAGGCACCGGTCACCTTGACGCCGTCGTTGTCCGGCCAGTGGAAGCGGCCGAGGTCGCGGACGATCCGGCGCAGCCGCCATCCGGTCTCCTCGGCGACCTCGCGGGCCAGCGCCTCGACTGGCGTCTCGCCGTCCTCGACGTGCCCGCTCACGACGTCCCACGTGTTCGGGTAGAGACGCCGGTCCGGGCCGCGGAGCTGGACGAACGCGCGTCCCTCGCCGTTGAGGACGACCGCGCCCACCACATCGGGTCGCGGTCGCTCAGGTGCGACCGCGACCCCCGGCTCCGCCACTTCAGCCCTTGTTCTCGTAAACCGGCACCAGCGTCGCCCGGCCCAGGGTGTGGCCGAACAGGTTGAACCCGAGGAACGCGGGCGTAGCGTCCTCCGGCACCTCCAGCGTCTCGACGTCCAGCGCGTGCACCACGAAGAAGTACCGGTGCGGCCCGTGTCCGGGAGGCGGCGCGGCACCCAGGTACTGCTTCACCCCACCGTCACCCTTAAGCGTGATCGAGCCGGAAGGCAGCCCCGACCCGGCGGCGTCTCCGGCCCCGGACTCCAGCGAAGTCACCGAAGCCGGGATGTTGAACACCGCCCAGTGCCAGAACCCGCTGGCGGTCGGGGCGTCCGGGTCGTACGACGTCACCGCGAAGCTGCGGGTGCCTTCCGGGAAGCCTTCCCACGACAGCTGCGGCGACCGGTCCTCGCCGCCGGCTCCGAAGATGCCCGACAGGTGCGGCTGGGCCAGGGTCTCGCCGTCGGCGATGTCCGTGCTGCGCAGCGTGAACGAGGGAACCGACGGCAGGTAGTCGTACGGATTGGGCGGCTGGGGCATGGGTTCCTCCTGATCAACGGGGCTCTCCGGCCGCCAGGTTAGGACCCCGGGTTGAGCGACGCCGCCTCAGGGATGTTTCGGGGTGCGTTCCGTGCGGGTCTCCTTGCGGATCCCACGCCAGTAAGGAGGCCGCGCGAGGCGTACCAGACCACTGACTGTCTACAAAGGACGCCAGAGATGACGAAATGCCCGATTGATGCCTGCATGCCCGTATCTGAAGGTCCGTGAAGGGAACCCTGAGGGAATCAGAGTCCGTGAGGGTTCCCCTCACGGACGGCTAAACCCGCTCCTGCCGACTCGTCGGCTCGCCAAGCGCGGCACCGGCCGTGGCCAGCCCCTTCGACCTGGACAAGAACGAGCCTCAACGGCACCCACGGCGCCGCCTTAAGCTCTGGCATCGGACTCCGAGGCTCGCAAGGAGTCCTTCGCGGACGTGAAGATCCGGCCGCCAGGTCAGGACCCCGGGTTGAGCGACGCCGCCTCAGGGATGTTTCGGGGGGTTTACCGGATGTCCCCGGGGGCCCGCTCCTTCTAACGTCTCTGGGGACAGCCGAGAGTGGTACTGAGGGGAACTGACATGGCACGCCCGCTTCTGGCACTGGCCGGCATCGCGGTGATCGGCGTTGGGGTGGCGATCGGATTCGGCGGGTGGGGGTTCGGGTCCACGGTGTCGCGGGACGCGACGCTGACGCAGGAGATCCGCGGGGTGAAGCTGGAGAACGGGTCCGGCGACGTGCGCATCCGCACCGCGGCCGGCGCGGCTCGCGTGCATCAGACCCTGCGGTACCACTTCAGCGGCGAGCCCGGCGACGCCTACCGCGTCGAGGGCGACCAGCTGGTCATCCTCGACTGCGGACGCAACTGCACCGCCGACATGGAGCTGATCGTCCCGCCGGGCATTCCGGTCACGGGCAGCTCCGACTCCGGCACGCTGGACTTCGCGGGCGTCGGCAGCGTCGACGTCACCGCCGATTCCGGACGGGCGCAGATGCGGGACATCCCGGGGCTGGTCAAGCTCCAGCTGGACAGCGGCGGGACGGAACTGCACAACGTCGGCGAGGTGCGGGTGCACAGCCAGTCCGGCCGGATCGAGGGCGACGGCGTGCGCGGGCCGGTCGACGTCGCCGCGGGCAGCGGGCGGATCGAACTCACGCTGACCCAGCCCAGCAACGTCAAGGCACAGGCCGATTCCGGCCGCGTCGAGCTGACCGTGCCGCGCAGCGGTTCCTACCAGGTGACCGGCAGCAGCGACAGCGGGCACCGCAGCATCGACATTCCGCAGAACTCGGGTCCGGACGCGAAGACGCTCGATGTCACGACTGACAGCGGCAGCGTCACCGTCAAGGCCGTCTGAAGGGGAGAGCAGACACATCATGCGCAAAATCGAGACGCGGCTGCTGGCCGCGGTGCTGGCGGGCGCGGTGGGGGCGTTCGCGATCACCGCGGCGATCGGCCACTCGCCTGAACCGCAGGCCACGACGCCGGTCGCGGTGGTGGAGGTGCCGGTGCAGCAGGGGGTCGTCCGGAACGCGGAGACCGTCGTGCTCCGCACCGCGGCGGAGGACCGGGCACAGGTGCGGCGGGCATGAACCTGGCCGCGGCTGTACTGGCCGTGCTTCCGCTGGTCAGCGCGCCGGCTCCGGCGCTGACCTGGACGCCGTGCGGGACCGAACAGGAACCGACGGCGCAATGCAGTCAGATCGAGGTGCCGATCGACCGCGCCCACCCGGAAACCGGCACCGCGCACATCCCGCTCACCCGGCTGCCCGCGGCCGACCAGTCGCACCGGATCGGTTCGCTGCTGGTCAACCCGGGCGGGCCGGGCGGGTCCGGGGTCGGCTTCGTGCGGTTCGGCGGGCTGGACCCCACGGTCATCGGCTCGGCGCGGAAACCGTTGCGGGACCGCTTCGACATCGTCGGCTTCGATCCGCGCGGGGTGTGGTTCAGCGACCCGAAGATCAGCTGTGACCAGTCGAAGCTGTACGACCCGAAGATCGGGCTCTTTCCCAGCACACGCAAGGAGTACGACGCCTTCGTCGCGCACAACCGCGCGGCGGGCGAAGACTGTCTCGCCAAGACCGGTCCGATGCTCGGGCACGTAGACACGCAGAGCGCCGCCGAGGACATCGACGCGATCCGCGGCGCGCTCGGCGAGCAGAAGATCTCTTGGCTGGGCGTCTCCTACGGCACCGAGCTGGGCGCGGTGTATGCGTCGAAGCATCCGGACCGGGTGCGCACGATGGTGCTCGACGGCGCGGTCGACCACTCCCGGCCGATGCGGCAGGCGATGGTCGAGGAAGCCGCGGCCACCGAGGATGCGTTGCTGCGATTCGCCGCGTGGTGCGATCGCTCGACGGACTGCGCGCTGCACGGCAAGAACGCGCTCGCCCGCTACGACGACCTCGTCACCCACGGCGCGTACGCGAAAGCGTTGGGCCGCAAGGCAACCGGTGAGGAACTGGCCTCCGGCGCGTACGGCTTCCTCTATCTGCCGTCCCAATGGCCGAGCCTGAGCCAGGCGCTGGCGGACCCGGACGCGAGCACGCTCGCCCAGCACTCGCAGTTCGCGGCCCCGACTTACGGCGCGTACCGCTCGATCGGCTGCCAGGACTTCCCGTCGCCGTTCACCGGTCCGGCGGACCTGCGCGCGGCGGCACGGACGATCCGCGCCGTGGCCCCGCACAGCTGGCGGTACACCGAGTACTGGGACCTCTCCGCGGGCTGCACCGGATGGCCGCTGCCCGCGCGGAACCCGCCGCAGCCGCATCCGGTGCACGGCGCCCCGCCGATCCTCGTCGTGGGCGGCGCGCACGACCCGGCGACCCCGTTGCCGTGGGCACGCGGGCTCGCCGCGAGCATCGACGGATCGGCGCTGCTCACGTACCTCGGCGACGGCCACACCGGACTGCTCAACTCCGAGTGCGTGCGCAAGGCCGAGGCCAGCTACCTGGTGAGTGGCGTCACACCACGGCGGGGCGAATTCTGCGGGTGAACCCGGGAACAAGTTCGGGTGGTTGCCCGTTATCCTGAGAGCAAGGTTGAGTGCGGTCGGCTCAAGTCTGAGGGACCGAGTCGAGCGCGAGACCGGCGGAACCTGCTAAGAAGGTACTCAAGAGTGCCTCGAAACCGCAGGTCACGAACATAGCATCAGTACTGGACAGAACACGAGAGGAAGCACCATGGCGCGAGCGGTCGGCATCGACCTCGGCACGACCAACTCGGTCGTCGCCGTCCTTGAGGGCGGCGAGCCGACGGTCATCGCCAACTCGGAAGGCTCCCGTACCACCCCGTCCATCGTCGCCTTCGCCAAGAACGGCGAAGTGCTGACGGGCCAGCCGGCGAAGAACCAGGCCGTCACGAACGTCGACCGCACGATCCGGTCCGTGAAGCGGCACATCGGCACCGACTGGAAGACCGAGATCGACGGCAAGGGCTACACGCCGCAGGAAATCAGCGCCCGCGTGCTGATGAAGCTGAAGCGCGACGCCGAGGCGTACCTGGGCGAGGAGATCACCGACGCGGTGATCACCGTCCCGGCGTACTTCGAGGACGCGCAGCGGCAGGCCACCAAGGAGGCAGGCCAGATCGCGGGCCTGAACGTGCTCCGCATCGTGAACGAGCCGACCGCGGCCGCGCTGGCCTACGGCCTGGACAAGGGCGAGAAGGAACAGACCATCCTGGTCTTCGACCTCGGCGGCGGCACGTTCGACGTCTCGCTGCTGGAGATCGGCGAGGGCGTCGTGGAGGTGCGCGCCACCTCCGGTGACAACCACCTCGGCGGCGACGACTGGGACGAGCGCATCGTCACCTGGCTGGTCGACAAGTTCAAGGCCACCAACGGCATTGACCTGACCAAGGACAAGATGGCGCTGCAGCGCATCCGCGAGGCGGCCGAGAAGGCGAAGATCGAGCTGTCCAGCTCCAACTCCGCCAGCATCAACCTGCCCTACATCACGGTGGACGGCGACAAGAACCCGCTGTTCCTCGACGAGACGCTGTCGCGCGCCGAGTTCCAGAAGATCACCTCGGACCTGCTCGAGCGCACCCGCCAGCCGTTCAACAACGTCATCCGGGACGCGGGCATCGCGGTCGGCGACATCGACCACGTGGTCCTCGTCGGCGGTTCCACCCGGATGCCCGCGGTGTCCGAGCTGGTCAAGGAGCTGACCGGCGGCCGCGAGCCGAACAAGGGCGTGAACCCGGACGAGGTCGTCGCCGTGGGCGCCGCGCTGCAGGCCGGCGTGCTCAAGGGCGAGGTCAAGGACGTCCTGCTGCTCGACGTGACCCCGCTGTCGCTGGGCATCGAGACCAAGGGCGGCGTCTTCACCAAGCTGATCGAGCGCAACACCACGATCCCGACCAAGCGGTCCGAGATCTTCTCGACGGCGGACGACAACCAGCCGTCGGTGCAGATCCAGGTGTTCCAGGGCGAGCGCGAAATCGCCGCGGCGAACAAGAAGCTCGGCATGTTCGAGCTGACCGGTCTTCCGCCCGCCCCGCGCGGCGTGCCGCAGATCGAGGTCACCTTCGACATCGACGCCAACGGCATCGTGCATGTGACCGCGAAGGACCTCGGCACGAACAAGGAGCAGTCGATGACGATCACCGGCGGCTCCGCGCTGCCGAAGGACGACATCGACCGCATGGTCAAGGACGCCGAGGCGCACGCCGAAGAGGACAAGAAGCGCCGCGACGAGGCCGAGACCCGCAACCAGGCCGAGACGCTGGTCTACCAGACCGAGAAGTTCGTCAAGGACAACGAGGACAAGCTGCCCGAGGACCTCAAGGGCAAGGTGAAGTCCGCGATCGACGAGGCGAACGAGGCGCTCAAGGGCACCGACTCGGCCAAGATCCGCGAGTCCATCGAGAAGCTGAACACCGCTTCGCAGGAACTGGGCAGCGCGCTGTACGCGAACGCCGGTGCCGAAGGCGCCCCGGGCGCTGAGGGCGCGGCCGGTGCCGCTGGTGCGGCCGGCGGCGACGCTCCGAAGTCGAAGGCGGACGACGTGGTCGACGCCGAGATCGTGGAAGAGGACGAGAAGAAGTGACCCCCCGCCACTCCGAGACCGAGGGCACTGGCCCCGAGGAACCGGTAGTCGTGCGGGATCGGCGACGGGTGGACCCGCAGACCGGCGAGGTCCGCCCGCCCGCCGCGGAGGAGACTCCGGCCGGTGAGGAGCCCGCGCAGCACGCGGGCCCCTCGCTGGGCGATTCCGTGGACGAAGCCGTTCCGGCCGCGTCCGACGTCGAGAAGCAACTGTCCGAGCGCACCGCCGACCTGCAGCGTTTGCAGGCGGAGTACGCGAACTACCGCAAGCGGGTCGACCGCGACCGCGAGGCCGTGGTGCAGGGCGCGAAGGCGTCCGTGGTCGGCGATCTGCTGCCGCTGCTGGACGACCTCCAGCGCGCGGAGCAGCACGGCGACCTCACCGGCGCGTTCAAGGCGGTGGCCGACAAGCTGGTCTCCAGCCTGGAGCGGTCCGGCCTGGAAGCGTTCGGCGCCGAGGGCGAGGAATTCGACCCGAGCGTCCACGAGGCCGTGCAGCACAACACGTCCCCGGACGTGAAGGGCCCGACGGTCACCCTCGTCATGCGCCGCGGTTTCCGTTTCGGCGACCGGGTGCTGCGGGCGGCGCTGGTCGGCGTGACCGACCACGAGCCCGGCGAGGCTCCGGCGGAACCGCCGGTGGACGGGTCGGTCGGCGGCGAACTGCCGCTCGACGGTTCGGTCGATGAGTCCGGCCAGCAGTAACAATCGGTTTGCAGCGAAAGGAGGAGACACCCGATGAGTGCTCGGGAGTGGATCGGCAAGGACTTCTACAAAGAGCTGGGTGTCTCCTCCGACGCGACCGCGGACGAGATCAAGAAGGCCTACCGCAAGCTGGCCAAGGAAAACCACCCGGACGCCAACGCGGGCAACACCGCGGCCGAGAACAAGTTCAAGGCCGTGTCCGAGGCGTACGGCGTGCTGTCCGATCCGGCCAAGCGCAAGGAGTATGACGAGGCGCGCACGCTCTTCGGCTCCGGCGGCGCGGGCGGTTTCGGCGGCTTCCCCGGTGGCGGCGGAGCAGGTGGCTTCGACATGAGCGACCTGTTCAACCAAGCGGGCGCACAGGGTCAGCAGGGCGGATTCGGCGGCCTCGGCGACATCCTCGGCGGCATTTTCGGCCGTGGCCGGGGCGGTGCCGCCGGAGCGACGGCGAACCGGCCGCAGCGCGGCGCGGACGTCGAGACCGACGTGCGGATCGACTTCCTCGAGTCGGTCAAGGGCGCGACGCTGCCGTTGCGGCTGTCGAGTCCGGCCACCTGCAGCACGTGCGGCGGCAACGGCGCGAAGCCGGGCACGTCGCCGCGGGTCTGCCCGACCTGCAGCGGGTCCGGCTTGGTCAGCCGCAGCCAGGGCGCGTTCGCGTTCTCCGAACCGTGCCAGGACTGCCGTGGCCGAGGCAAGATCATCGACGAACCGTGCCCGGAGTGCGCTGGCGAGGGCATCAGCACCCGCACCCGCACGCTCACCGTGCGCATCCCGCCGGGCGTGAAGGACGACCAGCGAATCCGGCTGGCCGGCCAGGGCGAACCCGGCCGCGGCGGCGCGCAGGCGGGCGATCTGTACGTGCGCGTGCACGTGGCCCCGCACAAGCTGTTCGGGCGCACGGACCTCAACCTCACGCTCACCGTGCCGGTGGACTTCACCGAACTCGCGCTGGGCACCACCGTCACGGTGCCGACGCTCGAAGGCAAGGTGTCACTGAAGGTGCCCGCGGGTACCGCGAGTGGCCGAGTGTTGCGCGTGCGCGGAAAGGGCATCCAGAAACGGGACGGCGCGCAGGGCGACCTGCTGGTCACGCTGGAAGCGGCGGTCCCGGCGAAGCTCGACGACAAGGCACGGTCGGCACTCGAGGCCTACGCCGAGGCGATGAAGGGCCACGACCCGAGGCCTGAGATCACCGAGTTGCTCGAAGGCAGGTGAGGGTGATGTTCGGCGGCAATCCGGGACTCCCGCACGGCGCGGACGAGGACACCCCGGTGTTCGTGATTTCGGTGGCGGCCCAGCTTTCCGGGCTGCACGCGCAGACCCTGCGCTCCTACGACCGGCACGGCCTGGTCTCGCCAGGCCGCACCGCCGGCGGCGGACGGCGCTACTCGCTGCGTGACATCGCCCTGCTGCGGGAGGTCCAGCGCCTCTCGCAGGAGGACGGGGTCAACCTGTCCGGCATCAAGCGCATCATCGAACTGGAGAACCAGGTCGACGCGCTGCAGTCCCGGGTGCACGAGCTGACCGAAGAACTCGCCGCCGCCTACGCGGCCGCCGAACAAGCCGCTGCTGCGGTGCATGCGTCTTATCGCAAGGACCTGGTGCCGCTGCGGCAGACGACCTCGCTGGTGGTTTGGAAGCCTAAGCGCCGTTGAAGGTGTCGTGAGTGGCGATCGCGGTTCTAACCGTGATCGCCACTCACGAGAACCCAAGCCCCTCCCAACCGCCGGAGGGGCTTTTTTCTGCCCCTCCCGGCCCCGCACGGCAGGCATCCTCCTCGGCAGGCCGCGCCCCCCGGGTGGCAGGCCCCCTCCTCGGCAGGTGCCCCGCGCCACCGCGGCGGCAGGCCCAGCGCCGCGGCCTTAAGTCGGCGTCACCGGAGCGGTTGAGACGCGGTCCGCCCAGGCCGAAGCGACCGGCGGCCGGGGCGGAGTTTGTTGTCTGTGAAGGCCTCCTTGAGGGAATCAGATTCCCTCAAGGAGGCCCTCACAGACTTGCAGAAACGTTCACCTGGGTATCAATCGGGCATTTCGACGGTGTCGTCGTCCTTTGTGGACGGTCGGCAGGCTGAGGTCGCGCGGCTTAAGGCGCTGGCATCGCGGCAGGCCCCACATGGAAGGCCCCGCACCCCTCCCGACCGCAGCAGCCCCGCCCACTGCCCTACCGGACCCCCGCCCCCAACTCCCGCAAATCCGCGAACGCCTCGTCCAGATACTCGTCCAACCCCCGCCCAGGCTCCCCGATCCAAGCCTGCGTCGCGTGGTGAAACGTCGCCCACCCGACCTGCGCCGCCAACCGCGCCACCCGATCCTCCACCCCTCGCTCCCGCAACGCCTCCGCCAGCGCCTCCGCGAGCATCGCCGCCTTGGCCAGGTTGCGTTCCCGCAGCGTCGGCGTCGCCGCGATCAGATCGCGCCGGGGCTCGGCGAACGGGAGGTTCCGCTCCATAATCCGCCCGGCCTTCTTAAACGCCCGCAGCAGGATTTCCAACGGCGCAAGACCTTCCGGGGCGGAGGCGACCGACTGGGTGAGGTCCGAGCGCAGGTCGGCTTCCCCGTCGAAGAGCACCTCTCGCTTGTCCGGGAAGTGCCGGAAGAACGTGCGCTCGGTGACACCGGCCCGCGCCGCGATCTCCGCCGTGGTCGTCTTGTCGTAGCCGTTTTCCCGGTACAGCTCCAGCGCCGCCTGCTTGAGGCGACTGCGCGCTTCCGCTCCGGACCGTGGCACGTCGTGAGCCTACCCGGCGGTCGCGCTAGTGACAGTCACTGTCGCTACAGGGTAGAGTCAGTGACTGACACTAAGGAGCTTTCATGCACGTCTTCGTCACCGGCGGATCCGGCCAGACCGGCCCCGCCGTCGTCGCTGAGCTGGTCAGGGCCGGGCATTCGGTCACCGGCTTGGCTCGTTCGGACACTTCCGCCGCCCGGCTGGCATCGCTCGGCGCGACGCCGCACCAGGGTTCGCTCGACGACCTCGACAGCCTGCGCCGCGGTGCCGAAGCCGCCGACGGCGTGCTGCACATGGCGCAGGGCGGCAGCTACGCCGATCCGGACGACCTCATCCGCCGCGACTGCGAGGCGATCGACGCGCTGGGCCAGGCGCTGGTCGGCACCGGCAAACCGTTCGTCAGCACGTCGGGCACCTTGGTCATGAAGGCCGACCAGATCAGCACCGAACTCGACCCGGCCGATCCCGATTCGGTGGCCTACTTCCGGATTCCGGGCGAGCAGACCTGTCTTGGCTTCGCTGACCGGGGCGTCCGGGCCAGCGTCGTGCGGCTGGCGCCGACCGTGCACGGACCGCGCGACCACGGCTTCATCCCGGCGCTCATCGCGGGCGCACGCCGGGCCGGGGTCTCGGCGTTCATCGGCGACGGCACGAACCGTTGGCCAGCCGTCCATCGCGATGATGCGGCGGTGCTTTTCCGCTTGGCACTGGAGAAAGCGCCTGCGGGGAGCGTGCTGCACGGGGTCGGCGAAACCGTCGAGATCAAGAGTGTCGCGGAGAAGATCGCGCAGCTGCTGGATATCCCCACGGCATCTTTGACGTTCGAAGAAGCCGCCGTACACCTCGGGAACCCGTTCCTGGCAAGGTTCTTCTCGCTCGACGTGCCTGCGTCCAGTGCGCACACCCGACAGCTGCTGGCTTGGCAGCCGAACCACCCGACGCTGCTGGAGGACCTGGAGACGGGCGACTACTTCACCCCGGAAGCCAGCGAACGCGCCGAGGCGGTGTGGCGCTAGTTCCGCGCCCGCACCAGGCCGGATTCGTACGCGACGATCACCAGCTGCGCGCGGTCCCGGGCGTCGAGTTTCGCGAGCAGTCGTCCGACGTAGGTCTTCACCGTCGCCATCGAAAGCTGCATCCGCTCGGTGATTTCCACATTGGACAGTCCACTTGCGACTAACGTGAGCACCTCGCGTTCCCGTGGGGCAAGGGCGGCGACGTCCGCGCGCGGCGGGGTGTCCGGGATCCGGGCGAACTGCGCGACCAGCCGCCGGGTAATGGACGGGCCGAGCAGCGCATCCCCCGCCGCGACCACGCGCACCGCCGCGCACAGGTCGGCCGGGTGGGTGTCCTTGAGCAGGAACCCGGTCGCTCCGGCACGCAGTGCGGCGAACACGTGCTCATCGAGGTCGAACATGGTCAGCACCAGCACTCGCACGTCCGGGGCGCGCTCGCCGATCAGCCGGGTCGCCTCGATTCCGTCCATTACCGGCATCCGCACGTCCATCAGCACCACGTCCGGCTTCTCCGCCACGGCCAGCTCGACCGCTTCGGCCCCGGTCGCGGCTTCGCCGATCACGGTGAAGTCCGGTTCGCTGTCGAGCAGCAGCCGGAAACTCCCGCGCAGCAAGGCTTGATCGTCCGCGACGACCACGCGGATCTGGTCAGCCATCGGCGCACCGGAGGGTGGCGGCGACGCGGAACCCGCCGTCCGGGCCGGGGCCGGCGATCAGCTCGCCGCCGTAGAGGGCGACGCGTTCGCGCATGCCGGTCAGCCCGTGGCCGAGCCGGAGTTCGCCGATCGGTGCCGTGCCGTCGTCGGTGACCTGGATCCGGATCTCGTTCGCGCCGACCGCCACGACCGCCCGGCAGCTGGCTGGCGCGGCGTGTTTCACCACGTTCGTCACCGCCTCCTGCACGATCCGGTACGCGGCCAGCGCGACCGGTTCGGGCACCCGCGCGGTGCCGAGGACGGTCAGCTCAACGTCGACACCGGTCTGTCGCGCGCGTTCGGCCAGCTCCGGCAACGCGGTGAGCGGGTCCGCCGGGGTCTCGTCGGCGTCGTCGCGCAACACGTGCAGCAGCCGGCGCATCTCGCCGAGCGCCGCGCGGCTGGTCGCTTCGATCACCCGCAACGCGTCGCGCGCTTCCTCCGGCCGGCTGTCCGCGACATGGTTGGCGACGCCCGCTTTCACCGCGATCAAGCCCATCCCGTGCGTGACGACGTCGTGCAGTTCGCGCGCGATCCGGACGCGTTCGTCGACCAGGATCCGGTGCTCGCGCTGCCGTTCCTGACGCGCCGCTTGCGCCCGCTGGGACCGGACCGCTTCGGCAAGCCCCCAGGTAAGCAACGCCAGCGGGACGCCGAACGCGTACCACCACTGCCCGACCACCGCGGTCGCCGCCGACACGACCGCAAGCCCGGCCGCCGCAGGCAAAGCGCGTGGCGGGCGCACGAGGTACAACACCGCGGCCGCGCCGACGAAGGGATCCCAAAGCAGTCCGAAAGCCGCTGCGGCCGCGGAAACAACCACCGTGCCGAGCAAGAGCGGCACCGGAGCCCGGCGGCGCATCAGGACCGCGGCGGCGATGAGCGTCGCGATCACCGCGGACACGGGCAGCCGCCAGGGCTCTTCGTCGAGCAGCAGGTTCCCGGCGAGCCCGACGTCCGCGACGAGGAGACCTGCCGCCAGCGCGACGTCGCTCACTCGCAAAGGGGACATAGCACCACGTTAGCCAGTGTGGCGGGCGCGCACATCGTGCTGTGGTGGGTCATCCCGTGGTTTAGTTCCGTGGCGTGGAACTGTCCGCCCCGGACCGATGTGCGCGGCGTATCCGGCCGGGCACGGTGAGCGGCATGTCGACCTTTCCCGGCCCTCGCCTCGGCGGAGCGGCGCTCGTCCTCGGTCCGGTGCTCGTGCTCGCCGGCGTGCTGCTGCGCCTGCCGTACCCGTTCTTCTTCCCGCACCAGCTAGCCGCTTCCGTGCAGCATCCAATCCAGATGACCGCTGCGGGTGTCTGCTTCCTCGCCGGTCAGGTGGTGCTTCTCTTCGCAGTGTCCACAGTGGTCCGACAGATCGCCGTGAAGCAGCCGCGCTGGGCGGCGTGGTCCGGCGCGCTCGTGCTGATCGGCCTGGCGGAGCGGGTCTTCCACGCTGGATTCGACCAAGCCGCAATGGATCTCGCTCACCATCGCGGAGCCGACTACGCGACCGCCTTCGTGGCGGAGGCGTACGGCGACCTGCACCTGTTCAGCTTCTTGTCGTTCACGATCATGTTCGGCTGGCCGCTGCTCGGTTTCGCGGCCTATCGCGCCGGAGTGCTCGGCCGGGTGCGCTCCGTAGCCCTCGCCGCCGCGACCGTCATGCCGCTCGGGGTCCTGAAAGGAACGACGGCGTGGTCGATCGTCGCCGCCGTCGGGCTGTGCGTGGCTTTCGTGCCGTCCGGGATCCGGCTACTGGCGCAAGCCCAGCAGACGGATCGCCGCACCGTCGGCCTCGCGTGTCTTGGCGCGGTCGCGGTCGGCGCGCTCGGTTACTTGAGCACGCTGGGCTGAAGATGCTCCTCGAAGAACGCCATGACGCGGTGCCAGGCGTCCGAGTCCGAAGGCGCGTGATAGCCCATCCCGGTGACCTTCGCGAGCGCGGCCAGCGGTGCGGGCCGGTAGTGGTTCGCGAAGCCGTGCCCGGCGTCCGGATATTCCTTGACGTCGTGCGGGATTCCGCGTTCGGTGAGCGCTGCGTCGAGCTTGGCCGCCGCACCGCGCAGGGAGAAGTCCTTGCCGCCGAAGCTGCCGACGATCGGGCAGGCACCGTCCAAAGCGGACAGATCCTTCGGCAGCGCTCCGTAGTACGGCGCGGACGCGTCGAAGTCCCGGGAGGCGGCCACCAACGCGAACCCGCCGCCCATGCAGAAACCGACGACGCCGACCTTGCCGGTGGCGTCTTCCCGGCCGGCGACGAGCACCCGTGCCGCCTCGATGTCCGCGAACGCCCGGCCCTCGCGGGCGAACAGGTCCTGGAAAGTCCGCTTCACGCAACGGATCATGCCGCCGCGCGAGTACAGATCGGGGCTCAGCGCGAGATAGCCCGCGGCCGCGTACCGGCCGGTGATCTCGCGCGCGTCCTGGTTCAGCCCGAGCACGTCGTGGATCAGCACCACGGCCGGGAACGGCCCGTCGCCGGACGGCACCGCCAGATAGCCGCCGATTTCCCCGTCCGCCACCGGAATCCGGATGTCCATGGGTTCAGTCCGCCGTGAACGGGTCGTGTTGGATCTGGTCCAGCGCGCTTCCGGCGACCAGCATCCGGGACACCGTCGCGCGGATCATCGCGGGCGAACCGGACACCAGGATGTCGTGGTCCGGCCACGCGCCGTACCGCGTGACCGCCTCGGCGAGGGTGCCGTGTTCGCAGCCGGGCAGGTGGTCGCCGCGTTCGACGACCGGGGTGATGGTGAGCCACGGGTTGGTCGCCGCGAGCGCGCGCAGTTCTTCGAGGTCGTAGAGGTCTTCGCGGGTCGGCCCGCCGTAGAACAGCCGGGTCTTCGGGTTTTCGCCCCACAGCGCGAGGTGGTCGAGGATCGCCCGCAGCGGCGCGACCCCGGTGCCGCCCGCGACCATGAGCACGCCGCGCGACTGTTCGCGGTTGACGGTCATCCGGCCCAGCGGCGGGCCGAGCCGCCAGACGTCGCCCGCCTGCGTGTGGCTCACGATCGCCCGCGACACCCAGCCGCCGTCGACCGCGCGCACGTGGAACTCGATGCCGCCGTCCTCGCGCGGCGCGTTCGCCGGCGACAGATACCGCCACAGCCGCGGCCGCTGCGGCACCTCGACGCTCATGTACTGGCCCGGCGAGTACGGCACTGGCTGGTCCGGGATCACCCGCACCAGCGCGAGATCCCAGGTGAGCCGCCGGTGCTCGACCACGGTGGCCGACCACGACGCCGGGTTCTCGTCCGCCGCCGCGGCCTCCTGCATCGCGCGCGCGACGATGGTGAACGCCTCCGCCCACGCGCGCTCGACCTCTGGCGTCCACTCCGGGCCGAGGTGGTTCTTCAACGCGGCCAGCAGCGCGGTGCCGACGGCCTCGTAATGCTTGGGGGCCACGCCGAACTTGCGGTGGTCGCGGCCGAGCTGGCGCAGGAACGGCAGCAGGTCGTCCGGCCGGTCCACCATCTGCACGACGCGGGCCAGCGCGCGGATGATCCGCCCGCCCTGCACTTCCATGTTGATCGGGAAGAAATCGCGCGTGGCCGGCGCGAGGGTGAAGAGCATCCCGTAGAAGAACTGCGAAATCTCCGGCGCGTACGGCTCCGATTTGGCCCAGGTGTCGCGGATGAGCCGCACCATCGCGACGACGGCCGCGGGCGCCTGCCGGGGCGCGGCGGACGTGCGCGGGAGCGGGCTGATCGAATCGGCTGTCATCGGGCTGTCGTCGTTCATGGGTCGGGACCGGAGGCCGGGGGGCTGGGAGGGGATGGTCACGAGAGCAGGGCGGCCGCGGTTGTCGGATTCGGCTCGCGCGTCCGCGCGGGGGAATTCGCCACTCCTGCTCCTCGTTGTCCTTGGACGTGCTCGCCGCGTCGGCATCGCGGGACGTCTGGTCCGCAGAGTAGCCGCACTGAGGCGGATTGCCCGCATCGTTGCTCCGGTCGGGTTACCGGCCGGTCGGGACGTGGGGCAGCTCACCGATTAGATAGTTGCCCTACGCAACCTTCAGCTTCTAAACTTGTAGAATACAAGCAAGTGGGCACGGGCCCAGGAGGAACCATGAGCGTCGGCGACGATGTGCGGCTCGAACTGCTGCGGGAGCTGAAGGCGTCCGCCCAGCTCCAGCACCTGTGGATCATGCAGGCGTGGCAGAGCGAGCCGGGGCTGCACCCGGCCTCGGCGATGCTGCTGTCCGACCTCGCCAAGCACGGCGAGGCACGCCCGTCCGAGGTCGCCAAGCGCAGGCTCGTCGACCTGTCGGTGATCAGCAGGCAGATCGCCCAGTTGCAGGCCGCCGGGCTGATCCAGCGCCGCCCCGCCCCCGAGGACGGGCGCGCATCGCTGATCAGCGTGTCCGAGGCCGGTCTCGCCCAGCTCGAACTGTGGCGCAAGAAGTATCTCGAGTTCTTCGAGACGGCATTGGGCGGATGGGACGAGACCCGGATCGAGGGCCTCACCTCCCAGCTCGCCGAACTGAACGAAGGTCTGCGCGCGACGCTCGGCCCGTCCGGGTACTGCGCCGGCCAGGCCCCGCACGCGGGAAAGTGAAGTAGCGAATAGTGGAAACCACCGCATCCGGGCAGCCGATGGAGCACCGGGAGATCCTCAAGGCCTTCACCGGGCTGCTGCTGGCCCTGCTCGTGGCGTTGCTGTCGTCGACCATCGTGTCCAACGCGCTGCCGACGATCCTCGCCGACCTGCACGGTTCGCAAAGCGAGTACACCTGGGTCGTCACCGCGACCCTGCTGACCTCGACCGCCACCACCCCGATCTGGGGCAAGCTCTCCGACCTGTTCAGCAAGAAACTGCTGTACCAGATCGCGATCGTCGTCTTCACCGTCGGTTCGGCGCTGGGCGGGATCGCGCAGTCGATGCCCGAGCTGATCACCTACCGCGCGTTGCAGGGCATCGGGCTCGGCGGGCTGCAGGCGCTGATCCAGGTCGTGATCGCGGCGATGATCGCGCCGCGCGACCGGGGCCGCTACACCGGTTACACCGGCGCGGTGTTCGCCGTCGCGACCGTGTCCGGCCCGTTGATCGGCGGGCTGATCGTGGACTCGCCGCTCGGCTGGCGCTGGTGTTTCTGGGTGTGCGTGCCGCTGGCCGTGGTCGCGTTCATCGTGCTCGGCCGGACGCTGAAGCTGCCGGTGCTCAAGCGCAAGGTGCGGATCGACTGGCTGGGCGCGACCCTGCTGGTCGGCGGCGTCGCGCTGCTGCTGATCTGGGTTTCGCTCGCGGGCGGCAGCTTCGGCTGGGTTTCGTGGTCGAGCGCGGCGTACGTCGGCGGGGCGATTGTCGCGCTGGCGCTGGCGGTTCTCGTCGAATCCCGGGTCGCGGAGCCGGTGGTTCCGCTGCGGCTCTTCCGCAACCGCACCTTCACGCTGTCGGTGCTCGCCTCGCTGGCGGTCGGCACCGCGATGTTCGGCGGTTCGGTCTTCCTCGGCCAGTACTACCAAATCGCCCGCGGGTTCTCGCCGACGCACGCCGGTCTGATGACGCTGCCGATGGTGCTGGGCCTCGCGGTCGCGTCCACCGGAGCCGGACAGGTCATCTCCCGGACCGGGCGCACCAAGCCGTTCATGGTCGCCGGCGGGGTTTCCCTGCTGGCCGGGCTGTTCCTGCTGTCGACGGTGGACCACGCGACGAACCTGACGCTGATGGGCGTCTACCTCGCGCTGGTCGGCCTCGGGCTGGGCTTCCTGATGCAGAACCTGGTTTTGGTAGTCCAAAACACGGTCGCGATGAAGGACATCGGTTCGTCGTCCTCGGTCGTCACGTTCTTCCGGTCACTCGGCGGCGCGGCGGGCGTGTCCGCGCTCGGTGCGGTGCTGTCCGCCCGGGTGGCCACGAACATCGCGAACTCCCTGTCGCAGATGGGCATTCACAGTGGCGGTGCGGTTTCCGGTGGTGGCGGCACGTTCGCCATCGGGTCGCTCCCGCCGGCGCTGCAGCCGGTAGTGCGCGGGGCCTTCGGCGACGCGACCGGCACGGTGTTCTTTGTCGCGGGCTGCATCGCCGTGGTCACCTTCCTCGCGGTGCTGTTCATCAAGGAGGTGCCGCTGCGCCGGACGCTCGACGCGGACACTCCGGCACCGACTGCGGCTGCCGTCTCGGTCGAGGCAGTCGCTGTTGCCGAAGCTCCGGTCGAGGTGACCACCGTGCTGCGCGGCCGGGTTCTCGACGCGAGCGGTCAGCCAGTGTCCGGTGTCGTGCTCACGCTCACCGACATGGCGGGGCGTCAGGTCGACGTCGGCCGTACGGGACGTACCGGTGCGTACGAACTGTCGGCGGACACCGTGGGCGAGCATGTGCTTCTCGCGACAGCGGGTTCGACGCGGCCCGCGGTGTCGACAGTGCGACTTAACGGCAATGCGCGTTGGCACGACTTGCTGTTGGACAGTCAGGGTGCGATCTCGGGCCGTGTACGCGTGGCCGGTCGGCATGCCGCAGTGGCTGGAGCGGTGCTGACGCTGACCGATCGTCTGGGCATTGTCACTGCAACGTACATTGCAAGCGGCGATGGCACGTACCGATTCACGGGAATCGAACCGGGCGCCTACACGCTCACTGTGTCGGCTTACGGATATACGCCACATGCGGAACCGATGATGGTTGGGGACGGTGCGGCGGCACAGCACGATGTCGAGTTGAGCGAGGCTGCCGAGCGAGAGTTCGTTAGGCACCAAGGAACACTCAGCGTCGACTAAAGGGGCTCGTGAGTGTTTGTCGCGGTTAGAACCGCGATAGACACTCACGAGCTTTCTACTGGGAGTGGCATTTGCCGCCAAGCGATGCGCCCTCCCGGCCCTGCCTCGTCCCCCTTCCCCAGAGGTAGCGTCGAATAGGTGACGCGAAGCAGGGTCGCGATGTTGCTGGCAATGGGGATCGACAACTTCGGTTCCGGACTTTTCCTTCCGCTCGCGCTGCTTTACGTGACGAGAGTGATCGGTGTCCCGCTCGTCGAAGCAGGCACGGCGGTCACTTTGGGCACCACGGCAGGGCTTCTCATGCCGCCGCTGGCCGGACGGCTGGTGGACCGCGCTGGCCCGCGAACCGGAGTTCTTGCGGCGCAACTGTTGCAGGCTGCCGGAATCAGCGCGTATCTGTTCGCGCACGGCATCGGCGGCGTTGTCGTGGCCGCCATCATGCTTGGTGCCGGGCAACAATTGTTCTACAGCTGCCTGTTCGCGCTCATCTCCGAGGTCGCCGGAGACGTGCCGAAGGACCGGCCGTTCGCCGAAGTCGGGATGGTGCGCGCGGGCGGCTTCGGGCTCGGCGGGCTGATGTCGTCCGTGCTGCTCACCTGGTTCGGCGATCGCGGCTACGGGATCGCGCTCGTCGTGGACGTCCTCACTTTCCTGGCCGCGGCGGGCATCGTCGCGGCGTTCATCCCTCCCGGCCGCCGGTTCGCCCCCGTGGCCCGCGTCCGCAGCGGCGTGCTGCGCAACCGCCCGTACCTGATGTTGATCCTGCTGAGCGGCCTGTTCGGGCTGTCGCTCGACTTCTTCCTCATCGGCACCCCGGTGTTCGTGCTCGACCGGCTGCACGCGCCGACCTGGCTGCCCGGCGCGATCCTGTTCCTGCTGACCGTGCTGACCAGCGCCGGCGGCACGGTCGCGCTGCGGCTCACGCGCGGGCTCAGCCGGATCAGCGCGATGCGGGCCGGGTCCGCGCTGTTCGCCGCGTGGTGCCTGGCGAGCGTCGGCGTGCTGCTGGTGCCGAAGAGCTGGCAAGTGCCGTACCTGCTGGCCGCCACGCTCGTGTTCGCCGCCGGTGACCTGGTCTTCGGCCCACGCTCCGGCGCGCTCGCCGAGGCCGCCGCGCCTGCCGAAGCGAAGGGCCGTTACCTCGCCGCGTTCCAATACGCGTTCACTGTGGCTCAGGTGCTCGCTCCAGCGATCGTGTCGTTGTTTTCCGTGGCGGCGTGGTTACCCTGGGTTTTGGTCGGGGGTTGCGCTTGCCTCGCCGCGCTCGGGCTCGGCAGGCTGGGACCGAGGCTGCCCGCGGCCGCGGTGGCACCAATTCAGAGTTGAGCGGAACAGACTCAACTTTGCTGACGTTATACCTGTCGACGGGCCTTGGTCGGGCCTGTCACCAGGTATTTCCACGAACGCATGAGGTGAGGGATGGACGCTTTCAACCCGACCACGAAGACCCAGCAGGCGATCTCGTCCGCGGCGCAGGCGGCCACCGTGGCCGGCAACCCGCACGTGTCGGCCGCCCATCTGCTGGGCGCCCTGCTGGCGCAGGGTGACGGGACCACCGCACCGCTGCTGACCGCGGTCGGGGCGGACCCGGAGACGGTGCACAAGGAACTCGAGCCGATCATCAACGGGCTGCCGTCGGCGACCGGTGCGACCGTGTCGACCCCGCAGTTCGACACGCCCGCGGTCAAGTCGCTCACGCAGGCGCAGAAGCTCGCCACCGAACTCGGCGACGAGTACGTGTCGACCGAGCACCTGCTCGTCGGCCTCGCCACCGAAGGCGCTCAGGTCGCGGACCTGCTCAAGCGGCACGGCGCCACGCCGGACGCGCTGCGCGAGGCGTTCGCGAAGGTGCGCGGGTCGGCCCGGATCACCAGCGCGGATCCCGAAAGCACGTTCAAGGCGCTGGAGAAGTACGGCGTCGACCTGACCGAGCGGGCGCGCGCGGGCGAGCTTGACCCGGTCATCGGCCGGGACACCGAGATCCGCCGCGTCGTGCAGGTGCTTTCCCGGCGCACCAAGAACAATCCGGTGCTGATCGGCGAACCGGGCGTCGGCAAGACGGCGATCGTCGAGGGGCTCGCCCAGCGGATCGTCGCGGGCGACGTGCCGGAATCGTTGCGCGGCAAGCGAGTCGTCGCACTCGACCTCGGGTCGATGGTCGCCGGCGCGAAGTTCCGCGGCGAGTTCGAAGAGCGGTTGAAGGCGGTCCTCAAGGAGATCACTGACTCCGCGGGCGAGGTCATCACGTTCATCGACGAGCTGCACACCATCGTCGGCGCGGGCGCGACCGGCGAGGGCGCGATGGACGCGGGCAACATGATCAAGCCGATGCTGGCCCGCGGTGAGCTGCGGATGGTCGGCGCGACCACGCTCGACGAGTACCGCCAGCACATCGAAAAGGACCCGGCGCTGGAACGTCGTTTCCAGCAGGTGCTGGTCGGCGAGCCGTCGCCGGAGGACACCATCGCGATCCTGCGCGGGCTGAAGGAGCGGTACGAGGTGCACCACGGGGTCCGGATCACGGACGCCGCACTGGTCGCCGCCGCGACGCTGTCGGACCGCTACATCACCGCGAGGTTCTTGCCGGACAAGGCGATCGACCTGGTCGACGAGGCCGCGTCGAAGATCCGCATGGAGATCGACTCGCGTCCGGTGGAGATCGACGAGGTCGAGCGAGCCGTGCGGCGCATGGAGATCGAGGAGATGGCACTGTCCAAGGAGGACGATGCTGCCTCTCTCGAACGGCTCACCGCACTGCGTGCCGAACTGGCCGAGAAGCGCGAGGAACTCACCGCTCTGACCGCTCGTTGGCAGAACGAGAAGGGATCGATCGAGACCGTCCGTGACCTGAAGGAACAGCTGGAGCAGCTGCGCGGCGAATCGGAACGCGCCGAGCGCGATGGTGACCTCGGCAAGGCCGCCGAGCTGCGCTATGGCCGGATTCCGGTGCTGGAGAAGGAGTTCGAGGCCGCGATGGCCGCGAACGAGGCCAGCAAGCAGAACGTCATGCTGAAGGAAGAGGTGGGCGCGGACGACGTCGCCGACGTGGTCAGCGCGTGGACCGGCATCCCCGCCGGACGGCTGCTGGAAGGCGAGACGGGCAAGCTGCTCCGGATGGAGGAGGAGCTGAACCGCCGCGTCATCGGCCAGGACCAAGCGGTCCAGGTCGTCGCGGACGCCGTCCGCCGGGCACGGGCTGGAGTCGCTGACCCGGACCGGCCGACGGGTTCGTTCCTGTTCCTCGGCCCGACCGGCGTCGGCAAGACCGAGCTGGCGAAGGCGCTGGCGGAGTTCTTGTTCGACGACGAGCGCGCGATGCAGCGCATCGACATGAGCGAGTACTCCGAGAAGCACTCGGTGGCCCGCCTCGTCGGTGCCCCTCCGGGCTACGTCGGCTACGACCAGGGCGGCCAGCTCACGGAGGCCGTCCGGCGCCGCCCGTACACGGTGGTGCTGCTGGACGAGGTAGAAAAGGCGCACCCGGACGTGTTCGACGTGCTCCTGCAGGTCCTCGACGACGGCAGGCTGACCGACGGCCAGGGACGGACGGTGGACTTCCGCAACACCATCCTGATCCTGACGTCGAACCTCGGCTCGCAGGCCATCGCCGACCCAGCCCTCGACGAACGCCAGCGCCGGGACGCGGTGATGGAGGTCGTGCAACGCCAGTTCAAGCCGGAGTTCCTGAACCGGCTGGACGACATCGTGGTGTTCCACGCGCTCGGTACGGAGCAGCTGACGTCCATTGTGGACATCCAGGTCGCGCGGCTCGCGAAGCGCCTCGCCCAGCGCCGTCTGCACCTCGAGGTGACCGACGGTGCGCGGGAGTGGCTGGCGCTGAACGGGTTCGACCCGATCTACGGTGCGCGTCCACTGCGTCGGCTGGTGCAGTCGGCGATTGGGGACCAGCTGGCTAAGCAGCTGCTGTCGGGTGAGGTCCGGGATGGGGACACCGTGCGGGTGGACCTGCCGGAGCTGGAGACCGGAGACACGCTGAAGGTGTCGCGGGTCTGACGCTCGCCCGTCCCGCCAAAACGAAACCGCCCGGCCGCTGGAAACGCGGCCGGGCGGTTTTCACATCAAGAGGAGGCGTCCTCAGGCCGATCCGATTCCACCGGCCGAGGCGGCGGAACCTCACCCCGGCCAGGCGGTGTCCGCGGCGCGGGCGGCGAAGGCTGCCGCTCCGTCATCCGGGTGTCCGCCGGAGAAGGAGCCGTCGTGTCCACCGCGCGAGTATCGACCGGCCGCGTCGCCTGAGTATCCGCCGGCGAAGGCGCCTGGGTCCCCGCGGCAGGCGTCCAGGACCGGTTCGAGTCGTAGTCCTCGTCGAACGGGTCCACGATGTCCGCGATCTCGCCCAGATCCCGCAGCAACCGCTCCAGCCGCGACGGCCCGGCCCCCGGCACCACACTCGCCAGGACCCACTCGTTCTCCAGCCAGGCCACCCCGACGTCGCCGCCGAGCTGGTCAGCCGCGTCCACCAGGTCCTGGGTGATGACCTGGCGCGCCCCCTCGGAGTCGTCCGCGAAGGCGTAGCGCTGGCCGATCGGCCCGAGCATCTCCGGCATGTTCTCGCGCTGGAACGGCACGCTCGACAGCCACATCTCGACCGGCACCCGGTGCGTCTTGTTGCAGCGCACAGCCACGACCACCGCGGGCACCTGGCCCTGGGACTCGATGTCGAAGATGAACACCGGACGGCGGCCGTCGGAGGTGAAGGTGGAGCCCGCGACGACGTTCACCGCCGCGTCGGCGCCGAAGTAGCCGATCGCGCCCCCCGACCACTGCCGGGGCAGCCGTTCGTCCTCTTCCACGAACTGCCACCCGCGCAACTGGGCCCAGCGCTGCCGTTCACGGTTGCGCGAGCCTTCCCTGGCCCGGTCCGCGAAGAGCAGGCCAAGCCCCGCCACCAGCGCGACGGCGGCGATGACGAACCAGATCCACGCCGAGATACCCACGCCGGTCAGGGTATCGCTGCCGAGCCCCGCTCCCGGGACGGCCGCACCGTGTCGGCGCGCCCCGTTTGGCCGGAACCGGGCAGGTCAGGTCGACAAATCGGCTAATCGCCGGGTTCAGGTGTCCATTCCGGACCGGTTCCCGCTGACCGAGGGCCCGGCTGCGCCTATCCAGCGAAACCAGCGGACATCCCCGGACAGGATCCTTGCCGGACCGGTCCGCGGCCGGGTAGAGGTCGTTCGACACCCTTTCCCGCCGCCGCCGACAGCAGGAAGGACACCGGCATGTCCGTGTCGAGAAGATCGGTACTGGCTGGGACCGCGGCGACGCTCGGGGCGCTCGCGCTGCCCGGGACCGCGGCGGCACTGCGGGCGCGCGACTGGTCCCGCGCCGTCATCGACTCCACCATGAAGCGCTACACCCCGGCGTCTATCGGCGGCTGGAGCTACCCGCTCGGCCTCTACCTCTACGGTCAGTACCTCTTCTACCGCCGCACCAAGGAACGCAAATACCTCGACTACGTCGTCGCCTGGTACGACCGGTTCATCACCGACGACGGCATCTCCAACGGCTTCACCAGCCTTGACTCGATGCGCGCCGGCCAGATGCTTCCGTTGCTGTACAACGAAACCGGCAACGCCAAGTACCGCAAAGCCGCCGACCAGCTCCGCAAGCGCTTCGAGACCTACCCGCGCACCAGCGACGGCGGGATGTGGCACGCGGTCAGCCGCAAGGGCCAGCTGTGGGGCGACGGGGTGTACATGGCGCAGCCGTTCCTCGCGTTGTACGGCAAGGTTTTCCACGATCCGAAGTACTGCTACGAGGAGTCGGCCAAGAACTTGTCCGTCTACTTCGGACACCTGAAGGAGCCCGCGAAGGGCCTGATCTACCACGCCTACGACGAAAGCGGCACCCAGCCGTGGGCGACCGGGCCGGGCAAACACTCCAGCTTCCACTGGGCCCGCGCGATCGGCTGGTTCGGGATGGCGGCGATCGACATCCTGGAGGTACTGCCCGCCGACCATCCCCGACGGCCGGAGCTGATCGAGATCGTCAGGTTCCTCGCGGACGGCTACCGCCGGTATCAGGATCCGCGGACCGGCCGGTGGTATCAGGTGGTCGACCACGGCGGGGACGCCGGAAACTGGCTGGAGACGTCCGCGTCGTCGATGTACGCGTTCACCGTCTCCCGGGCGATCGAGCGCGGCTACCTGCCTGCTTCCTACGCCCCGGTCGCGCAGCGCGGGTACGCCGGGGTGCTGCAGAAGGTGTCCGTCGGCGCCGATGGGCTGACGAACATCGCCGATATTTGCGAGGGCACGAACGTCGGCGACCTGAAGTTCTACTTCGCGCGGAAGCGGCTGACCAACGACTTCCACGGGCTCGGCGCGTTCTTGATCATGAACGAGCAGTTCACCCGATACCGCTGCTGACCGTCCGTGAAGGGAACCCTGGGGGAATCAGATTCCGCCAGGGTTCCCCTCACGGACTTATGACTCGCCAGTCGGGTTGGCGGGCTTGGCCAAGGGGCCTGGAGACCACAGGCCGGAGTGCGTAACCGACTGCTGGTGCAGCGCCGCCGAAGCAGGCAATGCGTTCGTAACCTCAGGCGTCACCTCGTATAGCGATCCCCAGTCCCGGTCGACGTCGCCTTCCAGGTACGTCGGCAACGTCTCCATCTTGGTCGCCGGATCCATCCACACGAACGGCCCGCCGCCCGCGGGCGAGGACCAGTAGTGGCCGACCGTCCGGAGGTCGTCGCCAGCGCTGATCCGGTACTTCGGCACCTCGGCGATCCCGTTGTGGATCGACGACGGCCGCAAGCACGGGTGCTGCGCCGCGGCGGCCCATTCCAGGAACACCGGGTCCTTCCCGACCACGTCGGTCATCTTCGCGATCTTCGGCGCCCGCGGCGCGCTGAACGCGAACCAGCCGTCACTGCCGAGACCGCGGCCCTTCGCCACGATCCGCACCTGGTCCGCGCCCGCGGGCACACTGACCCGCGCGTCCCGCCACTCGGTGTTCTTCTTCTTGGCTTCGAGCTTGTCGCGGCTGAGCACCTCGAACCCGCCGGGGGTGTTCTTGCCGAATTCGGCGGTCAGCGAGTTCGGGTCCTCGGCCTTGCCCACGAGGGAAACCACGATCGGCACCGAGCCGTCGCGCGCCCGTTCCGGGATCGAGTACCACTGGGTGCGCAGGTCGCCCGCGCCGTCGCCGGACTGGTGGTAGCTGCCCCAGATCGGCGCGCCGTCCTTGCCGAAGCCGTACGGCGGATTCCACTTGTCTTCCTTCGGCACTCCGCCGTTGGTCACGAAGCCCTGCTGGGTGCTGGTGAGCCAGTCGTTCGGGCTGGTCCGCGCGTCGGTGGGGGGCTGCCAGCCGGGCGCGGCGGTCTGCGGCTGCTGCGGCGCGGCTTCGAGAAGCCCGGCCTTCGGTTCGCGCTCGACCTTGATGTAGTCGGACAGCCCGCAGCTCTGCCCGGCCAGCTGGCGGATGTTGTCCGCCCCCATGTTGTAGGTGTCCCAGCGCTTCTGGATGCCCTTGGCGATGCTGCCGATCTCGAACAGCACGAGGATCGCGCACACCGTCGACAGCGGCGCGAGCCCGAGCCGCAGCGCCCGGCCGCGGTTTTCCAGGTCGGACTTCGCCACCGGGGCGGGCGGCACGAACGGTTCGTGCTCGTTGTGCTTCATGTGCTCGATCGCCGCGATCGCCAGCGCGACCGCCGCCGCGACCAGCGCCATCGTGCTCAGCTTGATGCCGAACACCTGCGGCGGCAGGTCGAACCACGGCACACCCCACGCCGAGACGTACCACCAAGCGTTCGGCCCGGTGGAGGCCAGCGCGACGATCACCATCAGCCCGGCGAAGAACGCCGCTCGGTTACGGCGCGACAGCAGCACAGTCGTACTGGTCGACAACGCGGTGAGCGCGGCGAGCGGTCCGCCGACCGCGACGAGCATGCCGAAGTGGTGCGTGTGCTTGGTCGGAGCCACCGCGAGGACCACAAAGGACAGTGCGCTGATGCCGAGCAGCCGGCGGCTCGGGCCGAGCGCCGCGCCGCGGATGTTGCCGCGCCGCAGCAGCACGACCGCACACGTCGCCAGGCAGAGGAAGATCAGCAGCACCGGGAACCGGCGCGTCATGGAGCCGTCCGGGCCGTTGCTGAACAGCATCGAGTACCGGTCCAGCTCGTCGTACCAGGAACCGGTCGGCCCGAGCGACGACCGCAGCCGCACCGATTCGAGCGCGCCGCGCAGGGTCTGGTCGCAGAAGATCAGCGCGAGGATCACCAGCCCGGCGGCGGCGATCGGCGCGAGCACCGGCACCCAGCCGAACTGACGGGCGTGCCGCAGCACGATCTTCGCCAGCGGTTTCAGCCCGACCACGAACGGCAGCACGGCCATCAGCCCGTGCGGATTGACCGCGACACACAGCGCCGCGACGGTCAGCCCGATCGCCGCCGGGCCGAGCCGCCGGGTCGCCACCGCGCGTTCGACCGTGCAGATCGTGATCAGCGACAGCAGCGCGACGATGTTTTCCGGGCGCAGGCCGTTGTCGTAAGGCAGCCAGAACGCGAGGAAGACCGCGCCCGCCGCCCAGCCGGCCGCGCTGCTGGTCCGCACCTGCTTGCCGAGCCGGGGCAGCACGCCGCGGCTGATCAGCATCCAGCAGGCGACGCCCATCAGCAGCGACGGCAGCCGCATCCACGGGGTGAGCGAACTGACCTTGGCCATCGCCGCGTAGACATCGACGAACCACGCCATCGGCGCGTCCGGCGCGGCGAACCATCGGTAGTACTCGCCGACGTATCCGGCGTCGCCGCGGATGCGCGCCATGGTCGTGAAGTAGCCGTCGTCGGCGGTCATCGCGCCGATCAGCCACCAGACGACGAGCGTGCCGAGCACGGCGACGTCCAGGAATTTCAGCTTCCACCAGCCCCGCGCGGCGAACCGGGGCGCGCGGCGGCCGGAGAGCCGGTCCAGGCGGTACAGCGCGAGCACCGCGCCGATGAAGCAGAGCACCGACAGCACGATCGCGGCGAGCTTGATGCCGGTCGCGGTGCTGGCCCAGCGGTTGTCGACCTGCGCGGAAACGGAAAGACCCTGCGTGGAGTCCTGATTGGTGAGGTCTGAGTAGAAGCCGGTGAGCTGCGGGCGGCGGTCGTCGGTGGAGTCGGCCAGCCGGGTCCCGCCGACGGACGCGGTGGTGTGCTTCGGGTCGGTGTGCACGGTGATCGTGCAGTCGCCCTCGCCGATCGACGCCGCGCCGAGCTGCTGTCCCTGTGAGGAAAGCGTGAGCTTGCCGTCGCCGACCTGCAGGGCCATGCCGGTGACGACGCCGATGCCGGAGTTGGGCGGGTTCGTGCTGAACAGCACGGCACTGCCGTCGGTACGAGCGTCCAGCGCCCGCGCGGTCGCGCACGGGACCTTCGCGTCGAGCGAGATCGGTGCCTGCGCGGTCAGCGGGGCGGTCACCGCTCTGGTGCCCTGGGCGGTCGGCCAGTCGAGGGTGGTTTGCTCAAGCGTGACGGGCAGGAACGGGACAGCGATCGCGAGGATCGCTCCGGCGATTCCGAAAACCGCAGCGAGCAACCGCGCCCGACGCCCGGCTTTGCTTGTGCCGGTAGCTATCGGCGCCTTTTCGGCGGCTACGGATTCGAGGTCGACCACGCCCCGCAGGTTATCCAAGCGGAAACGGGCCTCCCGCTGGGGACTCTCCCGGGGGCGGCCCCACCTGGTCGAGCCGGGATTCCCGCCGCGAATAACCACGGTGGGTAAAGGAAACCCGGCCCTCCTTACGGCGAACGGGTGAAGCTGACTGGCCCGCGACGGCTCGTCTCGCGGGCGGTTTCACGATCCGGGAACGGTCCGGACTCGGTTTCCGGAACCGGACTCGCCGAGGCCGTGAACTTAGCCGGGCGAGAAGGTGAACGGCGGCCCGGAAACTGTCCATCCGTTGTCGATGACCGGATTGCCCAGCACCTCGGTACGCACGTGCTGGCTCCGCGTAACCGGAACACCCACAGTAGAAGCAGTGCTCGCCCGAGCGGCCGCGATGTCCGCCGCCGACAGTTCGCCGTGGAAGCGGTCGGTGCGCTCGGCGGTCGACTGGCTGGTGGCCGCCAGCGCGTGTACCGGGCCGAGGTCGCCGGACACGCTGTGCCGCTCGGTGGACTCCAGCCGCGTCACGTCGAGCGTGCCGGTGAACTGGCCGAGCACGCTTTCGTCCGAGTTCGCGACCACCGAGCCCACCGGGCCGAGGTCGACCGCGTCGGCCGAGGTGCGTTCGACGCGGGTGCCGCTCATCAGGTCGCCGGAGAACCGGCCGGCCAGACCAGTTTCGGCACCGGTCTTGCTGCTGGACAGCGCGTCGACGCCTTGGGGCAGCTGGACGCCGTGCCGCATCGACTGGTCCAGACCGCCGACGTGCGCGTCGTCGAACGGCCGCGTGTGGTGCACGTCGAGGTCGTTACCGGTGAACGCGCGGCCCGGCTCGCCGAGGCGCAGGTCGTGCGTCTGGGACTGGCCTGCGGTGTCCGAGGTGAGGGTCTGGTGCAGCTTCGACGCGGCGGACGCCGGCAGGTCGCGCGTCGCGATCGTCTCGTCGCGGTCGAGCTGGAGGTCGGAGGAGGAACCGTGCTGGTGCAGGTCGAGCGGCAATCCCCCGCGCGGGGTGTCCGCCAGCGCCGAAGCCGGGCCGGCGAGCAGTAGAGCGAGGGGCGCCGCACCGGCGGCCATCCGGGGCAGATATCCGGGCGTCCGCTTGGTGTGCTTGCCCATGCGCCGGACCATACTGCGCCACCAGCGCAAACGCAGCTGAAAAACGGGTAGCTTCACCCACATGACCACCACCGCCATGATCACCGGAGCCACCGCGGGCATCGGCGCGGAATTCGCGCGCCGGCTCGCCGCCGAGAAGCACGCCCTCATCCTGGTGGCCAGGAACGAGGAACGGCTGACCGCGCAGGCCGGGCAGTTGCGTGCGCAGTACGGCGTCGAGGTGACCGTGCTGCCCGCCGATCTGTCCGAAGTGGACGGCCGGAGCCGGGTCGCCGAGCTGCTCGAAACCCAGCCGGTCGACCTGCTGGTCAACAACGCCGGCTTCGGGCTGAGCGGCGAGTTCTGGGAGATTCCGGCCGACGAGCTGCAGCGCCAGCTCGACGTCAACGTGACCGCCGTCCTGCAGCTGACCAGGGCGGCGCTGCCGGGCATGGTCGAACGCAAGCACGGTGCCGTCATTAATGTCAGCAGCGTCGCTGGCTTCTTCTCTGGACGAGGCTCGACGTATACCGCCAGCAAGAACTGGGTCACGTCGTTCACCGAGGGCATCGCGATGTCGCTCCCGGCGGGCGTGCGGATGATGGCGCTGTGCCCCGGCTTCACCTACACCGAGTTCCACGAGCGCGCTGGCCTGCGGCGAGAGGGTCCGAAGGCGTTCTGGCTCGACGTGGCCCAGGTGGTCGACGAAGCGCTCGCCGACCTGCGCCGCGGCAAGGTGATCTCGGTGCCGAGCTTGCAGTACAAAGCCCTGGTCGGTCTCGGCGGACTGCTGCCGCGCCCGGTGCTGCGCAAGCTTGCCGGCGGGTTCGGCAACCGCCGCCGCACCTGAGGGGTAGGGACAGCCCTACCCCGTCCCGGCAGGTGTGCCCCAGGGTGTTTTCCCCCGACAGCCCATAGCGTTTTCCCCATGGCGACTGGGGAAGCGGTGCGGCTCGAATCCGTCCGCAAGGAGTACGGCCGGGTCACGGCACTGGACGGGGTGAGCCTGTCCTTTCCGCGCGGCGGGTTCACCGCGGTGATGGGCCCGTCGGGCTCGGGCAAGAGCACGTTCCTGCACTGCGCGGCCGGACTCGACCGGCCGACCAGCGGTTCGGTGCTGCTCGACGACCAGGACCTGGGCAAACTCTCCGAGACCCAGCTGACGAAACTGCGCCGGGACAAGGTCGGGTTCGTCTTCCAGGCGTTCAACCTG
The DNA here is from genome assembly GCF_042684085.1 of Amycolatopsis silviterrae. NCBI lineage: Bacteria > Bacillati > Actinomycetota > Actinomycetes > Pseudonocardiales > Pseudonocardiaceae > Amycolatopsis > Amycolatopsis silviterrae. The sequence continues at coordinate 112,546 of NZ_JBHUKS010000008.1, forward strand.
CTGCCCGCGCTGACCGTCGAGCAGAACGTGGTGCTGCCGCTGCGGCTGGCCGGTCGCCGGCCGGACCGCCGCCGGGTCGCCGAGATGCTCGCGCACGTCGGCCTGAGCGACCGCCGCAAGCACCTGCCGGGCCAGTTGTCCGGCGGCCAGCAGCAGCGGGTGGCGATCGCCCGCGCGCTGGTCAGCCGCCCGGCCGTGCTGTTCGCGGACGAGCCGACCGGTGCGCTCGATACCCGCACAGCCGGGGAAATCCTTGGCCTGCTTTCGGAATCGGTGCGCGGCGGGCTGACCGTCGTGATGGTGACGCACGATCCGGTCGCCGCGTCTTACGCGGACCGGGTGGTCTTCCTCGCGGACGGCCGCGTCGCCGGTGAGCTGCTCCGGCCGACCGCCACGGCGGTCGCGGAACGCATGACGCACCTCGGCGCTTGGGCCGACCGGATGCCGGTGGGCGGGTTCTGATGTTCAGCCTTGCCTTGCGCACCTTGCGTTTCCGCACCGGCGGGTTCATCGCCGCGTTCGTGGCCGCTTTCCTCGGCGCGGTGATCGTGTCCGCGTGCGCCGGTCTGATGGAGACCGGAATCCGGTCCGCCACGCCGCCGCACCGGCTGGCCTGGGCGTCGGCCGTCGTTGCCGGACAACAGGATTTCGAGCTTCAGAAGCATTCCGACAAGCCCAAGACGCAGTCGGTCTCGCTGTCCGAGCGGGTCCGGCTGGACCGCTCGCTCGCGGACCAGATCCGGGCCACTCCCGGAGTGTCCACAGTGGTCGGTGAGGTGAACTTCCCGGTATCGCTGGGAAAACGTCCGCTGACCGCACACGGCTGGGAGTCCGCTCGACTCCCGGGCCCTGCTCCGCGTGCCAACGAGGTGGTGCTGCCCGCCGCTGCTGGCGTGTCGGCTGGTGCCACGGTTGACCTTGCGGTGCAGGGCACGATGCGCCAGTACCGAGTCGCGCGGACGACCGATCAACCGGACGCGTTCTTCGCCGACGACGTGGCCGACCAGCTCTCCGGGCACCCCGGCAAGGTCGACTATTTCGGTGTGGTCACTGACAATCCCGCCGCTTTGGACCTGGGTTCGAGCGTTTCCGTGCTGACTGGGGATGAGCGCGGACTCGCCGAATTTCCGGAGGCGCAAGCGAGCGGCGGCCGGCTGATCCCGTTGTCCGGGGTCGCGGGCGGACTGTCCATTTCGGTCGCGGTGTTCGTCATCGCGAGCACGCTGATGCTGTCGGTGCGCCAGCGGCAGCGGGAATTGGCTCTGCTGCGCGCGATCGGCACGACGCCGCGGCAGCTGCGTCGCATGGTGCTCGGCGAAGCGCTGGTCATCGGCGTGCTCGCGACCGGAGTCGCGGCCGCGCTGGGCCCGGTGTTCGGCCGATGGCTGTTCGGACAGTTCACCTCCGGTGGCTTCATTTCGCCCACCGTGCAGTTCCACCAGGGCTGGATCCCGATGATCATCGCGGCGGGCGCGACCCTGCTCGCGGTCGGGATTTCCGCGCTGGTCGCCGGATTCCGGGTCGGTCGCATCCGGCCGACCGAGGCGCTGGCCGAAGCTTCGGTGCCGCGCCGCTGGCTGACGCCGGTGCGGCTGATCGTGGCCATCCTGTGCTTCGGCGGCGGGACCGCGCTGGGCATCGTCACGCTCGCGGTCATGACGGGACCCATCGCGGCGAGCACGTCGGGTCCGGCGGTGATGCTGTGGGCGATCGGCGTCGCGATGATCAGCCCGGGCGTCACGAAGCTGACCGCGATCGTGTTGCAGGGTCCGTTGCGCCTGATCAGCGGCGTCACCGGCTGGCTGGCGATCACCAACACGCGCAACGCGGCCACCCGGGTGGCCGGCGCGGTCACGCCGATCATGCTCGCCGTCGGCATCGCGACCGCCAACATCTACCTGCAGACCACGACCTCCGCCGCTTCGGCGCAAGCCTTCTCCGAAGACCTCCGCGCCGACGCGGTCGTCGCTGGCCCGACCGGAGTTTCTCCCGAGGCGATCGACCGCGTCCGGCACGCGGACGGCGTCGCCGCGGTCTCGACGTACGTGAGCAGCCGGGCGTTCATCACCGCGCCGTTCGACGAGAACCAGACCAAGAAGGGCTACCCGGCACTCGGCCTCACCGACCCGACGACCACCGCCGCCACCGTCGTCCGCGGCAACCTCGCCGACCTCACCGGCGACACGATCGCGCTGCCGGATACCGCCGAGGTGTCCCGGTCGGTCGGCGATTCCGTCACGCTCCGTCTCGGCGACGGGACCGACCGGACCCTTCGCATCGTCGCGATCGTGAACCAGCGAGCCGAGGCCGAACAGCTCCTACTGCCGGCTGACCTACTCGCCGCACACACCACCGCCGGCCTCCCGAAGCAGGTGCTCGTCCGAGCCGCCCCCGGTGTCGACCAGGCCCGTCTGACCCGCGGCCTGACCGCCGCGACCGCCGGTCTCCCGGTGTCCGTCGGCGACCGGAACACACTGGCCGCCGCGAACGCCAAGGCCGACGAGACCGGTGCGTGGGTGAACTACCTGCTGGTCGGCATGATCGTCGGCTACACGGTGATCTCCGTGGTGAACACCCTGGTCATGGCCACTTCACGGCGGCGGCGGGAGTTCGGCCTGCAGCGGCTCGGCGGCTTCACCCGCGGCCAGGTGCTGCGGATGGCCGCGGGCGAGGGCGGCCTGATCGCGGTGATCGGCGTCCTGCTGGGCACCGTGGTGTCGGCCGGCGCGATCGTGCCGTTCTGCCTCGTCGCGACCGGCCGGGTGCTTCCGGACGGGCCAGTGTCGATCTACCTGGTGATCGTCGCGACCGCGGTCGCGCTCGCGCTGATCGCCGCCGTCCTCCCGGCATGGGTGGCGACGCGGACGCGTCCGGTGACCGCCGTCGCGACCGGGGAGTGACGCGCGGAAGTTGTCGGTGGCGTGTGTAAGACTCTCGGCCGTGGCGTACCCCGGGTTGGATCAAACTGCGAAACTCGAACTGGCCAGGCTGGTCGGCGAACTGGCCGTCGTGCACGGCAAGGTCACCTTGGCCTCGGGCAAAGAAGCCGATTACTACGTCGACCTCCGGCGGGCGACCCTGCAGCACGCGGCCGCCCCGCTCATCGGCAAGCTGCTGCGGCAGCTCACCGCTGACTGGGACTACGTCGCGGTAGGCGGGCTCACCCTCGGCGCGGACCCGGTGGCGCTGGCGATGCTGCACTCCGCCGCGGCCGAGGGCGTCGTGCTCGACGCGTTCGTCGTCCGCAAGGCGATCAAGGAGCACGGGATGCAGCGCCGGATTGAGGGCGTGGAGGTGCGCGGGCAGCGGGTGCTGGCCGTCGAGGACACCTCCACCACCGGCGGCAGCGTGCTCACCGCGGTCGAGGCGCTGCGCGAGGGCGGGGCCACCGTCGTCGGCGTGGCCACGGTCGTCGACCGCGACACCGGCGCGCGGGAAGCCATCGAGAAGGCCGGGCTCGAGTACCGGTACCTGCTGGGCAAGGACGACCTCGGGCTCAGCTGAGGGTCCAACCGAGCGAGAGTGAGCACAGTCACTCACAATGCGTGCGTGACGAATGCCCGCCCCGCGGTGTCCCCCTGACGGAAGGGGGTGCCGTGACCACGACCAGTGTCCCGCTCGACGACGCCACCCTCGTCAGCCGTGCACGAGACGGCGACGTGCGCGCGTACGAGCAGCTCGTGCTGCGTTATCAGGGCCAGATGTTCCGGCTCGCCCTGAAAATGCTGCACCACCGCGGCGACGCCGAGGACGTAGTGCAAGAAGCGTTCCTCGGCGCGTGGCGGAAGCTCGCGCAGCTGAACGACGACAACGCGTTCGTCGGCTGGCTGTACCGCGGAACCACTAACCGCTGCCTCAACGTGATCCGGGCGCGCCGCCCGCAGGCCGACGTCGACCTCGACCTGGCCGAATCGCCCCGGCGCGACACCCAGCCCGAACACGCGGCGCAGGTCAGCGGTCAGCTCGCGGCGCTCGACGAGGCGCTTTTGACGCTCACCCCGCAGCAGCGGGCGTGCTGGCTGCTGCGTGAGGTGCACGGCCGGTCGTACGACGAGATCAGCGAGATCGTCGGCGCGAACCCCACCGCGGTCCGGGGGCGCATCGCCCGGGCCCGTGCGCAGCTGGCGGAGGTGATGAAGCCGTGGAGGTGAACCAGGACTACGAATTGCCGTGCGGCCGGGAACTGGAGACGGTCTGGGAGCACCTGGACGAAACCGACGACCACCAGGCGGAGTGCGTCCACTGCCGCACCGCGCGGGAAAGCCTGCTGGCCCTGCGCTCGGCGACCCAGGAGCTGATCGACGAGCCCGACCCGACGCCGCCGGACCTGGTCGGCCGGATCATGTCGGCCGTCCGCGCCGAGGTGCGTCGCGGCCAGATGCTGGACCTCGCCGCGGCCGAACCGGGCTCCGTCGAGGTAAGCGAACAAGCCGTCGCCGTCGTGCTCCGCTACGCGGCGGACTCCGCCGGCGACGTCCGCGCCCGCCGGGTGCGGGTGCGCAAGGTCGGCGTCGACCCCTCGGGCACCGCTCAGGTCGAAGTAGAACTCACCCTCACGACGCGTCTGGGGAACACCAGCGGCGCGGACACGTTGGCCCGCGTACGAGAACTGGTGTCCGCCGCCGCGACCTCGCGGGTGGGTATTTCGTTGGTCAGCCTGGATCTGCTGGTGGAAGACGTATACGAGGACGGGGAATGACCGCCGAATACGTGATCGCCGCCCCGGTGATCGCGAGCGTCGCCGCCCGGGCGGCCGCCGAAACCGCCGGAGTCGTGCGCTTGGAACCCGGCCTGCTCGGCTTGGCGACCGCCTGGACCCGTGCCGCCCGGCAACGATGGAAGGGCCTGGAACCGGCCCCCGCCGACGGCGTCCGGGTCCGCACCCACGAAGACCGCCTGACGGTCGAGGTGGACGTGATCATCTCGGGAGCCGACCAAGCCGCCGCTGTAGGCCGCGCCGTGCAGCGAGCGGTATTCCGGGAAGTCCTCGCGCAGACCGGCCGCTCCGTGGACGCCGTCCGAGTGTCCATTTTGGACATCGAAATGGAGCGGCAGTGACCGACCCGCGTTCGCTCGCCGGAAGACTCGCCGACGCCCTGTCGACGGTAGACGGCCTCCGTCCCGCGACGAGCGCCGCCGCGGAGATCAGCTGGCTCCCGACCGATCCCGCTGGTGGGTCGGTAGATCTGACCGCGGAGTCGGTTGAGGTCCGGGTGGTGGCCTTGCGGCTGCCGCTGCCGCCGTTGCTGTCGGCTGCCGAGGATCGAGTACGTGAAGTGCTTGACGGGACGGAGTGGTCGGGTGCGCGTATCCGCCTGGTGGTGACGGACATCGACGGGGCCGCGTTCACTGGCTGAACGCACTCTGCGACTTTCCCGCGCCGGTATCGTCGGCTTCGACCCACGGGACGGGAGTGCGGATGATCCGGATCCAGGTGACTAACAAGGACGACAAGCCCCGGAGCTGGAACGTCGAGCCCTATGGCGACGAAGTCGTTCTCAGTGTTGATGACGTGCTCTCGATCGAGTTCGCGCACCCCGCTGACGTGGCCTTTGAAGTGACCCTCTACCCGGACTCCGAGGTCGTCTGGACGACGGTGGGCCCCGACGGCACGGCCCTGCTGCCCGATGACCTCAAGCTCAACGCGGTCACCCTCTGGCCGGGCTCCGGCGGCACGGGCTCGCCGGACTGACGGGCCGAAGCCGGCCGACCTGGTGGAAAAGCTGTCGCTGCCGGTGCCGTCGCTGGTGATCTGCTCGGCCCGGTTCGCTTTCGTGTTTGTCAACCGCTTTTCCACCCGCTTTCTCCGACGATTCGCTCGCTGTCCGCGTGCACGGAACGAAGTCATTTACGCCGCGTTAGGTCTCTCGTGGCGGACTTGTCCGGCCGGTCTCCTACCCGGAGTGATCGCTCCGCTACCTGCTGGGTGAACCGTTGCTCCGGTGGGTCGAACATCACATCGGGTCCCCCTATTTCCCGCTCCCGGTGCGGTAAATCGGAGTAACGTCGCTGGTAGGTGCACTGAAGGGGGCGAAGGTGGACACGACGGTCGCGCATGTTCTCGCAGACGTCACCGTGGCGGTGCACATCCTCGCCCTGCTCTTCATCGGCTTCGGCGGCTTCCTCGCGTGGCGGTGGCCGAAGGTCATTTTCGTGCACATTTTCTTCGCGGTGTGGGGTGTGCTGGTCAATGTCACGCCGATTCCGTGCCCGCTCACCGCGCTGGAGGATTTCTTCCGGCATCAGCAGGGCCTCGGCGATCTGCCCGGCGGGTTCAACGCGTATTACCTCTATGGCACGGTGATCCCGCGCTCGCTGCTGCCGGTGGTGGTGGCCGTGGCGCTGGCGGTGCTGGTGATCTCGTACCTCGGCGCGTATCTGCGCTGGCGGCACCGCCACGACGACAGTCCGGCGCACGGCGTCAGCCTCGGCTGAGCGACAATCGTCCTTCGTGACGACGGAACAACCCGAAGCGGGTCCCACCGAGTGGGTGAACCGCGAGGAGGTCGGCGTCGGTCCTTGGCCAGGCACCTGGCCAACCGACCCGCGCTACGACCCCGAACTCCTGACCAACGGCGACCGCCGCAACGTGGTCGACGCCTACCGCTACTGGCGCCGCGAGGCAATCGTGTCCGATGTGGACACCCGGCGGCACCCGTTCCACGTCGCGATCGAGAACTTCCAGCACGACCACAACATCGGCACGGTCGTCCGCACGGCGAACGCCTTCGCGGCCGCGGAGGTACACATAGTCGGCCGCCGCCGCTGGAACCGCCGGGGTGCCATGGTCACGGACCGCTACCAGCACCTCCGCCACCACGAGGATGTCGCAAGCCTGCTGGACTTCGCCACGGCCGGGGGCTTGACCGTGGTGGCTGTCGACAACACCCCCGGTGCCGAGCCGGTGGAAACCGCGGTGCTGCCCCGGGAGTGCCTGCTGCTGTTCGGCCAGGAAGGCCCCGGCCTGTCCGAAGCAGCCCAGACCGACTCGGCGAAAGTGGTATCCATCGCCCAGTTCGGCACAACAAGGTCGATTAATGCGGGCGTCGCGGCCGGCATCGTGATGCACGCGTGGATTCGTCAGCATGCGGACTTGGCCAAGGCCTGGTGACCGTGCCTCGCGGTGGGGGTCGTGAGTGGCTATGCCGGTTCTAGCCGGGATAAACACTCACGACCCCCGCCCCGACGCCAGCCGGACAGTTCTCCGGAGACGCGCCTCCGGAGTTCGTTTGTCCGGCCGGGAAGTGTCGTGGAGAGGCAAGTTTCCCACCGTGCAGGCAGAATCGACCTATGACCGCCGATTCCGCCGAGCCCGCTGATTCCGCTGCGCACAGGGACTCTGCCGCGCGCGGCGATGCGACAGACTCCGCTGCTCACGCCGCGGCAGCTGAGCGGCCCGAGGCCGCGGAACAGCCCAAGGCCGCCGGGCGGGCCGAGGCTGTGGCGCGGCCCGAGACGTCCGAGCGGGCCACGGCAGTTGAGCGGCCTGAGCCGTCTGGGCCAGCCGAAGCTGGGCGGCCCGAGTCGGTTGGGCAAGCCGTGGTGGCTGAGCGACCCGAGACGACTGGGCGTTCCGCGCCAGTCGAGCGCGCGGCAGCCGCCGGGCGTGCCGCACCAGCCGCCCGCACCTCGCCAGTCGCCCCTGCCGAGGCAGTTGAGCGCACCGCAGCAGCCACCGCTGCTGAGGCAGCCGAGCGGGCCACGGCAGCTGACCGTGCCACCCCCGCCGTCCGTGCCGCAGCAGCCGAGCGAGCCGCGGCAGCCGCCCCTGCCGAAGCAGCCGCCCGTGCCGCGGCGGCAGAACGTGCGGTGTGCACCAGGCATCTCCGCCGCCTATGGGCGATCCCCGGCACAGCGCTCGGCCGCAGCGGCTGGCCGCCCACTGTGAGCCAGCGGTTGCACTGGCACTGGAACTACTGGTGGCAGGCCCACCTCCTCGACAGTCTGGTCGACGCGCAGCTCCGCGAACCCACCGACGAGCGTGCGCGGCTGATCAACCGCTTCATCACGACGGTGCACCGACGCAACTTCGGCTCGTGGGTCAACGACTACTACGACGACATCGCCTGGCTCGGACTCGCCCTGCAACGAGTGCGCGAGCTATCCACAGGACGCAATAAGTCCACAGTGGACGAAGCACTCGAAGCCATTGACAAGCGGCTGCACGAAGGCTGGACAGAAGACCTTGGCGGAGGAATTTGGTGGCGGCGCGGCGACTCCTTCAAGAATACCCCCGCGAACGGTCCGGCCGCCATCTTCCACGCCCGGTCGGGTGACGGCGAGCGTGCGCGGGAAATGACGCAATGGCTCACCGATACGTTGGTAGACCCCAAAACGGGGCTCGTCTGGGACGGGATCCGCGCGGACACCGGCGAAGTCGTCAAGCATATTTTCTCGTACTGCCAAGGGGTTTACCTTGGTGCCTGCCTGGAACAGAACCGCCCGGAAGATGCAGCGCGCACCATCCGGGCGGTAGAAGAACACATGTCGCCCGAAGGAATCCTGCCCGGCTCGGAAGGCGGCGACGGAGGGCTGTTCTCAGCGATCCTGGCGCGCTACTTGGCACTCGCGGCGAAAAACCTGCCAAGGCCAGAGGCGGAGACGGCGAAGAACCTCGTGCAGAAGTCGGCAGAAGCATGCTGGAACGGGTCAGCACAAGAGAAAACCGGACCACTGTTCAGCGCGGAGTGGTCGAAGCCCGCAGAGAACCCGCCGAACAAAGCGCAGCGAGACCTATCCGTCCAAATTGGAGGGTGGATGTTGCTGGAAGCAGCAGCATCCCTATAGAAACTCAGCAGCCGCACGAAGCCCGGTGCAGGAACCGAGGCGCGAGGCGGACCGACTCCGGACGACGCTCCGGCTCCCGGCAGCGAGCGAGCAACAACTGCACCGCTCGGCGGCCGATCTCCGAGATCGGTTGCGCCATGGTCGTCACGCCGGGGGAAACCGTGCGCGCCCAGTCCATGTCGCCGTAACCGACCACCGCCAGCTCCGACCCGATCCGAATCCCGCGCCGGTGCGCTTCCCACTGCACGCCGATCAGCATCGCCTCGCCAGCGACCACCAGGGCAGTCGGCGACGGCCAGCCGTCCAGGAGTTTGGCTGCGGCCCGAGCCGCGCCGCCCGCCGTGGATTGGCCGGACGCGACCAGTTCCGGGTGATAGCGCAGCCCGGCGCGGCCCAGGCCCAGGCGGTAACCCAGGGCGCGTTCTTCGCTGACGGTGGTGCCCTCGGCACCGGTGATCAGCGCGATCCGCCGGTGCCGTCGCGATGCCAGGTGTTCGACCAGCGCGGACATGGCCTGGAAGTTCTCCGACCCGACCTGGTCGACGTCGTTGCGGCCGGCGACCCGGTCGACCAGCACGGTGGGCACGCCAGTGCGCACGAGCCCATTGACCACGGCCTCGTCACCGGGGGCGGGCACCAGCAGTACGCCGTCGACCCGGTCCGCCTGCAGCGCGCGCAGCACTTCGGCTTCCTCGCGCGCCGAATCGCTGGTGTCGGCCAGCAGCAGGTCGCAACCCGCCCGCGCGGCAGCGCCGCGGATCGCACGCAGCAGCTGGTCGTGGTACGGGCTGGCGTGCCTCCCCAATGCCACCCCGAACCGATGGGTGACCGGCAGGTCCCAGTGGGAGACCTCCGGCGCCAGAACGGTCATTTCTCATGGCCCTCGTCGTCGGTACCTACCCAACAGTAGCCACTGTCGGGCCGCCGACGAGAGGGTCCGAGACGATCGGGTCCCGAGAATCACTGAGGTGAGTGAACGAAGCACCTGCTTGGTTACACCGGGCAGTCAAGACCGGGGCCTACGCGCACCCGCAGGAAGCCCGGTGCCGCAGGGTCGGGGGCAACCGGACAGTCTCGGCGGGACGGCCGGGATCCGCCAGTCGAGCCAGCAGCAACTGCACCGCCCGCTTGCCGATTTCGTCGATCGGCTGGGCCATGGTCGTGAGCGGCGGGTCCACGAGATCGGCCCACTCGACGTCGTCGTACACCACCACCGGCAGGTCCTGGCCGATCCGCAGGCCCCGTCGCCGCGCCTCGTGGAGGACGCCCACCATCATGCTGTCGTTGGCCACCACCAAGGCCGAAGGCGGTTCCGGCAGCGCCAGCAGCGTGCTCAGCGCCAGCCCGCCGCCGTCGCGGGAGGACTGTCCGCACGCGACCAGGTCGGGCGACCAGGTCAGCCCGGACCGGCCGAGGCCGAGGCGGTAGCCGAGGACGCGTTCGTCGCTCGTCGTCAGGCCGGGAGCGCCGGAGATCATCCCGATCCGGCGGTGGCCGAGCGACGCCAGATGCGCGGTCAGCGCCGAGGTCGCCTGGATGTTCTCCGCGCCGACCTGGTCGATGTCGGTCCGGGTGGTGAGCCGGTCCATGAGCACGGTCGGCACGTCCAGCGACACCAGTTCGCCGAGCACCGACCCGTCGCCGGGCGCGGGCGTGATCAGCAGGCCGTCGACCCGTCGCGACCGCAGCGCGCGCACCACGTCCCGTTCGGTGCCCGCGGTGTCGTGCGTGTCCGCCAGCAGCACGGTGTATCCGTTTGCCGACGCCTCTCGCTCGATCGCGTGCATCAGCGCCGCGAAGTACGGGTTCGCGACCAGCGAGATCGCCATCCCGATGGACCGCGTACCCCCGGTGACCAGCGAACGCGCGATCGCGTCGCCGGTGTACCCGGTGGTTTCGATCGCGCGCAGGACCGCGGCTTTCGTCTCCTCGGCCACCGCCCGCGTGCCGTTCACGACGTGTGAGACCGTCGTGATCGACACGCCCGCCATTTCGGCGATGTCGCGCTGGGTCGGGCGGGCGGAGCGGGATCGCGGCATGTCTGTCCTTCATCAAGAGAGCTAAACCAGGAGCGTCGGCAAGCGTTTGCGCAAACGCTTGCGTCAACCCCCGAGTCTGTCTACCTTCCCGTCCATCGGCAAGCTCGCACCTCGATTCGGAGGGCATCCCCATGAGACACCGGAGTCTCACCGCACTCGCTCTGGCGGCCGCTGTCGCGGTCTCCACCGCCGGGTGCACCGTCGAACGCCACTGGGGCGGCAGCTCCAAAACCGGCGGTAGCGGCAAGGCCAAGGTCGGCCTCGTCACGAAGACCGACACCAACCCGTACTTCGTCGAACTGCGCAACGCCGCGTCCGCCGCGGCGAAGGCCAACGGCGCCGACTTCCATGCGCTCGCGGGCCAGTTCGACGGCGACAACGACGGTCAGGTGCGGGCCATCGAGAACCTGATGCAGCAGGGCGTCAACACCATCCTGATCACGCCAAGCTCCTCCACCGGCGTGCTCAAGGCCATCAAGGACGCTCGCGACGCCGGCATCCTGGTGATCGCCCTCGACACCGCGACCGAACCGCCGGACGCGGTCGACGCCACCTTCGCCACCGACAACTTCGCGGCCGGCGAGCAGCAGGGCGCGTACGTCAAGGCGGCGCTGAAGGGCGCGGACCCCAAGATCCTGATGGTCGACGGCACCGCGGGCAGTTCGGTCGACACCCAGCGGCACGGCGGGTTCCTCAAGGGCATCGGGCTGAAGGACGGCGCGCCGCAGATCAAGGGGCACGCCAACGCCAACGGCGACCAGAGCCTCGCCCAGCAGGGCATGGAGAACCTGCTCCAGCGCACCACCGACCTCAACGCGGTCTACACGATGAACGAGCCGATGGGCCGCGGCGCGTACGCGGCGCTCAAGGCGCGCGGGCTCAACAGCCAGCTCACTGTCGGCTCGATCGACGGCGGCTGCGAGGGCGTGCAGAACGTCAAGAATGGCCAGTTCGCCGTCACCGTGATGCAGTTCCCGCGGAAGATGGCCGAACAGGGCGTGCTCGCGGCGGTCGAGTACGCGAAGACCGGGAAGAAGCCGAGCGGGTTCGTGAACACCGGCTCGACCGCGATCACCGACCACCCGATGCCGGGGGTGCCGAGCAAGGACACCGCCTGGGGTCTGCAGAACTGCTGGGGAGGCGGGAAATGACGACCGCGACGGCAAAGACGGTCAACAACCGCGAGCGCGAGACGCTCGGCGAGTTCTTCCTGCGCGCCCCCGCGGTCGGCCCGGCGCTGGCGCTGGTCGTGGCGGTTCTGGTGTTTTCCTTTGCCACGGACACCTTTTTCGACCTGGACAATCTGTCCACAGTGGTCCAGCAGTCGCTGGTGGTCGGGACGCTCGCGCTCGGCCAGACGCTGATCATCCTGATCGCCGGCATCGACCTCTCCAACGCGTCGTCGATGGTCGTGGCGACGCTGGTGATGGCGAAACTGGCGGCGGTCACCAACGTTTTCTTCGCCCTGCTGGCCGGGGTCGTGCTGACGGTCGTCGTCGGCCTGTTCATCGGCACCCTGGCGACGCGGATCAAGCTGCCCGCCTTCATCATCACGCTCGGCACGTTCACCGGCCTGACCGCGGTGGCGAAGCTGATCGCGGGCGGCCAGGCGGTTCCGGTGTCCGACGGGCTGCTCACCTGGCTCGGCACGAAGCGGTACCTCTTCGGCGGCATCCCGATCACCTACGGCATGACGCTCGCGCTGCTCATGTTCCTCGCCGTCTGGTACGCGCTCACGAAAACCGCGTGGGGCAAGCACGTTTACGCGGTCGGCAACGCTCCGGAGTCCGCGCGGCTGTCCGGGATCAAGGTCAACCGCACCGTGCTGTCGGTCTACCTCGTCGCCGGTCTGTGCTTCGGCATCGCCGCGTGGCAGGCACTCGGCCGCACGCCGAACGCCGACCCGAACCAGTTCCAGCTCGGCAACCTCGACTCGATCACCGCCGTGGTGCTGGGCGGCACGAGCCTGTTCGGCGGCCGCGGTTCGGTGCTGGGCACGCTGTTCGGTGCGCTGGTCGTCGCGGTGCTGCGCTCGGGATTGACGCAGATGGGCGTGGACGGCAACTACCAGGACCTGGCGACCGGCGCGCTGCTGATCGCCGCGGTGGTCGTGGACCGGATCGCACGGAGGCAGCAGCAGTCATGACTTCCTCGAACGAGCAGCAGCCCACCCTTTCCGCGCGCGGCCTGGTGAAACGCTACGGCCGGGTCACCGCCATCGACGGTGCCGATTTCGACCTTTACCCCGGCGAGGTGCTCGCCGTGGTCGGCGACAACGGGGCCGGAAAGTCCAGTCTCATCAAGGCGTTGTCCGGTGCGGTGGTGCCGGACGCCGGGGAGATCAAAGTGGACGGCAAGACGGTCCACTTCAAGTCCCCGCTGGACGCCCGGCACTACGGAATCGAGACGGTGTACCAGGATCTGGCGGTCGCGCCGGCGCTGGACATCGCGTCGAACATGTTCCTCGGCCGGGAAAAGCGGTTGAAGGGACCGTTCGGCATCGGGTTGCGCAAGCTCGACAGCGCGGCCATGCGCACCGAAGCGCAGCGGATCCTCGACGACCTCGGCATCAAGGTCAAATCCATTACCCAGCTGGTGGAAACGCTGTCCGGCGGGCAGCGGCAAGGCGTCGCGGTGGCGCGCGCGGCGGCGTTCGGCACCAAAGCGGTGATCATGGACGAGCCGACGGCCGCGCTGGGCGTCGCGGAATCCGCGAAGGTGCTGGAGCTGATCGGCCGGATCCGCGACCGCGGCCTGCCGGTGGTGCTGATCAGTCACAACATGCCGCACGTCTTCGAAATCGCCGATCGGATCCACGTACACCGGCTTGGCAAGCGGGTCGCTGTGGTGACGCCGAAGACGCACAGCATGAACCAGGTCGTCGGCCTGCTCACCGGTGCGTTGAAGCTTGACGAGAACGGCGAAGTCGTCGAGGTCGCGTCCACGACGCACGCCGGGTTGACCTGACGTGCGAGTGCTGCTGGCGGGGTTGTGCACCGTCGATGTCGTACAACGGGTCGAGGAATTCCCGGAGCCGAGCGAGAAAGTGCAGTCGCTGCAGGTGGACGTCGCGGCCGGTGGGCCAGCGACGAACGCCGCGGTGACCGTCGCCGCGCTCGGTGCCGAAGCGACTCTCGTGACGGCTCTCGGTGCGCACCCGCTAGCCGCACTCGCGCGCGCTGACCTGGAAGCCTGTGGCGTCGACCTGGTCGACCTCGCACCACAACGCACGCAGGCACCGCCGGTGAGCGCCGTCGTGGTGCGAGACGGCGACGGCGAACGCACCGTCGTCTCCCGCAACGCCGCCGCCGACAAGCCGCTGGAACTGCCTGACCTCGCACCGCTTTTTGACGGTGTAGGCGCGGTTCTCGTCGACGGGCACCATCCCGAGCTGGCGCTCGCGGTCGCACGGGAAGCCCGCGACCGCGAGGTGCCGGTAATTCTCGACGCGGGCAGCTGGAAACCGGTACTGGACCAGTTGCTGCCACTGGTCCACGTGGCAGCCTGTTCAGCGCGGTTCCGTGCTCCCGCACCGGATTTGGCCGAACGCGGAGTGTCAGTGACGATCACGACGGCAGGCCCGGAACCGGTCGTCTGGAGCACTACGGAAGACTCTGGGCAGGTCCCCGTTCCGCTCGTAGAGGCGCGGGACACGCTGGGGGCCGGCGATGTGTGGCACGGTGCGCTCGCGTACGCGGTGGCGGCACGGGACAACGCGGTCCCTGACTGGATCGGCTACGCGAACGCGGTAGCCGCGGAACGGGTTCGGCACGTGGGTCCGCGTTCGTGGACCGGGCCGGTCGGGGAACTGGCGAAGAGCAGAGAAGAGGGAGTGCGATGACGGCGTTCGAGGATCTGCTGGCGCGGGCCGAGAAGCTCGCCAAACCGCGGGAACGGCACGTGCTCGGCATCATCGGCGCGCCCGCCTCCGGCAAGACCACGCTGGCCTGGGCGATCGCCAACGCACTCGGCTCGCGGGCCGCGGTCGTCGGGATGGACGGCTTCCACCTGGCCCAGGTCGAGCTGCAGCGGCTCGGCCGCACCGACCGCAAGGGCGCGCCGGACACCTTCGACGCGGCCGGCTACGTGCAGCTGATCCGCCGGCTCGCCGAGGGCCGCGAGACGGTGTACGCGCCGGACTTCCGCCGCGAGATCGAGGAGCCGATCGCCGGCGCGGTCGCGGTCGCGCCCGAGGTCCAGCTGGTCATCACCGAGGGCAACTACCTGCTGCTGCCGGACGACCCGTGGAGCGGCGTGCGGCAGTACCTCACCGAGGCCTGGTTCCTCGCCCCGGACGAACCGGAGCGGATCGAGCGGCTGGTGTCCCGGCACCGGCGCTACGGCCGTTCGCTGGTCGAGGCCCGGCAGCGCGCGCTCGGCTCGGACCAGCGCAACGCGGACCTGATCGCGAACACCCGCGACCGGGCCGACCTGGTGCTCGAGAACCTGCCGCTGACGAATTTCGCCCTCTGAGCAGGCCCTGAGCAGGTGATGTTCGAGGACCCGGCCACGACGGACCCCTACGCGGGCGCGGTCACCTGGGACCGGGCGGGCGAGGCCCGGATCGCCGTGCTGTACCCGCCCTACATCCCGCTCGTGCGCACGCACCTGAACGGGCTGCGGACGCTGGTCGACCGGCGGCTGTCCGAACCCGGCGAGCAGGTCGTGGACCAGCGGCTGGCGCTGCTGGTCGAGCGGATGCGGGAGGCCAGCGGCGAACCGCAGCTCGAACCGGAGGTGCTCGCGGAGGTCCGGACTCGGCTGGAGTGGGCGTTGTCGGTGCTGCCGGAACACGGCGGTGTCCTTGAATTGCACACCCCGATGCACCAATGGTGGTGGGGACGCGCGCTGCTCGACGTGTGCACGGCGATCACCGCGCTGCTCGGGGCGTGGCTGCAGGGCGAAGCGGTTGACGGGCAGCACTGTCCGGACGACGCGACGTGGTGGATGTGGATGGCGCAGATGCGGTGGCTCGACGCCCAGTTCGTCGAGCCGCTCAAGCCTGGCTGACAAGGAGTTCTCGTGGGGGTTTTGATCGTCACCGGTGGCAGCCGGGGCATCGGCGCGGCGATCTGCGAACTGGCCGCCACCCGCGGTTACGACGTGGTGGTGAACTACTCCGGCGACCCGGCCCCGGCCGAGGAGGTCGCCGAACGGGTGCGGGCGCTGGGGGCGCAAGCGCTTGCGCACCGTGCCGATATCTCCGACGAACAGCAGGTCAGCGGCCTTTTTTCGGCGGCGGCCGAGCTGGGCCCGCTCGTCGGCGTGGTGAACAACGCGGGCATCACCGGCAACACCCCAGGCAGGCTCGACGAGCAGCGCGTCGAGACCGTGCGCCGGGTACTGGACATCAACGTCACCGGCGTTTTCCTGTGCTGCCGCGAGGCGGTGCGCCGGCTGTCGACGCGCTACGGCGGGTCCGGCGGCGCGATCGTGAACATCTCGTCCACCGCCTCGCGGACCGGGTCGGCGGGCGAATGGGTGCACTACGCGGCGTCCAAGGCGGCGGTCAACACGCTCAGCTTCGGCCTCGCGCAGGAGGTCGCCGACGAAGGAATCCGGGTCAACGTCGTGTCGCCCGGCCTGGTCGAGACCGGGTTGCACGCCGCGGCGGGGATGCCGGACCGGCCCGAGCGGTTCAGCGCGGTGATCCCGCTCCGGCGCGCCGGCCAGCCGAACGAGATCGCCGCGGCCGTGCTGTGGCTGTTGTCCCCGGAGGCGTCCTTCACCGTGGGCGCGGTGCTCGAGGTCGGCGGCGGCCGCTGATCCTCCCGGACTGTGAGACGCCCGGAGACGGCCAGATCACGATTGACCCCGGAAGTCGGTGAACTCGTCCGTCGCGCTTGTCCCGGTGTGCCAGTCTGGAACGAGGGGTTGAAAGGACGGCCGCGAAAGTCATGCCCAAGCTCACGTCTGTGCACCATCTGGCGCTCACCGTGACCGATGTGGACCGAAGTGTTCCCTGGTACGTCCGGGTGCTCGACCTCGAGGAAAGCCATCGGCGCGAAGACCCGGAAACCGGGGTCCGCAAGGTAGTCCTGCGTTCGGCGGGAGACGGTTTCTCCGTGGTGCTGGTCCAGCATCCGGTCGCGGTGCGCCCCGCGTTCGACGAAAGACGCACTGGTCTGGACCATGTCGCGTTCTCGGTGTCGTCGCGCGCCGAGGTCGCCGAGTGGGAGGACCGCCTGCAGGAGTACGGCGTCTCCTACCTGCCCGCGACCGAATCGCAGACCTTCGAGGGCTCGGCGGTGATCGTGTTCCGCGATCCGGACGGCATCCAGCTGGAAGTCTGGTCCGACCCGGCGTGAAAACTCAGGCGTGCGCGTCGTCGGGTTCGTCGACCGGACGCCGCATTTCCTGGCGGTAGCGCAGCACGCCGTACGCGGTGCCGAACACGAAGAACGCGATGCTCACCCACAGCGCCGCGGTCTTGACCCACGGGATGGCGTCGAGCAGGCCCGCCCCGTAGTAGCCGAGCAGCACCAGCGTCGGCACCCACAGCAGCCCGCCGACGGTGGTGGCGAGCAGGAACCGCCGCGAATCCATCCGCGCGGCACCGGCGATGAGCGGGGCCAGCGTGCGGATCCACGGGATCCACCTCGCCGCGACGATCGCGAAGAATCCCTTGCGGTCCAGGAACTCCTGCGCGCGTTCGAGGTTGCGCCGGTTGAGCATCCGCCCGCCGCGCCGGGCGATCAGCTGGGTGCCCGCGCCGCGGCCGATGTAGTAGCCGATCTGGTTGCCGAACACGGCGGTGAGCAGCGCGGCCCCGGACAGCAGCCACGCGTTCAGGTCCGATCCGTGCTGCGCGAGCACCACGCCCGCGCCGAACAGCAGGGAATCGCCCGGCAGGAACAGCCCGATGATGAGCGCGCACTCGATGAGCACGAACGACAGCACGATGACCCAGACGAGCACCGGGCCGGCGGTGTCCAGCCAGCTCAGGCCGATTCCCGCGGTGTGCGCGGGCTGGGCGGCGTCGAGGTTCACGCGAAGAGCCTACGTGGCTGGGACAGGCTGCAGTACGCAACCATCAAATCCTCCGCATTCGGTGACTTTGGGTATTCCTGGGGTAACCAGACTGTTCACCCTTTTCGCCCTTAACAACGAACAGGCCGCCCGGAACAGTTCCCGGGCGGCCTGTCGCGGATTTCTCTAGAACTGCGGCAGGGACTCGCCCTGCACCGCCTCGATGTCCAGCTCCACCTTGACGGTCGTGCCGATCGCGGCCACGCCCGCTCGCACCATCGCGCTGTAGTTGATCGCGAAATCGTTGCGGTGCAATTGCGTTTCGGCGTGGAACGCGGCACGCACGCCGCCCCACGGGTCCGGGCCGTGGCCGGTGTAGCGCAGGTCGAGGGTGACGTCCCGCCGTTCGCCGTGCAGGGTGAGCACGCCGCGCAGCGCCCAGTTGTCCGTGCCGAGCTGGGACAGCCCGGTGCTTTCGAACGTGATGAGCGGATACGCGTCGACGTCGAGGAATTCGGCCGAGCGCAGGTGGTCGTCGCGCATCTTGATGCCGCTTTCGATGCTGCCCGCCTTGATCTCGGCGTGCACCGTCGAACGCTCGATCGGCCGCGCGACCTCGATCCGTCCGGCGACGTCCGGGAACCGCACCTTGATGCTCGCGATGCCCATGTGCCGCGCGGTGGCGACCACCGACGAGTGCATCGGGTCGATCGTCCACGGACCCTCCGGCGGCAGCTCGACCGCGCCGGAAACCGGCACAAGCGCGATGTCGCCGAGCAGCCCGGCCCCGTCGGAGCCGATCTGCACGGTCCTGGCCAGCGGCGTGTACCCGGGCGCGGTGATCACGGCGGTGTAGACGCCCGGGGGCAGCGGGTCAGTGACCACTGCCCCCTTCGCGTCCGTGACCTGCCGCGCGACCTGTCGTCCGTTCAAGTCGGTGACCGTGAGCACCGCGTTCTCGACCGGCCATCCGCCGTTCGAGCGCAGCTGTGCGCGCAGGCCCCCGCTCATGACCGGTCGACCAGCTCGTCGAGCGCCTGGTCGTAGCTCAGCCGCACGTCGTGCTGCGCCTCGCCGTCGTCCAGCGTCACCTGGCTCGTGGCGGGCGGGTAACCGCTGGCCACGACCGTGTAGGAGCCGATCGGCAGGTCGCTGACCACATACCGGCCCTCGCTGTCGGTGCGGGCCACCGCCGCGACGTTGCCGTTCGCGTCGAGCACGGTGATCCGCGCGTCCGGCACGATCCGGTCGCCCTCGGTGCGCGCGACGCCCTGGAGCAGCACCGCGCCGGCGAGTTCGACGTCGTGGCGCAGCACGCCGCTGTCCGGCACCGTCAGCGTGACCGCGACCGGGCGGTAGTGCGGGCCGCTCGCGACCAGCGTGTACTGCCCGGCGCCGACGCCGCTGAAGGTGTAGACGCCGTCCTCGGCGGTGATGAACGCGCCGTTGACCTCGCCGCGCGAGTCAGTCAGCGTGACCGTCGCGTTCGCCAGCGGGGTCGCGGTGCCGATCGAACGGACCACGCCGGTCAGCTCGCCGGACCCGGTGAGCGTGACGTCGAGGTTCGCCGGGTTTCCGCCGACCACCACGCTGGAGGCCTGCGGCTGGTGCCCGGGAGCGGACACGATCAGCACGTACGTTCCCGGACCCTGGGTCGGGATCGAGTAGCTGCCGTCGCCGTTGCCGGTCGCCCGTGCCACCTGACGGCCCTGCTGGTCGATCAGGGTCAGCGCGGCCGCGCTCACGTGGCTGCCGTCCTGGCGGCGCACGTGGCCGGTGACCGGGACGCCGCCGGTGGTCATGCCCAGTTCCGCGTCGGCCACCGAGTTGGTGATCGGCATCGGCCGGGCGTCAGCCACCGCCTGCGCGTCGCCGTGGCCGTTGGTCAGGGCGTGCCTGCCGCCGACACCGGCGAGCACCGGCTCCTTCGGGGTCTCCTCGAAGAGCGATCCCGTCTTCAGCTCCGCGGTGTCGTCCGCGGCCGGGACCGGAGCGGTCTCGTCCAGGTCCAGCAGCGCCTCGCCGCCTTCGACCGCGGCCGCCGCCGGGTTCATGCCCGCGAGCGGGATTTCCTTCATGAACAGCAGCACCAGCGTGGCCAGCAGCGCGACGCCGCCCGCCACCCAGAACACGGTGGTGATGGAGTCGGTGAAGCCGATCAGGATCGGCGTGCGCACCGCTTCCGGCAGCGTCTGGATGACGCTCGTGTTGCTCGACAGGTCGCCAAGGTTGGCGCCCGCGCCCGGAGGCATGTGCCCGCCGAACGCCTTGGTGATGTTGCCCGGCAGCACGTTGAACAGAATCGTCAGGAACACCGCGACCCCGGCGGTACCACCGATCTGGCGGAAGAACGTGGCCGACGCGGTCGACACGCCCATGTCCTTGCGCGGGCCCGCGTTCTGCACCGCGATGATCAGCGTCTGCATGCACTGGCCGAGGCCGAGGCCGATGATCAGCGCGGCCACCAGCGGGTGCCAGATCGGGGTGTCGTACTTGACCATGGCGAAGAAGAACGCGCCCGCGGCGATCAGGATCGTGCCGACGACCGGGAAGATCTTGTAGCGCCCGGTCTTCGAGGTGATCCGGCCGGAGATGATCGAGCTGGACATGATGCCGACCATCAGCGGCAGCATCAGCAGACCCGATTCGGTCGGCGTGTAGCCCTGCACGACCTGCAGGTACTGCGGGATCATCGTGATCGCGCCGAACATCGCCACACCGACGATCACGCCGCCGATGATGGCCACGGTGAAGGTCGAGTTCTTGAACAGCCGCAACGGGATCAGCGCGGCGTCCTTCATCAGCTTCTCGACGACGATGAACAGCACGATGCCGACGCCGCCGATGATGTACATCCAGATCGACTTCTGGTCGCCCCAGCCCCACTTCTGGCCCTGTTCGGCGACGATCAGGAACGGCACCACGGCGATGACCATGGTGAGCGCGCCCCACCAGTCGATCTTGTGGTTGTGGCGGTTGTGCGGGACGTTCAGCACCTTCGCGACGACGAACATCGCGACGATGCCGATCGGCACGTTGATCAGGAACACCCAGCGCCAGCCGTGCAGGCCGGCAAGCGTGTCGAAACCGGCGAAGAAGCCGCCGAGCACCGGGCCGAGCACGGTCGAAATGCCGAACACGGCGAGGAAGTAGCCCTGGTAGCGCGGGCGCTCCCGCGGCGGGACCACGTCGCCGATGATCGTCATGGCCAGCGACATCAGACCGCCGGCGCCGAGACCCTGCACCGCGCGGAACGCGGCCAGTTCGTACATCGAGGTCGAGGCGGTCGCGGCCGCCGAACCGACGACGAAGATCGCTATCGCGGCCAGGTAGAACGGCTTGCGGCCGTAGATGTCGGAAAGCTTGCCGTAGATCGGCGTCGCGATGGTCGACGTGATCAGGTACGCCGTGGTCGCCCACGCCTGCAGGTCGAAGCCGTGCAGGTCGTTGGCGATCCGGACGATCGAGGTGCCCACGATCGTCTGGTCGAGCGCGGCGAGGAACATGCCGCACATCAGGCCGCTGATGATCGTGACGATCTGGCGGTGAGTCAGCCGCGGACCGCTCTCGCCGTCGTCGGCGGGCGCTCCCCCTCGCGACTGAGGTTGTTTTTCAACGGTGGACGTCATGCGTTCGAGGCCCCCTTGGCCTGTCCCGCCGCCGTGATTTCGGACAGCGACGGATTGTTCTGTTCGATACCTGTGTTGAGCCGCGCGAGAAGCTTGTTGAGCGTCTCGCGCTCCTCCTGGCTCCAGTCGCCGAGTACTTCGGCCAGCCACCGGGCGCGGTGCTTGCGGTTTTCGTCGAAGACGCGGAGGCCTTCGGCGGTCGGGGCGAGCAAGCAGGCGCGGCCGTCCTCGGGGTCGGCCTGCCGTTCGACGAGTCCGTGCTGCACGAGCGAACTGGACTGCCTGCTGATCGTGGAGATCTCGGAGTGCAGGAACTCGGCCAGCTTGCTGGTGCGTTGCGGACCTTCGTGGACGAGGCAGAAGAGGATCGCGTACGCGGCCCTTTCAATCCCGTCCGGACCGTGCTTGGCGACCTGTGACTTCGCCTTGGTGATCAAGCGCATGAACCGGACCAGCTCGTGTCCGAGCTGGTCGGCAAGGTCGAGGTCGGCCTCGGGCCTGACGGCGGAGTTCTGAGGTGCCATGTGGGTCTTCCTTGGGATGGTGCAAACCATTGGTTGGCGACTGCAACTAGTTGCCTCAAGCAAGAGTGTGCCCGTACGGCGTATTTCGCAAGCGGCCGACCCATGGTTGTGTCACAAGACACTTTAGTTGCCGCATGCAAGCAGATTTCAACCGGAGGGGTATCGTCCGGTTTCTCCCGATATGGGGACGCCCCTGGTCACTGGTGGTTTTGGGCGGGAACAGATCCTGCTCGCCGGGGTTTCATAGGGGTATGACTGACGACACAGCGCTCTACGACCTCATCGCGGCGAGCAAGCAAGGCGTCCTGGCGACCCTGAAGCGAGACGGCCGTCCTCAGCTGTCGACGGTGACGCATTACTTCGATCGCGACGCGCGGCAGCTGCGGGTGTCGATCACGGATACGCGCGCGAAGACGAAGAACATGCGCCGGGATCCGCGGGTGAGCTACCACGTGGCGGCGTCGGATGGATGGTCGTACGCGGTGGCGGAGGGGCGGGCGGTGCTGTCGCCGGTGGCGTCGTCGCCGGAGGACGAGGCGGTGGAGGCGTTGATCTCGCTGTACCGGAAGGTGGCGGGCGAGCATCCGGACTGGGCGGAGTACCGGGCGGCGATGGTGGCGGATCGGCGGCTGGTGCTGACGGTGGAGATTGAGCGGGTTTACGGGCTGTCTCGCTGAGGGGTTCGGCTGGTTTTGAGCCTGGGGGTCGCGGATCTCTGTCGTCCGGGTCCCCAGGTCTGCGTGGGCACTTTCGGGGACTGCGATGGCGGGGGCTTAAGGCGGCGTCGCGGGTGCCGTTGAGGCTCGTCAGCTGAGGTCGAAGGTGCCGGTGCAGCTCTTGGCGGGTCCGGGTTGGCGCGGGGCTGGGTCGTCCGTGAGGGGAACCCTCACGGACTCTGATTCCCTCAGGGGTCCCCTCACGGCCCTCCGAAGGTGGTTATTCCGCGATTCTGGCGTCCTTTGTGGACGGTCGGCCGGCCAGGGCTGCGAGTCTCAGGTGATGTGACACGGACTCTGCGCATTCCCCGGGGTTTCCGTGCGGGCTTGACGTCTGCGGGTGGAGGCCGCTCAGTCCTTCCTCACTCCCGCCGCGACCGCCGCTTCGGCCGGCTCCCCAGCCTCGATCCGCTCCGCGATCTCGTCGATCCGTCCCAGCAGGCTTTCCGTCGCCTCCTCGCCCAGTGCCGCGCGCATGTAGAGGCCCTCGCCGACCAGCAACACCAGCTCCGCCGTCAGCGGATCCTCGACGTGTTCCAGCATCAGCTCGCGGGCGCGCCCGGTGCAGCGCCGCGTCACTTCCGCCGCGACCGGGTCGTTGAGTACCAGCCGGATCGCGGCCATCGTGGTGCGGTGCAGCGCCAGGTCGCTCGTGACGTCGGTGATCGCCGAGCGCAGGTAGTACCGGACCACCCCTTCGGGTGCGTTGCGCGCGCGTTCGAGGTCTTCGTCGGTCAGCCGGTCCAGCCGCTCGAGAAGACCGTCGCGCAGGGCGTCCTTCGAACCGAAGTGGTAGAGCAGGCCGCCCTTGGACACCCGGCGTGCGCCGCGACGGAGTCGAGCGTGATCTCGGCCGGGCCGCGGTCGGCGAGGATGACCTCGTACGAACCGAGGATGCGTTCACGTGCTGAAGGCTTGGGCATCGCCTTGACTATACCGTCCAGACGGTTTACCTTCTACCTCAGGAACGAAACTGTACCGTCTGGACGGTAAAGACGGTTCAAGAAAGGAAGAGTGCGCCATGGTGCGGCGCGGAGGCCAGTGGTGGGCTTTGGCAGTTCTGGTGCTGCCGGTCCTCTTGATCAGCGTGGACACGACAGTCCTGGGCTTTGCCCTGCCCTACCTCAGCGAGGATCTCGCGCCCACGGGCGCGGAACAGCTGTGGATCGTCGACGTCTACTCGTTCGTCCTGGCCGGATTGCTGGTCTTCATGGGCACGCTGGGCGACCGGATCGGCAGGCGGCGGCTGCTGCTCATCGGCGGTGCCGCGTTCGGCGCGGCCTCGGTGCTGGCGGCGTTCGCCACGTCGCCGATGATGCTGATCGTCGCGCGGGCGCTGCTGGGCGTCGGCGGCGCGACGCTGATGCCGTCCACGCTGTCGCTGATCCGCAGCATCTTCACCGAGGACCGCACGCGGCGTACCGCGGTGGCGGTCTGGAGCGCGGCGTTCTCCGGCGGGATGGCGGTCGGCCCGGTGGTCGGTGGCTGGCTGCTCGAACACTTCTGGTGGGGTTCGGTCTTCCTGATCAACGTGCCGGTGATGGTGCTGCTGCTCGTCGCGGGCCCGCTGCTGCTGCCGGAGTTCCGCGACCCGAACCCGGGCCGCTTCGACCCGTGGTCGGCGCTGCTGTCGCTGGGCACGATGCTGCCGGTCGTCTACGGCGTGAAGATCGCCGCGACGTCGGGCATCACCTGGTCGGCCGCTGCCGCGATGGCCGCCGGGCTCGCGCTGGGCGTGGTGTTCGTGCGCCGGCAGCGACGGCTCGCGCAGCCGATGCTGGACCTTGCGCTGTTCGCCAACCGCAAGTTCGCCGGTTCGGTGATCACGAACCTGCTCGGCGTGTTCGCGCTGGTCGGCTTGCTGTTCCTGCTGCCGCAGTACCTGCAGCTGGTGCTCGGCCTGACCCCGCTGGTCGCGGCCTTGTGGATGCTGCCCGCGACGGTCGCCGGCGTCGTCGGCGCCCTAGCGGCGGCCTGGCTCGCCCGCCGAGTCCGCGTACCAGTCCTGATCAGCCTCGGCCTGCTGCTCGGCGCGGCCGGCTTCCTGGTCCTGACCACCATCGGTGCCGACGCGGGTTTGGCCGCAGTCGTAGTGGCCTTCGTCCTGGTCGGCGGCGGGGTGGCGCTGTCCGAGACCCTCACGAACGACCTCGTGATCTCGGCCGCCCCGGTCAACCGCGCCGGAGCCGCGTCCGCGATCTCGGAAACCGGCTACGAGCTGGGCGGCGCACTGGGCACCGCCCTGCTGGGCAGCCTAGCCACGGCGGTCTATCAGTCGGGCCTGCCCGCCACCACGCCCGCCGCAGCCCACGACACATTGGGCGGCGCAGTAGCCACCGCACACGGCCTACCCGCCGCCGAAGGCGCGGAACTGCTGACCACCGCCCGCGAGTCCTTCGTGACAGCGCTGCACACGAGCGCGTGGGTCGGTGCCGCGATCCTCGTGTACACGGCACTGCAGGCGTACTTCCTGTTGGGACGCCGCCGAACCCGCCCACAACCCGCCCAACCGGAGGAGCCCGCGATGTCGTCCATGTGACCCACTCGCCACACGCGGCCCAGGCTGGGTTCCGTCGCCTCCGGCCTCGCTGCCTCGCTGGAGGTGTCGGAGGCAGCCAGCCAGGCAGGAAGACCGCCCGTCTGACGGCAATCCGCGCTGGGCCGGGGCGCGGGACCGGTGCGCGCCTGGCAGGAACGGCCGCGCGCTTGGCGACGATCTGTGCGGGGCTAAGGGTGCGGAGTCCGGTGCACCCGGCCAGGGCAGGGACTATCGCGCGGTTGGCGGCCACCCACGCTGGGCCGGAGTGCCGTTCGCTCGGGCCACCTGCCGGGCGGCCGGTGCACCGACCTGCGACGGTGCCCGGAACTGGCCTGCTTCGCGCCGTGATCGGATTGGGTCGAGTCCCGGCCCTAAGACCTGGTCTCAAAACTCGGCGTGTCGCTAGGTGAACCAACGGCCCGCCCCTGGCTCCGCACCGCCTGCCTGTGGGCCCGGCCCGACGGACCGGAGGTCTGTCAGAGAGACTGGGGGCCAGTGCCCGCCCTCTCGATCTGGAGACTTTGATGCCGCAAGGGACCGTCCGCTGGTTCGACGCCGAACGGGGTTTCGGCTTCCTCGCGCCCGAGGACGGCTCGCCGGACGTGTTCGTGCACGCCTCCGAGATCGTCGGGGACGGCAGCGCGAAAGTGCTCCGCGAGGGTCAGGCCGTCGTGTTCGAGGTCGGCGAGAACGACCGCGGGCCCCAGGCGCTGCGCGTTCGCGTCACCGCCGATGCGGCCACCGGCAGCGCCGTGGGCCTGCTCGGCACCGTCAACTGGTACGAGCCGGGCAAGGGGTACGGCTTCGCGTCGCCGGACGGCGGCGGCGCCGACATCTTCGTGCACAGCTCCGCCATCGTGACCGGCGGCGTGGTCACCGAGGGGCAGCGGGTGGCCTTCCTGATCGTCGAAGGCGAGCGCGGCCCGCAGGCCGGGCACGTGATCCCGCTGGGAGCAGGGGCCGGCTCACCCGCTGCGGCTGGTATCGCGGACGGTGCCGACGGCACGGTGGCCTGGTACGACGAGGACAAGGGCTTCGGCTTCATCAACCCCGACTCCGGCGCCGGGGACGTCTTCGTTCACGCCCGGGCACTGGCCGAGGGGCTGACGTGGCTCGCGGAGGGCGACCGCGTCGCCTACGAGGTGGTTAGTGGAGACAAGGGCCCGCAGGCCCGCGACGTGCAGCTGGTCCGGGGTGCTGAGCCCCAGACGGCGCCGCGGCGGTCGGCACCTGCCGCGGCCGCAGGGCCGGCTGTGCGGGACGCGCCCGTACGAGGCGGCGAGGGCGTCGTCGCGCGCTACGACGACGACCGCGGCTTCGGCTTCATCACCCCGGACGCAGGCGGCGACGACCTCTTCGCCCACGCGTCCGTGATCATGGGGTCGGAGCCGCTGCGGAAGGGCGACCGGGTCCGGTACGCGGTGCGTCAGAGCGACCGGGGCCCGCAGGCCGACCGCATCGAACGCCTCTGAAGAGGCGGCCCCGCCGATGGCTGATCACTTCCCGACGAGAGCGCTCGTTCATCCCCGTCGATGATGCCGTCAGCAACGCGGCCGCAGCCTCCTCCAGGAGATCGATCTCCCTCGTGGTGACGGGGGCCCCGTGCCGACCCGAGGACCTGCTCCGCGCTCAGAAACTCACCAGTCACCCCATCCAACGACACAGAGCTACCGACGTATCCCAAACGAGTGAATGGATGCGTTAGCTCGATCTTGATGAGCCGGCGGACGTTGATCACGGTGCGGGCCAGCGTGAGTAGCGCCAGCGTGGTGCGTTCGGTCCGGTCGTAGCGCAGCCCGAGGCGTTTGAACCGCAGCAGCCAGGAGATGGTGCGTTCGACAACCCAGCGGACCCGGCCGAGGCGGGGCTTGCCCTCAATCCCGCGCCGGGCGATACGGACCTCGATACCGCGGCGGGTCAGGTAGCGGCGGCAGCGGCGGTAGTCGTAGCCCTTGTCGGCGTGCAGCTTGTCCGGTCGGCATCGTGACAACATGATGTGCGGCGGTAGCCCGTTCGCGTCGCACAGAACGTGGTACTTGGAGCCAGCTTTACTCCGGTCAGTGGGGCTGCGGCCGGTCAGCTCGCCCCCCTTCGACCGCACCGACACCGCGTCGACGCCACGCGGTGTGCCCGGAACCGCATCCGAGCTGCTCGGGTAGGTCTTGCCAGCGGCAGCCGGTGTCGAGCACGAACAAGATCCCCTCTAGCGCGGCACGGTCATCGATCCGGGGCCGCCCACCCGGACCGCGCGCCGCTGGTCGGGACGGGATCAGGGGTTCGATCAGCTCCCAGAGCCGGTCTTCGACCCGTCGCTGCTGTGTCGTCTTCGCCACGACTGCCCACGATCGACGACCAGGACCGGCAGGTTACGCAGTGACACACCCTTAAGTTTTGAGACCAGGTCTAAGCGGCAGGAGGAGTGGAAGCGGTGCGGCGTCGAGTAGCTGGTGGCGACCGTTCTGAGCCGGATTCTGTTCCCGTGCGAGGGAACGCTGGCTGGCGAGCGGTCGGGGCGGAACCCGAGTGCGCCTGGTCGGGGACTGTCGCGACTCGGCCTCGGGGCGGCGCGGTTCGGCACCCTCCGGGGCGGGTTCTGTTTCCCCTGCCAGGAAACGAAAATCTCCCCCCTGTGCAGCCTCCCACCGATCCCAATCAGCCCGGCCGCACTCCCGCCGAAAGCATTCCCCGCCTCGCCACCACCAGCTCCCACACGCCGAACAAACTCCAGTTTTGCGGTTCCAGCAAAGAATCTTGCCGTCAGCCGCGGCCAGCGGAATCGTGAGCGGTGGAGGTGGTCGCGAAAATGGTTCCGTCCGGAAAACCCGAAGCACAAGGCCAGCCGCAGGACGCGCAGGCGTGGGAGGACCTCTACCGCAGCCGGGAGCAGCTGTTCAGCGGTGAGCCGAACGGCGTGCTGGTCACCGAGGTCGAGGGGTTGCCGCCGGGGCAGGCGTTGGACGTCGGGTGCGGCGAGGGTGCCGACGCGCACTGGCTGGCTTCACGCGGATGGCAGGTGACGGCGCTCGACATCTCGCGGACCGCCCTGCAACGGGCCGCCGCCGCAAACGCCGGGATTGCTTGGGTGTGTTCGGATCTGGCCGCCAGTCCGGTTCCGGCTCGGGCGTTCGACCTTGTCAGCGTCCAGTATTTCCCGCTTCGCAAGGACAGCCAGGTGTTGCGGAAGCTGCTCGACGCGGTCGCGCCGGGTGGGACCTTTCTCTTCGGCAGTCATGATCCACGTGATCTGGCACCGGAGCACAGCGGCTACTGCCAGCCCGACGACATCGCGCAGGTCCTTGGCAACGAGTGGACCGTCCTCGTCAACGAGAGCCGGCCGCGGGTGAGTCCAGCGCCTCCGGGGACCGGGCACACCCGCGACACCGTCCTGCGCGCCCGGCGGACCAGCTAATATCGGAATTAATATTCCGCACTGCGGAGATCCCGGTTTACCATGCGGAGATGAGCAACGACGCCCTCCTCCAGCGGCTTCGGGACGACCTCGGCCCGGCCGCGGTGCTCACCGACGCTGACGTCACCGACGCCTACGCGCGCGACATGATGCCGCTCGCTCCCTCGGGAAAACCGTTGGCGGTAGTGCTTCCGGCGGATACCGCGGGAGTGCAGGCGACGGTCCGTGCTTGTGCCGAGGCGAGAGTCCCCATCGTGCCGCGCGGGGCGGGTAGCGGGCTTTCCGGCGCGGCCAACGCGATCGACGGCTGTGTCGTGCTGTCGCTGACCAAACTGAACGAGATCGTCGAGGTGGACGCGGGCAACCGGCTCGCCGTCGTGCAGCCGGGCGTCGTCAACCTCGACTTTCGGTCCGCCGTCGAGAAGCACGGCCTGTTCTATCCGCCCGACCCGTCCAGCTACGACTGGTGCACCATCGGCGGCAACCTCTCCACCAACGCGGGTGGCCTTTGCTGCGTGAAGTACGGCGTGACCACGGATTCGGTGCTCGGGCTGGAAGTCGTGCTCGCCGACGGATCGCTGCTGAAAACCGGCCGCCGCACGGTGAAGGGCGTCGCGGGGTACGACCTCACCAAGCTGTTCATCGGCAGCGAGGGCACGCTTGGCGTCATCACTCAGGCGACTGTCTCGCTGCGGCCGCTTCCGCAGGCCCCGGCCACTTTTGTCGCCGGGTTCACCACCACCGAGGCGGCCGGCGAAGCGGTCGCGCGGGCGGTGCGCGAGGGGCTGGTTCCGTCGCTGCTGGAGATCATGGACGCGGCGTCGATCAAGGCGTCCGAGACCTACCTCAACACCGACCTCGGCGCGGGCTCGGACTGTCAGGCGTTGCTGCTCGGCCAGTCCGACGCCGGCGGCGAGGCGGCCCGTCGCGAACTGGCGTTGCTCGAACAGATCTGCACCGACTGCGGTGCGGACCTCGTCTACGCCACGGACGACCTCGAAGAGGGCAAGATGCTGCTGCAGGCCCGCCGCGTCGTGCTGACCGCGTTGGAGACCTACGGCGTCTGGCTCACCGACGACGTCAGCGTGCCCCGCACCCGGATCGCCGAGCTGATCCGCGGCTGCGAACGGATCAGCGAGAAAGTCGGGCTCAAAATCGCCGTCGTCGGGCACGCCGGTGACGGAAACATGCACCCGACCATCGTGTACGCGCCCGATTCCGAGGACGAGTTCGCCCGCGCCCAGCAGGCGTTCGACGAGATCCTCGACGTCGGCCTGTCGCTCGGCGGCACGGTGACCGGCGAGCACGGCGTCGGCAAGATCAAGCGCGAATGGCTCGCCCGCGAGATCGGACCGGTCGGGATCCGCGTGCACCGGCAGATCAAACAGGCCCTCGACCCAGAGAACCTCTTCAACCCGGGTTCGATGTTCTCGATGACCGACTGACCCGGAAAACGACGAAGCGGCGTCCGGGAAAGTCCGGACGCCGCTTCGGGTTTGGCACTGAGAATCAGTCGCGCACGCGCGGAATCTGCTGCGTGACGTCAGCCGAGTTGTCGGCCGCGGCCGCCTTCTTCTCACGGCGGCTCTTCAGGTACTCGATGGCGATCGGCACGACCGAGACCAGCACGATGAGGACGAAGATCGCGTCGACGTTGTCCCGGATGAAACCGATGTTGCCGAGCAGCGAACCCAGCACGGTGATGCCCGCGGCCCAGAGGATGCCGCCGATGACCGTATACGTGAAGTAGCGCTTCGGGTCCATCCGGCCGATGCCGGCGATCCAGGTGATGAACGTCCGCACGAACGGCACGAACCGTGCCAGCACGACGGCCTTCGGACCGTGCTTCTCCAGGAAGGTGTGCGTCTTGTCGACGTACTCCTGCTTGAAGAACTTCGAGTCCGGCCTGCTGAACAGCTTCGGCCCGACGAAGTAGCCGAGGTAGTACCCCGCGACGTTGCCCACCAGCGCGGCGACCGTGACCAGCACGCACACCAGCCACAGCGGGGCCTTCAGCGTGCCGTTCGCGATGAACAGGCCCGCGGTGAAGAGCAGCGAGTCGCCGGGCAGCACCGGGAAGATGCTGCTCTCGATGAAGATGATCAAGCACAGCACGGCGATCACTGGCGCCGTCAGCCCGTTCAGCAGATGCTGCGGGTCCAGCCACGACGGCAGCAGGGACATGGTGGTCACTGTGTTCTGGGCGAGAATCACACCGAAAACGGTACAGGGTGACTCGCTGTGGCCTCACCGGGCAAGGAATCGCAGGTCATCGGTGTGGGATCGGAGTGAAGAAATCGGCCCGGGAGTGCCTGCCGGAGGCGCCCGTCCGGGCAATTCCGGGCAGGCGCGGCGGGCTGGTGGGCACCGCGGACTGGCGAGGGCAGCGGTTTGGCGAGGACAGCGGGCTGGCGGGTGCCGTGGGCTGGCGGGGCAGCCGTTTGGCGGGCTAGCGGGTACAGCCGTTTCGCGGACTGGCGGCGCGGCAGTTTGGCGAACTAGAGGTGCTCAGCGGCTTGACGGGTTGGCAAGGCGCGGCGGATCGGCGGGCTGACGAGGAGCGGCGGGCACAGCGGTTTGGCTGGGCGCAGCGGGTTGGCGAGGAGCGGCGACTGGCGAGGCACCGCGAGCGGGCGCGGCGACTGGCGAGGGCTGGCGCGGTGAGGTGCCGCGGGGCTGGCGAGGTGCGGCGGGTGCAGTGGGCTGGCAGGCGCAGCCGTTGGCGGGCTGGCGGCGTGGTGCCTCGGCGCGGGCTCAGATCAGCGTGAGCAGCCCGATGACGGACCCGGCGGCAAGACCGAGCAGTACCGCCAGCAGCAGGACCCAGTGCGCGGGCAGCGGGCCGCTCTGGGCTGCCTGAGCGGGGCGGCGCAGGGTCGCGTCGTTGGCTCCGACCGGCGGGATCGAGCCGGTGGTGCCGGGCGAGGTGTGGTCGGCCGCGTCGAGGGCGGCGCGTTCGCGGGCGAGCGAGTCCGCGCCCGCGCCGGACAGCAGGCCGTAGTTGGGCGGCAGTTCGGTGGTCGGGCCGGTCTGTGACGAGGCGGCGGGCAGTGCGCCGGACGCCTCGGCGGGAGCGCCGAAGGATCCGGGCGGGCCGGAGCCAGGGGTGCCCGCGGCGAAGGAGCCGGTGCCGGGCGAGCCGGTGCCCGAGCTGGGCATGCCGGGGCCACCGGAGGTGCTGAAGGAGCCGGTGCCGGGGGCACCCGAGCCGAAGGATCCCGTGCCCGACGTTCCGGGCTGGCCCGCGCTAGTCTCCGGAGAAGCGGCATCCGAGCCACTACCAGGCTCTTCGACCGGGTTCGGCAGGACGTGCGGAGCGAAGACGGCTTGTGCGCGCAGCGCGTCCGCCAGTAGCCGTTCTGGGTCTTTCGGCTCGCTCATCCGCTCCGTCCGCCTGTCGAAGTACTAGGCCGTCACGTACTCAAGGTAGCCCGGCCCGCCTCGGCTACCCATTCGCCCCGGTGCAGGACCCGGGACGGGCGCAGGTCGTCGTCCAGGATCACGGCGTCCGCGGCCAGGCCGGGGCGCAGCGCACCGGTTCGGTCGGCGATGCCGAGCAGTTCGGCGGGTCGCGCCGAGGTCGCCCGGACCGCGTCCAGTACGTCGAGTTTGGCGCCCTTCACCAGGTTGCGGAAGGCGTTGTCCATGGTCAACGTGCTCCCGGCCAGGGAACCGTTGTCCAGGGTGGCGACGCCGTCGTGGACGTCGACCGCCAGTCTGCCCAGGGTGTAGCGGCCGTCGGCGGCGTCGGTGGCCGACATGGCGTCGGTGATCAGCACGGTCCGGCCGCGGCCCGCGTGCTGGGCGGCCAGCCGCACGACCGTCGGGTGCAGGTGGACTAGGTCACAAATCAACTCGACCGTCACGCGTTCGTCGTCGAGCAGCACACCGACCGGGCCCGGCTCGCGGTGGTGCAGCGGGCGCATGCCGTTGAACAAGTGGGTGGCGACCGTCGCGCCGGCGTCGATGGCAGGGACCAGCTGGTCGGCGACTCCGTCGGTGTGGCCGATCGCGGCGATCACGCCCGATTCGGCCAGCTGCCGGACCGCCTTGACGCCGCCGTTCAGCTCTGGCGCGAGGGTGACCATCCGGATCGCGCCGTGGCCGGCGCGCAGCAGCTTCTCGACGGTGCCGGTGTCCGGTTCACGCAGAGTGTCCGGATCGTGCGCGCCGCACCGGGCCCGCGAGATGAACGGGCCCTCCAGGTGGATGCCCGCGAGGTCGCCC
Source organism: Amycolatopsis silviterrae (assembly GCF_042684085.1). NCBI lineage: Bacteria > Bacillati > Actinomycetota > Actinomycetes > Pseudonocardiales > Pseudonocardiaceae > Amycolatopsis > Amycolatopsis silviterrae. The sequence continues at coordinate 145,385 of NZ_JBHUKS010000008.1, forward strand.
TCCTGCACGAGTTCGCGCAGGGCCGCGATCTGCTCGGTGAGCAGGTCGATCGGGTCGGAGACCAGGCTCGCGAGCATGGTCGTGGTGCCGTGGCGGCGGTGCGCGCGGACCGCGGTGCGGATCTCGTCCGGGTCGAGCGTCGAGAACGAGCCGCCGCCACCGCCGTGGCAGTGGGTGTCCACGAAACCGGGCACGACCAGCGCCCCGGCGACGTCCACCGTCGCGGCGTCCGGGCTGCTCGGGGGCGTGCCGGTGCCTACCGCGGCGATCTGCCCGCCGGACACGGCGAGCCAGCCGTCGTCGAGTACGCGGTCCGGGGCCACGACGCGGCCGCCCGTGATGACGAAGTCTCCGGCGTGCTTCACGCGGTCCAGCATATATTGGTCTGGACCAGAGAGGGCCGACCAGCGCGAGATTGGTCCGCCCAGGTCACTGAGGCGGCTGCATTGCCTTCTGCAACGCCTCCAGCGCCCGGCTGGCGGTTGACTTCACGGTGCCCTTCGAAATGCCCGCTGCTTCCGAAATCTCCGCTTCGCTCAGCCCGCCGTAGTAGCGCAGCACGAGCACCTCGCGCTGGCGCGGCGGCAGCTTCGACAGCGCGTTGACCACGGCCTGGTGCTCGCTGGAGAGCATCGCGAGGCTTTCCGCGGACCGGGCGTTCACCGCGTGCGGGGGCACATACTCGCGCGCGGTCTTGCGGCGGCGCAGCACGCTGCGCGATCCGTTGACCACCGCGGTGCGCAGGTAGCCCACCGCCGCCGCGGCGTCACGGAGCCTGCCCCAGTTGCGGTGCAGGCCGGTGAACGCCTCCTGCACGACGTCCTCGGCCGTGGCCGGCTCGTCGACCAGCAGGATGGCGAGCCGGACCAGCCGCATCCGGTGCTGCCGGTAGAGGTCTTCCAGGTTCAACGGGGCAGCCGGCGGCTGCGCCGGGACCGGCCCGTCCATGGTCCGCAGGTGGCCGAGGGTCGCCTCGACGCTGCGTTCCGCGTTCCCCTCCAGCATGTATCCCCGCCTGTCCTCGACGTGTCCGCTCGGGCAGGCCCGTTGGTGCGCGATAGGCACAGCGTGCACACAGGTTCCGACCCGTGCCTAGCCTATCGGGTTGGCACTGCGCTGCCACCGCTCGCATGGTGCGTCCGCCCGGCGGTCACCGGTAGCGTTTGCGGCGTCACTGTCGTGCTCACCCCGGGAGTAAGCGCATGGCCTGGTACCTCGTCGAAATCCGCTACGTCCAGGAGAAGCTGGCCGACGTCCGGCCGCGGCACCGGGACTACCTGAAAGAGCACGTCGCGGCAGGCCGCGTGGCGGTGGCCGGTCCGCTCGCGGACAACACCGGCGGGCTGGTGCTGTGGCAGGCCGAGGACGAGGAGGCGCTGGCCAAGCTGATCGACAACGATCCGTACGCGCTCGAGGGCGTCGTGGCCGAGCGCACCGTCCGCGAGTTCAAGCCGGTGTTGGGGGCCTGGGTCCAGTAAGGCTCGTGAGTGTTAAAACCGGTTCTAACCGGGATAAACACTCACGACACCTACAGCTCCAGGACGGCGGGCCCGCGGTCGACGCAGATCCGCACTCGCCCGCCGTCTTCGGCGGCCACCTCGCAGGTCCCGCAGAACCCCTGGCGGCACGAGTACGGCACGTCGGGCAGCACTTCGCGCACGACGTCGAGCGTGGAGCGGTCGGCGGGCACGTCGAGGGTGCGGCCGCTGCGGCGCAGCACCACGCGGAACGGCTCGCCGTCCACGATCGGCGGCGGCGCGAACCGTTCGTAGTACACCGCGGCGGCGTCCGTGCTGGCCAGATCGACGCGGACGCTGGTGATCATCGGCACCGGGCCGCAGCAGTACACCGAAGCCCCGTCGGGCATTTCCTCCAGCAGTTCCGCACCGGACGCCGGGATGCCGAACTCCTTGTCCGGCCGGATCCGCACCCGCTCGGCGGGGAGTTCGTCGAGGAACGGCATCGATTCCCGGTCGCGGCCGGTGTAGACCAGCCGCCAATCCGCGCCGCTCGCCGCCGCGCGGTGCACCATCGGCAGGATCGGCGTGATCCCGATTCCGCCCGCCACGAAGTGGTACGCGGGCGCGGTGACGAACGGGAAAGCGTTGCGCGGCCCGCGGACTGTGACGCGAGTTCCGGCAGTGAGCGAGTGCACCTCGGCGGACGCGGAACCGAGGTACCGCACGGCAATCCGGTAGTGCGACAGGTCTGAGGGCGAGCCGCACAGCGAGTACTGCCGCACTTCTCCCGAGGGCAAGATCAGGTCGATGTGCGCGCCTGGACGCCAAGCGGGCAGCGAACTTCCGTCCGGGCGCACGAGCCGGAGGCTCACCACCCCGGCGGCCTCGGTGCGCGCGGCCTCGACGACCAACGGCAGCCGGCGGTCGACTTCCCGCACCGGCGGACGCCGTCGGCCGGAAAACTCCGCCAGCCGCCGATAAGCCGCGCCGACCGCGACCAAAGTGGACATCAGCGGGTCGCGCCTGCCGCTGCTGTCGAGCCGGGGCGGGAACTGCGGTGCGGTCATCGCGGTGCGTCGGCGGCCTGCGCAGCGGGCGAACTCGCCAGGTACGCGACCGCCTGGTCGGTGTTGCCGGTTTCCGTGGGGTGATAGGACTTCCGGAAGTACGGCCGGATCTCGCGCAGCAGTTCGCGCGGTCCGGGCAGCAGCCCCTGGCGAGCGGCGCGCCGGTAGGCCCGCCAGCTGGTGCGGCCGGGGCGCGTCGGGTCGTTCTTCATCAGGAATCGGGTTCCGCGCAGGAAAACCCACGCCAGCACCGGCGTCACCACGAGCATCGAACGCACCCGCCGACCGTAGCGGCCGTCGAGGTGGCAGAACAGGTCGTACGCCACCGAGCGGTGCTCGACTTCCTCGGCACCGTGCCAGCGAAGGAGATCCAGCATCGTCTCGTCGGCTCCGGCCGCGTCGAGTTCCTTCGCGTCGAGGATCCACTGGCCGAGGAACGCGGTGTAGTGCTCGATCGCGGCGACCAGCGCGAGCCGTTCGATCAGCCATTCCCGGCTCGATCCGGCCCGGTCGCCGAGCAGGCGCCGGAACATCCACTCCATCTGCGCGATGTAGGGCCGCACCGAAACCCCGGCGGACTCCAGGTGTTCGGCCGCGCCGTCGTGCGCCTCGGCGTGCATCGCCTCCTGGCCGATGAACCCGAGCACGTCCTCCTTGAGCCGCTCGTCGCGGATCAGCGGGACGGCCTGTTTGAACACCTCGACGAACCAGCGTTCGCCCTCGGGCAGCGCCAGATGCAGCACGTTGATGCTGTGCGTGGCCTGCGGCTGCCCGGGAATCCAGTGCATCGGCAGCTTGGAGAAGTCGAACTCCACGTCGCGCGCGTGGAGCACGATCTGTTCGTGGTCGGCGCTCATGACCGGCCGCTCAGCTCGTAGTCGCTCGGCTCGACGCGCCGCGTCTCCAGCCAGTACCGCCACGTGAAGCCGGGCCAGATCGTCCGGTTGACGCCCTTCGCGTCGAGGTACCAGCTCTTGCAGCCGCCCTGCGTCCACACGCCCTTGACGAGCTTTTCCTGGATCTGCTCCTGGAATTCGTCCTGCACCGACGGCCGCACGTCCAGCGCCGCCGCGCCGCGCGAATCGGCGAGCCGGATCGCGTCGACCACGTAGCGGGACTGCGATTCGATCATGAACACCACGGAGTTGTGGCCGAGTGCGGTGTTCGGGCCGAGCAGGAAGAACAGGTTGGGGAACCCGGAGACGGTGATCCCCTTGTGCGTCTGGATCCCTTCGGTGGCCCAGGATTTCGCGAGATCGCGGCCGCCGACGCCGGTGATGTCGAGGTATTCCAGCGCGTCGGTCACCTTGAAGCCGGTGCCGTAGATGATCGCGTCGACCTCGTGCTCGACCCCGGCGGTGTCGACGATGCTGTGGGCGCGGACTTCCGCGACACCGTCGGTGACCACGTCGACGTTCGGCCGGTCCAGCGCGGGGAAGTAGTCATTCGACAGCAGGACGCGTTTGCAGCCCATCGTGTAGTCGGGCGTGACTTTCCGGCGCAGCGCGGGGTTTTTGATGCCCTTCGCGATGTGCCTGCGCCCGATCACCTCGGCGGCCTGCATGAGCTTCGGATGCCCGTTGAACCCGATCGCGCGGGCTTCGAGCATCCAGTACAACGCGTTGCGGTACAGCCGCTGCGCGCCGGGAACGCGCTTGAACAACTGCTTGCTCCAGCCCGGCATCGCGTGGTCCGGCTTCGGCATGATCCACGGCGGCGTGCGCTGGAACAGCGTCAGCTCGCCGACCTCAGGCGCGATCTTCGGCACGAACTGCACCGCGCTCGCCCCGGTGCCGATCACCGCGACCCGCTTGCCGGTCAGGTCGAACTCGTGGTTCCACTGCGCCGAATGCCAGGTCTGGCCCTTGAACTTGGCGATCCCCGGCAGTTTCGGGATCTGCGGAATGTGCAGCCCGCCGACGCCGGCGACGAGGAACTGCGCGGAAAACTCGGTGCCGCCCTTGGTTTCCACCGTCCAGCGGCGTTCGCCCTCGTCCCAGTGCGCGCCGGTGATCTCGGTGCCGAACCGGATCCGGTCGCGCAGCCGGTATTGGTCGGCCACGCCCTTGAGGTAGTCGAAGATCTCCGGCTGCGGCGAGAACGACCGGCTCCAGTCCGGGTTCTGCGCGTAGGAGAACGAGTACATGTGCGACTGCACGTCGCACGCGCAGCCCGGGTACGAGTTGTCCCGCCAGGTGCCGCCGACCTCGTCGGCTTTCTCCAGGATCACGTAGTCCCGGATGCCCGCTTTTTCGAGCTGGATCGCCTGGCCGAGCCCGGAAAACCCGGTGCCCACGATCACGACCTTGAACCGCTCGGTCATCTTGTCGGCCTCCGCTGCGCTGGGGGTCTGGCAGCGTTGATGTTACCTCAGGTAACAGTTACTTCAAAGTACTTCCTACTCGCCAGTACCGTCTGGCAGCTGATAGACCACCAGCGTCTGCTCCGGTCGCTCGGCCACGTGGAACGCGGCGTGCGTCGCGGTGACCACGCCAAGCCGGGGGTGTCGAAAGCGCTTCTGGCCTGCGTGGCTGAACTGGATCTCGTAGTGCGGCCACCACTCGCGCACCTCGGGGCTCGCCTCGGTCAGCTCGGCCACGAGCCGGGTCACGCGCGGGTGGCCGGGGTGCCGTCCGGCGATCGCCCGCAGCCGGGCCAGGATGTTGCGCGCCTCCTGCTCCCAGTCGACCAGGACCTCGCGGGCGACCGGCTCGGTGAACATCCAGCGCACGACGTTGGCCCCCGGCGTGATGTTCCGGAACAGCTCCGCGGCGGCGTCGTTGCAGGCGAGCAGGTCGTAGCAGATGCCGGTGACGTACGCGGGGTTGTCGCCCAGCAAGGCCGGGACATTCGCGACCTCCGGCGCAGCCTCTTCGGGCGCGTCTTCGGGCGTCGCTCCGCCGTCGGCGAGGCGGCGCAGGTGTTCCTGCTCGGCGCTGGTCAGCCGCAGTGCCCGGGCCAGCGCGTCGAGCACCTGGTCGGACGGGCGGACGTCGCGGCCCTGTTCGAGATAGGTGAGCCAGGTGGCGCTGATGCCAGCCAGCAGGGCCAGCTCTTCGCGACGCAAGCCGGGCGTGCGGCGGCGTCCGGTCGACGGCAGGCCCGCGTCGGCCGGGGCGATCCGCTCGCGGCGGCTGCGCAGGAAGGTGCCCAGTTCGACGCTCACCCTAGAACCTCCAGTACCAGAATAACGCGATTCTGGATACCAGCTTAAGCGCGCGCGAGGCTGGGTCGCATGCGAGCTTGGACGGTTGATTCACAAGGCCTGCGCCTCTCTGAGGTGCCGGAACCCGCTTTGCAAGGCGGTGGCGTCGTCGTGGAGGTGCTCGCCGCGCATCTCCCGGCGTATACGAACGCGGTGGTGACCGGGGGTCGCGGCGGGTTGCCGGTGCCGCTGGTCCTCGGCCCCTCCTGCATTGGGCGCGTGACCGACGTAGCGCCGGACGTCTTCCACGTCGCGCCCGGCGACATCGTGCTGGACACCTCGCTGCTCGACGCGGGCGGCGGTGACGAGATCCTGGTTGGCTGGGTTGGCCTTGGCGCTTCCGGCGGCACCGAGCGCACGGACCGCATGCGCGAGGTGTGGCGCGACGGTGTCTTCGCGGAGAAAGCGTTGTGCGCCAAGGAAACGATGCTCAAGCTGGCCGGTGCGGAGAACTATCCGGAACCGGCCCGCCTGTCCTTCCTGCCGTGGCTCTGCGTTGCTGCTGCGGGACTGCACACCGCGGGTCCGCTGGCTGGCCGGGACGTCGCGGTGATCGGTGCGACCGGTCAGATGGGCGGTGCCGCGGTGCTGCTGGCGCTGGCGGAAGGCGCGGCGACCGTGACGGCGGTGGGGCGCAACAAAAAGGCGCTCGACCGACTGGCTGAACTCGGCCCGCGCGTGCGTACCCACCAGCTGACCGGCGATCGCGCGACGGATGCGGCGGGAATCGGCCCGGTGGACGTGGTCCTCGACGCGCTCGGGGCCACGCCGACCGCGGACGCGACCATGGCCGCCTACGACAGCCTGCGGGTCCGCGGCACCCTGGTGCTCGTCGGCGGGGTACGCCAGGACCTGACCATTCCGTACGGCGACTTCATGCACCGTCGGCTCACCTTGCGTGGCTCGTGGATGAGCGACGACGAGACGGTGACGACGGTGTGGAACCTGATTCGCTCGGGCGCGCTGGACCTGTCGGCGGTCGAGCTGCTCACGGTCGGCCTTGACGACCCGGAAACCGCTCTCGACCTGGCGGAACGTACTTCAGGGCTGAGCTTTGTGGCCCTCGTCCCCCGCTCCTCTAGCTGCGCTTAGTAGCCGCGCGTCCGCCGTGGCCGTTGACCGACGACTCGAACGCGCCGCGTTCTTCGACGTCCTTCAGCGCGGCCCGGTCCGCCGCCGGCACCCGGCTCCGCGCGCCGAATTCGACGATCGGCGGCAGGAACGAGCGCAGCAGCTTCAGGCCGCCGACCCAGCGCGGCACGTGGATCGTCCTGGCGCGGCGCAGAATCCCGGCCTCCAGGTCGTCGAGCGCGACGTCCAGCGGGTACGTCTTGCCGAGCAGTCCCGGCATCCCGGAACGCAGCTTGCCGAACACCGGGTGCGCGTCGGCGCTTTCGACCAGGTCGGTGCGGATCCAGGTCGGGTGCGCGACGCCGACCTTCACGCCGAGGTGCGCGACCTCCGCGCGCAGGCTGTTGCAGAACGCTTCGACGCCCGCCTTCGCGGCGGCGTAGTTCGCCATGCCGGGCGCGTGCGTGATCGCGGCGAGCGAGGAGATGCCGAGCAGGTAGCCGCGGCGTTCGATGACGTGCGGGAGCGTGACGCGGAACGTGCGCCACACGCCGAGCAGGTCGACCTCGATCACCCGCTCGAACGCGTCGCGGTCCACCGAGCGCACGAAGCCGGCGGTCGCGATGCCGGCGTTGGCGATGACGATGTCGATGCCGCCGAAGTGCTCGACCACGCCCGCGGTGACGCGCTCGAGGTCGTCCCAGCTGGTGACGTCGGCTTCCCAGGACTTCGCGTTCGGCCCGATCCGCTTGGCGACCGCTTCCTGTTCGGCTGCTTCGAGGCCGACGAGCGCGACCTTGGCTCCGCGCGCGGCGAGCCGCTCGGCCAGGCCGGCTCCGATCCCGCGAGCGGCTCCGGTGATGAGCACGACCTTGCCGTCGACCTGGTTCTGCTGAGCCACGGTGCCCTCCTGAGCCGGTTTTCGCCTGTCCGGAGGGCACCGTACAACAACCTACCCGCAGTAAGCTACTACTCGGTAGGTATCAGTTCGACGCTTCGCCCAAAGCGGTGAGTTCGGCGTCGGTCAGGTTCAGCTCGACCGACGCGAGCAGATCGACGAGCTGTTCGGGGTTGCGCGCACTGGCGATCGGCGCGGCCACGGTCGGCTGCTGACGGAGCCACGCGAGCGCGACACTGGCGACCGAAGCTCCATGTGCGGCGGCGATTTCGTCCAGCGCGGCGAGCACTCGTTCGCCGCGCGCGTCGAGGTATTTCAGCGCTCGCGGGGCACGCGGCGAGTCGCCCGGCTCGTCCTTCGAACGGTACTTGCCGGTGAGGAATCCCATGGCCAGCCCGAAATACGGCAGCGTCGCCAGGTTCTCGCGGGCGACCAGCGGGGCCAGATCTCGCTCGTAATCCCGCTCGACGAGGTTGTAATGCGGTTGCAGGGCAACGTATCGGGCGAGACTGTTCTCGTCCGAAATGGACAGTGCGGAGGCGAGCCGGTCCGGTTCGTAGTTGGAGGCCGCGATGTAGCGGACCTTGCCCGCGCGCACGAGCTGGTCGAACGCGGCGAGGGTCTCCTCCAGCGGGGTGTCGGGATCGTCCTTGTGCGCGTAGTAAAGGTCGATGTGGTCGGTTCGCAGGCGGCGCAAGGATTCTTCGACGCCCTCGGCGATGTTCGCGGCGGCGAGGCCAGGCCGCTGCTCCCCGGCGCCGATCTTGGTGGCGATGACGAGGTCGTCGCGGCGGCCGCGCTTGGCGAGCCAGTTGCCGATGATCGTTTCGGAACCGCCACCGCCGCCATAGGTGTTGGCCGTGTCGAGGAAGTTGCCGCCGGCCGCGGTGTACGCGTCGAGAACAGCGAATGACGTGGGTTCGTCCGCTGTGTGGCCGAAGACGTTGCAGCCGAGGTTGAGGCCGTGGATGTCCAGTTCCGTGGAGCCGAGCTTGGTCATGCTTTCGAACCTAATCCGGCCGCGGCGGGAGGAAAACCGGGTTCCCGTGCGTTGGGCGGGGCATGGCTATCGAATTGGGCAAGCTAGGCGTGTGGCGGATGTCGGCCCAGGTGGACGGCGCGTTCGCCGCCGAGGTGGAGAAACTGGGCTACGGCACGATCTGGCTCGGCGGTTCGCCCGGAGGCGACCTGGCGATCGTCGACGAGGTGCTGGACGCGACCGAGCGGATCAAGGTCGCCACCGGGATCGTCAACATCTGGGCCGACGCGCCCGAGAGCGTCGCACAGGCGTTCCACCGGATCGAAGGAAAGCACCCGGGACGCTTCCTGCTCGGGGTCGGCGCGGGCCACCGCGAGCACACGCAGGAGTACAAGAAGCCGTACGCGGCGCTGGTCGAATACCTGGACGCGCTCGACGCGGCCGGGGTGCCGGAGGAATCGCGCGCGCTCGCCGCCCTCGGCCCGAAGGTGCTCGAACTCGCCCGCGACCGCACCGCGGCCGCGCACCCGTACCTGACCACCCCGGAGCACACCCGGGCCGCGCGGGAGATCCTCGGCTCGGCGGCGCTGCTCGCGCCCGAGCAGAAGGTCGTCTTCGACACCGATCCGGAGCGGGCGCGCGAGACCGGCCGCAAGACGGTGCAGTTCTACCTCGGCCTGTCCAACTACACCGCCAACCTGCGCAAATACGGCTTCTCCGAGGAAGACATCGCCGGGAAGGGCAGCGACCGCCTGATCGACGCGCTCGCCGTCCACGGCGACGCGAAAGCGCTGGCCAAGGGCCTGCGGGCGCACCTCGACGCGGGCGCTGAGCACGTCAGCGTGCAGGCGCTGGACGACGATCCGTTCCCTGCCTACCGGGCAATCGCGGCCGAGCTGCTCTGAATCGCTCCAGTCGGTTTCGTCTCGTGTGAGGTAGGACCGGTCGGCCCGGCCGGTCCACCTCGTACGATGCCGCTGTAGAAGCCAGTCGTCTCGAGGAGGAACCGATGCCCATCGCCACCCCCGAGGTGTACGCGGAGATGCTCGACCGGGCGAAGACGAACGAATTCGCCTACCCGGCCATCAACGTGACCTCGTCGGAAACCGTGAACGCCGCGATCCGCGGGTTCGCCGAGGCGGAGAGCGACGGGATCATCCAGTTCTCCACCGGCGGCGCGGAGTTCGCGTCCGGGCAGAAGGTGAAGGACATGGTTGTCGGCGCGACCGCGCTGGCCGAGTTCGCTCAGGTGGTGGCGGCGAAGTACGACGTCAACGTCGCCCTGCACACCGACCACTGCCCGAAGGACAAGCTGGACGGCTTCGTCCGCCCGCTGATCGAGATCTCCGCCGAACGCGTCCGCGGCGGCGGGCTGCCGCTGTTCCAGTCCCACATGTGGGACGGTTCGGCCATCGATCTCGACGAGAACCTGCAGATCGCGCAGGAACTGCTCGCCAAGGCCGCGGCGGCGAAGATCATCCTCGAGGTCGAAATCGGCGTCGTCGGCGGCGAGGAGGACGGCGTCGAGGCGGAGATCAACGAGAAGCTGTACACCGCCGAGGGCGACTTCCTGAAGACGATCGACGCGCTCGGCGCCGGCGAGAAGGGCCGCTACCTGCTGGCCGCGACGTTCGGCAACGTGCACGGCGTGTACAAGCCGGGCAACGTGAAGCTGCGCCCGGACGTGCTCAAGGGCGGCCAGGAAGCGGCGGCGAAGAAGCTCGGCCTGGACGCCGGCTCGAAGCCCTTCGAACTGGTCTTCCACGGCGGCTCGGGCTCCCTCCCGGAGGAAATCCGCGAGGCGGTGTCGTACGGCGTGGTGAAGATGAACGTGGACACCGACACGCAGTACGCGTTCACCCGCCCGATCGCGGACCACTTCTTCAAGAACTACGACGGTGTGCTGAAGATCGACGGCGAGGTCGGGAACAAGAAGGTCTACGACCCGCGCAGCTACCTGAAGGCAGCGGAAGCCGGCATGGCGGCCCGCGTCGTCGAGGCGACGCGGGCCCTTGGCTCGGCTGGCAACAAGCTGGGCTGACGAGGTTTGCTGAGGAAGGCCGTCTCGATTTTGGTCGGGGCGGCCTTCCTGCTTTTTGGCGGGTGTCGAACGAATACCTCTGGGTCGAGAACAACGCGGACGGTTTCCGCATGGCACTCCAAGCGAATTCCGCCGGCGGCCTGTTCCTCATCAGCACCTCGCCGTGCGTGTGGCCGAACGGGACGCCGATCCCCGAGACCTAGTGCCCCGGCTCGCGCAAGAAATCCAACGCCGCCGCGTCCACCTCCGCCGGATTCGATGCGCTCAGGAAGTGCTGCCCGCCCTCCACGATCTCCAGCCGCGCGTCCGGCGAAGCCGTGAACATCCGGATCTCCTCCTCGGCATTCGCCACCGAATAGACCTGGTCCGCCGTGCCGTGCAGCCATCGCACCGGGCAGCGGACCTCGTCGAGCCTGCCGTGCAAGCCGTCCCGGTCTCGCAGGTTCACGGTGCTGACTCGCAGCCGGTGCCGTCCGGCGTCACCGGAGTAGTTCGTGCGGTAGGCGGCCAGCCAGAATGCACGGTCCTCTTCGGACAGTCCGCCCATCGCCGTGCCGAACACGCCGTCGACGAATTCGTCTGGCACGACCCAGTCCTCGCCGACCGGAGCCGCGAGGAGGTCGATGACCGGCGTGTTGAACGCGATCCCGTCCCAGCAGCCCAATTCCTGGCTGCGCGGGCTTTCGAAGTCCATCGACGTGCCCAGCAGGAGAACGCCGCGCACGACGTCCGGGGCGAGCAGCGCCATCCGGACCGCGATCCAGCCGCCCTGCGAGGTGCCGAGCACGTGGGCCTCTCGGATGCCGAGGGCTTCCAACACCTGCAGGTTCGCGATCGCGCTGTCCCAGTAGGTGAAGTGCTGGTACCCGGCTCGCGTGCGGCCGTGTCCGTACGGTTCCAGGGCGAGCAGGTTCGCCGCGGACGTCAGGGCCGGGTCTTCGAACTGCGCGCGATACAGATCTGCCGAGGTCGTGTACGAGTTGATCAAGACCAGCGTGGGCAGCGCGGGGTCGTACGGTTTCGCGAAGGTGCAGCCGATGGTCGACCCGCCTAGGTGCGGGATCTCGACGGTCTGCTCGGTCTTGCTCATGGACCAACTCCTCGGTCAGGGAACGCTGCTCCCAGAGTGTCCACGATTTGGCATGCTGTCGAATGATAATCAGACATCGAATTATGTGTTCATAACATGGTCTCGATGGGCCCGGACGCGAGCCCGGGTGCGCGCTTCGAAGAAGTCGCCGAGATCGATCGCGGTCTCCTCGACCAGGCGGGCGCGCGGGTTGTCGGGGTCCCATCCGGCGTAGAGCGGCACCCGCAGCGGTTCCGCTTCGCCGCGGATCGGGATCGCGAGCACGTCTGGCCCAGGATCGTCGGTCAGCACCGCGATGCCCCGGCCCGCGACGGCGAGCGCGGCCGCGATGGCGGGCTGCCGGACGACGAGCGGATCGGCGAGCTGGCAGCCGGTCCGGGCTACCTCCTGGTCGAGCAGGCGGCGTGCGGCGCTGTTCGGCGTGAGCAGGACGAGCGGGTGCCGGACCAGGTCCTCGACCTTGATCTCCGGCAGGCGCGCGAGCTCGTGTCCCGGCGGGACGTGGGCCCAGATGAGCGCCGAGGAGATCGCGCGCCGCTGCCATCCCGGCCGGGGCACGCCGGTCGACACTCCCAGGTCCGCACCCCTTGCCGCGGCGGTGTCGAACACGCGGAACGGCTCGGCTTCGTCGCAGTCGAGGAGCGGCGTGGACGTGCCGCGCGCGACGAGATACGGCGCGACGACCGACGAAATCGTGGCGGGCGGCGCGATCACGTGCAGGATTTCGCGGGTCTGGGCGGCCTCCTGCTGAGTGCGTCCCACGACGTTCTCGGCGAGCGTGAGCAGATCGGTCGCCCGGTCGTAAAACCTGGCCCCGGCCGGGGTTGTCCGCAGCGACCCCTTGCCTCGCACCAGCAGCCGCACGCCGAGGCTGTGTTCGAGCCGCTGGATCTGCCGCGTCATCGCCGGCTGCGTGATGTTGCACCGGCGGGCTCCCGCGGAGATCGAGCCCTCCTGGACCACCGCGACGTACGAGGCGAACAGCGTCAGATCCACCATGTCTAGGCAACATACTCTGATGTGGAAGTGTCATTGGACAGCATGGTCGTGGGTAGCTCACGCTGACTGGACGGCTCGCTCGGAGCCGTCGTCCGAAAGGGACTCACCCGCATGACTGTCACTGGCGATACCGCACGTCGGGCCGCGCTTGGCGCTTTCGTCGGAACCGCGATCGAGTGGTACGACTTCTACCTCTTCGGCACCGCCGCCGCCCTCGTCCTGCCCACCGTCTTCTTCCCGCAGGCAGGTCCCGCCGTGGGCCTGCTGGCCTCCTTCGCGACCTTCTGGGCGGGATTCCTGTCGCGGCCGTTGGGCGGGATCGTGTTCGGGCACATCGGCGATCGCCTCGGCCGCAAGAACACCCTCGTGGTGACGCTGATGATCATGGGGATTTCCACCGTCCTCACCGGGCTGCTCCCCGGCGCGGACCGATGGGGCGTGGCCGCGCCGATCCTGCTGGTGGTGCTGCGAGCCGCACAGGGCTTCGCGGTCGGCGGCGAATGGGGCGGCGCCGTCCTCATGGCGGCGGAGAGCGCCGGGCGCGGCCGCGGCATCCGGTCGGCGATGTGGGTGCAGCAGGGATCGCCCGTCGGCAACATCCTCGCGACGACGGCGTTCATCGTGGTCGGCCTGATCGACAAGGACGCGTTTCTCTCGTGGGGATGGCGGATTCCGTTCCTGGCCTCCGCGGTGCTGGTGGTGGTCGGGCTGCTGATCCGGCTGAAAGTCGAGGAATCCCCCGAGTTCGAAGCGGCGGCCACCGATCGGCAGATCGTGAAGGTGCCGATCGCGGAACTGCTGCGGCACCACTGGGCGAAGCTGGTCATGGGTGTTCTCGCCTGTGCACTGGGCATCGGCGGCGCGTACTTCACCTCGACGTTCATGCTGTCCTACACAACCGGCCAACTCGGCGTGGACCGGCAAGTGATGCTGCTGATCCTCCTCGGCCCGGTCATCGCCCAGTTCGGGTGGCAGCCGATCGCCGCCCGCCTCGCCGAACGGATCGGCACCGCGCGGTTCATGGTGCTCAACCTCGGTGCCGCGATCGTCCTCGCCTTTCCCGCGTTTTTTGTTGTCTCCGTGGGGAATCCGGTCGGGATCCTGCTGGTGTTGATCGCGGTGATGATCCCAACCGCCGGCTACTACGCGGTGCTCGCCGGGTTCCTCGCCGAGGCGTTTCCGGTGCGGATCAGGTACACCGGGATCTCGGTGGCTTATCAGCTGTCGGCGACGCTGATCGGCGGGACGACTCCGTTGGTTGGGCAGCTCGCTCTCACGCTTGGGGGTGGGAGCTGGGTCGCGCTGGCGGTGTTTTATGTCGTGCTGATCGGTTTGACCGTCGTTGGGGTGCTTGGGGTGGCGGCGCGCCGGACCACTGTTGATCAGTCGGCGGACTGTTCGGCTGCACTGGCCGAGGTCCCTCCGGCACGTAGATCGTGACTACGCGACGGCGTACTCGGCGACGGCTGGCAATCGAGGATGCAGCTGCTCAAACAGCTATGACCTCGACCATGTTGCCCAAACCTTTGAAGTCATCTGCGTTGCGGGTGTAGAGCGGCAGTTCTCGCGAGGACGCGATGGCGGCGATCATCAGATCCATCCGGCGAGGCCGAGGGTCTCGCTTCGCCGCGAGAACGAGCGCAACCAATGTCCCGTAGCGGGCGGCCGCCTCACTGTCGAACGGCAGCGGTGCGAAGTCGACGATGGCGGCGCCGAGCTTCTCGGTGCGCGCCGCACGAACGGCGGCATCCTTCGCCATCGCCACCCCTTGATGCAGTTCGGCCATGGTGACCGCGGTCAGTTCCGGGATCTTGGGCAATGCCGACGGGTCTAGGAAGCCAAGGTCAATATAGGTGCAGGTGTCGAGCACGCCTGCCTCGCGGCGTTCAGTCACGAGGTCGCTCCCACGCGTCGTCGAGACCTAGACGGTCCTCGGTGCCGAAGAACTCGTCGGCTTCCCGTCGTAGCGAGGCCGCTTCGACCGCGGGCAACCGTCGATGCCGCTCCACCAACTCCTCGGCAGTAAGGCGACGCCTGCGCGGTATCGGTCGCAACTCGGCCACCTCGACGCCGTTGCGGGTGACGTAGTAGATCTCGCCCGCCTCGACGGCGTCCATAACGGCAGCGGAGTTGTTGCGGAACTCCCGCTGAGTAATCACCTTCACGGCTACCAGTGTAGCCATATGTAGCGCAATGAGCTACACCCGTTGGTTCGGGTGCCTCCGATGTCGGCAAAACGCGCTATGGCGAGTCCGTGTCCGGAGCCAATCACCTACCAATCCGTCACCGTGAGCACCGCCGGAAACTCCTCCCCGAAGTCATCCATCCGCCGCGCCGGCAGCTCGATCACCACCCCATCCGCCGTTCGACTCCACGGCAGTGGCCGGGAATGCCCGCCCAGCAAGCGAATTCGCGAACGGCCTCCGATCGGCACATCCCCCGGCACGAGAAGTCGCGCGCCAGGCCAATGGAGTGGGATCAGGTTGAACGCGCCGCGCGTGCGGGTGTAGCAGAGGTCGCCGTCCATGGCTCGTTGCCAAGGCGTCGAACCGTAGATCGCGCGGCCGTTGATGCGTAGCCATCGGCCCATGTCGAGGAGGCGGGTGCTCATCCAGTCCGCGATGGTGCCGTCCTCGCGGGGGCCGATGTTGAGCAGCAGGTTGCCGTTCTTGCTGACGACTTCGGCTAGCAGGCGAATCAGCTGTACCGAGGATTTGATCTTCGCGGGGTCCTCGTTTTCGTTGTAACCCCAAGACTTTCCAATGTTCAGGCACGCTTCCCACGGGTCGGGGCGCAGGACGTACTTCTTGTTATCCCCTTCTACCGTCACGAAATCCGCGTGTGACGCCTCGAAGCGGTCGTTTGCCAGGACGCTCTTCGGGCGTGGGCGGTCGGCGGCGTTGCGATAGTAATAAGACAGGATTTCGTCGCTGCGCCAATCCCACGTCTTCGGCCGGAAGATCGGGCCGCCGCCGAATTCGTGGTAGCCCTGGCCGTCTGCCCACAGGATGTCTGGATCGTACTGGTCGATGATGGTTTTCAAGTGCGCGTGCTCGTATTGTGTCACGTAGTCGGTGACTGGGCGGTATCCGGTGTAGGCGATTTCTTCGCCGGTGTAAGGGTTTCTCGGCGCGGTGCCGAGCGCGGGGCTGTAGAACTCGCCCAATGAGTAGTAGAGGCCGCGTTTGAGCCGGGAGTGGGCGGCGGCGGAGAACAGTTCGCCGACTAGGTCGCGGCCTGGGCCTAGGCGGACGGAATTGCGGTCTGACACTGTGTTGCGGAACAGTTGAAAACCGTCATGGTGTTTGGAGATCAGGACGAAATACCGGGCACCGGCTTGTTCAAAGAGGCGTACCCAGGAGTGCGGGTTGTAGCGGCGGGCGGTGAAGCGTGGGATGAACTGGTCGTAGGCGAAGTCCGCGCCGTAGGTTTTCAGGTGGTGGTCACGGGTTCCGGTGCCCCGCGCGGGATCCGTGACGTTCATGGCGTAGAGGTACCACTCCGCGGCATGTTTGGCGTCTCCCCAGGCCGCGGCCGAGTACGCGCCCCAGTGGATGAAGATGCCGAATTTGGCGGAGGGGTACCACGGGGTGGCGGCGGGGGCGGCTTGCGCGCGGGTCGCGGTGAGGCCGAGCAGTCCGGCGGCACCGGCCGCGGCGAGCATGCTGCGGCGGCTGATTCCTGCGTGGTCCATGATCGCATCCACTCCAGTCATCAGATGTCTTGGTCTTCCAGGGGTACCAGCTCCGCCAGCGTCAGGGCAAGGATCCTGTCTGTGCGGGACAGCTGTTCACAAGCATGAATGCGGTTGACGCGGTCTGGAGCAGTTCTTATTCTCGGGCAAATACATCAGATCTATTCTGATCATTATGGAGGCCGCGGGCATGGGCGCAGCGTGGGAAACCAGTCGGCGGACGGTGTTGCGCGGCGGGGTCGCGCTCGCGGCTCTGGCGGCCA
This sequence comes from Amycolatopsis silviterrae, assembly GCF_042684085.1. Classification (NCBI taxonomy): domain Bacteria; kingdom Bacillati; phylum Actinomycetota; class Actinomycetes; order Pseudonocardiales; family Pseudonocardiaceae; genus Amycolatopsis; species Amycolatopsis silviterrae. The sequence continues at coordinate 162,152 of NZ_JBHUKS010000008.1, forward strand.
CCGCCGGGACAGCGTTCGCGAAACCCGCTGGCCGACGGCTGCCGTTCCTGCTCGACATGGTCCAGAACAACCCCGGCGAACCGCTGTTTTCCAGTCGCTTCAATGATCCGGCGACGCTGAAGAGCTACGGCTACGACGGTCAGGTGATCAACGAGTTCATCCCACCGCAGACCGCGATCACCTTCGATTCGTTCGATCAGCGCATCTTTCCTGCTGGCTCGGAGGGGCGAGCCTGGGTCGAAGCGGCGGCGAAGAAGATCGACGCACACATCGCGCGAGCGCACGCGGCGGGTATCGCGGCGTATATCTTCACCGACATCATCGTGCTGCCGAAACGCCTAGTCGAACTGTATGGCGAGCAAATTCTCGACAGCAAAGGCCGGATCAGCTTCGACCGGCCGCTCACTCAGCAAATCCACCGGCTGATGCTGAGTGAGATCTGCGCACGGTTCCCTGGCCTGGACGGAATTGTCGTCCGAACCGGCGAGACGTACGTGCAGAATGTGCCGTTCCACACCGGGAACAACCCGATCACCAACGGTGCCGCGAGCCATCTGACCTTGCTCGGCATCCTGCGCGACGAGATGTGCGTACGCGCGAACAAGCGGGTCTTCTACCGCACCTGGTCCACCGGCAGCGACAAGCTGACCAGCGACCCGGACTTCTACCGGCAGGTGACCGACCAGGTCGAGACGCACGAGAAGCTGGTCTTCTCGATCAAGCACACCGAGAAAGACTTCTGGCGGACAATTCCGTTCAACCGGACCATCGGCGTCGGCAAGCACCGGCAGATCATCGAGGTGGAATGCCAGCGCGAGTACGAGGGAAAAGGCGCGTTCCCGAATTACGTGATCGACGGTGTGGTCAACGGCTTTGAGGAATTCCGCACCCCGTCGCGCACCGGTCCGATCGGGCTCGCCGAAGTCGTCGACAATCCCATTATCGCCGGGATCTGGACCTGGTCGCGCGGCGGTGGCTGGCGCGGACCTTATCTGCAGAACGAATTGTGGTGCGATCTCAACACCTGGGTGATCGCCCGGTGGACCCGCGACACCAGCCTCGGCGAGGAAGGCGCGTTCACCGAGTACGCGACAACGAGGCTCGGCTTGCGCGGCGAGCAAGTCCGCCGCTTCCGTCGGCTAGCGCTGCTGTCGGCGGCCGCTGTGCTCCGCGGGCATTACAGCGTGGTGCACCCGATGGGCCGGCTGATGTGGACCCGCGACCAGTTCCTCGGCGGCTCCGACAAGGACCTGACCAGCGATTATGCCGCAATCGTCGCAAAGGGCCGGGTCGAACCGGTGCTCGCAGAGAAGGCCTTGGCGGCTCGGATGTGGGACGAAATCGTGGCACTGTCCGGGACGATCCCGCTGCGCGACCACGCCGACCGGACGTACCTGAGAGTGTCCGCGCGCTACGGCCAGTCCTGGCACCGCGTGGTGCATCACGGCTGGGAAGTGATGCTGCGCGGCTACGCCGGCGACCAGAACGGCAGGTACGACAAAGCCGCCATGCGCTATCACCTGGCCCGCTACGACGCGGAATGGCAACGCTGGCAACGACTCGCCAAAACCGAACCGTCCTGCGCGACGCTGTATCAGCCGTACAGCTTCGGCCCGAAAGGCCCGGACGGCTTGTACAACGCCGATCCGGACCACGGCATCAAACCGGCCACGGATCACTACCGCAAGCTGCTGTCCAGCTAGGCCCTGTCCAGCGACAACAATTGCGAACACCCATCACGAGGAGGGCAGCGCCGTCCTCCGCCGCGAAGCCCACCACTCCTTAGCCGGACCAGCCCCAGCCCACAACGCGAACAACGCCGCCACAGCCACCAACGCCGTCCAATACGCCACCGGCGGCGCCGACTCCGTCTGCACTTCTCCGAGCAGCCAAGGCCGCAACTGAGCCTGCACCCAGAACGCGCCATACCCCAGCACCGTCACCAAAACCGCCCCCGTCACCGCAGGCCAGGGCAGCAGGAAGGCCAGATCCACCGCGATCCCGACCGCCAGCAGATAGAACGGCACCGTCGACACCGGGAAGCCCAGCGCCAGCAGCAGCGGCCACATCACGCACCGGTACGCGACATACGCGCCGGCCACGGTCAGCCCCGCCCAGCGGTGTCCGACGGTCTTCCTCGCCAGCACCAGGATCAGCGCCGAAACCCCGATGCCCCACAGCGGATACACCCACTCCGGGATCGGCATCGTGAAGTGCAGCACCGCGGACCGGTCGACCGGATGGCCGATCTGGTCGGCGGCGAAGGACAGCAGCGTCGGCTCGGCCTCCGGCGTGCCGCGTTCCCACGCGCGCAGGCCGAGGATGCCGTACTCCTGCTGGCCGTTCGGGAAGAAGGTGTTCTCCAGGAAGAACGCCCACAGCGCCAGCAGCACCCCGGTGCGGAACCGGCCCGGCGGGGCCAGCCGCAGCCAGCCGAGCAGGACGCCCGCCTGCATGATGCCGGTGCCGAGGTACAGCATCATGTGCGACGGGCTCCACGCGGTCAGGTCGAGGCCGTTCACGCGGTGGTTGATGACGTCGAGCGGCGCGGCGACCAGGAACACGATCAGCCCGGCCTGCATGAGCCGCAGCGAGCGCCGGTCGCAGCCGAGGCCGGTGTAGCTGTGGATCGCCACCAGCACGACGATGATCACCGTGCCGACGGTGTTGATCAGGTGCGGCGGCGCGAGGTCGTCGCGCAGCCACTTGAAGTGCCACGACATGTCCCACGACGACCCGACCAGCTTGAACGCGAACGCGGTCAGCCACATGCCGTAACAGAACCGCAGGACCCAGGCCGGAGTCGGCTGTCCCGGCGCGCCGCGGTGCCAGTGCGTCGCGAAGAAAAGCCTGGTCTTGCCAACGGGTCCACGCGGGACCGCCGGTCCGGCGACGTCCTCAACCGCCTTCGTCATAGGCGTCATCATCCCCTGCCGCAAGACCCGCTGGTCGCGGAAGGGGCAAAAACCCGGGTTCACCCCTACGGGTGGCGGATTTGCCTGCCCGCGGTCCGGCACGGCAGGGTGTCGGCCCATGATGCCGAAACGCGCCGTCGCCGCCGTGCTGATCGCCGCCCTCGTGCTGGCCGGCGGAGGCGTGCTGACCAGCCTGTTCCTCTGACCCGGGACACCGTGGGCACAATGGCGGCATGACGCACAACCTGCTAGGCCCCGAGCCCACGCTGCTGCCCGAGCACACCGACGCGCAGGCCGCGCTCGACTCCGGTACCGATCCGACCGCCGTGGCCGCCGAGCACCCCGACTACAGCGAGGCCTGGGCCGCGCTGGCCGAGCGCGCGCTCGCCGGCGGCGAGACCGTCGCCGCGTACGCCTACGCCCGCACCGGCTACCACCGCGGCCTCGACCAGCTGCGCCGCGCCGGCTGGAAGGGCTTCGGCCCGGTGCCGTGGGCGCACCGGCCGAACCAGGGCTTCCTGCGCGCGCTCGCCGTACTCGGCACCGCCGCCGGCCAGATCGGCGAGACCGAGGAATACGAGCGCTGCAAGACGTTCCTCGCCGACTCAGACCCGGCCGCGGCCGAGGCGACCGGACTGAAATGACGCGCACGGGCCGGTCCCGCCCCGAAAACCGGGGCGGGACCGGCCCGATTTCCACCTTCGGGTGACAGCTTGAGGTGTACGCATTTGGTGACACCTACAACTGCGGTCATGCGAGGCACGGCCATGCTCACCCCCCGGATCCGCACCCTCGGCACCGCGTTGCGCGAGGCCCGGATCGACGCCCGTTTCGGACTGCGCGAACTCTCCCGGCGCATCGGCACCAACCCGGCGCTGGTGTCGAACTGGGAGCTGGGCCAACGGATTCCCGCGCTGGAGGACGTCGCGGGCATCCTCGGCGCGCTCGGCATCGTCGGGCAGGAGAAACAGCGGATCCTGCAACTGGCGCGCGGCACCGCCGAACCGGGCTGGGTCGCCCGCGGCAAGCAGTCCGACCCGGACCACCTCGGCGGGCTGCTCGCCTGCGAACGCGCCGCGACGTCGGTGGTCGAATGGCAGCCGCTCGTCCTGCCGGGGCTGCTGCAGATCCCGGATTACGCGCGGGCGCTGTTCCTCGGCGACGGATTGCCGCTGAAGGACGCGGAACGCCAGGCGGAGATCCGGATGATGCGCAGGCCACTGGTGGTCGGCCCCGGCGCGGTCCCGTGCGAGGTGCTGCTGGGCGAGACGGCACTGCGCAATCCGGTCGGCGGGCCCTCGACGATGGCCCGGCAGCTGCGATTTCTCGCCGATCTGATGGCGACGTCCGCGAAGCTGACGGTCCGCGTCGTGCCCTCCTATCGCGGCGGGCATCCCGGGCTGGCCGGGCGGTTTTGCGTGTACTACGTGGATATCGGCGATCCGATCGTCTACTTCGAACACCAGCACGCGGGAGCCTTCCTCCTCGACGAGGGGGTCGACACCTATCGCGGCATCGCCGACCGGATCCGCGCGCTGTCCCTGGATTCCCGCGCGTCGGCGACGTTCGTGCAGAACACCGCGCAGTACTTTCGGGAGATCGCGCAAGGGAATGAGCCGGACGAACCGAGGATCACCTTCGATTAGGCGGCAGGTCGGTCGCGAACCGCAGTTCGCTCTGGAGCAGGTTCTCCGACTTCGCGAAGCCGTGCCGCAGATAGGCCGGGATCGCGCGATCAGAGGAGTGCACGGTCACCCGCTCCAGCCCGAATTCCGCGCCCAGCCGCAGGGTTTCCTCGATCAGGAGTCCGCCGAGTCCGCTGTCGCGTGCTTCCGGCACGACGTACACGCATTGCACGTCGCCGCAGATGCGCGAAAAGTCGTGCGGCGTCGGCACTCTCGGGGTGAGCGCGAGGAACGCCATGCCGAGCACCCGCTCGTCGTGCACCGCCACGAGACAGCGATGGGTGTCGGCGTGCGCGCGGGCCCAGGCGGCGAAATCGCGCACGAATGCGGTCCGGTCAACCTCCGGTGCGCCGTCTTGTTCCGCCACCCAGCGCCAGCGCAACGCGGCGACGGCGGGGAATTCGGCGGGGCGGGCGAGACGGATTTCGGGTGCCATTTCCGAGTTCTCTCGCGGAGAATGGGCCCGGCCGGCCGGGGGAGGAGGCCAGCCGGGCCCGAGGTCCGTCAAGCGACCGCCGCCAGTTCCCGGGTTGGCGTTACCGAACCGACCACCCGGTTGCGGCCGCTGTCCTTCGCCGCGTAAACGGCGGCATCGGCCGCCGCCATCACTTCCTCGATACTTGTCCCGTCCATCGGGAACGAGGCGACGCCAATCGACGCGGTGCGCTGTTCGATCGTCACTGCCTCGCCTTCGTTCGTCCGCGTCGGGATCACCAGCTCGCTGATGCGCTGCCGGATCCGTTCCGCCGTCACGATCGCGTCTTCCTTCGACGTCGCGGGCAGCAGCGCGACGAACTCCTCACCGCCGAACCGGCCGACGAGGTCGTGCGCCCGGGTCTCCTGTTTCACCACGGCGGCAACGGCTTTGAGCACGTCATCGCCCGCGAGGTGGCCGTAGGTGTCGTTGATCCGCTTGAAGTGGTCGAGGTCGATCATCAGCGCACCGAAGCTGCCGTTCTCGCGCTCGGCACGGGAAATCTCGCGCTGCGCACCGTCCTGCCAGGTGGTGGCGTTGAGCAGCTGCGTCTTCTGATCCGTGGTCGCGAGTTCCTCAAGCCGCTTGATCAGCATCGACCGCTGCAGCACGTACAGCGGCAGGATCACCAGCACCGACAGCAGCGGTTCATTGCTCAGCACCATCACCAGCAGGCCGCCGACGCACAGGGTCGCCAGCTCCAGCAGGTTGTCGTCCATCGTGCCGAGGCAAGACTCGGGCGTCGCCTTCGCCGGGTCGGTCAGGTACAGGCCAAGGCCGGTCAGCGCGGTGTTGACCAGGAAATAGCCGAGCGCGCCCGCGACCACGGTGGTGACGGTGTGGCCCGCCGCGAGACTTCCGGCCAGTGCGGCACCGAAACCGGAAAGAATCATCGTGGTCGCGTTGGCCGCGACGCGGTGCGCCTCGCCGGGGCGCGTGCCGTTCCAACTACGGAACGCCAGGTAGACATAGATGATCACGCCCAGTGCGGCCACCAGCTGCGGCGGCACGAGCAGCGCCGCCGGAAGCAGCCACACCGAGGTCACGGTGATGTGCGGGCCCTGGCTCAACATCCGGCGCTGCCGCTCGATCTGCCGCGTGACCTCGGTCTGCGCGATCGCCAGACCAGCGAGAATGCCGAGAATACCGAGCTGGCCCAGGCTGACCGGGAACACCAGCGCGCTCACCACGGTGAGCACCGCGGTGACGGCCATGCTCGTCAGCGTGACCGCGACCCACTGCCGCGGCCGAGTCCAGAGCGACCACCGGGAAACCGCATCGCGCAGCCCCAGACCTGAAAATTCCCCCAATGTGACCATTCTTCCCCCCGGGTCTTGCGCGGATCTCCAGTGACACTCGCCTTACTCACAGTTTCAGACCGTTTGCCGCCTGTCCACAAGGGCCTTAGGTGTGTACATTTTTCCCGAACACGCCGGATGAAGGGTGACCAGCGATGCGCAGCAAGGAACAGTGACCGCGTAGCAGCACCGCAAGGTCGCGCAGGTCAGAGCCTCACGCGCGGGGCATGCCGGGGTAATTAGGCATGTTCGGCGCGTGTGGCTTCCTTCGCTGACCCCTCTTCGGCCTGCCTGGAAACGCTCCGCTGCCACGCGATCGCGAGCGGAATCGTGATGAGCAACCCGGCCAATCCGAAGATTCCGACGGTCGTCTGCGCGCTCACGTGGTCCGCGATGATGCCGCCGATGAGCGGCGACACGCCCATCGTGGTGGTCAGCCCGGTGTTCGAAAGCCCCATCGTCTGCGCCCGGCTCTCGTCCGGCACCGCGACCGTCAGCGAGGCCGTCGCCTGCAGCAGCGCGATCGTGCCGAAGCCGCCGGAGATCACGAACAGGATCACCGAGACGACCGGACCCGGCTGCAGGAAACACAGCAGCAGCGGGACCGCGGCGAGCGCGGTCATCGGGCCGATCAGCTTCGGCCGGATCCCGGCGGGCACCCAGCGCGTGTAGATGAACGTGAAGATCACGCTGCCCACCGGGTCGGCGGCGAGCAGGAAACCGATCATTTCGGAGCCGCCGCCCGAGGAAGCGACGTAAGGCGCGGCGATGCCTTCGTACACCGGCATCAGGCCGGCGAGCCACGTAAAGACCATCAGGGAACGCAGCGCGCTGGTCGCGAAGGCGACTTTGCCGCCCGCGCTCAACGACGAGAGGAACGGCTTGCGCTTCTCCCCGCTGGCCGCGGCCGGGCGGTACTTCAGTCCGAAACGGAGGAAGAGCGCGGAGAGCACGAAGGTGCCCGCGTCGAGCACGAGGGCGAGACGGGCGTCCATCGCGAGCAGCAGCGCGCCACCGCCGGCGAAACCGAGCAGCTGCGCGGACTGCACCGTCATGCTGCGGATGCCCATGCCGACCACGAATCGGTCGCCTTCGAGCACCTGCGGCAGCAATGCAAGCTGGGACGCCTTAAACGGCGGATTCAGTAGTGAAACGCAGCCAACGAGTACGCATAGTGCCCAGAACGGCAGCCCGGGAATGGCTACGCACAGGATCAGCACCGCGCGCATGAGGTCGACCGTGACCATCACGGTGCGGCGCGGGAAGCGGTCGGCGAATCCGGTGAGGAAGATGCCGCCCAGCAGCGAGGGGAAGAACGTCAGCGCGTACGTGAGGCCGGTCAGCGTCGCGGAACCGGTGTTGGCGTAGACGAGCACGGAGAGCGCGACCCGGGCGAGCTGGTCACCGGCGATCGACAGCAGTTCGCCGAACCACATCGCGCGGAACTCGGCGACTCCGAACACCTCGCGGAACGTGACCCGGTCTGGTGCTGTCGTCATGCGTGTTCTCCCCGCTGCTGTGTGCGGACTGTGCCGCACTAGTGACCAACGGGTGACCCTAGATCCTCCTGGTCACGGGCCGGTCACACGAAGTGAGTTGTCAAGCTCAGTGTCTCGTGACTGTTGGTGATTCTCTAGGTTCTTTCGCCGGTATCCGACAGGTCACGATCAGTTCGCCACGTGTCCAAACGATAGCGCTCCGCACTCCCCGCCGGGGTCAGTTCGATCTTTGTGGTTTGTGTCACCCTCGATCGTGTCGACCGTCCGCACTGTGGAACGGCCGCCGTCCGGCCACCCAGCCGCGTAGCTTCGCCCGGGTGACCGCTCTCCCGACGTTCACGCTCGCCATCGTGGGCGCCGGACCTCGCGGGGTCGGCGTCCTCGAACGGCTGTCCGCGAGCGCCGCCGAACTGCTCGGCGACCGGCGTATCGAAGTCCACCTCATCGACCCGTTCCCGCCCGGCCCCGGCCGCGTGTGGCGGTACGAGCAGTCGCCGCTGCTGCGGATGAACTCGATGCCCGAAGACGTCACCGTGTTCACCGACGACACCGTCCGGATCGACGGTCCGGTGCGTTCTGGGCCGTCGCTGATCGAGTGGGTGCGGCAGGTGCGTGCGGGGACCCTGCCGTATCCGGTGCCGGACGACGTCCGCGCCGAGTTCGAGACGCTCGCCTCCACGGATTTCCCGACCCGGCGGTTGCAAAGCCGGTACCTGGAGTGGTTCTACCGCAAGGTGGTGGCTGAATTGCCGCCCGGAATCACGGTGGTCGAGCACCTCGCCACGGCCGAAAGCATCGATAACGACGAGACAGTGCGGCTTTCCGACGGCACGACCGTGCCCGCGGACGCCGTGGTGCTGACGGTCGGCCACCTCGACGCGGTCCCGGATTCTCGCGAACGCGAACTGGAGGCGTTCGCCGAGCAGCACCAGCTGTCCTACTACCCCGCCGGATACACCGCGGACGTCGACTACTCCGCGGTGCCTGCTCAGGAACCGGTGCTGGTGCGCGGTTTCGGGCTCGCGTTCGTGGACTTGATGCTGTTGCTCACCGAGGGCCGCGGCGGCCGGTTCGAGGAGTTGCCGTGTGGCGGCTTGCGTTACCGTCCGAGCGGTGCCGAGCCGGTGCTGCACGTCGGTTCCCGGCGCGGCGTGCCGTACCACGCGAAGACCGGTTACCGGCTGCGCGGGAAACCGTTGCAGCTGCCCAGATTCTTCGATCGGCGGGCCATCGACAGGCTGTCCGGTCCGCTCGATTTCCGCGCGGACGTGTGGCCGCTGATCGCGAAGGAACTGGCCTGGGCGTATTACACAGAGCTGTTCACCGGGCATCCGGATCGCGTGCGGACCGATTACGCGGTCTTCGCGGACAAGTTCGCCGACCTGCCCTGGGGAACGTCCGAAATGGACGCACTGATCTCGGCCGCGGTGCCTGCCTTGGAAGACCGGCTGGACCTGGACCGGCTGGACCGGCCGTTCGCTGGCCGTCGCTTCGATTCCGGTGCGGAATTCGGGAAAGCGCTGCGGAAGTACATTGAGTCCGATCTCGCGCGACGGGCGGATGTGCACCACAGTGCGGACCTCGGCGCGTTCATGGCGCTGCTGTCGGTGATTGGCCAGCTGCCCGCGCTGCTCGCGACCGGACAGCTGACCGCCGCCTCTCAAGTGTCCGATATGGATGGCTGGTTCCACGGGTTTTTCTCTTACTATGCAAGCGGTCCGCCGCCTCGTCGGCTCGACGAACTGCTCGCCCTCGAAGACGCCGGTGTCGTCTCGTTCCTCGGTGCCGATATCTCGATCGAAGCCGACGAGACCGCTGGGACGTTCGTCGCGTCGAGCGCCAGCCACCCGGACACGGTCGCCGCGCGCACGTTGATCGAGGCGCGGCTGCCGAACGCGAGCGTTCCGCGCGTGTCCGACCCGCTGTTGCGCAGCTTGCGGGACACCGGTTCCCTGGCTGAGGAAACCGTGCCGGATGTCGACGGCGCGACGTTGCCGTCCGGGCGAATCGCCACGACGCTCAACGACTTCCGTCTGGTCACTGTGGACGGATCCACGCATCCGACACGGTTCGCGGTGGGCCCGCACACGAGCGTCCGTTCCGCGGGTGCGTTCACGAGGCCGCGTACGAACGCGGTTTCATTCCGGCAGAACGACGCTCTGGCAAGGGAAATCCTGCGGCTGGCTAACCCTTGACCGTCGGCGCGATCTGCTGCGCCCACTCCCACGGTGCCCCGGTGTCGCCAGGCAGCGAGTTGAAGTACTCCCAGCCGTCGATGCCGCCGAAGTCCGGGTACTGCCGCACGAGGCTGCCGACGGTGTTCTTCAGCGTCGGCATGTCGACGTAACCGTTGCAGTTGGCGGGATTCGTGACCGTTCCGGCGACGACCTTGCTCGCTGGAACGACGCCGTGGCTGACGATCTGGTCGTAGCCCGAGGTGTCCGCCAGCGAACCCCAGCCGCAGTAGAACTGGGCGTTGAACCAGGAAATCTGGTCGCCGCGTTCGCGGTAAAGCCGGTCGTAGTCGAGACCGGAAAGCCCGCCTCCGCCGCTGAGTTCCGTCGCGACCGGGGCAAGGGTGATCAGGAAGTCCGGCCCGAAGTCGGTGCGCAGCGCGTCGATCACCCGGTTCAGCGCGTCGTTCGACATCTGCTCCTCGACGTCGAGGTCGATGCCGGACAGCGCATGGTCGCGGATCAGGTTGCGCAGCAACGGATAGTAGGTATCGAAGTCCTGCTCCAGACGCTGGAAGCTGCCCTTCGCGGCGCCACCGACGAACGCGAGCGCATGCACGCCTTTGCTTTGCATCGTCGCGAGATCGGCCCACATCTGGGCGAACTTGGGGTCCGACGGCGGATCGTCGTTGAGCGTCATGGTTCCGCCGTCGTTGAGGTGCACGGCTCCGACGATCACGTCGGTGACGCCGGTGTCGTGGTCGGTGAGCCCCAACGGGGAGATGTAGGACCCGTTTTGGTGCGTCGTTTGGTAGTAGACAACAACTCTGCGCCCGCTCGCCGCCGACGCCGAGGTCGCTCCGCAGAGCACCAGGAACACCGCCAGCACCGCCGCCGTGATCTTCCTCATGGTTCAGACCATAAGGCGACGGCGGTGCCCGCGGTAGGGTCGTGAGGTCAGCAGCGGCCCAGCATGTCCGTCAGCGCAGACTTCTCCGCCGAATTCACGGTGAGCTTGAACTTGGACTTGACCGCCACCCACATCTTGGCGTAGGTGCACCAGTAGCCGGTGGACGGCGGCTTCCACTGGTCCGGCGACTTGTCGCCCTTCTCCTGGTTCACGTTGTCGGTCACCGCGATCAGCTGCGGGTCGGACAGGTCGTTGGCGTAGGCCTGGCGCTGGTCCTGGGTCCAGGACGAGGCGCCGGTGCGCCACGCGTCGGCGAGCGGCACCACGTGGTCGATGTCCACATCGGACGGAGAACTCCACGTGGCGCCGTCGTACGGCGAGGTCCACTTACCCGACGTCGGGTAGCAGTCCGAGCCGACCTGGACGTTCGTGCCGTCGCGCTTGAGGACCATCTCGCGCGTGTTGCAGCTGTTGCCCTGGTCGATCCAGTGCGGGAACTTGTCGCGGCTGTAGCCGTCCTGCGAGCCGTCCGGCTTCACCGTGAGACCGGCGAGCTGGCTCTTCGCGGTGTCCGCCGACGGGATGCCGGGCGGGGTGGCGCCGGCGACGCCGACGGTGACTGAGCCGAGCAGCGCGACGCCGGCCAGCACGGTCAAGGAGTTGCGAACTGTACGAGTGGTCGGCATATTGCTGCCTCCCCAGTCGGGTGCGGGACTGATTCACCTTTGACCACGAAAGTGGCGTGCGCAACACCGTCAGGTGACAGGAAAACGACCTTCGGTGAACAGAAAGTCACCGTGGGTCCACGCGGGACCGAACTCCTCCCGGCGTTCCGGGTCAGCCGCGGACCGCGCGAAGATCGACAGTGTGCCGGTACCAGGTCCGCCGGGTGATCTCCCGCTCCTGCGGCACCCCGTCGATGACCAGCGAAGACGTCGGCACGCAGCCGAGCTGGAAGGCTCGCCCGCGATACGTCGAGGACCGCTTCACGAACTTGCCGCGAGTGATGCGAGCGGTGACCCCGGAGTCGTCCGGCGCGACCTCGATGCCGGAAACCGAGCCGTCGAAAGCCACCTGTTCGTCGCAATACGCCTGGCCCTTGACATCGCGCAGGGTCGCGTGCCCGAGGAGCACGCCGCCGGTGTCGTCGCGGACGAGGGAGATCTCGGCGTCCTCGCCCTTCCACGCGAGCGCGAACGCCTCGTCCGGGTCCGAAGGCAGCCGCCAGCGCGTGGCGACGCGAGAGCCGGGCTCAGTGGCCACGAAACCGACTGACACGCCCGGGAGGAGTTCGCGGCGCATGAGACGCACCACCACGGCGGCGAGGTCGGCGTCGGTGCCCAGCACCACGAGCCGGTCGTGTTCCCCCAGCAAGGGGTCGATTTCCGCCTTGCCGGGACGGGGTCCGGCGTGCACCAGCGGGACGTCGCCGAGCCGCGCGGGCAGATCCGCCGCGGCACCGCAGGCCACCACTATTCCGCGCACTCCGGAGTCCTCCGTTAAAGTCATGCACCGGCATTTACCAGCGCCACCCGTGCCCCCGTCCGGGAGCACTATTCCTATTGCCGAACACCTGGAGTGTCACATGCCGGCCATCGTGCTGATCGGTGCCCAGTGGGGGGACGAGGGCAAGGGCAAGGCCACCGACCTGCTCGGCGACCGCGTCCAGTGGGTCGTCCGCTACCAGGGCGGCAACAACGCGGGCCACACGGTCGTGCTGCCGAACGGCGAGAACTTCGCGCTGCACCTCATCCCGTCCGGGATCCTGACGCCGGGCGTGACGAACGTCATCGGCAACGGCGTGGTCATCGACCCCGGCGTCCTGCTGGACGAGCTGGCCGGTCTCGAGGAGCGCGACGTCGACACCAGCAAGCTGCTGATCTCGGCCGACGCGCACTTGATCATGCCGTACCACGTGGCGATCGACAAAGTCACCGAGCGCTACCTCGGCAGCCGCAAGATCGGCACCACCGGCCGCGGCATCGGCCCCTGCTACCAGGACAAGATCGCCCGCGTCGGCGTCCGCGTGCAGGACCTGCTCGACGAGAAGATCTTCCGCCAGAAGGTCGAGGCGGCACTGGAGTTCAAGAACCAGGTGCTGGTCAAGGTCTACAACCGCAAGGCGCTCGACGCCGACCAGGTCGCCGACGAGGTGCTTGCCGCGGGCGAGAAGTTCGCGCACCGCATCGCCGACACCCGGCTGCAGCTGAACCAGGCGCTGGAGCGCGGCGAAACGGTGCTGCTGGAGGGTTCGCAGGGCACGCTGCTCGACGTCGACCACGGCACGTACCCGTTCGTCACGTCGTCGAACCCGACCTCCGGCGGCGCGAGCGCGGGCTCCGGCATCGGCCCGGGCCGCATCACGACCGTACTCGGCATCCTGAAGGCGTACACGACCCGCGTCGGCTCCGGCCCGTTCCCGACCGAACTGGACGACGAGTCCGGCGAGTACCTGCGCAAACAGGGCGGCGAGTTCGGCGTCACCACCGGCCGCTCCCGGCGCACCGGCTGGTTCGACGCGGTGATCGCGCGCTACGCGGTGCGGGTCAACGGGATCACCGACTACTTCCTGACCAAGCTGGACGTGCTGTCCGGCCTGGAGAAGGTCCCGGTGTGCGTCGGCTACGAGGTGGACGGCTTCCGCACCTCGGACATGCCGATGACGCAGACCGACGTGCACCACGCGGTCCCGATCTACGAAGAGCTGCCGGGCTGGTTCGAGGACATCTCGAACTGCCGCACCTACGACGAACTGCCCGCCAACGCGCGCGCTTACGTCGAGCGGATCGAGGAGCTGTCGGGCGCGCGGGTGTCGGCGATCGGCGTCGGTCCGGGGCGCGAGCAGACGATCGTGCGGCACGAGTTCGCCTGAGCTGATGCGTTTGCCGGTCGCGGTTCGATGAGAGCGGCATGACCGACGAAGCTGATGCCGGGCCGGGTCGGCCTGAGCGGCCTGGCCGGGCTGAGCGGCCGGACCGCGCTGACCGGGTTGACCGACCTGGCCGGGCTGGCCGGGTGCAGAAGCTGCCGGAGCTGCGGTGGTGGTGGGTAGCCGCTGCCGCCGCGGCGACAGCGGTCGTGATCGCGCTGGCCACCTGGCTGCTGGTGGGCCAAGTGGCGACAGCGCCGACGTCGGACGCGGCCCGGGCCGAACTGGACGCCATCCGTACGGCGCTGAGCCTCGCGGTCGGCACGGGCGGCGCGTTCGCGCTGTGGCTCGCGGCCCGTCGGCAGCGGTCGACGGAAATACAGATCAAAGAGACGATCGCCGCCACCGCCGAGGACCAGCGCCACCGGGAGCGGGTCCAGCTCGCGACCGAGTTCGACCTGACCGAGCGGCGCATCACCGAGCTGTACGCCAAGGCGGTCGAACAGATCGGTTCGGATAAAGCGCCGGTTCGGCTCGGCGGGTTGTATGCGCTCGAACGGCTGGCCAATGCGAATCCGACGCTTCGGCAGGCCGTCGTCAATGTCATCTGCGCGTATCTTCGGATGCCGTTTCCGAAGCCTTCGTGGGATTACGACCGGTCGCGGGCGGCCGCGATGAAAAGCGGCATGTCGGAGACCGAGCGGCAGGAGCGCGAGGAACTGCAGGTACGGCTCGCCGCACAGGAAATGCTGGCGGATCATCTCCGGGAGGCGGACGGCTCGCCGGAGAAGTGGGGTCCTCTCGATATCGACCTGAGCCGCGCGGTCTTGATCGACTTCCGGCTTGAGCGATGCTCCGTCGGCAAAGCCCGGTTCCACGGAACCCAGTTCTTGGTGGTGGCCAGGTTCGACAAGACCGTCTTTGGCGGCGAGACCTGGTTCTATCAGTCCGATTTCGACCAGCTGGCGAGCTTCTCCGGGGCGAAGTTTCTCGATCGGGCCATCTTCACGGGTGCCCGGTTCGGCTGGCACCTCCTGGCGAGAGGCGCGCGATTCCTCGGCGGAGTCTGGCTTTATCACTCGGAGTTCCGCGGTAGGTGCGATTTCCGCGACGGGGAGTTCTCGCAATTCATCCAGTTCGACGAGCAGGCGAAGCGCGGCAAGCCGAGTGGCGATGCGACGTCGTGGGACGAATTTCCCGGTACCCGCTTCAACTTCCGAGGTGCCAAGATCGGGCAGCTGGCGGAGGAGCCGACGCTGCCCGACCGGTGGAACGTTTCCGCTGACGGGATGACCTATCGCGGCGAACTGGATCCGTCGTAACGGACGTGCTCAGCGAACCGTTGTGGTGACTGGGGTTTGGTTGCGGAACAGGTCGAGCACCGGGCAGTGCTCGTCCACCGCGCGGCGGAGTTGTTCGTAGACGTCCGCCGATGCCGGGCCTTCGAGTTCCACGGCCACCCGCACGTCGCTGAAGCCCGGCCGGGTCGACTGGTCGAAGCCGAAGAAACCGTGCAGGTCCAGGTCTCCGTCGACGGTCACGCGCACCGTGTCCAGCGGGATGCCGAGGCGGGCTGCCCAGAACTGGTACGTGATCACCTGGCAGGACCCCAGCGCGGCCAGCGCGTACTCGACCGGATTGGCCGCCCGGTCGGTGCCGCCGAGGGCGGACGGCTCGTCCACGATGAACGCGTGTTCGCGCACGCGGACGTCCACCACGGTCGCGGTGTTCGCGACCAGCGCGTGGTCCACGCTGAACGACACCGCCGCGTTGTGCCGGTCCGCCTGCACGGCTTGGCGGGTGCCGTCGATGACGTCGGTCAGAGACATCGGTCCTCCTGGGTCGTCGGGCGTCCAGGGTGCGGGTCTCCCGGGCATCCAGGCAGGGGCTCTCGATGATTGGGAACTCGGCTGGCACAAAGCCGCGTTGTTGTTTCGGCTGGTGAGAAACCGGTGGTGCGCCTGAATAATTTGAAGGTATGAGCGTCGGACTGACTTTGCCCGCCCTTCCGCAGGCGAAAATCACGGTGACCGAAGTGCTGGACCAAGCGCGCGAGGCCGAGGAGGCGGGCGCGGCGTCGATCTGGGTCGCCCAATTGCCGTTGGGCCACGACGCGCTGACGGTGGCCGCGCTGGCCGGCCAGGTGACGTCGCGAATCGAGATCGGCACGTCCGTGGTGCCGATTTATCCGCGGCATCCGCTGGTGCTGGCGTCCGCGGCGCGTACCGCGAGCGAGGCGTCCGGCGGGCGGTTCACCCTCGGTATCGGCCTAGGCGCGAAGAACTTCCTCGAACCCGTCTACGGCACGCCGTACCCGCCGCCGGTGCGGCACCTGCGGGAGTACCTGACCGCGTTGCGCGCGTTGTTCGCCGGGGAACAAGTCGACTTCACCGGCTCGACGGTGGAGGTGCACCTGTCCGAGCCCGCGCCGGAGACGCCGATTTCGGTGGTCGTCGCGGCGATGGGTCCGCAGGCGTTGCGCGTGACGGGGGAACTGGCCGACGGCACGCTGCCGTATCTGGCCAGCCCGCGCGCGCTCTCGAACCTGATCGT
The DNA here is from genome assembly GCF_042684085.1 of Amycolatopsis silviterrae. Classification (NCBI taxonomy): domain Bacteria; kingdom Bacillati; phylum Actinomycetota; class Actinomycetes; order Pseudonocardiales; family Pseudonocardiaceae; genus Amycolatopsis; species Amycolatopsis silviterrae. Next base: position 178,530 of record NZ_JBHUKS010000008.1, read on the forward strand.
GCCCGCGCTCGGTCCGGGCAAGCGGGTGATCGCGGCCGTCCCGGCCGTGGTGACCAGCGACGTCGAGGCGGTGCGCGAGGCCGCGGCGCGGGAACTCGGCTTCTACGGTTCGATCCCGTCGTACCAGCGGGTGCTCGCGGCGGGCGGCGTCGACAGCGCGGCGGACTTGGTGCTGATCGGCGACGAGGAGACGGTCGCCGCCGGCGTGCAGCGCTACTTCGACGCCGGCGCGACCGACGTGCTGCTCACCCAGACCGCCCTGCACACCGACGAGGACCGCCGGCGCACGTGGCGGCTGACCGGCGAACTCAACTCATCCGGTTCGTAAGGGTCGTCGTTACGGACATTTCCTCCAGATCGAGTTCCCGCAGGACCTTCTGCAGGACGTCGTCGTCAAGGCGGCCGGCGCGGTTCTCCTCGATCATCGCCGCACGCTGGGTGATGAGGAGTTCCCGCCGCGCCTTGGCGAACTGCGCCTGCGGACTGTCCCGGCGCTCCTCGCCGGACAGCGTGATCGCGGCCTGCGCGAACCGGAACCGGGTGTCCACGACGCGTTCCAGCCGTTGCTCGAGCCGTTTCATCTTCTCCGGTTCGATGTCTAATGTGGACAGTTGATCGCGGGCGAGTTCGCGCAGCCGCTCGTGCGCGGCCTTCTGCGCGACCTCCCGGGCAGCCAGCTCCTCGGCCTGATCACGCGCGTCCTCGTCCGGATCCTGGACCTTGAGCAACCGAATCAGCGGCGGCAACGTGAGCCCCTGAATCAGCACGGTCCCGACCGCGACGGCGAACGCGAACAGCTGGATCTCCGCGCGCCCAGGAGTGTCCGCGGGAACACCGGACGCGGCAGCGATCGTGACGACGCCGCGCATCCCGGTCCACGAGATCACCGCCAGCGATCGCCAAGCCGGTGGATCGTGCTTGGTGCGTCTGAGGAGTTGCAGCGACCGGGGCAGGTAGCTGGACAGGAACACCGCGGGAATCCGGACGAACATCGTCGCGAGCAACACGACGATCGCCGACAACGCGAGCGTCCCGTTGTCCCGCGCGGCATGCTGCGCCCCGTCGAGCACGAACGGCAGCTGCAGCGCCATCAACGCGAACACCAGCGCTTCGAGCATGACGTCGATCGACGCCCACACCGACCGGTCCTGCACCCGCGTCGCCGGCGACGCCCGCAACGACCGGTGCCCGAGGAACAGCCCCGCCGTGACGACTGCCAGCACTCCCGACCCGCTGAACTCCGAGCCGAACGGATGCAGATGCTCCGCGGTGACGTACGCCGCGAACGGCACCACGATCCCGAACGCCGACTCGAGCAGCGGATCGTCCAGCCTTGTGCGGATCAGCTCGACGACCCCGCCCGCGGCCAGCCCGACGAGAATGCCGACCACTGTCGCGACGGCGAAGACCGCGAACCCGTGCCCGAGCGATCCGGCGGTCCCGACCACCGCCGCGAGCGCCACCTTGTACAGCGTGAGCGCGGCAGCGTCGTTGACCAGGCTCTCGCCGGTGAGCACCGTCATGACGCCCCGAGGTAGCCCGAGCCGCCGCCCGATCGCGACGGCCGTCACCGCGTCCGGCGGGGATACGACCGCCCCGAGCACCAACGCCGACGCCCACGGCAGATCAGGCAGCAGCAGGTGCACCACGAACGCGATCACGAACGCGGTGGCCACGACGAGCAGCACCCCGAGCGTGATGATCGGCCGCAGATTCGCACGAAAGTGGGAGATCGAACTCTCCAGCGACGTCGAGTACAACAGCGGCGGCAACACGACGGTCAGGATCAGCTCAGGCTCCAGCTCGACCCGCGGAACGCCCGGAATCAGCGCGATCCCCAGCCCGACCACCACGATGAGCAGCGGCGCGGAAAGGTTGAACCGCCGGGCGACCGCGGTCAGCCCCAGCGATCCGGCGAGTACGCCGACCAGCGTCAAGGTCTCCATGCTTCGCATCTTGACTCACTGAATCCGACGGGGCGCGGATGGTGTGGGTTCGTGTCGGGACTCCCTTCGCGGTGGGGTGGATGGGTGGGGTGTGGCTGCCGGGGTTTCGCGTGGGTGTGGTTGGGCGCGGACTGGTTGGTGGTTGGGATGGGCGAGGCGGCTTGGCATCGGTGAGGTGGTGGTTGGCGGGTGGGGCGCGGCCGCCGGGGGTTCGCGTGGGTGTGGTTGGGCGGGGTGGGCGCGGCCGCTGGGGTTTTGCGTGGGCTTGGCTGGTTGGTGGATGGGCCTGGTGCCGACGAGGCAGTGGCTGGCGGGCGGGTTATCGGTTGGCGGTGTGGCATCGACGCGAGGTGGCCGCGGGTGTGTCGGATGGGCGCGGTCGGGCGAGGCCTACGCGCGGAGTGATTGATGGCTGGGATGGGCGAGGAGGCTTGGCGTCGACGCGGTAGCGGTTGGCGGGCGGGTTATCGATCGGTGGTGTCGCAACGACTCGGGGATGCCGTGAGTGCTTGCAGTGAGGCATCCGTGTGGGCGGCTGGTGGACGGGGTGGTGGCCTGGTGTCGAGGCGGAAGCGGCTGGTGAGCAGGTTTGTCGGTAGGTGACGCGGGGCGGCCGTGGGTGTTTTCGGGTGGGCGTGGTCAGGGTGAGGCGTACGCGCGGGGCGGTTGGCAGATGGGCTGGCATCCAGACGGAAGCGGTTGGCGAGCTGGTTGTCCGCAAGTGGCGTGGCATCGATGCGGTGCGGCCGTAGGGTTTCGGGCGGTCGCGGTCGGGTGAAGGTGCCCGCGCGGGGCGGGCGGGGCCTGGCGTCGATGCGGTGGCGGTCGGCGGGCTGGCTACCGGTCGGTGGTGGCATCGACGTGGTGGCGACCCGAGCCGCTGGGCGTCACCGTGGCGGTGGTTGTGGCGTGGGCGGGGACCGGGCGGTCGTCTCCAGGACGCGCGGGGTTAGCCGAGTTCCTTTAGTTCCTTTTCCACCGCGGCTAGTTCTTCCGCTGATCCTTGTACCTTCGGGCCGGTGAACCACTTCCGCGCTGACACGGCCCACCACAGGGCGGCGCCGCCCAGTACTACCAGGAAGGCGATTGGCGTGTAGTTGAACGTGTCGACCGTGATGGGGTTTGCTTGGGGCAGCATGAAGAGCACGAAGATCACCACGACCCACGCCGTCGCGACGATGCCGATTGGTTTGCCCCAGCGGCCCAGGTTCCATGGGCCCTTCTCGAAACTGTCGCCGCGGCGGACGCGCAGGAAGACGGGGATCACGTATGCCACGTACAGGCCCACTGTCGCGATTGACGTGACTGCCGCGTAAGCCGTCGCGCTCCACAGGTACGGCAGGGCAAGCACCAGTGCGCCGCCGGCGGCCAGCCATACTGCGTTGGTCGGCGTTTGGGTTCGTTTGTTGATGCTGTGCCAGATCTTCGAACCCGGGATCGCGCCGTCGCGGGCGAAGGCGTAGATCATGCGGGAGTTCGCTGTCACTGATGCCATGCCGCAGAACAACTGGGCGCCGATGCAGATCAGGAGCAGGAATTTGCCCGTGACCGCGCCGGTTGCGTCGATGAAGATCTGTGCTGGCGGGACACCGGTGGCCGAGTTGACCGCGCCGTCGTAGTCCTGGATCGCGAACGTCAGGCCGATCAACAGGATCCAGCCCGCGACCAGCGACACGAGAATCGAGTTGATGATTCCGCGCGGGCCCGCTTTCGCGGCGTTCTTGGTTTCCTCGGTCATGTGCGCCGAGGCGTCGTAGCCGGTGAGAGTGTATTGCGCCAGCAGCAAACCGAGCAGGAACACATACGGCGCGGAACCCCAGCCGGTCTGGTTCACGAAGCTGCCGAATACGAACGACGCTTCCTGGTGCTTCGCCGGAACGAACACGAGCACGCCCACGATCACCAGCACGCCCAGCAGATGCCACCACACGCTGACGCTGTTCAGCACCGCCACCACGCGCACGCCGAAGGTGTTCAGCACCCCGTGCACCACGAGAATGATGGCCAGCAACAGAATCGTGTGCCCCGGTGTCGCGCTGAAGCCCCACTGCAGGTCGAGGAACGCGTTGAGGAACAGGGCAGCGCCGAAGTCGATGCCAGCGGTGACCGCGATCTGCCCGATCAGGTTGAACCAGCCGGTGAACCACGACCACGCCGGACCGTTGCGCGTCGCCAGCTTCGCCGCCCAGTAGTAGAGCCCGCCCGCGGTCGGGTAGCTCGAGCACACCTCCGCCATGCCGAGCCCGACCAGCACCACGAACAGCCCGACCAGTGGCCAGCCCCAGATCATCGCCGCCGGTCCGCCGGTCTTCATGCCGAAGCCGTAGAGCGTGAGGCAGCCGGACAGGATCGAGATGATCGTGAACGACACGGCGAAGTTCGAGAACGCCGACATCGTGCGTTTGAGTTCCTGCGCGTAGCCAAGCGCGTGCAGGCGAGCGCTGTCTTCGTCGGGTTGGCCGGTCTGCTGGTCGGAGACATCCATCGGGCACCCACCTGAAAGGTATGCGGACAGACCATTGAGAGTGCGCAGAAGTTAGCCCCCGGCGTTCGCGGGTGTCAAGGTTTCGCTGGTGGCTGGGCGGAAGCTCCTCCGAACGGCGCAGGCCGGTCCGGGTATCGGTGATCGACATGCCTCTAGTATGTCGAACAAGTGTTCGAGATTGCATCACTCGAACCGGTCGTCTGTTGAGCTGTTAGCCGAGTGCTTGGAGTAAGGGGAGAGCCGTGACGAGCAGTCGGTTCCCTACGCCCACGCATCGCAGTGTCCTCGAGGAAATCCTGGCTGAACTCGCTGGCGATCCTGGCGTGCGTGGAGTGTTACTCGGCGGCTCGGTAGCCCGCGGCACCGCGCGGGCCGACTCCGACCTTGACCTGCTGGTGGTAACTGTTGCGGAGGACAGTGTTGCCTCGTGGCGCTCTCGCGCCCGCCGGCTGCCGGTCGACTTCCTTGTGCACACCGCGGACCAGTGGCGGGAGCACTTCGCGCCCGACCGAGTCGGTGACGAGTCCTGGGGCTACGCGTTTCTTGACGGAGTCGTCCTCCATGACCCCGAAGGCGTCGTCGCGCACCTCGCCGCGAGTGTCGTTGATATCCATGCGCGCTATCGCGTGCCGATGTCGATCAAGTCGCACTATGCCTCGCTCTGGGACCATGTCCGTCCCAAGATGCTGGCGGTTCTCCGGCGGGACGATCCGGTCGAGAACGGCTGGGCCAGTCCCGTCCCGGATCCGCGAAATCCTCCGTGCGGCACCGAGAGCGGCGCTGCGACTGCACATCGAGCTGATCGGCGAACTGGAAGCTCACCTCGGAGCCGGTGATGGGCGCACGAACAGGACAGGGACCGGTCCCGGCGGCGGTATGTGAGTTTGTCCAGATGAGACGGCGTCTTTTCGGGCTGGCGGGTGTGGTCCTCGTCGGCGCGGTCGCGTGTGGCGGGCCGACGTTGGACCGGGAGGCGGCTATGGAGTCCGCGCTGCCGGTGGAGAAGGACGTCCCGGGCTTCGTCGCCAGCGGCGGTATCGATGGCCCATTGCGTGGTCCGCAGGGCATGCAGATGGGACGGATCGCTCTCGCTGGCGACAAGTTGGCCGCGCAGTGCCGCACCTACGGGGCCGAGGGCACCGGCTGGGCTTGCGACGGTCTCGTCGGGCTGGGCACCGTGGGGTTCGAGGACGTGAACAACGTCGAGGCCCGGATCGCCTCGTTCGTGCTCGCCTACGACGGCGAAGGTTCGGCTGAGACGGCGTGGTCCAAGCTCGTCGACGCGACCCGTGCCAACCTGCACGAGTTGAGCCCACGGCAGGGTTCCGATCCGGCGGAGGGCGACCAGAGCCAGTCCTTCACCAGCGAGGTGGGCACGACAGTGGTGGCCCGCGTCGGCTCGGTAGTCGTCCTTGCGATGAGTCATTACGCGGACGGATATGCCACTAACTTGGACACCGCCGAGCCAGTCAGCCCGGCGCATCCGGCGGATCCCATTCGGACCTGGGCCGACGTTCAGGCTCGCAAGGCCGCTGCCGCGCTCGCTGGCTGAGACGGCTAAGGGCGACGTCCCAGATAGGCGGCCAGCCGGGGGTAGACCTCGGCGTCGTCGGAGACCGGCACGACTGGCCCGAAGGGGCCCTGTTCGCTGCGTGCCTCTGGCGGCGCGAATTTCTGGAACGCTTCTAGGGCCAGCGCGGCAAGGTCTGGATCGAGCGCGTCGACCCGTCCGGTGGCCTGCGCGAGGTCCCAGGAATGCGCGGTGAATTCATGGGTGTACGCATCGAGGGCGACTCGGCCCGGCAGTGTCGCCCAAGGCAGCGTGACGTCGCGGTCGAGCAATGCGTCGTCGGTCCACACGCGCTCGACCTCGCCGCGGGCCTTGGCGAAGGTGCTGGCCCAGTCGTCGTCGGCGATACCGGTGACGACGTCCGGGAAGCCGCTGGCGTTGCCTCCAGTGCCGACGTCGGTGAGCTTGTGCAGGACTCCGACAACGTGTCCGAGCAGCGCGCGGACGTCGTAGTCGGCACAGGGGGTGCGGTTGGTCAGGTCGTCGGGAGTCACTGCGGTGATCTGGTGCTCTGCTTGATCGAGGGCTCGGGAGAAGGTCTCGCGCGGGTCAGGTGCCATGCCGGAGAACGTACAAAGCACCACCGACAATTTTCGCCGCGACCGGACCCGAAACGGCCCGCCGGCGACGCGAACGTCACCGGCGGGCCGGGGAGAAAACCTAGTCCAGCGAAGGGAAATCAGCGTCCGGTGAAGTCCCGGACGGACTCCAGTGCGGTGTCCGGCTGGTCGGCGAAAAATCCGTCGACCCCTGCCTTCAGGAACGCCGCTTCCTCCGCGAACACGTTGCCGAACGCGCTCGGGCTGGCCGACGAGCGCAGGTTCGCGGGCAGGAACGGGTTTTCGTTGCGGAAGGTGTAGGGCTGCACCTCAAGCCCGGCGCGGTGCGCGTCGGCGATCAGCGTGGTCGGCTTGCCGAGGTTGTCCTGCGCGTCCCGCGGGATGATCTGGCCCTTCTCCGGGCCGAGGTACTTCGCGTACTTGGCGATCTCGCGCAGCCCGGCGGGCGTGACCAGGTCGGCGTAGGTGCGCTTGTCGCCCTTCGCCACGAAGTCGGCGGGCGCGCCCTTCGCCTCGGTCAGCTGCAGCAGCGGCACCCGGACCTGCTTGTGCAGTGCCTGCAGGTTCGACACCTCGAACGACTGGATGATCACCGGCGCGTTCGGCCGGTTCAGGCCGTTGCGGTTGAGGATCGACACCAGCTTCGGTTCGGTCGGGTTCCCGATCGAGCTGAAGTAGGTCGAGTGCTTGACCTCCGGGTAGGTGCCCAGCGTGCGGTGCAGTTCATGGCCGAGCCGCCGGGTCAGGTCGAGCACTTCCTGGTAGGTGGCGATCCGGTAGCGGCCGTCGTAGAGCTGGTTGTTCGGCCGGTTCTGCGGGATCCGCTCCTTGGCGTAGAGCGTCTTCAGCTCGGCGAGGGTGAAGTCCTCGGTGAACCAGCCGGTCATCTTGGTTCCGTCGATGACCTTCGTGGTCTTGCGCCCGGCGAATTCCGGGTGGGCCGCGACGTCGGTGGTGCCGCCGATCTCCGGCTCGTGCCGGGCGACGAGCTGGCCGTCCTTGGTCGGCACCAGGTCGACGTCGACGTAGTCCACGCCCATCCGGTAGGCGAGTTCGTACGACGCGAGCGTGTGCTCCGGGCGGTAGCCGGGCGCTCCCCGGTGTCCGACGATCACCGGGCCATCGTGCCGGGGACCGTGCGCGGCCGCACCCGCGGCCGTGTCCTCGCTCGCGGCGGCCGGTCCGATCGCGAGGCCGGCGACGCCGAGCAGGGCCAGGCCGGACAGGGCGAGCACGCCGAGGCGTTTGCGCTTCATGGGGGGGGGACCTTTCTCTACCGGGCGATCCGCAGCTCGCCACGACTACCGCGTCACCCTCACCGCCGCAAGCGTCGCGCGCGCGGCACCAGCCGGACGGGCGGTTGACAACCGGGTAAACGGTGGATGGCGTCCGTTTTCGGGCAAGGTTCCGCAGGGCTGGGCGCGGACCGGACCAGTCGCGCACCTGGTCCGGACCGGGGTCGCGGACGGCGCGCTGCCGCGGCGCGACCCCCACCGTTACTCTGTCCGGCGTGCGCGTACTGGTAATCGGCTCCGGCGCCCGGGAGCATGCACTCGTCCTCGCGGTGGCAGGCGACCCCGCGGTCACGGCGCTCGCTTGCGCCCCCGGCAACGCCGGCACGACCGCGGTCGCGGAGCAGCTCGGGGTCGAGCTGGCCGAGCCGGAGGCCGTCGCGGCCCTGGCCAAGGAGTGGAAGGCCGACCTCGTCGTGGTCGGGCCGGAGGTGCCGCTCGTCGCGGGCGTCGCCGACGCGGTGCGCGAAGCCGGCATCGCCTGCTTCGGGCCGTCCGCAGCGGCCGCGCGCATCGAGGGGTCGAAGGCGTTCGCGAAGGACGTCATGGCGGCCGCGAAGGTGCCGACGGCCCGCAGCGAAGTCGTCGACACCCCCGCGCGTCTCGACGCCGCGCTTCAGCGCTTCGGTCCCACCTGGGTGGTGAAGGACGACGGTCTCGCCGCTGGCAAGGGCGTGGTCGTGACCGAGGACGTCGAGGTCGCGCGCAAGCACGCGCTGATGCTGCTCGACGGCGGCCACCCGGTGCTCCTGGAGTCCTTTTTGGACGGTCCGGAGGCCTCGCTCTTCTGCTTCGTCGACGGCCGCACCGTGGTGCCGATGCTGCCCGCGCAGGACTTCAAGCGCGTCGGCGACGGCGACACCGGCCCGAACACCGGCGGCATGGGCGCGTACGCACCGCTGCCGTGGGCACCTGCGGACCTGGTGGACGACGTCGTCGCGCGGGTTGTGCAGCCGGTGGTCGACGAACTCGCCGACCGGGGCTGTCCGTTCTCCGGCCTGCTCTACGCCGGTCTCGCGCTCACCTCGGAAGGCCCGCAGGTGATCGAGTTCAACTGCCGCTTCGGTGACCCCGAGACGCAGGTTGTGCTGGCGCTGCTGCGTACGTCGCTGGCGACGGTGCTCAACGCGACGGCGACCGGGAAGCTGGCTGAGCTGCCGCCGCTGGAGTGGTCGGGCGGGGCTGCGGTCACCGTCGTGATCGCAGCTGACGGGTACCCGGGCAAGCCGCGCACTGGGGATGTCATCACCGGCGGCGAGGTTGAAGGCGTGCTTCACGCGGGTACGCGGCGTCGCGACGACGGTGCGGTGATCTCGGCTGGCGGACGCGTGCTGTCGGTCGTCGGCACTGGTAAGACGCTCAAGGCGGCGCGTAAGCACGCGTACGAGACTGTCGAGCGCGTACACCTCGCTGGCTCGCACCATCGCACCGATATCGCACTGCGCGCGGCCAACGGGGAAGTAAGCGCTCCCGCCTGAACAGCTTCTCCACGAAGTTCGCCTCGGGTTCACGCGCCGGTTGGTAGCCTCGAAACGGGTCCGTACGGTCACCGTCCGTATCACGGGAGGGGTTAGCGCATGCCGGGAAGCACACCGCTCACCGACCTGGCTTCGTCCGTACCGGCAGCGCCGGGCGTGGCGGACATCGTGGTCGAGCCGGCGAAGCTGCTTGAGGTCGCGCGAGTGGTCGACGAGCAGGTCAGTGCGCTCGAAGACAAGCTCCTCACGCGGCTGGGCGAGCTGCGCGTCGACACTCCTTCTTCGGACACGGTGAGCTTGAACGCGATGTCCGCGTGGAACACCGTGGTCGCGGAAGGTGACCAGTCGTACGCGGCGCAGGTGCGCGCGTACGTCGCCAATCTGCACAAGCTGGTCGGACAGCTGCGCGAAGCAGCGAAGACGTACGAGGCCAGCGACGCGGACAAGGCCGCGGCGTTCGGGGACCGCGGTGCGCACGGCATCCACTAAGCCGATCCTCGCCGTTGTCGCGGTACTCGGTGTCGCAGGCTGCTCGTCGGGCGCGCAAGGCACCGCGTACCCCGTACAGCCCGCGATGAGTTCCCTGGCGCAACAGACGAAAGCGGCCGCGCTCCCGGGCCGCCCGTCGGACCTGCCGATCGCCGGGACCGATCCGTGCGACCTGCTCGGCCAGGCGCAGCTTGACCTGCTGAAGGTCACGAGCGTGCCGCGCAAGGCCGCCGACCCGAAGGACGGGCCCACCTGCGTGTTCGACTCGGACAAAACCGAGCCGTTCCACGCGTTGCACCTGCGGATCGTCGGCGCGGACGTGCAGGAATGGCTCACTGGATCGCGGCGCAAGAACAGCATGACCACGGCGTCCACCAGCGTCGAGGGCTATCCGGCGATCACGAGCTACCGCGCGGCGGGCACGCCCGCCGACTGTGAGGTGCTCGTCGGCGTCGCCGCGGGACAGACCATGGCGGCACAGGAGTTCGCGGTCACCGCGGGCGCGTTCAGCCAGCCGCAGTTGTGCGAAATCGCCACCCAGGCCGCCGGCCTGGCCGTGCAGGGCCTGAAGAACCGGACCTAGGGAGGGCGCGTGGAGATCTCCGAACTCGCGGGCAGGATCCGCGACCACCGTTTCGACGGGTGGACCGACACCGCCATCGCCGACGAGATCGAGAAGTTCGGCACCGGCGACGGGATCGCCAGCATCGCCACCGCGGTCGAGGCGCTGCGGGAGGTCGCGACCGCGCTCGCGGGCACCGACCGCACGCTGCGCGACCAGCTGGCGAAGCTCGGCGTCGAATGGCAGAGCCAGGCGGGCGGACAGGCCGGACAGGTGCTGTCGGATCAAGCGGGCTTCTCGCAGGACGCGATGCAGAAGGTGACGCACACCGCGGAAATGCTTTTCGCGCAAGGGGAAGCGTTCAACCGCACCAAGTACAAGCTGCCCGACCCGGCCGCGGTGCGCAAAGGCGCGGAGAGCCTCACGCTCATCGACACGGTGGTGAGCTTCCTCGGCTTCGAGACCGACCACTCGGCCCAGGTGCAAGCCGCGGACAACGCGCGCGGCCAAGCGGTCGAGGCGTTGAACTCGTATGCCCAGCAGAGCGGGGAAAACTTGCTGTCCACCGAGCCGCTGGGGCAGCCGCAATCGCTCACGATGGTCCAGCCCGGCAGCGGGCCGAGCCCGGTCGACCGGGCGGCCTCGGCGGTCGAAGTGACGCCGGACGGCCAGGTGCAGCCCGCTGCGGCGTCGGTGAAGTCGCAGTACGTTCCCCCGCCACCGCCTCCGGTCGTGGACCCGCCGACGCCTGCGCACGGCACGGCTTCGCCTGCTGCCCGGCCAGCTGCGCCGGTGGTCGCGGCTAGCTACGTTCCGCCAGCTTCTCCTCCTCCGCCGCCGGGCTGGGAGAAGGCACCGGGGAACACGCCGCACAGCGGTCCGCCTCGGTCGGTCGGTTCGACCAACGGGCCCGGAATCCCCAGTGGGCCAAGCACTTCCGGCGGACCAGGCGCTTCGAGCGGGACGCGGGTTCCTGGCGGGATGCGGGAGCCCGGCACCTTCGTGCCGACTGGTCCGCGTGGGACTGGCGGCGGTTCCGACAGCGGTCCGGCTGGCCGCGGGACCGTTGGTAGTTCGGAAAGCCTCGGCGGCGCAAGCGGATCCGGTCGCTCCGGTGGCCCGGCAGGACACCTCGGAGGTGCCGCGGGCGGCCATGAAAACCAAGCGCTGCAACGGGGTCGGCTAGTCGGCAGTGTCCCGCAGGCGCCGCCCGCTCCCGTCGCCGAAACCCCCGGCGGTGCCCCTGCTCCGCGTGGCGGCGGAGCGACGGCCGGAGAAATCGGCGCGGGTGCCGCTGCTTTGGGCGCGGGCGTGGCCGGTGGTGCGCTTTCCGGAGATCGCGAACGGCAAGGCCGCGGACAAGACGGTCAGCAAAAGGGTTTGGTCCGGCCATTGCCGGTGGACGAGCTTCCCGAGGAGGACGCCGTCGCATTGCGGAAAGCCGAGCAGATCGCGCCGAAATCGGGCAGCGGCGACGCCAAATTCCTTTCCGAAGCGGCTCCGCAGGAAAGCGACGACGAACACGTGCGCCGCTTCGGCGTCGACGACAAGGATCTGTTCGCCGACGGCCGGATGGTCGCGCGCGACGTCCTCGGCGACGGCACGGGAGACGTGCGCCGGCCGTGAACCTGGTACTGACCGCCCTCGAATTCGACGTGCTGTGGGAATCGCTTGACCTTGGCGGACGGCCGCCCGCGCTCGCGGTCCCGTCGCCGGGGCGCACGCACACCGAACGGGCCGAGCTGATCGCGTCCGTCTGGGATTCGCTGGCAGAGCGGCGATTGGCACGCGGCCGCCGTCCATCCGGGACGGTGCTGGACCAGTTGCATCTGCTGGCCCGGCCGCGGGAAGCCGTGGATGTCTGGGTGTGGGCGGACCGCGAGATCCACGGCCGCGCGGTGAGCCGGGGCAGCCAGGCCGTGCTCGCGGTGGTCGACCGGGACGAGGTGTGGCTGATTCCCGCCGACGCCAGCGGCCTCGCCGACGCGGTGGTGTCGGTGGCCGGATCGCTCGACCCGGGTGTCGGCCAGTCGATCTCGCTGCCGCACAGCACGCTCGTCGCCGCCGACACGGCTGCCGCTGGCGATCCGAAAGCGCTGGTCACGGCCTTGGAGGACCGGGGTGTGGCGTTGTGGGAGGCGCAGGAGCTGGCGGGCATGCTGATGGGCCAGGCGGCGCGCGGGCAGTTCTGCGCGGTACGGGTGCTGCGGGACGGGACGGTGCGCCGGTCACCGCAGGTGGCGGCGTTTTACGACACCGACTCCGGGCGGTATCTGTTCCAGCTCACCGACGATTCGGACGGCCATGCCTGGGCGACGGTGAGCCCGGCGGACAATGCGGTGCTGGCGGAGCGGGTGCGGGAGTTGCAGGCCGCGATTTGAGTCAGCCGTGCGGTTTGACTGCGTTGGCGAGTACGTCGAGCACTCGTCGCGGAACCGCAGTTCCTTTCGCCAGACGGCGTGGCGTCCGTTGATGAGGTTACGGAAAGCGTACCCTGCCAGTCAGGCTCGTACGGGGGAAACAGCCAGCGCAGGTAGCACCTGTCCTGCTGTTGGTTCACGGTCACGTACGCATCCCCGATTTTAGTCGTCTGCCCCTCGGCTGGTTGCGGTTTTGAAACTTGCTGGACGCTCGCAAGGTAATCCTTGCTGCCGCGCCACGTGCAGTCATGCAATCCTTTTACTTCGCTGTTCAGGACGTTGCCGGCGGCCTCCTGGAGCGGCTTCTTCAGCGCCGGAGCACACAGGTCAGCCTCTCGGAGGGTCTTGGCGATGTTGGGGTAAGGAGCCGGATTGCTGCGCAGTTTTCCCAGTACCGCAGTCATGCTTTCACGGGCGACGTCGCAACTAGTTTGGGCAGTGCCGGGCGCGTCCACTGCGATGCCGAATTCAGGAGTAGAAGGGTTGATGACCGCTAGTTCGCATTCATTAGATTCCTGGTTCTGGATTGCGTCCATCGAACCCACCTTGGTCGGTTGTCCCTTCTGGCCCAGCAAGGAGACGCCCAATCGGAGGCCGATAGTCTGGCTTGGAGTTGCCTCGAAGGGGTAGGTGCATCCTTCGTACAGCATGTCGGCGCGTCCGGGCTGCAACGGTCCGCTCTTCGGCAGAGAATCGGGACTAAGCAGCTTGCACGGATCGGCCCGGCGCAGTGCTGCGGGGCTGAGCGGATCAGGCGGCGGTGCGCTAACCGGGGCCGCGGCGGGATTGTCGTAGCGATTCACCAGAACCACTGTTGTCGCTGCCGCGATCACTATCGCCGTCGCTGCCGCGACAGTCGGGACCAGCCACTTAGGACGTTTCCGCGGCTCCTTCGGCATCGGCAACTCGAGTGCAGTCCTCACCTCGTCCTGCTGCCGCTCGATCATCGTGTGCACCGCTGGCGGCCAAGGCGTCGCGGTGATCTGGACCGAGCCGAGGAAGTCCAGGATCTGTGCCGTACTTGGCCGCACCCTCGGATCCTTCGCCAGGCAAGGTTCGACAAGCCGCCGCAGGTCCGGGTGCAGGTTGGTGAGGTCGGGAGCGCTATGAACGACGTTGTACAGCGTCTGAGGAGTGGACGCTCCGGCGAACGGCGCCCGACCAGCCGCAGCCATCGTCACCAGCGCACCGAATGAGAACACGTCGCTGGCAGGCGTCAGCGGTAGGCCGTTCGCCTGCTCCGGCGACATGAATCCGGGCGAACCGATGATCGACCCCGTGTGGGTGATATCGGTGTCGCCTTCGGCGGCCCTGGCGATGCCGAAGTCGATGACTCGTGGGCCGTCCGCGGCGAGGAGGACGTTGCTGGGCTTGAGGTCCCGGTGGATCAGGCCGACCCGGTGGATCTCGGCGAGCGCCGACGCGAGACCGGTCGCGAGGAAATGCACCACGTTCGGTGGGAGCGGGCCCGCGGCGTCTATCGCTTCCTTGAGGGAGGGGCCCGCAACGAAGACTGAGGCGAGCCATGGCAGCGGAGCGTCCGGGTCGGCATCCATCACAGCAGCGGTGTACGCACCGGACACCATCCGGGAGGTTTCCACCTCGCGCTTGAACCGAGAACGGAACCCCGGGTCGTGTGCGAACGCCGGATGCACCTGTTTGACCGCGACGAGCCGTCCTTCCCGGGACACCCCGAGCAGCACCCGGCCCATTCCTCCTTCTCCCAGCGAAGCGATCAGGCGGTATCGCCCGAATTGCCGGGATTCGCCGGGATGCAGCGGCTGCACTGAATACCCTCCATTCCCCAGTCGGGGTCCTCGTGGTCGCGACGCGGGTGGAAGTCCGGGAGAACTGCACACGGCACGCGTCCGAAGTCTTAGAGTAAGCAGGGGAACCGAACCGGTCAGCGGAGCGTCCGAACTGGTCGGGAAGCGAGTGTCGCGAAGGGGATGACGAACGGTGCCTGTCTACGATCCGGATTCCATGGCCATTGCCGCCAGGAACGTGGAGAAGCTCAAGGACGAGTTCGAAAAGTCCAAGAAGCATCTCACCGGCGTTGACGACGAGCCCGAAAGCCCGTTCGGCACGATGGGCGGCTCCAAGGACGTGCACGGCGCGGTCGGCACGTTCAAGCAGGGGGTGCACAGCGAGTTCGACGCGGCCGGGAAGCTGATGGAGGCGACCAGCTTCATTCTCAAGAAGGCGGCGGGGCTGATCCAGGAGACCGATCAGGTCCACAAGACCGACCTGACCGTCCACGAAGACCGCTGAGCAGGGACGAGGGGGCTAGAGCATGGCGCTGATCGACTATCCGCCGAATTGGAACGGCATTGTCGAGAAAGCTAAGAAGGTCGACAAGATCAACCCGGACGCGATCAGCAAAGCCGGGCAGCAGTTCAGCGACGCCGCGAAGCGGGCGGGCGACCACGGCCAACAGCTGACGAATTCCGCGAAGTCGTTGTCCGGCGGAGTGTGGGAGGGCCCGGCAGCGGACGCCTTCGTCGAGTACGTCACGCAGATCACCAAAGCGGGCGACAAGGTGCAGGGGCATCTTGACGACGTCGGCAAGGACCTGACGCAGCTGTCGTCCGACCTCGGCGGGATCAAGACCAAGGTCACCGATGCGATGAACAACGCCAAGACGGCGATCGACAACCGCATCAAGACCGAGTCGGACAAAGCGCGGAAAGCGCAGACGGCGGAGGCGGAGTACGCCAAGTCGGACAAGAAAGGCCCGGCCCCCAGTCCGACGTCGAAGTCGATCATCGACGCCGCGAACACGGCCAACCAAACGGACGCCACGAACGCCGAACAGGCCATCGACCCGCTCCTTAAGCAGGCCGATGACATGGTCAAGAAGTCGCAGGACCTGATGAAGACCCAGATCGAGGGTGGCTACTCGAAGGTCCCGCTCCCCAACTCGGACGGCACGGTGCCGCAGAGCACCGGCGGGCTGCACACCGGCCACCACGGCGGTGGCGGGGGCAGCGGCGGCGGAGGAGGCGGCGGTGCTGGTGGCGGCGGGCTCGGCCCGAGCGGCGGTCCGCCCTCGTCGCCTCCGCCCGGCAATGTTCAGCAGTGGATCCAGGAAGCGATCAAGGCGCTGCAGGCCGCGGGCGTCAACGTGACGGACGCGGACATCAAGAACATCTGGGCGATCATCCAGCACGAGTCCGGCGGCAATCCGAACGCGATCAACAACTGGGACTGCGTGCCACTGGACACGATGGTGCTGACTCGGCGCGGAATGCTGAAGCATCACGACGTCAAGGTCGGCGACGAGACCATCGGATACAACCCGGCCACCCGGCGCAGCGAGTGGACCCGGATCACTCGGGTGGTGCACCACGAGAACGCGCCGCTCGTGCGGCTGGTCAACACTCGCTGGCAGGCGACGACGACGCCGAACCACCGCTGGCTCACGTTTCCCCGGGTCGCCGAGGCCAAGCCAGCGGGCCCGCTGGTGTGCCCGGAATGCGGATGGGAGCCACGGGCTTCCGTTCAACCGGCTAACGGCGTCGCGGTTCACCGGCGCAAGATCCATGGCGTGCGGCCGGCTCCGGCCCGTTCCGAGTACGCCACCGAGGGCCGGTTCGTCACGACCAGCGAGGTCGGCAGCCGGGACCGGTTGCTCCTGTCGGCGATTGCCGACACCGGGGCTGGGCTTGACGTGACCGTGCGCGAGGCCGCGATCCTCGGCTGGATCGCCGGAGACGGACACATCGAGTCTCGTCAGCATCGGCCGACCGCCTCGATTGCCCAGTCGAAGCCGGACATGGTCGCGAAGATCCGCGAACTCCTGACGGACGTGCCACACGCGGAGTATGTGGACGATCGAGGTGGGTGCGGGCCGCGGCACCAGTTCCGGCTAGACCACGACTACCTTCGCGATTTGCTGCGCCGGGCCGGGAATCCGAAGACAGCGGCCTTCGGCCAAGTCCTCGCGATGTCGGCTGACCAGCGTGCGGCGTGGCTCGAAGCGATCACGGACGCGGAGGGAACGCGGCATCTTCGCCCGGGCTTTACCCAGCCCAAGGTCACGATCTACCAGGCACCAGGGGAAGTTCTCGACGCGATCACGCTTGCGGTCTACCTCTCCGGTGCGCGGCCGCGGGTGTCCTGCAGCGACCGGACGGCGGAGCATCACACCTGGCAGGTCGAGGGCGCGGTCCGAGCGAACAACCCGATCATCACGGGCGCGTTCCTCCGGGAGGAAACCGCCGGACGGGGCGATGTCTGGTGTGTCACGACCGAACTGGGCACGTGGACGGCGAGGGAGGGTGACCACCTGTTCCTCACCGGCAATTCGAATGCCGCGGCAGGCCACCCGTCCAAGGGCCTGATGCAGTGCATCGACTCCACGTTCAACGCGCACAAGCTGCCCGGCCACGACAACATCTACAACCCGGTCGACAACATCATCGCCGGCGTCCGGTACTCGCTCGACCGCTACGGCTCGATGTCCAACGTTCCGGGCATCGCGGCGATGGCCCACGGCGGCGCGTACCGCGGTTACTGACGGGAGCAAAGGCACACCCCGCACGCGGTTCCGCCGGTTAGCCTGGCCGCATGGTCGACATCGGTGCTTTCGGCGGGCCCGCGTTGCGGGCAGGCGTACCTCCTTTCCACGTGATGGACGTGCTGTCCGCGGCGCAAGCGCGGCAGCGCAGCCACGGCGACCTGATTTCGCTGGCTGCCGGGCAACCGTCGGTGCCCGCTCCGGCGGCGGTGCTCAGAGCCGCTCAGGAAGCGCTGGGGAAGCACACCCTCGGCTACACCGAACAGCTCGGCATCCCTGAGCTGCGCGAAGCCGTCGCCGGGCATTACCGGCGCACCTACGACGTCGACGTGACCGCCTCCGACGTCGTCATGACTACCGGCTCCTCCGGCGGGTTCCTGCTGTCGTTTCTCAGCGCCTTCGACCCGGGGGCGCGGGTCGCGATGGCCCGGCCGGGCTACCCGGCGTACCGGAATCTGCTGAACGTCCTCGGCTGCGAGGTCGTCGAGTTCGCCACCACCGCCGAGACGAATTTCCAGCCGACCGTCGAGCAGCTCGACCAGCTCGGGCCGATTGACGGGCTCATCGTCGCGAGTCCCAGCAACCCGACCGGGACCGTGCTGCCGCCGGGTGAGCTGGCCGCGATTTCCGGCTGGTGCGCGTCGCACGGGGTGCAGCTGATCAGCGACGAGATCTACCACGGCATCTCGTACGGCAAGCAGCTCGATTGCGCCTGGCAGTACGGCCGGGAAGCGCTGGTGCTCGGGTCGTTCTCGAAGTACTTCGCGATGACCGGCTGGCGGCTCGGCTGGATGCTCGTGCCGCAGCGGCTGCACCGGGCGGTCGACGTCCTCACCGGCAACTTCACCATCTGCCCGCCCGCGGTTTCGCAGTACGCGGCGGTCGCGGCGTTCACGCCGGAGTCCTACGCCGAGGCGGACGCGCACGTCGAGCATTACCGGCGCAACCGTGACCTGCTTTTCGCCGGTCTGCGCGAGATCGGGCTCGACAAGCTCGCCCCTGCCGACGGCGCGTTCTACGCCTACGCCGACGTGTCCGACCACACCACCGACAGCCTGAGCTGGTGCCAGCGGCTGCTCGCCGACACCGGCCTCGCGATCACCCCGGGTATCGACTTCGACCCGGTCGACGGTGGCCGCTACGTGCGGTTTTCCTTCGCCGGCGCGACCGAGGACGTGACCGAGGGGGTGCGCAGGCTCGGCGGCTGGCTGGGGTAAGACCGGTCAGGGGCGGCCCGGTCAGCCGTGCTGCTCGGGCCAGTCCCATTCGAGCCCGTACCTCCCGGCGCGCAGTCCGAGCATGACGGCGTGCGTGTTGGCCGATTCGCCGATGCGCACCGGTCGTTCGGTCGGGGTCGGATCGCTGAACGGGCGGCGGACCTCCCGGCAGCGGACTGGGACGGCGCCGGGACCGAACTGGGCCTCGATCAGGAATTCCTGGATGGGCAGCCGGAAACTGGCGGTCCAGCCGTTGTCGGACGGCTGTCCCGGCTCGGGGTACAGCTCGATCTCGTACTCGAGGACCACGGTTTCGCCGCGGCGGAGCGCGCTGTCGAAGAGGAGTTCGTTGATCATCAGGTGCTTCTCTTCGCTCACCGACTGGCGGCCCAGCCTGCAGTTGTGCGTCGAGATGAGCGTGGGCCGGCGGCGGGCGCCAGGGGTGAGTTCCAGCAGGTTGAGGTCGTGGCTGAGGCCGTCCCGTTCGGCCCGCAGGACGTGCCGGTAGCTGATCCGGTGCACCGCCCGGCCGGAGTCGAGGTGGCAGCGCAGGTGCAAGCTGATCCGGCGCAGTCCGTTCTGCGGTGCGATGTCGGCGTCGGTCATCAGCGCCGACAGTCCACTGGAGTCCAGCCACTGCTCGTCGGGTGCCGCGGACTCCTCGGCGGCGACTTGCCTTCCCCTCGGCCGGGGCGGTCCCAGCCTGCCGGACAGCCTGCCCATCGGCAGTTCGAGGACGTTCTCGAGCTGGCGCACCGCTTCTATCGACCGGCGTTGTTCGGGCTGGCGGCTGCCGGACTGCCAGTTGCTCAGCGTCGCCAGGCTGACCCGGCTTCCGCGCTCGGTCAGCCTGGCCCGGATGCGTTCCAGGGTGAGGCCGCTGGCATCGATCGCGCCGCGCAGCGTTTCGGCGAAGGAGGGTTCGCCCGGATCGAGGGAGTCAAGGTTATTCCGCTGATCGGGACCGTGCGGCGCAATCGAATAATCGTGGAGTGTCAATGCGCGTCACCTCCGCGGCGGCCTTCCCTTGTGCGGAACCCTATCGAGTGAAGGGGGTTGGACAAAGGCAACGACCAGCGATCGAGCGGAACGTCGTATTTGTTCCGCCAGACCGCTGGTCGCTATTATGCCCGTTTAAGGTGAACTATCTGAAATTGTCGATTCTTACTTGGTGAAGGCGGCGGTGCCCTTCGGGGTGCCCAGCCCGGTCGGGCCGTCCCATCCGGCGCCCGCGTTGCACCACTGCTTGGTGTCGCAGCTGCCGTTGCTGCCCGAGGTGACGTCGGTCAGCTGGTCGGTGTGCGACCACGGGTACTGGGCGGGCCAGTCCTGTGCACCGGGGGTGCCGGCATCGGCGTAGACGCTCGCGATGATCGGTGACGAAGCGCTGGTGCCGCCGACGACCTGCCAGCCGCTCTGCTGGAAGGTGTCATACACCGCGACACCGGTGGCCGGGTCGGCGACCGCGGAGACGTCCGCGATGGCCTTCTTGTCGCAGCCGGTCGCGTCGGTCTGGTAGCCGGGCTTCGCCGCGTAGCTGGAGCAACCCGAGCCCGCGCCTTTCCACGCCGTCTCGGTGTACGAGCCGCCGCTGCTCTTCAGGGTCGTGCCGCCGACGCCGACGGCGTACGGGGAGGATGCCGGCCAGCTCGCGCCGTAGCCGCTGTCACCGCTGGATGCGGTGATCGCCACGCCGGGGTGCTTGAAGTGCGCGTCGCCCGCGCTTCCCTCGGACTCGTCGCCGCCCCAGCTGTTGGAGACGAACTTCGCGCCGAGCTTTACCGCGGTGTCCACCGCCTTGCCCAAGTCGTCGGTGGTGGCCTGATTGGCCTCGACCACGAGGATCTTGGCGTTCGGCGCGGTCGCGGCGATCATGTCGACGTCCAGCGCGGTCTCGACGGCCCAGTCCGGGTCGGCGGCAGGCAGGGGGCTCTCCTGGCCGTCTTGATTCACGATCTGTACGTCGCCGGCGGGTAATCCGAACTGCTTGCGGTAGGCGGCCAGATCTGCTTTGAGAGAGGGGTAGTCGCCGGACTCGGTGACGGCGATCGTCTGGCCCGCACCGCCGTCGGCCTTCAGCTGATAGGCGGCTTGCAGCTCTGCGGGGCCGTAGCCGGAGGGGGCGGCGCCGGGGGCGCGCCGGGCCTGCTTGATGTCGGTGCGCACCTGTGCGAAGCAGGACATGTGGCCTGCCGCGCGCACCTGCGCACAGGCGTTTTTCACCGTCGGGCCACCGGTGGCCGAGGGGGCGGCGGAGAATTGCTGCGCGGTGGCAGTTCCACCGGTGGTGAGGGCGAGCGCGACGGCGAAGACGCCGCCTGCGATCAATTTCTTGCGCATTGATTTTGCTCCCGACTCAGTGGTGAATTATTCACCACTGATAATTGGTCCGGGGCGTCGAATGAACAACGGTCCGATAGTAGGTGCCTTTCAACGGACAGTCGTAAAGCCGTAAAAACTGCATTCCATGATGTCTCGGCCAGAGACCGGCCGGTCAAGCCGGCCGCACCACCCGCTGGACGAGACGACCAGGAAAGCGGCTCAGGGGGAACCCGGAGATCCCCCTGAACGTTAGGCTGGCGTAGAGAGTTTCCGTCGCACGGATGGCACGCTGGAGGGCACCGGGCCGACGTGGCGCGGAAACGGCATCGGAGGAGCCATGTTCTGGAAGATCGTCGGAGCGCTCGTCGTGGCCTGGATCGCCTTTATGGTGCTCGGGTCAGTGATCGGCTTCGTGTTCAAGGCCGTGCTGTGGATCGGCATCATCGGCGGGGTGCTGTTCCTGGGCACCGCGGCCTACGGGGCGATCACCGGGAAGAAGCAGTCGAAGCGGATCAGCCGCTGACCGGCGCCGAACCATACTGAGGCAGACGACGGCTCCCGCACCGAGAGGGTGCGGGAGCCGTTCGCGGCTCAGGCCAGTGCGGCGCGGGCGGCTTCCGTGCCGTCCCACAGGTGCGCGCGGATTCCGACCGCGCGGGCACCGTCGATGTTCACCTGGCGGTCGTCGAAGAACAGGCACTCGTCCGGCTTGGCACCCAGCTTGTCCAGCAGCAGCTGGAAGATCTCGGCGTCCGGCTTCGCGACCTTCACGTCGCCGGAGAACAGCGTGTGCTTGAACAGCTTCGCCCATTCCTGCTCGCGCACCCAGACGCCGAACGCCGACGGCGCGTTCGACAGCAACGCGAGCGAGGCCCCGGCTTCGGACAGCGACTGCAGCAGGTCCAGCGACCCCGGCGCGAGCTGTCCCCAGCCCGCGACGTCGAGCGCGGTCAGCTCTGCCGACAGCGCGTCGTCCACCTTCGCGCCCACCTGGTCGCCGATCGACGTCCAGTACTCCAGGTCAGGACAGCCGCGGTCGTACGGGTCGCGCACGCTCCAGTACACCGGCTCGAACGTCTCCAGCGAGACGCCCATCGCGGCGGCCAGCTTCGGCACCGCGGCGGTGCGGAGGCTGAGCACCTCGCCGTAGTCGAACACGATCCAGTTGGTCACCCGAGTCCCCCAGGGTTTCAGACGCCGGTCTTGATCCGGCGCAGTGCTTCGGCGATGTCAGCGGACGACAGGTCCCGGTGCGTCACGAACCGGACCTTGCCCGCCATGGGCAGGGCTTGAATGCCGAGCGAGCCGAGCCAGTTCAGCGCGGTCGGCACGTCCGGCACGCCGGCCAGGACGATGTTGGTGTCCGGCGTCCGGACGTCCCAGCCGTGTTCGGACAGGCCGTCGGCCAGCCGTTTCGCGAACTCGTGCGTCTCGGCCAGCTCGTCGACGCGGTCCAGCGCGACCAGGCAGGCCGCGGCGAGCACCCCGCCCTGACGCACGCCGCCGCCGAGCATCTGCCGCATCCGCCGGGCGCGCTCCACGAACTCGACGCTGCCCGCGACGACCGAGCCGACCGGCGCGCCCAGACCCTTGCTGAAGCACGCCGACACGGTGTCGACGCCGACCGTCAGCGCGGCTGGCGGCACCTGCAGCGCGACGGCGGCGTGCCAGATCCGCGCGCCGTCGAGGTGCACGGTGAGCCCGGACTGCTTCGCGACGGACAGCAGCTGTGCGTGCTCGTCGGGTGGGGTGACCGCGCCGCCAGCCGCGTTGTGCGTGTTTTCCAGGCACAACAGTGTGGTGCGGAGCGTGAAGTACGGGCCGGGGTTGCCGATCGCGGCTTCGAGCGTTTCCGGCAGGCACCGGCCGGGACCCGCGTCGTGTTCGAGGATGTCCGGCATGCCGCCGGCCAGCCAGGCGGCCGAGCCGAGTTCGTTGGTGAGCACGTGCGCGCCGCGGGTGGCGAGGAACCGGTCGCCGCGCTGCAGGTGGACGCTCAGCGCGATCAGGTTCGCCATCGTGCCGCTGGGCGTCCACAGCGCGGCCGGCATACCGAGCGTTTGCGCGGCCCGGCGCTCTAGCTCGGCGATCGTCGGGTCGGTGCCGATGACGTTGTCGTCGACCTCGGCCTCGGCCATGGCCGCGCGCATGATCGCGTCCGGGCGGGTGACGGTGTCGGAACGGAAGTCGATCAGCTGCCCAGTCATGGTCACAGTCCGATCACATCACACAGGTGGGCGCGGCATCAATGCGGCGGGGGGTGGAACGTCTCCGGCCGGACGTGCAACCGTGGACGCCCCCGGATCCGTCCCTTCACCGGACATGGCCAGAGCGGAGCTGCAAAGCGCGTGGACCAGCGCGACGAACAAGAGTTCGCGGAGTACTTCGCCGCGAGGAGGGACGCCGTGCGCCGGACCGCGTATTTGCTGTGCGGGGATTGGCACAAGGCCGACGACCTCGCGCAGACAGCGTTCGTCGCACTGCACCGGAGGTGGAAGAAGATCAGAGACCGCGCGGCGACCGACGCGTATGTGCGCAAGACGCTGGTGCGCGCGGTCATCGACGAGTCTCGCCGTCCGTGGCGGCGGGAGCGGCAGACCGAGGTGCTGCCCGAACCCGTTGACGACGGTCCCGGGCTCGCCGAACGCGTCGCGACCAGGGAGGACCTGCTCGCGGCGTTGAAGGAGGTGCCGCCGAAGCAGCGGGCGGTGCTGGTGCTGCGGTTCTTCGACGGCCTGGACGTCGGTGCCGCGGCGACGGCGCTGGGCTGCAGCGAGGGCAACGTGAAGAGCCAGACGGCGCGCGGGCTGGCGAATCTGCGTCAGGTGCTGGAACGGGAGGTGGAGACCAATGGATGAGCGCGAAGCGGAGACGTTGTTCTCCGCCGCTCCCGGCGAGGTGCCGCCTCCGACGTTCTCGGTGGAGGACGTGGTGCGCCGCTCGAAGCGCGAGACGCTGCGCCGGCGCAACCGGATCACCGTCGGCGCGGCGGCCGTCGCGGTGGTCGCGGGGTTCGGTACGTGGGGAATTGTCGGGATTACGAGCGAGAAGTCCGATTCGATGGCGAATTCCGTGGCCGCACCGGCGCAACCCGGCGGCTCGGCGGCGCGTCCTTTCAGCAATGGGGATGACTTCCCGGGTCAGCCGTCTCGGCAGGGAGCCGGCGAAACCGGGAGGACCGGCCCTCGGGTCGAAGGCACCTCCGGGTGCGCACGGGTGGACTGGGAGCTCGCCACTGCCCTCGCTGGCGAGCTCCCAGGCCACTTGAGTGCCGCGCAGGCTTCCCCAGGCAGCGTTTGTACGACGTCGTCGCGCGGCGCGGGGTTCCCGCTTCCGGACGGGGCGATCGGCGCGGCCGTGTTCGCTCGCGGTGCCGAGGTGACCGTGCCCACGCAACCGGCCGGAGCCGTCACTGTGCGTCAGAAAACCGGCAGTGGGGGGACTCTCGTGCTGGTCAGCGTGCCGGGTACTTCCGGGCATCCAGCACCGTACGCAACCGACCTGGCGCGCTTCGCCGCTTCGCTGGCCCCCCGGTTCTGACCAGCGGCCCACGGCGCGGCTGGCAGAATATCGGGGCATGACGGCAGCAGCCACCACTCCGAAGGGCGAGCGACGACGAGCGACACTCGTCGAAGCCGCCGCCGAGCTGCTGGCCGAGGGCGGTTTCGACGCGGTCCGGCACCGTGCCGTCGCCGAGCGGGCGGGCCTGCCGCTGGCGTCCACGACGTACTACTTCGACTCGCTGGAAGAACTCGTCACCGCCGCGGTGGAACATCACGGGCAGACCGAACTGGACAACGGACGGCGGCAGCTGGACGACCTGACGACCCGCAACCGGGGAGTCGAGGCGACCGTGGAACTCGTGCTGGACATGCTGCTCGGCCCGCCGAGCGGCGATCCGGAGGCGGACGCCGAGGCGGTCCTGCTGCGCTACGAACGCCTGGTCGCGACTGGACGGCGGCCGTACCTGCGCCCGTTGATGCGGACGCTGTCCCAGCAGCTCAACGAACTGCTGACGGAGATCTTCGCCCGCTCCGGGACGCCGGTGGCCAAGGACGAGCTGGACCGGCTGGTCGCGCTGGTGGACGGGGCCGTGGTCAACGCGCTGATCGCGGTCGACCCGGCCCCGCGCGCCGCCGCCGGGCGGATGCTGCGGACCGCGCTCGCGGAGTCCGCCGGCGTCCCTTGAGAACAGTCAGTCCGGATACGCCGCGGTGGCGCGGATTTCGATCAGCAGCCCCGGACTGGCGAGCCCGCTGACGCCGATCATCGACCACGCCGGATAGGGCTCCGCGGTCACGATCCGCTGCTTGGCTTCCAGGAAACCGGGCAGGTGCTGGTGGATGTCGACGTGGTAGCTGGTGATGTCGACCAGCGCGGAGAGGTCGAGTCCTTCCAACCGGAGGATTTCCTCGATCCGGCGGAGCGCGATCTCGGTCTGCTCTTCGATGGTTTCCGCGATGGCCCCGTCCGGGCGGCGGCCGATCGTTCCCGCGATGAAGAGCAGGTTTCCCGCACGGACGGCGGCCGAGTAGCCGAAACGGGAGAAGGCGGAGGCCCCGGACGGCCCGAAGACTTCGGAGTCCTCGGGGACTTTGACGGACTGCATGTGGATCCCTTTCTCAGTTGCCCCAGCGGGAGGAACGGCTGGCGCGTTCCAGCCGGGTTTCGCCGTCGGCCGCGCGTTCCCGCAGGAAATCAGCGGGAACGGACGGCACGGGTGCGTTCTTCGTCGGGTTTTTCGCGGCCTGCGCGACGATCGCGTCGGTGAGCGAGCGGACCATGTTCAGCCGTGGGTAAGCGGCGTGGATCGTCGCGGCCTGCTCGTCGGTGATGGCTTCGACGTGCTCGGCGCCGATCGGGCCGCCGAAGTCGACGGCGACCCCCGCGCGCAGGAGCACGCACAGCTCGCCGCGGTGTTCCGCGATTCCCGGGGAGGTGTGCAGGGCGATGGCCTGCCAGACCTGGTCGGCGTTCGCGGTGGAAATCCCTTGCTGGGTAAGGAATCCGGCGGCGCGCTCGGCGCCTTCGACCTCGAAGCGTTCCTGGTGCGCGCCGTCGGTCGCCACGCCGAGGTCGTGCATCACGCACGCGGCGAACAGCAGGTCGTCGTCGTAGTCGAACACAGCCAGCCGGTCGGCGACCAGCCGGGCGAACAGATAGCTGCGGACGCTGTGGTTGAACACCGACTGCGATTCCACTGGCCGGACGACCTCGATGACGGCGTCCGCCAGCGGGGTCGCGGGCAGTGCGGCCACCGCGTCCGGAAGGAGTTCGGTCATGGCTTCAAGACTGGCCCGCAGGCCGCTGACCTGGTGAGTGGCAAGTTTGCCGTACTTCGATAGAATCTTGCCATGACAGTGCATCGGGTCGCGGTGCTGGCGCTCGACGGGGTCCTCCCGCTAGATCTGGCGATCCCGGCGCAGGTGTTCCAGGTCCGGCCGCAGACGCATTACGAGATGACGTTGTGCGCGCTCGGCCCGAAGGTCGCCACCAGCGCCGGGTTCGCGCTGGCCGCCGAGGGCGGGGTCGAGCAGCTGCGGGCGGCGGACACGCTGATCGTGCCGGGATTCGACTTCGAGCATCGTCTGCCGGAAGCCGCGGTCGAGCTGCTGGCCGAGGCCCGCGGCCGGGGACGGCGCGTGGTGTCCATCTGCACCGGCGCGTTCGCGCTGGCCGCGGCGGGAGTGCTGGACGGCCTGCACGCTACGACGCATTGGGAATATATCGACGATTTCGAGCGGGAGTACCCCTCGGTCCAGGTCGATCGAGATGTCCTTTACGTCGACGAGGGCGACGTGCTCACCTCCGCCGGCGTGTGCTGCGGCATCGACCTGTGCCTGCACATCGTGCGCCGCGACCTGGGTGCCGCGGTCGCCAATCGGATCGCGCGCGGTCTCGTCGCCGCTCCGCATCGCGAAGGCGGCCAGGCCCAGTACGTGCCCGCTCCGCTCGCGGACGCCGGCGACGCTTCGCTGTCCGGCACGCGGGAATGGGCGTTGCAGCGGCTGGACGAATCGCTCAGCATCCGCCTGCTCGCCCGGCACGCCGGGATGTCGCAGCGGACGTTCCTGCGCCGGTTCGCCGAGGAAACCGGGACGACCCCGTTGCAGTGGCTGCTCAACGCGCGGCTCGGCAAAGCGCGGGAATTGCTGGAGACTACGGACCATTCAGTGGACCGTGTGGCGCGGGACTGCGGTTTGGGCACCCCGGCCAACCTGCGGCTGCACTTCCGGCGCGCGCTCGGGACCACGCCGACCGCCTACCGGCTGGCCTTCGCCTCCTGACGCGTCCGGGCGGCGTCGGCGGCGGATTTCACCAGCAGCTCCAGCATCGCGGTCTCGGCGGCGTCCGGGTCGTGCGCGGCGATGGCGTCCAGCACCCGGCGATGGCTCGGCACCGGATCGTCGGTGGGGCCGCCGCTGTGGACGAGCTTGTCCCGTTCCGCCAAACCGATCGCGATGACGCGTTCGATCTGGAGCAGGAAGTTGTTGTGCGCGGCGGTCAACAGGCTGCGGTGGAACGCCAGATCCGCCTCGACACTCGCCTCCGCATCCGGCGCGGCGATCATCGCGTCGAGCGCGGACGCCATCGCGGCGAGGTCTTCGGCGGTCGCGCGCTCAGCGGCCATCCGCGCGGCCGCGGGCTCGACCACAGCGCGTACTTCGGCCAATTCGTCCAGCAGGCCAGCGTTTCCGCGCGCGGTGGTTTGCCAGCGCATGACGTCGGCGTCCAGGAGCTGCCAGCGTTCGCGCGGTTGCACGAACGTTCCGTGCTTCTGTCGAGCGCCGATCATTCCCTTTGCGGCCAACACTTTCAACGCTTCCCGCAGCGCGGTGAGGCTGATGTCCAGCTCCTCGCGCAGCGCGGGAAGGTCGAGCACCATGCCCTCGTGCCAGATGCCGGACAGAATCCGCGCGGCGAGCGTTTCCACGGTCTGCCCGTGCAGGCCGCGAGGGCGATGATCGGTCACCGGAGCGGGAGCACGCACGTCGGGGAGCCGGCCGGGTACGTGCGCACCTTCGCGTTTCCCAAGTCCGGCAACGGGAAAACGGAGATGACGTCGTCCTTGAAGGCTGCGGTGTAGCACATTCCGCCCGCGACCGCGAAGTTCCACGGGAAGGACCCGCACGGCTGATCAGCGACCGCCCGCAGCGGCGAACCCGCGAACGACGTGATGCATTCCGGGCCGCGGTTCGACAGATAGACCCCGGATTCGAGTACTTCCAGGTGTGCTACCAGGGATTCGCCGCCAGCCACCGTCGACGGAGTCGCCTCGGCGAACTCGAACGCACCCGGCGAAGTCTCGCGCATCGTGATCAGCTCGCCGGACAATTCCCCGGCCACGTAAGCGATTCCGTCCGAGCCGCGCACGAGCTGTCGCGGTCCGGTGCCCGGCGGCAGTGCCGAAACGGCCAGCGGAGTCAGTTTTCCTTCCGGAGACAGCGAATAGCTGCGGATTTCGTCGGTCCCGAGGTCGACGGCGCTCACCACCGAGCTGTCCGCCGAGGACACCGCCATGTGGACGTGCGGGCCTTCCTGCCGGTCGGCGCGCGGCCCGCTTCCGGTGTGCCGCACCAGGTCGGTGCGGCCGTCGATCCGGCCGTCCGCGCGGAGGGCGAACACGGCGAGACTGCCGCCGCCGTAGTTGGCGCACAACAGGAACCGGCCGTCCGGCGTCACCGCGAGATGGCACGGGCTGGCCCCGCCGGATTCGACCACGTCGAGCGCGGTCAGCCCGTCGGCGACCGAAACGGAGGTGATCTCGCCGTAGCTCGTCTCGTTGGTCGCGTACACCATCGGCAGCGCGGGATGCTGGGTCAGCCAGGTCGGCGACACCATCGGCAACGTCGAATCCACTGTCAGCTCGCCGCCGGAGCGTCGGAAAACCGAGATTCCCGTGCCCTTCCCGCCGGTTTCGGCGGTGCGGCAGCCGACGAGTACGACGTCGCTCACTAGTTCTCCCTCACCAATGCGGCCACCCGGGCCTGGATGTCCTCAGCGGAACCACGGGTCAGCGCCGACCCGATCCCGCAGGCGACGGCGCCCGCGTCGAGCCAGCGTGGCACGTCCTCGGGAGCGATTCCACCCGTTGGCACGAGCGGTGCCTGCGGAAGCGCGGCGCGCACGTCCTTGATCCACTGTGGCCCGAGCGCGGAAGCGGGGAAAACCTTTACGGCGTCAGCACCTTCCTCCATCGCGCGCACGATTTCGGTGACCGAACCGGTGCCCGGCAGCGCCGCGACGCCGTACCGATGAGCGGTACGCAGCACCTCGGTGTGCAGCGACGGGGAGACGAGAAACTGGGCCCCCGCACGGATCGCGGCCGTCGCGGACGACTCGTCGAGCACCGTGCCCGCCCCGATCGTGGCGTCCGGATAAGCGGCGCTCAGCTCCTCGATCGCGACGAGCGCGCCCGCGTTGGTGAGCGGGACTTCGACCGACTTCAACCCCGCGTCGAGCACTGCCCGCGCTGCGATGACGGCCGACGCGGCGTCCGTCGTCCGCACGATCCCGACGACGCCCTGGCGCACCGCGGCACGCGTGATCTCCCACCGGTAACCCATGCCGGCCAGCCTAGCAGGAGAATTATAAATTACTAATTATTCTTGACTCGGTTGAAGGCATCCCGGCATGCTTGCGAACCATGCGCACTGCCGTGGTGACCGGCGCGGCGTCCGGGATCGGTGCCGCGACCGCCCGCAACCTCGACGCCGACGGCTACCGGGTGATCGGCGTCGACCTCGCCCCGGTCCCGGGTGGCGTGCAGGGCGATGTGGCCGATGACGAGACGTGGCAACGCGTTCTAGACCTGGCCGGCGAAGTCGACGCCGTGGTCAGCAACGCTTACCTGCCGACTTTGGGCCCACTGCACGAAACCGACCGCGCCCAATGGCAACGCCAGCTGGACGTGAACCTCACCGCCTCGTACCTGGCCGTCCGGACCTGCCTGCCGTCGCTGCGGGCCCGGTGCGGGTCCGTGGTGCTGGTTTCCTCCGTCCACGCGCGATTCGGACTGCCCGGACACCCGGCGTACGCGGCCAGCAAAGGCGCGTTGGTGTCTCTGGCGCGGCAATTGGCCGTGGAGTACGCGCCGGAAGTGCGGGTGAATTCGGTGCTTCCCGGCCCCGTGCAGACCGAGGCGTGGGGCCGGATCAGCGCGGAAGACCGCGAACGCAGCGCCCGCGCGACGCCTGCCGGTCGGCTCGGCGATCCGGCCGAGGTCGCCGCGGTGATCGCGTTCCTGCTCTCGCCCGCGGCGTCGTTCGTCACGGGTGCCGAGCTGACCGTCGACGGCGGCTGGTCGGCCGCGAAAGATTCCGCTTAGTCCGCTTAGTCCGCTTAGGAGACAAGGTGCAGATCACCGGGATCGAGACGTTCCTCGTCGCGCCGCGCTGGTTGTTCCTCAAGGTCAGCACCGACGAGGGCATCGCGGGCTGGGGCGAGCCGGTCGTCGAAGGACGGGCCGGGACCGTTCGCGCGGCCGTGCACGAGCTGGCCGAGCTGGTCATCGGGAAGGACCCGCTGCGGATCGAGGACCACTGGCAGGTGCTGCGGCGCGGCGGCTTCTACCGTGGTGGCCCGGTGCTTTCCAGCGCGCTCGCCGGGTTCGACCAGGCGCTGTGGGACATCGCGGGCAAGGCCCGGAACGCTCCGGTGCACGAGCTGCTCGGCGGTCCGGTGCGCGATCGCGTGCGGGTGTATTCGTGGGTCGGCGGCGACCGTCCGTCGGGGATCTTCGACGCGGTATCCGCGCAGGTCGAGCGTGGTTTTACTGCGGTGAAGATGAACGTCGCCGGACCACTCGGGCCGATCGCCACGCCCGCCGAGGCCAACGCCGCGCTGGCCCGTGCCCGGGAGGCGCGGGAAGCGCTCGGACCGGACCGGGACCTGGCGATCGACTTCCACGGCCGCGTCTCGCCCGCGATGGCGCGTCGGCTGGTGAAGATGCTCGAAGAAGTGCAGCCGATGTTCGTGGAGGAGCCGGTACTGCCGGAGCTGCCCGCGGACGTGCTCGCGTCGGTGGTCGAGGCCTCGACGGTGCCGGTCGCGCTCGGGGAACGGCTGTTCTCGCGCTGGGAGTTCAAGCCGGTGCTGGACGCGGGCGTCGCCGTGGTGCAGCCGGATCCGTCGCACGCGGGCGGCATCTCGGAGCTGCGCCGGATCGCCGCGCTGGCCGAGGTGTACGGCGCGAACCTGGCCCCGCACTGCCCGCTCGGCCCGATCTCGCTGGCCGCCGCGCTGCAGGTGGCGTTCGCGACGCCGAACTTCCTGATCCAGGAACAAAGCCTCGGCATGCACTACCACGACGGCCGCGAGCCGGTCGCCTATCTCGCCGACGACGCGTTGTTCCGCTTCACCGACGGCTACGCCGCGCGGCCGACCGCTCCTGGCCTCGGCATCGAGGTGGACGAGGAGGCTGTGCGTCGCGCGGACGAGGCCGGGCATGCGTGGCGGTCGCCAGTGTGGCGGCTGCCCGACGGCAGCTTCACGGAGTGGTGACCGCCGCGCTGACCTGCGCAGGTATCGTGACCGCGTGACGCTCAAGCCCAGCATTCCGAACGTGCTCGCCGCCCGCTACGCCTCGCCTGAGCTGGTGGCGCTCTGGTCGCCCGAACGCAAGGTCGTGCTCGAGCGGCGGCTGTGGCTCGCCGTGCTGCGGGCGCAGGCCGAGCTGGGCGTCGAGGTGCCCGAAGGCGTGCTCGACGACTACGAACGCGTCGTCGAGCAGGTCGACCTCGAATCGATCGCCGCCCGCGAACGCGTCACCCGGCACGACGTCAAGGCCCGGATCGAGGAGTTCAACGCCCTCGCCGGCCACGAGCACGTGCACAAGGGCATGACCTCGCGCGATCTCACCGAGAACGTCGAACAGCTGCAGCAGCTGCGGTCGCTGGAACTGGTCCGCGGCCGGGTCGCCGCGGTGCTGTCGCGGCTGGCCGCGCTGGCTGTCGAGCACTCCGACCTGGTGATGGCCGGTCGCTCGCACAACGTCGCCGCGCAGGCGACCACCCTCGGCAAGCGCTTCGCGACCGCCGCCGACGAACTGCTCGTCGCGTTCTCCCGGCTGGACAACCTGATCGAGCGCTACCCGCTGCGCGGCATCAAGGGCCCGGTCGGTACCGCGCAGGACATGCTCGACCTGCTCGGCGACGAGTCCACTTTGGACCAGCTGGAGTCCCGGATCGCCGAGCACCTCGGCTTCGGCAACCGGTTCGTCAGCGTCGGCCAGGTGTACCCGCGCTCGCTCGACTTCGACGTGCTGTCCACTGTGGTCCAGCTCGCCGCCGCGCCGTCCAGCCTCGCCAAGACGATCCGGCTGATGGCCGGGCACGAGCTGGTCACCGAGGGCTTCAAGCCGGGCCAGGTCGGGTCGTCGGCCATGCCGCACAAGATGAACACCCGGTCCTGCGAGCGCGTCAACGGGCTCGCCGTGATCCTGCGCGGGTACCTGTCGATGATCGGCGAGCTGGCCGGCGACCAGTGGAACGAGGGCGACGTCTCGGATTCCGTCGTGCGCCGCGTCGCGCTGCCGGACGCGTTCTTCGCGCTCGACGGCCTGCTCGAAACCTTCCTCACCGTGCTCGGCGAGTTCGGCGCGTTCCCGGCCGTGGTCGAGCGTGAGCTTGATCGCTATCTCCCGTTCCTCGCGACCACGAAGGTGCTCATGGCGTCGGTGCGCCGCGGCGTCGGGCGTGAGACCGCTCACGAGGCCATCAAGGAGAACGCTGTCGGCGTCGCTCTCGCGATGCGCGAACGGGGTGCGGAGAACGACCTCCTCGACCGGCTCGCGGCCGACGAACGGATCCCGCTCACCCGCGCTGACCTGGACGAACTCCTCGCCGACCGGATCTCGTTCACCGGCGTCGCCCCGCGTCAGGTCGAAGAAGTCGCGGCGCGCGTCGAGGACGTGCTCAAGCGATTCCCGGACGCCGCGGCGTACGCGCCGCAGCCGATTCTGTGAGTGCGCGCACGTCGTCCACGTGCTGAGACGGCATTACTCGATCGGGCGAAGCTTTTAGTCTTCGTGCCGAACCCGGAAGCGCCAGGCCGCCACCCGCGGCCTGGCGCTTCCTGTCTGCGCACCCCGGATACCCAGGAAGAAGTCATGAGAAAGATCCTCAGCACGCTCGCCGTCGTAGTCGCCGCCACCGCGGGCCTTACGGCGTGCGGATCCTCGGACGCTTCCGGGGAAACCCTGCGCGTCGGCACCCTCACCGACGCCCCGCCCAGCATCTACCTCGAGAACGGCCAGTTCACCGGCTACGACAACGAACTCCTGCGGGACATCGCCAAGCGCGAGGGCTTCCAGGTCGAGTTCGTCGGCACCGAGTTCTCCGGCCTGCTCGCCAAGGTCGCCGGCGGCCAGCTCGACATCGGCAGCTCGACGATTTCCGCGACCGCCGCGCGCAAGAAGACCGTGGCGTTCAGCAACGGCTACGACTCCAGCTTCACCACCGTCGTCAGCAAGAAGGGCGCCGCGCTGCCCGCCGCGAACTCGTTCGCGGGCAAGCGGGTCGGCGTCGTGCAGGGTTCGGTGCAGGACGAGTTCGCCGGCAAGCTCGCCGGGGCGCAGGTCGTGCGGTTCCCGGACTACAACGCCGGTTTCGCGCAGCTGAAGACCGGCGGTCTCGACGGCTGGGTCGTGCCGAAGGACATCGGCCAGAAGTACATCGACCAGAACCCGACGCTTCCGCTCGACTTCGGCTACACCGTCGCGGACAAGGACACCCCGTCGGCCTTCGCGGTCGCCAAGTCGAACACCGAGCTGCTGAAGAAGATCAACGACGGTCTGGCCAAGGCGATCGCCGACGGCACCGCGGCCCGGCTGCACGCGCAGTTCTTCAAGGAGGCCCCGGTCGCGAAGGAACTGGAGAAGGGCGGCCCCGGCCTCCCGGTGGCGAACTCCTGATGCCGGGGCACACTGGTGGCATGAAGAAACTGATCGTCACCGCCGTAGCGGCGGCACTGGTCGCCGGCCTCACCGCGTGCGGTGGCGACGCCGGCGAGACCACCCTGCGGGTCGGCACCCTCAGCGATTCGCGGCCCAACGCGTACCAGGAGAACGGCGAATTCACCGGGTTCGACAACGCTTTGCTGAAGGATATCGCCGCGAAAGAGGGCTTGAAGCTGGAATTCGTGGCGACCGATTTCTCCGCGCTGCTCGGCAGCGTCGCGAACGGCCGGTTCGACATCGGCAGTTCGGCGATCGCGCAGACCGACGAGCGCAAGAAGACGGTGGCGTTCAGCGACCCGTACAACTACCAGTCGCTCGGCATCGAGGCGAAGGCGACCGCGGGCATCACCGACGAGAACTCGTTGGCGGGCAAGCGGATCGGCGTGGTGCAGGGCACGGTGTCGGACACCTGGCTCGCCGCGAACGCGCCGAAGGCGCAGGCGGTCCGGTTCCCGAACGACGCGGCGGCGCTGAGCGCGCTGAACTCCGCGGCGGTCGACGGCGCGGTGTTCGACCAGGTGTCCGCGGAGGATTACGCGAAGAAGAACCCTGAACTGAAGGTCACGAAGGCGATCACGACCAGCATTCCGCACGGGTACGCGGTGCGCAAGGGCAACACCGAACTGCTGGCCAAGCTGAACGACGGCATCAAGAAGGCCGTCGCGGACGGCACCTGGGCGAAGGTGCACCAGCAGTTCGAGCCGAGCATTCCGGTTCCCGCGGATTTCAAGACGAAGTAGTCTGATGGATCAGTTTTTTGACACTTTCCTGAACTGGCAGTACATCTGGGAGGTTTTCCCGGACCTGCTCAAGACCGGCCTCCTGAACACCCTGATCCTGTCGGTGGCGGCGGCTATCATCGGGACCCTGCTCGGCATGGTGCTCGCGGTGATGGGCTTGTCCACCAAGCGCTGGCTGCGCTGGCCGGCGCGGGTGTACACGGACATTTTCCGCGGCCTGCCCGCGATTCTGACGATCCTGGTGATCGGCCAGGGCGTCGGCCTGCTCGCTCGCGACTTGGTGGGCAACAACCCGTACCCGCTGGGCATCGCCGCGCTGAGCCTGATCGCCGCCGCGTACATCGGCGAGATCTTCCGGGCAGGCATCCAGAGCGTCGACAAGGGGCAGCTGGAGGCGAGCCGCGCGCTCGGCATGAGCTACTCCAAGGCGATGCTGCTGGTGGTGATCCCGCAGGGCGTGCGGCGAGTGCTGCCCGCGCTGGTGAACCAGTTCATCGCGCTGGTGAAGGATTCGACCCTGGTGTACTTCCTCGGTTTCCTTACCTCGCAACGGGAACTGTTCCGCATCGGCCAGGACCTCGCGGCCAACACTGGCAACTTGTCGCCCCTGGTCGCGGCCGGGGTGGTCTACCTGGTGATCACGGTGCCGCTGACGCACCTGGTGAACTACATCGACAAGCGGCTGCAAACCGGCCGCAAGGTGACGGCGGAGAGCAACGAAATGCTCGCGGGCGGAGCGGCGATATGAGCACGGCGATTCGTTCTTCTTCGGTGGAACTGAAGGACATCCACGTCAGTTTCGGGACGCTGGAGGTCCTGCGCGGGGTGAACCTGAAGGTGCCCAGCGGCAGCACCACGTGCGTCATCGGCCCGTCCGGTTCCGGAAAGTCGACGCTGCTGCGCTGCGTAAACCGCCTGCAGGAGCCCGACAGCGGCGACCTGCTGCTGGACGGCGAAAGCGTCATCGCCTCGGACCCGGACGCGCTGCGCCAGCGAGTGGGGATGGTTTTCCAGCACTTCAACCTTTTCGGACATCGTTCGGTGCTGGACAACATCGTGCTGCCGCTGCGCAGCGTGCGCGGTCTGTCCAAAGAGGACGCAGCGGGGGTCGCGCGGGCGCGCCTGGCGGAAGTCGGCCTCGCGGACAAGGCCCCGTACCGCCCAGCGGCGCTGTCCGGCGGCCAGCAGCAGCGGGTGGCGATCGCCCGCGCGCTGGCGATGGAACCGGAAGTGATGCTGTTCGACGAGGCCACGAGCGCGCTGGACCCGGAACTGGTGAAGGGCGTCCTGGACCTGATGGCGGGGCTGGCTTCGCGGGGCCTGACCCTGATCGTGGTGACACACGAGATGGGGTTCGCCCGGAGCGTGGCGGACGAGGTCGCGTTCATGGACGCCGGGAGGATCGTGGAGCAGGGGGTGCCGGAGCAGGTGTTCGAGGCACCGGCCAGTCCGCGGTTGCAGCAGTTCTTGTCACAGGTGTTGTGAGGGGGACGGCTGGCTTCTGGCCGTTCTCGCTGACCCGGCGGACTCGGAGCCGCTGGGTCAGCGATCTGCTGCAGGCTTCCCAGGACGGTGAGGCCGGGCTGGCTCGTGCCGCCGCTACGCAGAAACCCGGGCACTCGCAGCCGTCAGCTGGGACGTCATCTCCGTTCGCATACCCCGCCGGGAATATCCCATCCATCCTCATCGGACGGTTTCCCGGAGTGCGGCCCCGTGCCTCAGCCGTCCGTGCGAGGTTGAGCACCCGGTCCCCTTCGGACGAACAGGTACCGTGGACCCCATGGGGATGATCTCTCGGCTCACGTACTACCCGGTCAAAGGCTGCGCCGGCACCACAGTCCAGTCCGCCGACGTCACCCCCGCCGGTCTCGCGCACGACCGCGAGTTCATCGTCACCGCGGCCGACGGTGATTTCCGCAGCCAGCGCCGCTTCCCGGTCATGGCCGCGATCCGGCCCCGCCTGCTCGACGGCGGCGCCCGCCTCGTCCTGTCCGCGCCCGGGGTCGAAGACCTGACCGTCGAGGTCCAGAAGGACGGCCCCCGGCATCCCGCGGCCACCTTCGGCTGGAACGGCGAGGGCGTCCACCAGGGTGCCGAGGCCGCCGAGTGGTTCTCCACCGTCGTGGGTCAGCCGTCCGTGCTGCTCGGCGTCGCGCCGGAACACGACCGGGTGACGAGCGGCGAAACCGCGGGCACCGCGAGGTTCGCCGACGGCCACGCGCTCCTCGTGATCTCGGAGTCCTCTTTGGACCACCTGAACGAGCGCATCGCCGAGCGCGGCGGCGAGCCGGTGCCGATGGACCGGTTCCGGCCGAACGTGGTGATCCGCGGCTGGGCGGAACCGCACGCCGAGGACTCCGTGCGCCGGATGGAGGCGGGCGGGGCCGAGTTCGCCTACGCGAAGCTGTGCGTCCGCTGCGCGGTGCCGATGGTCGACCAGGAAACCGGCAAACGCTCAGGTCCGGAG
Organism: Amycolatopsis silviterrae; assembly: GCF_042684085.1. Taxonomy (NCBI): domain Bacteria; kingdom Bacillati; phylum Actinomycetota; class Actinomycetes; order Pseudonocardiales; family Pseudonocardiaceae; genus Amycolatopsis; species Amycolatopsis silviterrae. Next base: position 215,555 of record NZ_JBHUKS010000008.1, read on the forward strand.
CCGATTCGCTCGCTCGCGGCGTACCACCGCGACCCGGCGGGCGGCGTCCTCTTCGGGATGAAGGCGGCGGTGACCCGGCCCGGTCAGGTGGCGGTCGGCGACGCGGTGATGGTGCACTCCTCGGTCGGCCCGATCCGCAGCACGGACGCCGCGGAACCGCCGTTGACGGCGACGGCCAGCTTCCCCGCCGAGTCGGTGTAGACGAGGTTCGCGCCGCGCGGCACGTCGGCGAAGGTCCGGCCGATCGCGGCGGACACGGCGACGTGCTCGCTGTGCACCGTCACCTCACCGGTCAACCCGGTTAGTTCGAGGTCGGCGGGGCTGGCGGCGAGCTGGACGTTGCCGAAGTGGTCGACGGTCAGCACGTCCGACACGAGCTTGCCGGGGAACGCGGCGACCAGCGGTTCCGGCAGTCGCACCAGGTCGCGGATGGCGGGCCCGAAGGAGCCGGGGTGCGCGCCGAGGGCGAGCCGTGCGGCAGTCGGGGCGAAGATGTCACGGCCGTGAAAGGTCGCGGACGTCGGCGTACGCACGTCGATCACGTACGCCGCGTACATGCCGCCTAGCGCCTCTGCGGCGGGTAGCAGCAGACCGTTGTCCGGGCCGACCAAGATGCCGTGCGTCGCGACCACGACCAGGCCACGGCGCTCCGTACCGACACCTGGGTCGACGACAGCGAGGTGTACGGCCTTAGGCAGCGACGGCACGGTCTGCGCGAGCACTGCCGCGCCTGAACGCACCTGTTGCGGCGGTACGAGGTGGGTCACGTCGAGAACGCGTACGTCGGGCGCGATGCCGGCGATGACCCCGTGGCAGGCGGCCACGAAGCCGTCATGCAGCCCGTAGTCGGAGGTGAACGAGATCCAGCGGTAGGCCATGACCTGCATCATCCTCGCTGTAGCGGCCCGCGGGTTAGGGTGCAGCGGTGACGACGCTCGCCGATTACCCGAAGATCGCCGCCGGCAAGGTCCGGGACCTGTACGCGGTCGGAGACGACCACCTGCTGCTGGTGACCTCGGACCGCATCTCCGCCTACGACTTCATCCTGGACACGCCTATCCCCGACAAGGGCCGCGTGCTCACGGCGATGAGTGTGTTCTGGTTCGAGCAGCTGTCGGACCTGATCCCGAACCACCTTGTCGCGTACGACGACCCGCGCATCCCTGCCGAGGTACGCGGGCGCGCGCTGCTCGTACGCCGTCTCGACATGCTGCCGGTGGAAGCTGTCGCGCGCGGGTACCTGACGGGGTCCGGGTACACGGACTACCAGCGTACGGGCGCAGTGTGCGGCGTAGAGCTGCCGGAAGGTCTCGTGGAGGCTTCGAAGCTGCCGACGCCGATCTTCACGCCCGCGACGAAGGCGGCGTTCGGCGACCACGACGAGAACGTTTCGTTCGACGCTGTGGTCGCGTCTATCGGCGCGAAGCGCGCGGAGGAGCTACGCGAGGCGACACTCGCGGTGTACCGCCGTGGCGCGGAACTGGCGGCGAAGCGCGGAATCCTGCTGGCGGACACGAAGTTCGAGTTCGGAGTGGACGAGACGGGCGCGCTGGTGCTGGCGGACGAAGTGCTGACGCCGGATTCGTCGCGGTACTGGCCGGCGGAGGGGTACGAGCCGGGAAGGGTGCAGCCGTCGTACGACAAGCAGTACGTACGCAATTGGCTGACGGGGCCGGAGTCGGGTTGGGACAGGGCGTCGAACGTACAGCCGCCGCCGTTGCCGGGGGAAGTGGTGGAGGCGACGAGGAAGAGGTACGTGGAGGCGTACGAGAGGATGACGGGGTTGTCGCTGGAGGAGTGGTTGTAGGAGAGGGGAAGGAGCGAAGGGGGCCAGAGGAGAGAACCCCGAAAACTGTCGGCACCCCCTGACACACTGCAACCATGACCACACCGTACGCAACACCGCGCGCGAGGGCATTGGGCCTGGAGTTACGCGCGGCGCGGGAGAGAAGAAGACTGGGTGTAAGAGAGTTGGCCCGGTTGCTGGGAATGACGCCGGGTTTTGTGACGAACTGGGAGCGAGGACTGCGGCTGCCGAAGCCGGAGGACATCGGAGCGGTCCTGGCGCATTGCAGGGTGATCGGGCCGGACCGCAGGCGAATAGTGGAGATGGCGCGAGGAGCGCGAGAGCAGGACTGGATAGACAGCGGAGGAGAAGAGCCGTACCTGGAGTGGGAGCGCACGGCGAAGGCAGTGTTCGGCTGGGAGCCGGAGGTGGTGCCGCCGTTGTTGCAGACGAGCGGGTACGCGCGAGCGCTGCTGTCGGGCACGTCGTCGGCTGTCGCGGACGAGGTGGACGCGCGGGTAGCCGAGAGACTGTCGAGGCGCGCGGTGCTCGAGTCTGGCACGCGGTGTGTGCTGCTGCTGGGGGAAACGGCGCTGCACAAGAGGATCGGCGGCCCGGAAGCGATGGCGGAGCAGTTGTGCCACCTGCGCGAGAGGGTGCGGGAGGGCAAGGCCGAGGTACGAGTGGTCCCGGCGGACCGCCGTCCCGATCTGGGCAGAGCGTTCACGATTTTTGATTTCGCGGACCTGCCGTCGATCGTGCACGAGCGGTTGCTGCGAGAGAGCGCGAGCAGTTCGAGCCCGGCGCGGGTGGCGAAGTACCGCGAGGTGGCGGAAACGCTGCTGGAACTGGCATTGCCGAGGATCGAGACGGAGGCCCTGCTGGAGTCGGCGCTCCGGAAAATGTCGGTGCCCTAGGGCAGAGTGGGCAGTGGCGAAAGGAGCGGCATGAGCCGAGCTTTGGTGTTGGGCGGCGGTGGCGTCGCCGGGATCGCGTGGACGACCGGTGTGCTGGCCGGGCTCGCGGAAGCGGGCCAGGACGTAACCGGAGCCGACGTGCTGATCGGCACGTCGGCGGGCGCGGCGGTGGCGGCGCAGCTGGGCAGCGGATTGGCGCTGCCGCGGTTGTACGCGCGGCAAACCGAACCGGCCCTGCGAGCGACGGAGATCGCGGCCGAGTTCGACGCGGAAAAGTTCGGCGAGGATTTCGCCGCGGTGCTGCGGGAGGGCGGCACCGCGGCGGAAATCCGCCGGGCAATGGGAAAATTCGCCCTGGCCGCGGAAACCGTACCGGAAGCACGGCGGCGCGCGGTCATCGAATCCCGCCTGCCGTCGCACGATTGGCCCGAGCGTGCGGTGAAGATCGTTGCGGTGGAAGCGGAAACCGGAGAGGCAGCGGTGTTCGACCGCTCGTCCGACGTCCCGCTAGTCGACGCGGTAGCAGCCAGCTGCGCGGTACCCGGCGTCTGGCCAGCGGTCTCGATCAGGGGCAAACGCTACATCGACGGCGGTGTCCGTTCGTCCGCGAATGCCGACTACGCAACGGGTTTCGCCCAGGTGACGGTGCTCGTCCCGATGGGATCGGCGGAGGTGTTCCCAGCGGAGCGGCCATTCGAGCAGGTGCTGACAGACCTCCGCGAGGCAGGTGCGAAGGTAGCGGTGCTGGAACCGGACGACGCCTCAACCGCAGCGATCGGCCCGAACCCTCTGGACCCAGAAACCCGCGCGGCGGCCGCTGCGGCTGGGCTGGCACAAGGACAACGGGGCGGGGTGGTGTGGGAGTGAGGTTGGTGCGCTGACTGCGTACGGCTGGCCGGTTGATCGTTGGGTCGGCTAGGCGATCCGCCAGTCCGGTGCCGAGGTGCTGCCGTTCAGTCCGGGCTGCGCAGGGGTAATGCTTCGGCCGGGCGGTTGTCAGCTGTGCTGCAGACCTGTCGCCGTTGAGTCCGGGGTCTGCCGGAGGCTGCGTTCAGCCGACGCCGCCTCAGGGGGCAGGTGCCAGTTTCGGCGCGGCACGATGCCGTCGACCCCAGGCCGCTTCGGAACTGCGTTCGGCTGACTGCCCGCCAGCGCCGAGCGGCCTATCGCGCGGCGTTCGCGCGGTTGCAGCGGGTGAAAGTCAGGCGCGTTCCGAAAAAGGTGACCCCGCAACAGCACCTGCACTGGCACACTGGCATCCGTGATTCTGCTCATCAGCGGCAGCCTGCGAGCCGGTTCGGTTAACGCGGCTGTCATCGCGACCGCGGCCGGGTTCACGCCGTCCACTGTGTACGGTGGGCTTGCCGAGCTGCCGCATTTCAACCCCGATCATGATCGGGATCCGTTGCCGGCGGAGGTTGCTTCGTTGCGAGCGGAGATTGGGGCGGCGGACGGCGTCCTCTTCTGTACCCCGGAGTACGCCGGTGGTCTGCCGGGTTCCTTCAAGAACCTGCTCGACTGGACCATCGGCGGCGGGGAGATGTACGGCAAGCCCGTCGCGTGGATTAACGCGTCGTCGGTCGCCGCGCCGACTGGGGGTGCGGACGCGCACGAGTCCCTCCGCAAGACGCTCACCTACGCGGGCACTCGCATCGTTGACGACGCTTGTGCGCGGATTCCCATTCCGCGCCAAGCGGTCGAAAACGGTGCCCTCGTCGACCCCGATCTGCGTGGGCGGGTCGCGGTCGCGGTGCGGCGGCTGGTGGAGGCGGCTAAACCGGTCAATCCGTGAGCTGTTGAGTCCATTCGAGGAAGCTGTCCCGTTCGGTGCCGGTCAGTATCGCGGCGGGCGGGGTTTCCGGGAAGGCTAGCACCACCGCGTCTTTCGGCAGGTCGCGAACCTGTTCCTTGGCAATGGAGGTTGGGGCTGCCGCGGATACCCGGAACAGGAAGGCCAGCGGTCCGGTGCCCAGCGACTCCACGATGTCGAGTCGGCCGCGGCCGAAGTCCCGTAGTTCCCGGGGCGAGACTGCGGCCTGCACGGAGCCTGCGGACAGCAGGATTTTCCCCGGGATTTCGCCTGGTGCGGCCCGTAATCCGCCGCCTTTCCACGGTGGCACCGGAACAGCGGGGGTGGTTTTCCGTCGCCACAGGGCCATGGCCGGGAGGGTAGCGCGAAAATCGGTGGCTCTGCGGCAATTGCCCGGTTAGCGTCCGCAAGAGTGAGCTACGAGCATCCCCTCGCCTATCTTCTCGGCATCGAAGGAGCCGCGCTGCTCCGCGCCTTCACCGGCGAACACGACCGCGAGTTCGTCGAAGCGCGGCTGGCGGAGATCCGTGCGCTGCTGGCCGACCAAGGCCTGGCCGACGGCGTCGAGGTAACCCAGCTTGGCCCGCGAGATGGTTACGCGCGCTGGGCCGCCGGGTACGACAGCGGGGAAAACGCTGCCTTCGCCGACGAGCCTCACCTCGCGAAGATCCTCGACACCATCCCGCCTGGCCGTGCGCTCGACGCTGCTTGCGGCACCGGACGACTTACCCGCCTGCTGGTCGAACGTGGCCATCACGTCGTCGCCGTCGATGGTTCGCCCGAGATGCTCAGCCACGCCAAGGCCGACTCGACCCACGTCGCTGACCTGCAGGAACTCCCGGTCGACGACGGTTCGCAGGACGTGGTGCTCTGCGGACTCGCGCTGTCGCACGTGCCGGACCTGACGCCGGTGATCGCGGAGTTCGCCCGCGTCCTCGCCCCGGGCGGACACCTTGTGCTGTCCGACGTGCATCCGGAGCAGGTCCAGCGCGGGTCGATCCCGTCCGTACGCACCGTTGACGGCGCTCCGGCGCGAGTGCGTACGAGTCACCATCGCGTCGGCGAGTACGTGCGTGCGTTCCTCGCCGCGGGGCTTGCACCGGTGAGCTGTCAGGAGCCGACGCCCCCGCCGGCCGCCCCGCAGCATGTCCCCGGCGGTGGGCCGTGGGATCTCTGGCCGTGGTCGCTCAACGGCCTGGTCCCGGACGCGTTGGCGGCAGCGGCCAAGGACGTGCCGTCGATGCTCATCTGGCACTGCCGCAAAGCCGCCTAACCGCGCGGGCCGACCCGACGGTGACTGTCCGCCGTGAAAGTCTCACTCGTAGTTCACGGTTCCGTCAGGCGGCCGCCACACTGCTGCGGCGCAATGGTGGCGTGGATGCTCGCCTGCTGGTCTCGCTGTCCGGGGTCACCACGCGCACGCTGCACCGTTGTGCGCATTTGGCGGCCGAACTCGAACGTCGCCGCGTCCCGCTATCGATTCTGCATGTCGCGCGCACCGAGGACGGGCCCGTGACGGCCTGGGTCCGCACGCGCGCCGAAGCGGGCGACTCAGTGCTCCTCAACGGCTACGACCACCGCGTCACTCCGACGCACCGCGCCGTGCAGCTAGGCCGTAAGGCGGAGTTCGCCGCACTCCCCGCGCACGAAGCGCGGCTACGGCTCATCGCCGCGAAGGCTGCTCTCGATGCGACCGGCGTGACTGTCGACGGCTTCGCGCCGCCGCGCTGGCTGGCGTCGCCGGGGACTGTGCAGGCGCTGCGGGAGCATGGCTTCGCGCTGTGTGCCGATCAGAACGCCGTCCGGGACCTGGTGACCGGCGAGGTTCGGCGCGCGCGGGTGCAGGACTTCGCGAGTCAGTCGCACCGTACGGAGACAGTCCGCTGCTTCGCGCTCGTACTGGCCTCCGCGCGGGCCGCGCGCCGAGGCGGGCTGGTGCGGCTTGGCATTGACGCCGCTGACCTCAGCCGCCCCGGCTTGCGGCAGGCGTTGCTGGACGCGGTGGACGTCGCCCTCGAAAACCGGGCCTTCGGCAGCACTTACGGCTCCCTGCGGCACACCGCTCCCGCCTAGACCTCCGTCGCGACGCCTCGCTCCAGCACCTTCACGTCGGTGCCCTCCGGGGCGAGGTTCTGGAACAGCCCGTAGTGCATCGCCGGGTTGGCCAGCACCGCCTCGTGGATCGGCACCGACCGGCGCGGGGCGACGGCGCGCAGGAAGTCGACCGCTTCGCCGGCCTTCAGCCACGGCGCACCGGTCGGCAGGCCGAGCACGTCGACCTTCTGCTCGGGTACGAAGAACGAGTCGCCCGGGTGGTAGAACGCGCCGTGGTCGACCAGGTAGCCGATGTTCGGGATCACCGGGATGCCGGCGTGGATCACCGCGTGCTGGCCGCCCACGACCGACACCGAGGTGCCGCCGAACTCGAACGCGTCCCCGGGGTTGGCGACCTCGAACTCCAGGTGCAGCTTCTCGATCGCCTCGGCCGAACCGGGGTCGACGATCAGCTTCGCGTCCGGGTTCGCCTTGAGAAGTCCGGGCAGCCGTTCGACGTCGAGGTGGTCGAAATGCTGGTGGGTGATCAGCACCGCGGACAGTTCCCGCTCGGCCTCGAACCCGGTGGAGAACGTGCCCGGGTCGAGCAGAATCCGCTCCGCGGCGGTCTCGAGCAGCACGCAGGAATGTCCGAAATGGACGATCCGCATCAGGGTTTCTCCTTACCAGATTGGTGGCCTCAATCTTACTCTTCGGACCGGGTCCGCCGGTGGCTTCCGGCGAGGACTCCCGGGCCGAGGACTTTCCGCGCCCGCTCCCGGATGACATGCTGACGGGAAGCCCGGGCAACTGTTGGCAGAGTGTCAGCAACCTCGTAGCCTGGGGGTTCACCGAGACGGGGAGACGCCGATGACCGCGGTCCAGCCGAAGCCGACGCCCGTCGGCGAGACGTTCGATTCGCTCAGCCCGGCCACCGACGAGGTCGTCGGCACCTACCCGGTGCACACGGCCGACGAGGTCGGCGCCGCCGTCGAGCGCGCCAGGGCGGCCGCCCGCTGGTGGGACGGCCTCGGCTTCGCCGGTCGCGCGGAGCGGCTGCAGCGCTGGAAGGGCGTGCTCACCCGGCGGCTCCCGCAGCTGTGCCAGGTGGTGCGCGACGAGACCGGCAAGCCGATCGCGGACGCCCAGCTCGAGAGCGTCCTGGCGATCGAGCACATCGCGTGGGCGGCGAAGAACGCCCGCAAGGTGCTCGGCAAGCACCGCCGCTCGTCCGGCCTCCTGATGGCGAACCAGGCCGCGACCGTCGAGTACCTCCCACTCGGCGTCGTCGGCGTGATCGGGCCCTGGAACTACCCGGTGTTCACGCCGCTGGGTTCGATCGCGTACGCGCTGGCCGCGGGCAACGCCGTCGTCTTCAAGCCGAGCGAGTACACCCCCGGCGTCGGGAAGTGGCTGGTCGACGCGTTCGCCGAGATCGTTCCCGAGCAGCCGGTGCTGCAGCTGATCACCGGTTTCGGCGAGACCGGGGCCGCGCTGGTCGGCTCCGGCGTGGACAAGATCGCGTTCACCGGCTCCGCGGCGACCGGCAAGAAGATCATGGCCGCCGCCGCGAACACGCTCACCCCGGTGGTGATCGAGGCGGGCGGCAAGGACGCGCTGCTGGTCGACACCGACGCGGACCTCGAAGCGGCGGCCGACGCCACCGTGTGGGGCGCGTTCTCCAACTCCGGCCAGACCTGCATCGGCGTCGAGCGCGTCTACGTGCACGAACGCGTGGCCGACGAGTTCGTGGCGCGGGTGGTGGAGAAGGCGAAGAACGTGCGCGCCGGCTCGGACGAGGACGCGCAGTACGGCCCGATCACCATGCCCTCGCAGCTCGCGGTGATCCGCCGGCACATCGAGGACGCGCTCAAGCGCGGCGGGAAAGCGCTGGTCGGCGGGGTGGAGAGCGTCGGCGACCGGTATGTGCAGCCGACCGTGCTGGTCGACGTCCCGGAAGACTCCGAGGCCGTGTGCGAGGAGACCTTCGGCCCGACCGTCACCATCGCCAAGGTCCGCGACATGGACGAAGCGATCGAGAAGGCCAACGCGACCAAGTACGGCCTCGGCTCGACGGTGTTCTCCCGGGCGCGCGGGGCTGAGCTGGCCTCGCGGTTGCGTGCGGGCATGACGTCGGTGAACGCGCCGCTGTCGTTCGCCGGGATCGCGTCGCTGCCGTTCGGCGGGGTCGGCGATTCCGGGTTCGGCCGGATCCACGGCCCGGAAGGGCTGCGCGAGTTCGCCCGTCCGAAGGCGGTGGCGCGGCAGCGGTTCACCGCGCCGCTGACCCTCACGTCCTTCTCCCGCAAGGAATCCACGGACGCCCTGGTCGCCAAACTGGTCACCGTCCTGCACGGCAAGCGCTGAGGAGAACTGTTGCCCGGCTTCGGCGATTTCCAGCACGAGATCTACTTCGCCGGGCTGACCGGCCGCGTCCCGGACCTGCCGATGGCGTACGCGGAACTGGAAGCGCGTGCGGCACAAGCGCTTCCGCCGTCCGTACTGTCCTATGTGGCCGGTGGGGCGGGCGACGAGCGGACCCAGCGCGGGAATGTCGAGGCATTCGAGCGCTGGGGCCTGGTCCCACGGATGTTCGTCGGCGCGAACGAACGCGATCTGTCGGTGGATCTGTTCGGGCTGAAACTGCCGTCGCCGCTGTTCCTGGCACCGGTCGGGGTGATCGGCCTGTGCGCGCAGGACGGGCACGGCGACCTCGCGACCGCCAAGGCCAGCGCGCGAACGGGCGTGCCGATGGTCGCTTCGACGCTGAGCGTCGACCCGATGGAGACACTCGTCCCTGAACTGGGCGACACTCCGGGGTTCTTCCAGCTGTACACGCCCACCGACCGTGACCTCGCCGCGTCGCTCGTACAGCGCGCCGAGGCAGCGGGCTTCCGCGGCATCGTCGTCACGCTCGACACCTGGGTGACCGGATGGCGTCCGCGGGACCTGGCGACGGCGAATTTCCCGCAGCTGCGCGGACATTGCCTGGCCAACTACTTCACCGACCCGGTGTTCCGGCAGCGGCTCGGCAAGGCTCCGGAGGACGATCCGGCGGCCGCCATCGGACTGTGGGCTCAGCTCTTCGGCAACCCGCTGACCTGGGAGGACCTGCCCTGGCTGCGGTCGCTGACGAAGCTGCCGCTGCTGGTCAAAGGCATTCAGCATCCCGACGACGCCCGCCGCGCCATCGACGGCGGGGTCGACGGGATCTACTGCTCGAACCACGGCGGCCGGCAGGCCAACGGCGGTCTCCCGGCGCTGGACTGCCTGGCCGAAGTGGTCGACGCCGCCAGCGGCACGCCAGTCCTGTTCGACTCCGGCGTTCGCTCCGGAGCCGACGTGATCAAGGCGCTGGCCTTGGGCGCGACGGCGGTGGGCGTCGGCCGCCCCTATGCGTGGGGCCTTTCGCTGGCTGGTGAAGACGGCGTTGTCCATGTTCTGCGTACCTTGCTGGCCGAAGCGGATCTGATCATGGCGGTGGACGGCTATCCGGCGCTGGCGGACCTCACCCGGGAAACGCTGCGCCGGGTCGGCTAGATCCGCGACGGTTACGAGGGCAGGAAATACCCCTCGTTCTCGTCCCACGGGAGATCGAAATCGTCCAGGTGCACCCGCCACTCCGCGTCCGGAAGGGCGCGGCGCAGCTCGGTGACCGAGCCGAGTACCTGGTTGAGCACCGGCATGACCCGATCCGGATCGAACGGCATCTTCGTGGACCCGGCCACGATCGCGTCCGGTTCACTGCCGCCCTCCTCGTACAGGAAGAGGGATTCCTCGTCCTCGTAAGGGAAAGCTGATTGATGTGCGGTGACGATACGCTCGATGGCGGCCGTCTCGGTCGAGGTGAGCGCGGTCGCCCGGCTCGCGTCGTAGTAGAGGGAAGTGCTCATGGCCCGAGAGTATCGACGGGGTCCGACAAAAAACGGAGATCGTCAGGCGAACAGCTCGCCAAGCAGCTCCGGATCGATCGTGATCGGCGCGGGCCGGTAGGCAGGCGGCTGCTCGCCGAGCAGTTCGCGCACCAGGAAATCCCAGCCACGCGTACGGACATAGGACAGGCAGTCGATGAACACGTGCTCGGCACCGGGCACGATGAGCAGCTCGAAATCCTTGTTGGCCGCGATCAGCCGATCCGCCAGCCGCATCGTGTGGTCCGGATGCACCCGATCGTCCATCTCGCCGTGCACCAGCAACAGCTTGCCCGCCAACCGATCCGCGATCTCCACATTGGACGACGCGGTCCACGCCTCCGGATTGCCCGCGCCGTCGTAGGCCTCCACGAAGTCCAAGCTGAAGTACCGCGCGTCGTGCGAGCCGGACAACGCGACGCCAGTCCGGTACACTTCGGGATAGTCCAGCATCGCCCGCACAGTCGCGAATCCGCCACCAGAATGCCCGAACGCGCCCACCCGGTCGAGATCCATCCACGGCCGCGTCTCGGCGAGCTGCCGCAGTGCCGCGACGTGATCGTCCAGGCTGCCCGCGTCGGCGAGCTTGCCGTAGGACGCGTCGTGGAACGCCTTGCTCCGGCCCGGCGTACCGCGTCCGTCCATCGCCAGCACCACAAAGCCCAGTGCGGCAAGGGGTTCCGCGTCCAAACCCATGCCGCCCGGGTCGAACGACGGCGAGACCCGGGTGACCTGCGGGCCGGGATAGATGTTGTCCACCACCGGATACGTCTTCGCCGGATCGAAGCCGTGCGGCCGGTACAGCACGCCGTAGATGTCGGTGACCCCGTCGGCCGCCTTGACGCAGAACGGTTCCGGCGGCGTCCACCCGGTCGCGGCGAGCTTCGTGATGTCCGCCTGTTCCAGCTCCACCAGCACGCGACCGGACCAGTCGCGGACGGTCGACACCGGCGGAGTATCCACAGTGGATGCTGAGTCGACGAAGTACGCCATGCTGTCCGGCATCGCGACGACGTGGTCGAGCGCATCGTCGGTCACCTTGGCGAATCCGGTGCCGTCCAAGGAGATCCGGCACACCGTGCGCCGGTACGGATCCTCGGCGACCAGTCCGGACGCGACGAAGTACACCGTCTCCGCGTCGACGTGCAGGATCTGCCGCACCGCCCACTCGCCCGACGTGACCTGGTTCAGCAGCTCGCCGGTGTGCAGGTCGTAGCGGTAAAGGTGGCCCCAGCCGTCGCGCTGCGAGTACCACAGCACCTCGTTCTCCAGCACGCGCACGATCGGCGGCTCGTAGAGCCACTGGTTGGGCTCGACGCGCGTCGACCCGGTTTCGCTCAGCACCGTGGTGACCTCGCCGGTCGCCGGGTCCATCCGGTGCAGAGAGAGGGTGTGCCGGTCGCGCGGCTGGCGAAGGAAATACACCGCCGAACCGTCCGCCGCCCACCACGCCCACTTGCCCGTGACCGGCGACAACATAGGTGCGAGCAGCGGTTCTGCCTGCGCGCGGACCGTCGTGCCATTCGCGACGTCCAGCACCACCAGTTCGGCGAGCGCCATGTTTTCGTCGCCTGCGTAGGGATAGCGCTGCGTGTGCAGGGCCGGCGCGCTGCCGTCCGCGGGCCGGGCTTCGAGCAGATGCGTCTCGCGGACCGCGCGCTCGTCCGTCCGGTGGGTCAGCACCTTGGTCGAGTCCGGCGACCACACCACCGCGGGCGGCAGGTGCGGCAGCCCGAACTTGCGCAAGAGGGTGCCGTTGCCGAGGCTTTCCGGGCTGGTGCCGTACTGATAGCCGGGCGCACCATCGGTGGTCAACGGCCATTCGCGGTCGCCGGACACCGCCCACAGGTCCGCACCGCGCTGGGACACCGCGACCTTGCCGTCCGGCGAGGGCACGTCCAGCGGGCCGCCCGGCGGCGTCGCGACGGGCAGCTGGGTCGGGTCGAAGTCCGGGGTGCGCGTGCCCTCGGCCGGGTCGACGAGGAAGAACTGCTTGTGGTCGCCGTGGTTCACGGCGTACCAGAAGCGCGCTCCGCCGTCGATCCACTGTGGACGGACGCGGTCGCCGACGACCAGCTCGCCGGGGCGGGCGGGGCGGCGCAGGAGCAGTTCGGCAGCTTGGTAGTTCTCGGTGGCGATCACGATCGGGTTCCTTCCCCCAGTGGTTTCTGACCTGCGAAACGCTACGTTGCGTTTCCAAAATCTGCCAGCTTGTTTGTTGCACTAGACCTGCATAACACCAGCTCAAAAGTGATGTATCGTTGCAACGAGGACTGAAGTCAACGCAACGACAGCATTGCAATGACCGTAAGATCAAGGCTATCCTCGGCGGCGGACGACAGGAGGTCCTCATGCCAGGTGGCAGGCTCACGCTGCAGGAGCGGCGCCAGATCGCGCTCGGGCTCGCCGACGGTCTCGCGTACGCGGAAATCGCCCGCGGTCTCGACCGTCCCACCTCGACGGTCACCCGCGAGGTGCTGCGCAACGGCGGCCCCGCCGGCTACCGCGCCGATCTCGCCCAGCACGCCACCGAGCACCGGGCCCACCGGAGCAGGCAGTCGGCCGCCCGCCGGGTTCGGCCAGTCTCGCCGGAGGACGGACGCGATGCCGAAGCGGTCCGCGAGTACGAGGAAGCGTTCGCCACCGTCTTCACCGACGCCGGGCTGCCCAAGATGACCGCCCGGCTGCTGGTCGCGCTCTACACCACCGATTCCGGTGGCCTCACCGCCGCCGAACTCGTCCGCCGGCTGCAGGTCAGCCCCGCGTCGGTGTCGAAGGCGATCGCGTTCCTGGAGCACCAGGGCCTGGTCCGGCGAGAACGCGACGAGGGCCGCCGCGAGCGCTACCTGGTCGACGACGATGTCTTCTACGAGTCGATCATGACCACCGTCCGCGCCAACCTCCGCCTCGCCGAAACCGCGCGGCGCGGTGTCGAAGTGCTGGGTCCTGACACGCAGGCCGCCATCCGGCTCGAGGGCATCGCGCGCTTTGTCGACGTCGTCGCGGACAGCATCCGCCGTTCCGCGGACGAGGCGCGCGAAATCCTGCACGCCTACCGGGAAGAGCACTCGCCTCGGCCGTTCAGCTGACCGTCGACCGCGACGTTACACTCGGCTTCGTATGTGGTGGCAAGGAAAAGCCGGGCAGGTCCCCGCCTCGGTGCTGGCCTTCCTCGCGGCAGCGGGCCTCGCGGTCATCGTCAGCAGCTTCACTCCGGTTGACCTGCAGGTCTACCGCTTCGGCGCGGACGCCGTACTCCACGGCGGCGACCTCTACGGCGCACTTCCCGCCACCACGGCGGGTTCCATGCTGCCGTTCATCTACCCGCCGTTCGCCGCGATTCTGTTCTCTGCCTTGGCACTTCCGCCCTTGTCCGTCGCGTCCGTTTTGCTCGATCTCGTCTCCGTCGCGTCGCTCTGGGTCGTCCTGTACGTCGTCGTCCGTCGCCTGTGGCCGAGCTGGAACCGCCGCACCGCAACGGTGACTGCGTGTGCACTCACCGTTGTGGCGTTTGCCTTCGAGCCCGTGCGCGCGACCCTCTCTTTTGGACAGATCAACCTCGTCCTGATGGCACTGGTCGCGGTCGATTGCCTGGCGCCGACCACGCGCTTGCCACGCGGCGTACTCGTCGGCCTCGCAGCCGCGATCAAGGTGACCCCCGCCGGTTTCCTGCTGTTCTTCTTGCTCGCTAAGGATTTCCGGGCCGTCCGCAACGCGCTGGTCACCGGTGCCGGAGCCACATTGCTCGGCTTCCTGATCGCCCCGCACGCGTCCGCCCAGTACTTCTTCGGCGGCGGCCTCACCGGTGCCGGCGGCTTCAGCGGCGCGCCCTACGCGACCAACCAGACCATCCAAGGCGCTCTCAACCGGCTCGCCCTGCTGCCCCACACTTACGACCTGTGGTGGCTGGCCCTGTCCGCGTTCGTGCTGGTCACTGCGGTACTCGTGATGCGCCGCGTCGACGGCCCGCTCGCCTTCGTCGTCAACGCGGCGGCCGTGCTGGTCCTGTCACCGATTTCCTGGTCGCACCACTGGGTTTGGATCGTGCCCGCCGTGCTCGTCCTCGCCGCCCGGGCCCGCGCTCCCTACGCCGCCGCTGCGTTGATCGCAGGTGCCACGGTCTTCATTGTCGGGCCGCACACTCTTGTGCCTTCCAGCGGAATGCGGGAACTCGCGTGGAAACCGTGGCAGCACCTCGTCGGCGACTCCTACCTCATTCTCGCCCTGGGCTTCCTCGCCAGTCAGCTATTCGTGCCAGGCCAAGCCAAAGTCACCAGCTCCCGCCCAGACGACCCGAGATCTGGTGGCACGTCCGGATCCACGCCCGTCTCCAGCAACGCCCGCTCGACGTCCGCCGCCGCGGACAACGGCAAGCACAACCGCCGCCGGACAACGTCCACCAGCGTCGCGAACTCCGCGTACTCCGGCTCCGGCGGCCGTCGCCACGCCACGACTTCCGGCTCGATCCCCGCTTCCGAAAGCGCCGCGATACAATCCTCGGCAGTCGGCCCGGCCGGTCGTTCAATGCCGTGAAACCGTTGCCACAGCGGATTAAGCTCGGTCAACGGATGCCGCGCGGCCAGCTCGACCACCACTAGCCGCCGAGCCGCCGCCGTGAGCGCCGCGGCGAACGGGGCCAGGTCGGGGACGTTGTAAACCACATTCCCGCACACCACGACATCCGCCACGCCAGCCTCCGAGGCGAGATCGGGCCACCGGCCTAGCAACAGCCGATGCTCAACGCCCGAAACCCGCTCGGCGAACGCGGCGAGCAACTCGTCGTCGGCGTCGAGCGCAGTCACTGAGGTGACCGCCGACCGGCCGACCAGGGGCAGGCTCGCCGCCCCGGCTGCCGCGCCGATGTCGAGGACCGTGCCCGGTTCCCGCAAGGCCTCGGCGGCCAACCGATGCGTCGCCCCGATCGGATCGGCGATCTGCCGGTCGGCCCGCCGCAGAAACACCTCGCGCGGCAGGACCCACGGCGATTCCGGCGGATGCACGGTGTCCGGAATCACCCAGGCGGCGAGGAGATCCTGCCAGGTTGACAGTGCGTTCATCGAGCCCGGATCAGGTCCGCAGCCTTCTCCGCCACCATGATCGTCGGCGCGTTCGTGTTCCCGCGCGGCACCACCGGCATCACCGAAGCATCCACCACCCGCAGCCCCGAAACCCCGCGTACCGTCAGGTCTGGATCCACCACCGCGTGCTCGCCGCTGCCCATCGCGCACGTGCCGACCGGGTGGTAAAGCGTCTGCGTGTTCTCCCGGACGTGCTCGGTGAGCGCCTCGTCCGACAGTTCATGCGTCGCTGGCAGGAACGGCCGATCCAGGAACTTCGCCAGCGGGCCCGAACGGCCGATCTCGATCAGTGAGCGCAGTGCCGACTTCACCGACTCCAGATCGATCGACTCCGCGTAGTAAGCCGGGTCGATTTCCGGCTTCCACAACGGATTCGCCGACTTCAGCCGGAGTCGGCCGCGGCTCGCGACGTCGACCAGGGTCGCCGCGGACGTGAAGCCGGGGCAGGTCGGTTCGCGCATTCCGTTGTCGTAGAACAACGTCGGGGCCACGTGGACCTGCATGTCCGGCGCGGCAAGCCCGTCTCGCGTCGAGTAGAACGCGCCCGCCTCGCCGATGTTCGACGCCAGCGGACCGCGTTTGGTCAGCTGGTAGCGCATCAGCCCGGCCGGCGTCGCCGAGTCCGCGATGTCGGTCGTGCCCTTCGTCGACCAGATCACGCCGACCGCCGGGTGGTCGTGCAGGTTGTCGCCGACGCCGGGCAGCGCGGCGACCACGTCGATGCCCAGTTCGCGCAGATGCTCGGCCGGTCCGACGCCGGACAGCATCAGCAGCTGCGGCGAGTTGATCGCGCCGCCGGACAGCAGCACCTCGGCGTTCGCCCGGACCGTCGTCGGCACGCCTTTGTCCAGATACGACACTCCGACCGCTCGGGTGCCTTCGAAGACCACCCGGCTGACCTGCGCGTTCGTCCGCACCGTCAGGTTCGGCCGCGATAAGGCGGGCCGCAGGTACGCGTCCGCCGTGGACCAGCGGCGGCCGCGTTTGCAGGTGACCTGGTAGAGCCCGGCCCCCTCCTGCGACTCGCCGTTGAAGTCGTCGGTGTGCTTGAGTCCCCACGACACGGCGCTGTCCACCCACGCGTGCGACAGCTCGTGCGTGAACCGCCGGTCCTCGACGTGCAGCGGGCCGTCCGTGCCGTGCAGCGGGCCGCCGAAGCGCTGGTTGCCCTCGGCGCGCTTGAAGTACGGCAGCACGTCGTCCCAGCCCCAGCCGGTGGCTCCGTGCGCATCGCGCCAGCCGTCGTAGTCGGCGCGGTTGCCGCGGATGTAGATCATCGCGTTGATCGACGAGCAGCCGCCGAGCATCCGGCCGCGCGGCCAGTACGCCGTCTTGCCGGTGTGCTTCTGCTCGACGGTTTCGTAGTTCCAATCCCACTTCGTCTTGAACAGCGACGCGAACGCCGCCGGGATCCGGACCTCGTCCGCGGTGTCCTCGCCGCCCGCCTCCAGCAGGAGCACCCGCGCGGACGGGTCCTCGCTCAGCCGGTTCGCCAGCACGCAGCCCGCGCTGCCCGCGCCGACGATCACGTAGTCGAAGGAGTCCTGCTCTGGCACGCTGCCTCCCGGTGGTGTTGACACCCTGTCAACGACACATCATGGCGCAGGTCACGCTACGCGCAAGTCCCCGGAAAACCGATCAGTCAGAAGTGGCATCGAAAGTGGTGACGCACGCGCCGTCCGGGTCATCGTCGTCGGTCTCGACCCGGCCCTCGCCGGTCACGCCGTCCACTTTGGTGTCGAGATGCACGATGGTCCGCCCCGCGGTGGTCAGCACGTCGGTCTTGCGCGGAGTGAGCTTGGTTTCGCCGTAGATCCACTGCTGGGTGCCGCTGCGGGTGGTGTCCGGCGCGTCCCGGCACATCACCGACAGCGCCGCCGGGATGTCCCGCGCGTTGACCGCCTCGATGAACTTGGTCGCGGCGTCCGTGCCGTCCTTCACCTGCGGCCGCGGCTTCGGATCGGTCGACAGGCTGGCCAGCGCAGCCGGTTCGCCGTCCGCCTTGGCGTCGCGTACGCACCAGCCCTTGCCGTCCGGGATGATCGCGATGCCGTAGGTCAGGCTGCCCGCGGTGATCGTGGCCGCGCGTTCCTGCTGGCCGGTCGGATGCACCGGATTGCTGATCTTCGCCTCGTCCTTCGCGTTCCGGAAGAACTCGTCGGCGGTGTAGGACCGCTTCGACCGGATCTTGCACCACAGCTGATCCAGCCCGGTCTGCTCGGTGATCGAGTTGGCGACCGACTGGGCCACCTGCTCCGGCGTGCCCTGCGACGTCGTGTCCAGCTTCTCCTTGAAGAAACCCGGCGTCACCCAGCCGGTGAACGCGACCGCGCCGCCGAGCACCACGACCGCCGCGCCGAGCGAGATCCACAGCCCGGCCTTCGACTTCTTCTTCGGCGGCGGCGGGAACTGGCCGAACTGAGGCGGCCCGAACTGCGGCTGTCCCTGCGGCGGATACTGCTGCGGGAACTGCCCAGGCTGCGGCCCGCGCGGCGGATAGGGACCCTGCTGCGAGTACGGGCCTTGCGGCGGGTGGTTCATGTCTCCCCCTCGATACCGGTCTGTCTGCCGATCAGGCTAGTGAAGTACGCTTCAACCGCACCCACGACCTGCAGAAATAAGGAGCAGCCAGCCGTGGCTCGAGTCGTTGTCGACGTCATGCCCAAACCCGAGATCCTCGACCCGCAGGGCCAGGCGGTGGCGCGCGCGCTGCCGCGGCTGGGCTTCTCCGGGGTCGCCGACGTGCGCCAGGGGCGGCACTTCGAACTCGAGGTCGACGACGACGTCGATGACGAGACGCTGGCCAAGATGGCCGAGGGCTTCCTCGCCAACCCGGTGATCGAGCAGTGGACGATCCGGCGGGTGGAGGCGTGAGCGCCCGCATCGGCGTCATCACCTTCCCCGGCACGCTCGACGACGGCGACGCCGCCCGCGCGGTCCGCTACGCCGACGCCGAGGCCGTCTCGCTCTGGCACGCCGACGACGACCTGAAGGGCGTCGACGCGGTCGTCGTCCCGGGCGGTTTCTCCTACGGCGACTACCTGCGGGCCGGCGTGATCGCCCGCTACGCGCCGGTGATGACCTCGGTCATCGACGCCGCGCACAAGGGCATGCCGGTGCTCGGCATCTGCAACGGCTTCCAGATCCTGTGCGAAGCCGGCTTGCTTCCCGGCGCGATGATCCGCAACGTCGGCCTGCACTTCGTGTGCCGCGACCAGTGGCTGCGCGTGGACAACCACACCACCGCGTGGACCTCGCGCTACGAGGCCGGTGCGGAAATCCTGATCCCGCTCAAGAACAACGACGGCTGCTACGTCGCCGACCAGTCCACTGTGGACATGCTGGAGGCGGAAGGCCGGGTGGCGTTCCGCTACGTCGGCGGCAACCCGAACGGCTCCCGCAACGACATCGCGGGCGTCACCAGCGAGAACGGCCGCGTGGTCGGTCTCATGCCGCACCCGGAGCACGCGATCGACGCGCTCACCGGTCCGTCCGACGACGGCCTCGGCATGTTCTACAGCGCGGTCGACGCGCTCGTGAAGGCCTGACCCAAACGTCCGTGAGGGGAACCCTGGGGGAATCAGATTCCCTCAGGGTTCCCCTCACGGCTTTTACTTGCTGTGGTCGCTGGAGAGCCAGCGCTCGGTGCGCACCCGCACCAGCACCGAGTTCTCCGTGAGCGAGCCCTCGACGAACTTGCGCGCCTCGGCCTCGGGCGCGTACCGCGAAGCGATGGCGAGCGCCTGCTCCTCGGTCGGCGCCGCGGACCGGTCCACGACCGGACCGGACACCGTGACGTACTTGTACGGCTGCGTTTCCTGCTGCACCGTGAGGCTCAGCTTGCCGGACGCCTCGATCGCGCGGTCCTTCGCCGATCCGCGGTCCATCCAGATCAGCAGTTCGCCGCCGGGCTCGTAGTCGTACCAAACCGGCACGGCGAGCGGAGCCGCACCGTCCCGCCCGATCGACAGCACGCCCACGCGCTTCTCGGCGAGGAACTTCTCTCGTTCGTCCACAGTCATGACCGCCATCCGGCGTCACCCCCAGGCTAGGAAGATCAGGATCCGCTCGTGACCAACGCCGACTCCCAGCCAGACATTCCGCCCAGGCTCTTTAACCAATCGGAACCACAACGCGGGATCGCGCCGACGTCTGGGGGAGCAGCGTGCTCGGCCCCCCGGGCCGAGTGCGCTGCTCACCCAGACGCCGGCTAAAAGGCGATCCCGCACGCCTCGGCGAAGCCGAGGCAGAAGACACCGGTCAAGCGGCGATCGCCGGAACCCGTGAGCGAGACCGTGCGTACGGGTGTCACTGCTCCGGTGTCCAGTGCGAACTTGACGATGCGCTGATCAGGACTGTCCTGGCCGGCGGAGACCACGGCGATCACCTGCCCGCCCTCCACCGCGAGCGGTGCCGCGACAATGCCGCCGCCGGGTGCCGGGGCTTCCCAGCGTTTGGCACCGGTGCGGAGGTCGAATGCGGCGAGGCGGTTGGGCTTCTGCGGGCTTGTCAGCGCGATCATCGTGGTGCCTGTGACGAGTGCTCGCGAACGTCGATGTGACGTGCCGTTGGAAATCCCGCTCAGGCTGTAGCCGAATCCGTCGTCGCCCATGAAGCCGTTCAACGCGTCTCCGGCCTCGATGGTGGAAACCGGTTCGAGCGAGTCGTCGAGAGTCTCGTACAGCCCTTTCGACGCATCGCTGAGGTAGGCGACCAGCGGCGACGTGCTCACCCACGCCATCGTGAGGTAGGACGTGCTCTTAACGAACTCGTTGTGCTGCTTGGTTTTTCCGGTCGCGGGATCGACGGCGACGGCGACGTACAGGTTGTTGCCGGAGTCCTTGGCGCTGCAGTGGGACAGCAGTACGAAGTCCGCGCTCCGCCGCATCCCGTCCGACGGGATGCAGTTCGAGTACACCTTCTCGTCGGTCGGTGGCGTGACCTCGGACCAGCGGACGGCACCGGTGGCCGCGTCCAGCCCGAGCAGCTGCTGGTAGTGCACGACCACGACCGAACCGCCGACGATCTCCAGCACTGCGTGCTCGTCGAGTTTCGCCTCCGACGGGCTTCCCGACGAGGTGATGGGCATCGCCCGCTGCCACATCAGCTTTCCCGCGTTGACATCCAGTACGGCCGCGCTCGAGCAGAGATCCCCATAGCCGACGGCGATGTGGTTATCGACGACAGAGGTGCTCGCCCCGCAGAAATGGCCGGAGGGGGAGGGGATCCTCCAGCGTTCCTTGCCGTCGCTCCGCGCGTACGCGACCGCATAGGTGTCGTTCACCAGCACCAGATCGTCGCCCACGATCCAGGAATCGATGCCGTTCTCGTACGGCGGGATCCGGTCCGATCCCCACTGCCACGGACCTGACTGGGACACCGCGATCGCGTGGCCGGGCACCTTGCCGCTGTTGAGCGCGAGCGGCACCACGATCGCCGCGATCACCACGGCTGCCAGAAATGCCGAGCTTGCGAGGAGGGCCCGCCGGCCACCCTTTTTGTCAGTCACTACCCGCTCCCCCTTTCGATACGGGTAGTGTATTTGGGGAAATCTGATTCCCCCAAAGTTCCCGCACGGCTTTCACCGCGCCAGATTTGTCATCCGGGAATCGCGCTTCAGCTCGCCGCCTCCACCAGCCGCGAGTACGGACCGCCCGCCGCGATCAGGTCCTGGTGCGGCCCAAGCTCGGTGATCCGGCCGCCCTCGACCACCGCGACCCGGTCCGCCGCCGCGGCCGTGTGCAGCCGGTGCGCGATCGCGATCACCGTGCGGCCTTCGAGCACCGCGTTCAGCGACCGTTCCAGCTCCCGCGCCGAACCGGTGTCCAGCAGCGACGTCGCCTCGTCCAGCACCAGCGTGTGCGGATCGGCCAGGACGACCCTGGCCAGCGCAAGCTGCTGCGCGAGACCGGCCGGCACCGAGTACGCGCCCGAACCGAGCTTCGTGTCCAGCCCGTCCGGCAGCCCGGCCGCCCATTCCGCCGCACCGGCGGACGCGAGCGCGGCCGTCAGTTCCTCGTCGGTCCAGTCCCCGCCGCCGCGCCGGGCGGGCAGCGCCAGGTTTTCCCGCAGCGTGCCGGAGAACGTGTGGTGCTCCTGCGTCAGCAGCAGCACCTCGCCGCGCAGCACGTCGTCCGCGAGCGTCGACACCTCGGTGCCGCCGACCTGGATCGAACCCGCCGTCGGTGCCGAGATCCCGGCCAGCAGCCTGCCCAGCGTCGACTTGCCCGCCCCCGACGGCCCGACGATCGCCAGCCGTTCGCCTCTCGGCACGCTCAGGTCGATGCCGTGCAGCACCTCGCGGTCCGCCGTGTAGCCGAACCGGACGTCGCGCACCTCGATGTCGCGCCCGCGCGGCACGTCGGTGACCTTTTCGGCCGTTTCGGTCGACTGCACGCCGAGGATCCGGCGCGCCGCGGCCATCGCGACCTGCAGGTCTTCCAGCCAGAACAGCGCCTCGTTGAGCGGTGTGGTCATCGCCTGTGCGTACGCCAGCATCGTGGTGATCGTGCCGAGCCCGGCCCAGCCCTGCTGGTAGGCGAACAGCCCGAGCAGCAGCAGCGCCGCGATCGGCAGCACGTAGCTGATCTCCAGCGACGGCAGCCAGCGCAGCTGATACGACCGCATCCGGCGCTCGCCGAGCACCGCCTGGTCGAGCGCGTGATGCCCGGTGCGCAGCCGCCGCTCGGTGAGGCTCAGCGCCTCCGCGGTCCGCGCGCCCTCCACTGTCTCGTGGGTGACCGACTGCAGGTCGCCCCACCGGTCGAGCATCCACGCGAACGCCTTCGGAATCCGCCGCTGGTACCAGACGTTCACCGAAACCAGCAGCGGAACGGCCACCAGCAGAGCGAGCGCGAGCAGCGGCGACGTCACGATCATCGCGATCGTCGTCAGCAGCACGGTGACGGTGGCGATCAGGATTTCCGGCGCGGCGAACCGCACCGCGTGGTCCAGCCTGCTGACGTCGCTGGTCGCGCGGCTCAGCAGGTCGCCGGTTCCGGCCGCCTCGACCGTGCCCAGCGGCAGGTCGAGGGCGTTCTTGACGAACCGTTCGCGGTTCTCCGCCAGCACCCGTTCGCCGAAGACCCGACCGCGCAGCCGGGCCGCCTTTTTCGCCCACGCCTGCAGCACGAGGACCACCACGAACGCCGCCGCGAGCAGGTCGACTCGCACCGTCGTGCCGTGGCCGACCACGCCGTCCACCAGCAGGCCGAGCAGCTGCGGCCCGGCCAGCCCGATCAGCGTGGCCAGGAAGAACAGGCTGAGCATCACGGAAAACTCGCGCCGGTGCTCCGCGGCCGTGCGCCGCACCCATTGCCGGACCTCGCGCCTCGACGCGAGCGGGAGCCGCGTCGTCATACCGTCACCGCCTTCGCGCTCACGATCTCGTCCGCCACGTTCCTCCACAGTGGACTCTGACTGAACACCACCGTGGTCTTTCCGTTCCGCAATTCCTTGGCCCGCTGGGTGATCCGGGCCTCGGTGTGCGCGTCGACGGCCGAGGTCGGCTCGTCCAGCAGCAGCACGTCGGCGTCGGTCGCCAGCGCTCGGGCCAGGCTCAGCCGCTGTCGCTGGCCACCGGACACCTCGCGGCCGCGCTCGCCGATCAGCTCGTCGACCCCGCGCGGCAACGCTTCGACGATGTCCTCGGCGTCCGCCGCGTGCAGCGCCGCGAAGATGTCGACGTCGCCCGGCCGCGCCGGCGCGAGCTGGTCGCGCAGCACACCGGAGAACCAGATGTCCTGGTTGTGCGCGTACACCACGCGGGTCCGCAGTTCGGCGAGCGCGACCTGATCCGCCGGAACGCCGCCGACCAGCACCTTCTCGTCCTCGTCCGGATCGGCGAACCGGGCCATCCGCTCGGCGATCGCCTCCGCTTCGGCACCGAGGTCGACCACCGTCAGCTTGCCCGGTTCGACGCGGATGCCGCTGGTCGTGTCCACCAGTTCCAGCGGCCCGTCCGGCAGCGGCCGCGGCGACTCCGGCTCGGCCAGCCGAGGCCGCAGCGAGAGCAGCCCGCACACCTTGCGCGCCGCGACCACGCCCGAACTGAGCGCGCTGACCTGCTCGGTCGCCGTGGCCACCGGCACCACCAGGAACGCGGAAACGCCGTAGAACGCCACCAGCTCGCCGATACCGATCGTGCCGTCGAGCGCGAGCCGCGCGCCCAGCCAGGTGATCGCCACCGTCACCAGTCCGGGCAGCAGCACCTCCGCCGCGGCCAGCCACGATTCGCTGCGCCCGACCTCGACGCCGGACCGGCGCACCAGCTGGCTGGCGTCGTGAAACCGGCGCAGGAACCGCCGTTCGCCGCCGACTCCGCGCAGGATCCGCAGCCCGGACACGATGTCCGCGCCGAGCGCGTTCACGTCGCTCAGATTCTCCCGCTGCACGGTTTTGCGTTTCTGCAGCGGCGCGAGCAGCGGCCCGATGCCGAGCACCGCGAGCGGGACGCCGACGAGCGCGACCGTTCCCAGCAACGGCGACGTGCCGAGCATCGCGATCCCGATGACCACGAAGGCCACGATCGACCCGACCGTGCGGCCGATGACCTCGAACGCGTTGCCGATCCAGTTCATGTCCGACGAGGTGACCGCGACGACGTTGCCGGTGCTGGCCGCTTCGCGCAGGCTCGCCCCGAGCCGGGTGGTGTGGTCGGTGACCAGGCGTTGCGTGGTGCCCGCGCCGTGAAGCCACATGCCGTATGCGGCGAAGTGCAGCCCGGTGCCGAGCAGCGCCTGCACCACGCCGAGCACTCCCGCGACCAGCGCCCAGCGCCAGAGCGCGGAGGTGTCGCCGTTCGCGATCGCGTCGACGCCGCGGCCGATCACCAGCGGCAGCAGGGCGCTCGGCAGCGACCAGCCCGCCCCGGTGACCGCCGCGCCGAGGACGAGCCACGGCCGCGCGCGCAGGACCGCCAGCAGGTACCGAACGGCGGTCGGCCGTTCCGGCAGCCGGATGTCGGGAAAGGGATACGTGGCGGAAAGCACGATCACTGACGCTAAGCCGCCGGGACTGTCCAGCGCGACTGATTTATCCCCGCGCGACCAGCCTGGGCGGCTGCGGGTGTGACCCGGCCGACACGTAGTCTTGGCGGTGTGGCGAACCCTGACACGGATACCGTGACCAGCACAGTTGACACCACCGCAGTGGCCGCGGCGACCCCGGAAACGAGCCAGCCGTACGTCGAACTCGGCCTCGCCGAAGACGAGTACGCGCGGATCCGGGAAATCCTCGGCCGCCGGCCCACCGACGCCGAACTCGCGATGTACTCGGTGATGTGGAGCGAGCACTGCTCCTACAAGTCGTCGAAGAAGCACCTGCGCTACTTCGGCGAGACCGCCACCGACGAGATGAAGGCCAAGATGCTGGCCGGCATCGGCGAGAACGCGGGCGTCGTCGACATCGGCGACGGCTGGGCGGTCACCTTCAAGGTGGAAAGCCACAACCATCCGTCCTATGTGGAGCCGTATCAGGGCGCGGCCACCGGAGTCGGCGGCATCGTGCGCGACATCATGGCGATGGGCGCGCGGCCGCTCGCGGTGCAGGACGCGCTGCGCTTCGGCCCGGCCGACGCGCCGGACACCAAGCGCGTGCTGCCCGGCGTGGTCGCCGGCGTCGGCGGCTACGGCAACTGCCTCGGCCTGCCGAACATCGGCGGCGAGCTGGTCTTCGACCCGTCGTATGCGGGCAACCCGCTGGTCAACGCGCTGTGCGTCGGCGCGATGCGCACCGAGGACCTGCACCTGGCGTTCGCGTCCGGCTCCGGCAACAAGATCATCCTGTTCGGAGCGCGCACCGGCCTCGACGGCATCGGCGGCGTGTCCGTGCTCGCCAGCGACACCTTCTCCGGCGACGAATCCGCGGCGGGCCGGCGCAAGCTGCCCAGCGTCCAGGTCGGCGACCCGTTCACCGAGAAGGTGCTCATCGAGTGCTGTCTCGACCTGTTCCGGGAGAACCTGGTCGTCGGCATCCAGGACCTCGGCGGGGCCGGGCTCTCCTGCGCGACGTCCGAGCTGGCCGCGGCCGGCGACGGCGGCATGCACATCTACCTCGACCGGGTTCCGTTGCGCGCCACCGGAATGACGCCCGCCGAGGTGCTGTCCAGCGAGTCGCAGGAGCGCATGTGCGCGGTCGTCTCGCCGGAGAACGTCGAGGCGTTCATGGCGGTCTGCGCCAAGTGGGACGTCATCGCCACCGACATCGGCGAGGTCACCGACGGCGAGCACCTCGTGATCACCTGGAACGACGAGATCGTGGTCGACGTGCCCGCGCACACCGTCGCGCACCAGGGCCCGGTGTACGACCGCCCGATCGAGCGCCCCGCGTTCCAGGACGGCCTGATCGCCGACACCTCCGCGAAGCTGCCGCGTCCGTCGACGCCCGAGGAACTGCGCGCGGACTTCCTGAAGCTCATCGCGTCGCCCAACCAGGCGTCGAAGGAATGGGTGACCGCGCAGTACGACCGCTACGTGCGTGGCAATTCGGTGCTGTCCCAGCCGTCCGACTCGGGCATGATCCGGATCGACGAGGAGAGCAACCGGGGCGTCTCGGTGGCCACCGACTGCAACGCGAAGTTCGTCTACCTCGACCCGTACCGCGGCGCGCAGCTCGCGCTGGCCGAGGCGTACCGGAACGTCGCCACCGGCGGCGCGACCCCGGTCGCGGTGTCCGACTGCCTCAACTTCGGAGCCCCGACCGACCCGGGCGTGATGTGGCAGTTCGAGCAGGCCGTGCACGGTCTCGCCGACGCGTGCGTCGAGCTGGGCATCCCGGTCACCGGCGGCAACGTCAGCTTCTTCAACCAGACCGGCGACACGGCGATCCTGCCGACCCCGGTCATCGCGGTGCTCGGCGTGATCGACGACGTCACCCGCCGCATCCCGACCGGCATCGGCGCGGAAGCGGGCGAGACCCTGCTGCTGCTCGGCGACACCCACGACGAGCTGGACGGTTCGGCCTGGGCCCGCGAGCTGCACGGCCACCTCGGCGGCGTTCCGCCCCGGGTGGACCTTGCCCGCGAAAAGCTGCTGGCCGACGTGCTGGTGGCCGGTTCGCGCGACGGCATGATCTCCGCCGCGCACGACCTCGCCGACGGCGGGCTGGCGCAGGCGCTCACCGAAACTGTCCTGATTGGACAGTTCGGGGCGCGGGTGTTCCTCGACCGCGACCAGGACCCGTTCGTTCAGCTGTTCTCGGAGTCGTCCGGCCGCGTGCTGGTGGCGGTCCCGCGCACCGAGGAGCTGCGGTTCACCGAGATGTGCACCGCGCGCGGCCTGCCGTGGCGCAAGACCGGCGTCGTCGACCCGGATTCCGGAACGCTGGAGATCCAGGGCGTCACGGAGTTCACCGTCGAGGAACTGCGCGAGACCTGGGAGAAGACGCTTCCGGCGTTGTTCGACTGAAGTCGTGAGTGCCTACGCCGGTTCTAACCGGCGTAGGCACTCACGAGCGCACCGCTGTGTAGCCGCCATACCCCGGTTCCAGCTGCCAGCCCTCCGGCAGCTGCACCTCGGCGGAATCGGCGAAGCTCGCCCCGTCGAACATGACGTCCTTCGCGAACTTCGCCCCCTTGAAGGTGGTCCGTCCGGCGAAGGTGGTGTCGGAAAAGGTGGCCCACTCCGAGAACTCGGTACCGGAAAACCAAGCCCGGTCGAGGAAAGCCGTGTTGCGGCAACGGAAAACGCCCACCAGCCGACCAGGCCCGGTGCCCGCGGCGGTGAAGTAGGCCTGCCCGGTGAAGACGCAGCCGCTGAGGTTCGTGCTGCTGTACAGCGAAGCGTGCCGCAGCAGCAGCCCGCCGATCCGGCGGTGGGAAAGATCGAAATACTCCAGCACCGCGCCGGTCAGATCAAGGTCGGGACCCGGTCCGTCCACATCGGACGGCGGCAGCAGATCCCGGATCAGCCGCTGCGCGGTGAGCCGCACCTGCAGCTCACGCTCCTCTTCCGGCGTGCCATCGTGCCGGGAACCGCCGTAGCGGCCATGCGTGAACGGCCGCCGCAGATAAGAACACAGCACGTCCAGCACGGTCTGCCGATACTCCGGCCGCGTGCGCGCCAGCCCGGCCAGCGCGTGCAACGCCCCCACCCGCACCTGATCGGCCTCGTGCCCGAGCAATTCCACCGACTTCGCGAACCGCTCGTCGGAGATCCGCTCGCGGTCGACGTCGTGCCGCTGCTGCTCGATCGTCTGCCGCGCCTCCTCGACGCGGCGGCGGCGGTCGTTGAGCCACAACGCGTACAGCGCGACCACCGCGCCACCGGCGAGACCGGCGGTTTTGAGCGCTTCGCTGCGGCTCGTCGCGGGGTCGGTGAGCAGCCAGCCACCGACCCCGCACAGCAGTACCGCGGACGCGATCAACGTCCACAGCAGCGGCGAGCGCACTGGCTCAGAAGGCCAGGATCAGGTAAAGCCCCACGCAGTAGTTGCCGCCGCGCTTCATGATGACCATCGTGCCGCTGGCGTCCTTGCCCGACAGCGAGCCGGTGACCCGGGCGCTCGTCGTGGCGCTGCCCTGGGTGACCTTGCCCAGCGAGAGCTGCGGGTCGCCGCCGGTGGTCTCGTCGATGCTGCGCTTCGACATGCTCTCGGTGCCCTGGCAGGCCAGCGCGGTGGCACCCGCGGCGTCCTTGGCGTTGAGCTTCGCGAGGAAGTTGTCGATGACCTGCTTCGCCTCGCCCGAGGCCCCGCCGGAGCCAGGGTCCTCGCTCGAATCAGTGGACGGCGACGACGAGTCGCTCGGCATCGGCGCGTCCGAAGACTGCGACGGAGCCGGTGCGGGCGGCTGCGCCTGCGTGGTGCCCTTGTCGTCCTTGCTCAGGAAGAATCCCGGCGCGACGAACCCGGTGATGCCCAGCGCGACCACCACGACGACCGCGACGGCGATGCCGATCCACAGCCCGGTCTTGTTGCCCTTCGGCGGCTGGCCGCCCGGTCCGCCCGGTCCGCCCGGGTATTGCCCCTGCTGGTCCCAGCCCTGCTGCGGGAACTGCTGGGTACCGCCGTAGGGCTGCTGCTGATACCCCGGGTACTGCTGCTGCTGAGCGTTCGGGTCCCACCCTGGCTGCGGCTGGGCCTGGGCGTTCGGGTCCCAGCCCTGCTGCGGCTGGGCCTGGTTGGGGTCCCACCCCGGCTGCTGCGGCACCCCGCCGGAGCCGGGCTGCTGCCAGCCCTGGCCGTAGGGGTCCCCGCCCTGTCCGGGCTGCGGTGGGTAAGTCATGGTTCCGCCTTCCTGCTGCACCGACTCGCGCCGCGGTCTGACGCCCCGCCGGCTCAGGCGGTTCCGTCTCCGCCCCAGGTCTGCATTGTGCAAGGCGGGCAGACCGTGCACAAAAGCGGCTCCCGGCCGCCCCGCCCGGCAGGAGGAGGGGAGAACCGGGAGCCGCGTCTGTGCGCGCCCGTCAGGTCAGCCGTTGGCGAGTGCCTGCAGCCGGTCGTAGGCGCCGTTGAACGTGTCCTGGTCCAGCGGGCTCGAGGTGTACTGCCACACGGTGTAGACGCCCCAGTTGTACGGCAGCGTTCCGGGGGAGGACGCGTACCGCGCGACCCACAGCGGAGCGGTGCTGGAGAAATCGCCGCTGACGCACTGGTTCCACCAGCTCGTCGACGTGTAAATCACCGGCCAGCGGCCCGTCTTGGCGTGATAGGTGTCGTGGAAGTCCTTGATCCACGCCGTCATCGACGCCTTGCTCAGTCCGTAACAGGTCGCGCCGTAGGGGTTGTACTCCATGTCCAGCGCGCCGGGCAGGGTCTTGCCGTCCTTCGACCAGCCACCGCCGTGCGCGACGAAGTAGGTCGCCTGCGCCGCGCCGCTGGAGGTGTTCGGGGTGGCGAAGTGGTAGGCGCCCCGGATGAATCCCTGGTTGTAGGAACCGTTGTACTGCTGGGCGAAGTACGGGTTCGTGTAGTTCGTGCTCTCGGTCGCCTTGGTCCAGACGAATCGCTTGCCCTGGCTCCACCAGCTGGCCCAGTTGACGTTGCCCTGATAGCTGGCGACGTCCATGCCCGCGACGGTCGCGGCCACCTGGTTCGGAAGCGCGTACGCGGGCTGCGGCTGTTGCGCGGCCTTGATCGTCTCGGGGGTGGACTGATCCCCCTCGACGCGCCGGATCTGCGACCCCATGGCGTGGTTGTTCGCCTGGATGTCGGCGTTGACGGCGTTGATCTCCCGCGTGGAAAGCGGGGAAGCCGCCGGGGCGGCCATCGCCTCTGTCGAAGCGCCGAGCAGGAGCGCTACTACAGGGACGGTGAGTGCGGACAGCAGCGTGATACGCCGTCCTCTTCGGGAAGTGGACATCGTCGATCCCTTCACAGATACCCTCGCGGAGGGCGGCTATGTGCAGGTAGCCGCCACGGGGGAGATTCTTGAGGACGAATCGGCGTTTGTCATCAAGTTCCGTGAAGAT
The DNA here is from genome assembly GCF_042684085.1 of Amycolatopsis silviterrae. NCBI lineage: Bacteria > Bacillati > Actinomycetota > Actinomycetes > Pseudonocardiales > Pseudonocardiaceae > Amycolatopsis > Amycolatopsis silviterrae. Next base: position 245,499 of record NZ_JBHUKS010000008.1, read on the forward strand.
GAATGGGCGAGTGGGTGATTTTCATCGGGCGGTGATGACTAATTCGTGACAACGTCACGAATGTTCACCCGAATGCCAGATTGCGTAGCGCCGCTTGGGTTCCGTTGAGCCAGTTCTGGTCTCCCGGCAGTGTCCCGCTGTTCGAGAACTGCCAGATGGCGTGCTGTCCCCAGCCCGCGGGCAGTTCGCCGATGAAGGAGTTGTAGCGCGCGATCCAGAGTGGATTCCCTCCGAAAGAAGGGTTGTTTCCGGTGCAGCGTTTCCACCAACTGGTCGAGGTATAGATCGTCGGCAGCCGTCCGGTGCGGGCGCGATAGGTGTCGGAGAACGCGCGGATCCACGCGACCATCCCGTTCGCGTCCTTGCCGTAACACGTTTCGCCGTAGGGGTTGTATTCCATGTCGAGTGCGCCGGGAAGAGTCTTGCCGTCGGCCGACCAGCCGCCGCCGTGGGAGAGGAAGTAGCGGCCCTGCGCGGCCCCGTCGGACACGTCCGGGCGCGCGAAGTGATAGGCCCCGCGGACGATCCCGGCTTGGTAGGAACCGTTGTACTGCTGGGCGAACTGCCCGCTGACGAACCCGGTGCCCTCGGTCGCTTTCACATACACGAATTTCGCGCCCGTTCGCGCCGCGGCCGGCCAGTCGACCGGGCCCTGGTGTCCGCTGACGTCGTGCCCGAGGTACTGGTCTTCCGTCGTGTACGAGATGTTCGGCGATCCCAGCACGCCTTCGTGCTTCGCGACTTGCGAACCGGCGTAGTTGTCCTCGGCCCCGGCGTAGCTCGGCGCCGCCTCCGCCGTCGCGCACAAGGACGTGCCGGTGACCCCGGCGAAGAGAACCGCGCTCCAGCGCAGCAGCAGACGACGCTTCACCCAGGGCTCCTCACCGGACGCGTGTACTCCTACTGCGTCACGATGCCCCGGTCGCGGGATTTCGGCGAATCATGATCACTCGGCAGAGTGGTCTGCCCAGGTCAGCGGCGTTCTTCGGCCAGCGCCTTCATCAGGTGCTCGGCGGGCACCACCGCGGTGATCAGGTCGTGCGGGTTGATCGCGAGCGGATGCCCGGCGAGCAGCCCGACGATGTCGCGGCCGAGTACCGCGCGGGCGTGCGGCCATTCGCGCGGTACCAACGACTTCGCCGTGTACGCCGGGACCATCACGCGGCCGTCGGTGTTGTGGAAGCCGATGACCGTGCGCTGCACCGGGGACAGGGCGTACACCAGCAGCGTCGAGTCGAGGATGACGCGCGGCAGGTCTTCGGCGGGCCGGTGCTCGGTCCGGACCATCTGCAGCAGCCGCTCGAGTTCGTTGCGCGGCTCGGGAAAACCGAGCGCCTTCGGCGAGGGCCGGTAACGGTCGTTGGGATGGAAGTCCTCGACGACCTCGCCCGTGCCGTTCACCGGATACGCGCCGACGACCGCCCACGACGGCACCGGCCCACGAGCGTCGAAGGCCTCGTCGATGACATACAGCCAGCTGTTCGGGTTGGTCCGCGCGTTGGCCCGCATCTCGGGAGTGATCTCAGGTTTTCCCTGCGGACCGCGGCGGGGATACGCGTTCCGGCGCGCGCGTTTGCCCGCCGGGGTCCGGGAAACCATCCGATCTGCCTCGTCCCGCTGCGCCATCGCCGTCCCTCGGTGCCGGGTGCCTGAAAGTCCGTCCGCGGCCACTCTACTGTTGTCGCATGGCCTCTTCGCGTTCGGTCGATCCCGCTCAGTTACGGGCGGCGGTGCTGGCCGTTTCGGACTGGTTGCGTGGTGCCGGACCGGATCCGGCGCGTCCCGAGCTGGCCGCCGCGGTGCGCGCGACTCTGCGCACCCTCGCCCAAGACGCTCCCGGGCACACCGTCGAGGTCCGGGTACCGCCCTACGCCGCGGTGCAGTGCATCGAAGGCCCGCGGCACACCCGGGGCACGCCGCCGAACGTCGTCGAGACCGACGCGCGGACGTGGCTCGAACTGGCCACCGGCCTTCTGGACTGGGACGACGCGCTCCGCGACGCCCGGGTAACCGCCTCCGGCAGCCGCGCGGACCTCGCGCACTGGCTCCCGGTCGTGCGGATCTGAATTTCCGCCGCGATTGTTCTCTCAGGAGTGTCATCTGAGGCACACACTCCGTAGAATCCCCTGAGCCGAGGCTGTGCCACGCTGTCCGGGGCAGTGCCTTGCGTGTACTTTGGGTAGTCGATTTCGATTCCCCGGGACGAACGAGCGGCGATGGAAGGGCCCTGGTCATGAACGCGGTAGGCGTGTCCGCCGGCGAGCAGAGCCTCGGCCCGACAGCGCGCCGCATGATCCTCGGCTCCCAGCTTCGCCGACTGCGCGAGGAAGCCGGGATCACGCGTCAGCAAGCGGGCTACAACATCCGCGGCTCGGAATCCAAGATCTCCCGGCTGGAACTCGGCCGCGTCGGCTTCAAGGAACGCGACGTCGCCGACCTGCTCACCATGTACGGCGTCTCCGACGAGGAAGAGCGCAAAGCCTTCCTCGACATGGTCAAGCAGTCCAACGAAGCGGGCTGGTGGCGCAAGTTCGGGGAAACGGTGCCCGCGTGGTTCACCGACCTCGTCGGACTTGAGGAAGCGGCGTCGCGGATCCAGATCTGGGAGCCGCTGTTCGTGTCCGGCCTGCTGCAGATCGAGCCGTACGCACGAGCGATCTTCAGCCACGGCCGTCCGGAAATGGCCGACGAGCGCGTGGACCAGCTGGTCGCGCTGCGCATGCGGCGGCAGAAGATGCTGGCCCGCCCCGACGCGCCGCGGATCTGGGCGGTGCTCGACGAATCGGTGCTGCACCGGCCGATCGGCGGGCCGAAGGTGTTCAAGCAGCAGCTGGAGTACCTGCTCGAGGTCACGACCCTGCCGCACGTGTCGGTGCAGATCCTGCCGTTCTGCCGCAGCGGTCTGTCGGCGGAGCACGCGTTCTCGCTGCTGCGCTTCGCGGAGGCGGAACTGCCGAACATCGTCTACGTCGAGTACCTGACCGGCGCGCACTACCTGGACAAGCGCGACGAGATCGAGAAGTACGGCCGCGCGCTGGACCTGCTCGCCGTCGACGCGGAGACCCCGGAACGAAGCCGTTCGCTGATCGCCAAGTACAAGGCAGACATCTGAGCGAGGCTCTGTCCCTCCCCGCCGGCGCACTCCGCTCGCCTGCGAATTTCCCCGCACCGAGAATTCCCGCCCGACCGTCCGAGCGACGAGTAACCGAATAGGGAACACGCCCGCCCGATTCCCATCACCGAGCGTGCATATCTCCGGAAACCCCTTTCCGCTGACCCGGTTCGTGGCCTTCCCGGTGCCTCGCCGGCCATCACGGTAAGTGTCCGACATTCACCCGCTGCGCCCGTCGGCGGCGACTCACGAACGCACTGCGTTATCAGGATGCCAATATAGTGACCGAAGGTAATAATTACCCCGTTCGGGTAGTGCTCGAATCACCTATCCGGGAACTTCTACTGAACCGTGTCGTCACGCAGTGAGAAATTTGCAGAAAATTCTGCACGTGCATTTACCGCTGCATGCGCGCGTGCTAGCGTCGAAGTCGCAGGCAGATGCACGTGCAGATTCCTGAGCTTTTCATCGTCCTTCTGGAAGGTGGCATCATGGCTGAACGGTTCGAGAACGGTATTCCGGCCGACCGGCTGACCGGCGCGCAGTGGCGCAAGGCGAGCTACAGCGGTGCGGTGGGCAACTGTGTAGAGGTGGCCCCGCTGACCTCGGGCGAGATCGCGATGCGGAACTCCCGTTTCCCGGAGGGTCCGGCGCTCGTCTACACGCGTGCGGAGATGGCGGCCTTCCTGGCCGGCGCGAAGGACGGCGAATTCGACGATGTCCTCGGCTGAGACAGACGTCGTCGGATCCGGCTTCGACATCGAGCAGGGCCTGCAACAGCTGATTGAGCGCGGCTACCAGTTCGTCCACCCGACGGACGGAGCCGGCGAGGTGCAGGCCGTGGTCGGAGTCCGAGTCCACGACAACGTGGTCGACGTCGTCCGGCTCAACGCCGAGGACGACGTGGAGGCAAGCCGCCTCCCCGGCAGCGAGCAGAACATCTTCGCCCCCGCGTCGACGCTGTGGCGCGCACGCGGCGAGGCAAGCGAGGTGTTGGGCGAAGTACTCGCGCTGCCCGATCGGCAACCAGCCGCCGCCGCCCCCGCGAACGGCTGCTGGGTCCCCGGCCGAGGCGGCCGCTCGAAGTGGCTAGCCGCTCGCTGACCCGCTCCACCAGCGCCTCCCCCGAGGCGCTCCCCGATTTCAGGCTCCGCACGAAGTGGCCCAATCCATTTCGTGCGGGGCCTGGCTCATTTCTGCCGCCCCCGTTGCCTGCGCAGCGTCCGTGAGGGCCACCTTCACAGCCCCTGATTCCCCCAGGGTTCCCCTCACGACCGCCAACCGTCCGTGAAGGGCTCCTTCCAGGACTTAGATTCCCTCAAGGAGTCCTTCACGACCCACCAGCCCAACCGGCACCCACGCGCCCAACCCACCCGGGCACCCAGATCCGGCCCTGCACCCCGATACGAAGCCTCCCTGCGGTTCGGTGGTGCTTGTCAAGGCATCTTTCCCGCCTTGACAAGCACCACCGAACCGTCAGCACAATCAGGCTTCGGGGTGCCCCACCGCAACGGCCGCCCAACGGACCCAACCCAAGACCCCCGCTCCCAACAGAGAGCACCGCTCACCAAAACCTCCCCCGTAGTGGTCAGAACCACGCCACAGACCGGTGACCCCCGCGGTCCAGCCCTTACACTTGGAGTCGGCCCGCCCGCGTCTTCCTGGGAGCTTCCCGGTGGTTTCCGACCCCTCCGCCAGTCCTGCTCAGCCCGAAGATCGACCCGAAGATCAACCCGAACCGGAACCCCGTGAGGAGTGCGGCGTCTTCGGCGTCTGGGCTCCCGGGGAAGAAGTCGCCAAGCTCACCTACTACGGCCTCTACGCCCTGCAGCACCGCGGGCAGGAGGCAGCGGGCATTTCCGTCTCGGACGGCTCGCAGATCGTCGTCTTCAAGGACCTCGGCCTCGTCAGCCAGGTCTTCGACGAGCAGGTCCTGCAGTCGCTGCAGGGGCACATCGCCGTCGGGCACTGCCGGTACTCCACGACCGGAGCCACGATCTGGGAGAACGCCCAGCCGATCTTCCGCACCACGGCCACCGGCAGCGGCCTGTCCTTCGCGCACAACGGCAACCTGGTCAACACCGCCGAGCTGCGGGACCGCACGGTCGAGGCCGGGCTGAAGCCGCACGCCGGGCTCACCGGGTCCTCCAGCGACTCCGACCTCGTCTGCGGACTGCTCGCCGCGAACGCCGCGGACAAGGGCATCGAGGCCGCCGCGCTGGAGCTGCTGCCGACCCTCAAGGGCGCGTTCTGCCTGGTCTTCGCCGACGAGAACACCCTGTACGCGGCCCGCGACCCGCACGGCGTGCACCCGCTGGTGCTCGGGCGGCTGGAGCGCGGCTGGGTCGTGGCGAGCGAGACCGCCGCGCTCGACATCTGCGGCGCGTCGTTCGTGCGCGAGGTCGAGCCGGGCGAGCTGATCGCCATCGACGCCGAGGGGCTGCGTTCGTCGCGGTTCGCGAACCCGGAGCCCAAGGGCTGCGTCTTCGAGTACGTCTACCTCGCCCGTCCGGACACGTCGATCGCCGGCCGCAGCGTGCACGCCACGCGCGTCGAGATCGGCCGCAAGCTGGCTGTCGAGCATCCGGTCGACGCCGATCTCGTGATGCCGGTGCCGGAGTCCGGCACCCCGGCCGCGATCGGGTACGCGCAGGGCTCCGGCCTGCCGTACGGCACCGGTCTGGTCAAGAACGCCTACGTCGGGCGCACCTTCATCCAGCCGTCGCAGACGATCCGGCAGCTCGGCATCCGGCTGAAGCTGAACCCGCTGCGCGACGTCATCCGCGGCAAGCGCCTGGTGGTGGTGGACGACTCGATCGTCCGCGGCAACACCCAGCGCGCGCTCGTGCGGATGCTGCGCGAGGCCGGTGCGCTCGAGGTGCACGTGCGGATCGCGTCGCCGCCGGTGCGGTGGCCGTGCTTCTACGGCATCGACTTCGCCTCGCGTGCGGAACTCGTTGCCAACGGCGTCGACCTGGACGGCATCCGCCGCTCGATCGGGGCCGATTCGCTCGGCTACATTTCGCTGGACGGCCTGGTCGCGGCGTCGGAACAGCCGAAGTCGCGGCTGTGCACGGCCTGCTTCTCCGGCGAGTACCCGATTCCGCTGCCCGAGGACGCGCTCATCGGCAAGCACCTGCTCGAAAGCATGGACGCGGCCGGTGGCGCGGCGACTCCCGTCAGCGCGGCCGGGTACGGTGCCGAAGACGCCGTCCGGCGTCCGTGAACCAAGCATGTCCAGTAGGGAGTCCGCTTCCGTGAGCGAGTCCACGAGCGCCACGTACGCAGCCGCCGGTGTCAGCATCGACGCCGGTGACCAGGCCGTTGAGCTGCTCAAGCCACACGCCGAGCGCGCCACCAGGCCCGAGGTGCGCGGCGGGGTCGGCGGTTTCGCCGGGCTCTTCTCGCTGAAGCTCGACAAGTGGAAAGAGCCGATCCTCGCGTCGTCCACCGACGGCGTCGGCACCAAAATCGCGGTCGCGCAGGCGCTCGACAAGCACGACACGGTCGGCATCGACCTGGTCGCGATGGTCGTCGACGACCTCGTCGTGACCGGGGCCGAGCCGCTGTTCCTGCAGGACTACATCGCGGTCGGCAAGGTGGTGCCGGAGAAGATCGCGGCGCTGGTCGGCGGGATCGCCGAGGGCTGTGTCCAGGCGGGCTGCGCGCTGCTCGGCGGCGAGACGGCCGAGCACCCGGGCCTGATGGGCGAGCACGACTACGACCTGTCGGCCACTGGCGTCGGCGCGGTCGAGGCATCCGCGCTGCTGTCGCCGGAGAAGGTCCGCCCTGGTGACGTCGTGCTGGCCATGGGCTCGTCCGGCCTGCACTCCAACGGCTACTCGCTGGCCCGGCACGTGCTGCTCGACATCGCGCGGATGCCGCTGGACGGGCACGTCGAGGAGTTCGGCCGCACCCTCGGCGAGGAGCTGCTCGAACCCACCAAGATCTACGCGAAGGACTGCCTCGCGCTGGTCGCCGAGACCGAGGTGCGCACGTTCGCGCACATCACCGGCGGCGGCCTCGAAGCGAACCTCGCGCGCGTGATGCCGCGCGGTCTGGTCGCGAAGCTCGAACGCGGCACATGGACGCCGGCTCCGGTGTTCGCCCTGATCGGGCAGCGCGGCAAGGTCGAGCGCGCGGAGCTGGAGAAGACGTTCAACATGGGCGTCGGCATGGTCGCGATCGTGTCCGCCGAGGACGTCGACCGGGCGCTGGCGGTCCTCACCGCGCGGCACGTGCCCGCGTGGATCCTCGGTGACGTCCAGCCCGCGGAAGACCCGGACGGCCCGCGCGCGGTGCTGTCGGGCGACCACCCGCGGTTCTGAAAGCCGCTTGCTCTGTCTTGAGACACTGAGGACATGGCGGAGGACGTACGCGTCGGCGCCCGGTTCGTGATCCCGGGCGCCGAACTGCGAGAGCGGTTCTCCCGGTCGTCCGGACCGGGCGGACAGGGCGTGAACACGACGGACTCGCGCGTCGAGCTGTCGTTCGACGTCGCGGGCTCCGCCGTGATCCCGCCCGCGCTGAAGGAACGCATCACGACCCGGCTGGGCACCCGCCTGGTCGACGGCGTGCTGACGATCGCGGCCAGCGAATACCGCTCACAGCTGATGAACCGCGACGCGGCGCGGGAACGGCTGGCCGACGTGCTGACGAAAGCGTCCGCGCCGCCGCCGGCCAAACGGCGTCCCACCAAGCCTTCGCGAGGCTCGAAGGAACGCCGGTTGGCCGCGAAGAAACGCCGCAGCGACGTGAAACGCGGGCGCGGCGGGCGGTTCGACGATTAGTTGTTGATCACTGCGGGTGATAGACGCACCTCGCGATATCGCTGAGGTGCCTTCTTGTGAATTCTTTTCCGTCTTCGCTATTTCTGGAGAGTGACGCGATCTCCTGAACGGCGAGTTCCCGCCGAAGTCGATTTCGACCACCTCGATCCTGCCGTCGCTGAGGATGTTTACGCACGTCTCGGAGCTATCCGGCGGGTCTGCCCGGTGGCGAAAAGCTCGGCACACGGCGGGTTCCACCTGGCGACCAGCTATGACGCGATCCGGGCAGTGGCCGGCGATGGCGAGGTATACAGTTCGTACGTATCCGGCCTTGGTGCTGCGGATGTCGTAGCTGAAGATGCTGGATCCGACGATAATCCGCCGCCGAGAGCGCCATTGTTCGAATTCGATGGACATTCGCACCGCACTTGGCGGCGCATTCTCCAGCCCTATTTCACGCCGGCCGCGGCGAAGGGGCACGAGTCACTCATCCGGCGGTTGTGCCGAGAGGCGATCGCCGGATTCGTCAACGAAGGTCGAGCTGACCTGGTTAGTGCTTACACGCAAGTGGTTCCGCCGCTTGTCGTCGCGGCGTTGCTCGGTATTCCGGAAAGCGGGCGGGAGTTGCTGGCGGACCAGGCTAAGCGACTGGTTGCCGCCGAAAGCCGGGAGGAGGCCGAGGAACGCGGTCGCGAGTACGCGAAGCTCCTGCTTAGTCACATCCGGGAACGTGCTGCCATGCCGCGAGACGACATGCTGTCTGACGTGGTTCACGCCGAAGTCGGCGAAGCGGCTAGCGAACGGCAGGTGCTGCGCTTCGCGTCACTGATGGTCGCCGCAGGGCAGCTGACCACCACCGACGCGGCAGCCACGATGGCACTGCTGCTGGCTGAAAATCCGGACTTGCGGGATCGGGTACGTGCCAGCCAAAAGGAGTTGGACGAGTTCATCGAGGAGGCCGTCCGGTACGAGCCGGCGGTGGCGGCGACCGGGCGGGCGGTCACCCAGCCGACCACTTTGGCCGGAGTGCTGCTCGACGTTGGCGATCGGGTGTTGATCACCTGGGGAAGCGCCAACCGCGACGAACGGTATTTCAGCGACGGCGACGTCTTCCGGATGGGGCGCGGGCGGACACGACCGGCGCACCTCGGCTGGGGTGCCGGCGCGCACCGGTGTCTCGGCCGGCACCTCGCCCGTCTCGAATTGCGCGTCATGCTGCAGGAACTGCTCACGGCGCTGCCGGGGATGCGGTTGCAGGCGGGCGCTCGGCCTCGACGTACGTACGGAGTGATCCGCGGGGTGCGGGAGGTACCGGTCGAGTGGTAACGGTTCCTTGCCGCCGCGACCGGCAGTGCGTCGCGGCGGCAAGGAACGAGCCATCAGCTCAGCGACAGGTGCACACACTCGCCGGCAACGCGGTACCCAGCCCGGCGATACACCGTCCCGATCCCCACATCTCCCGGCGTAAGGAACGCCAACCGCGCGCCGCGTTCGTGGGCGAGGCGGGTCAGGTGTGCGGTGATTGCCGCCGCGAGGCCTTGGCCGCGGTGTTCGGTGGCGACTGCGATGCCGACGATTTCCGTTGTGCCGGAAACGATGTCGAGCGCGATCCCGCCGCCCACAATGGTTTCGCCGTGTTCGGCTAGGACGGTCAGGTGTTTGCGGTTGCGTTTGACATCGCCGTCGGACACCTCTGGTGGCTCGCCGAAAGCGACGTTCTGCACGGACCGCAGGCGGCGGAATTCGTCGTCGGACGACGGTTCGCGCAGCTGAATGTGTTCCGGTGCAACGCAATCGACGCGGTCTTCGGTGCCGCAGGTCATCACGGGTACCCGACGTTCCAGAGTGAATCCCTCGGCGACGAGGGCTGCCTCGGCGTCCGGTGCGGCTTCAGTGAAGAACTCCAGCCGGGGCAGGAGGTTTCGTTGCTGGTAGGCGGAAATCAGGCGAGCGATGTCGGCGGACGAGGGCTGCGCGCCGTCGTCGGGGATGGCGTAGTTCTCCATCGGATGAGCGCTGTCCTGGGCGAAAGTCGCCAGGAACGGGCCGATTCGCTCGGTGTCGCGGCCGAGTGGCGCGGTCGCGCGGACGTATGCCTGAAGGGCGGACATCTCTGGTGGAAGCCTTTCGAGAGGAAGGAAGGTGCCGCCGTATCAGGGCAGCACAAAAACCGGGCAGGGCAACCCCACGCCGCAGGCCGAACAGCTCAGACCAGGCCGGAGTGGGCCGTGGCGGAGCACATAGGCATTCCTTCGTCCGAAACGAAACTTCCGCTCATCGTGTCAGACCGGGCAAGCGAATTAGCGAAGAGCGGCGCGTGCCTGGTCCACGATCCGCGCCAGGTGCACGCCCCGGCGGACGTCGCACGGGTGCGTGATCGTTCCGCACGACACCATCGCGGCGAAATCGTCCAGCAGCGCGGTGTACGCGTCGTTCGCGGTGCCGGTGCGGCCGAGAGTGCGCAGGCCGTGGTCGCCGAATACCGAGTACTCGACCACCGTCGGCTGCACCGGCAGGCGCAGGCTGAGCGTCGCGGTGCTCGTGATGCCGCCTTCGTGTTCGAGCAGCAGTTGCCACAGGTCGTCGGGGCCGCGGTGGGTGGCGAGGACGTCGGTGATCGGGCCGAGGGCCGCGTCGAGCAGGTCGAATGCGTGCGGGCCGATGTCGGCGAGTGCCCCGCCGGCTGGGTCCTGTCGCCACGTCGAGGACGCGTATTTGCCGCCGAGCAGGGCACCGGACAGCCAGCGCACGCTGCCGCCGCGCCAACCGCCAGCGGCGGTGACGCCCTCCAGCCAATCGCGCGTCTGCTGGGCGAACCGCAGCGTGAGCATCACCAGCGAGGCGACGCCTGCGGACGTCACGGCGTCGGCGAGACGTTGCGCGGAGGCCAGGTCCGGCGCGATCGGTTTCTCCAGGATCAGGTGCTTGCCCGCCTCGGCAGCGCGGGTGGCCAGTTCGGCCTGGACGGCCGGCGGTACGGCGAAGGCGAGCGCGTCGACCTGCTCGAACAGTTCGTCCAGATCGCTGGTGGGCACGGCGTCGTACGCCTGCGCCAGCGCGGAAGCCGCCTCCGGCCGACGGCTCCACACGGCACTGAGCACGGTTCCTGGATGATCCGCGAGCCCGGGGGCGTGCACCGTGGTTGCCCACGGTCCGGTTCCGACGAGGCCGACGCGCAACTGGTCCTGTCCCACGTCCGGAAGTGTAGGTGTGGTCGCGGTCGCTTCCGGCGGGGCCTGCGGTGCGTTAACGTCGACAAGTTCTTCGCCACGAACGGGGGAAGCCGGTGGGAATCCGGCGCTGGCCCGCAACCGTGAGCGGCCCCGCGAGGGACCGCGAGCCGGATCGCCCGTCGTGGTCCGATCGATGCGAGGTACATCTGACATGCGATTCGTGCACGCGCGGCACTGGGGGCGAGTCCTCGCCGGCTGCGCTCTTCTCGTCGCCACCGGTTTAGGCGGAGCCGCTTCCGCCTCGGCGACCACGCCCGGCAAGGGCGTCGCGGGGTACTGCCAGGACGACAACGGCGTCACGGTAATCGTCGATTTCCAAGGCCTTGGCGGCGAAACCCTGATCCGGTGCGCTCCTGGCAAACAGGAAAACGGCGTCACCGCCCTGCAGAACGCCGGGTTCGACCTCGCTGGCACCGGCAAGTACGGCCTGTCGGTGATGTGCAAGATCGAGGGCAAGCCCGCCGATCAGGCCTGCACGGACATGCCGCCGGAGAAGGCGTCGTGGAGCTTCTGGACCGCCACGAACGGCGGCAAGTGGGCCTCGGCGCAGGTCGGCGCGCAGAGCTGGAAGCCACCGGCCGGCGCGTTCGAGGGCTGGTCCTTCGCGATCGGCAAGGCGTACGCCGAGTATCCGCCGCCGCGCACCGAGCCGGTGCGCAAAGCCACTGCACCCGCGCAGACTCCGGCTCCCGCGTCCACTTCGGACAGTGGCTTCCCGTGGAGCCTGGTGATCGGCATCGTGGTCGTCGTGCTGCTCGTGGTGGCCGGGACGGTCGTCGCGGTGCGCCGCAGGCGTGCGGCGGAGTAGTCCGCGAGCGCTCCATCCCGGCGCGTGGTGGGTGTGGGCGCTCGCGCTCGCCGTCGCCGCGAGCCGGACCACGAACCCGCTCCTGCTCGCGCTGGTGATCGCGGTGGCCGGGTTCGTCGTGGTGCTCCGCCGCGGCGACGCGCCGTGGGCGCTCGCGTTCCGGATGTACGCCTGGGTCGCTGGCGTGATCCTGCTGTCACGCGTGCTTTTCCGGATCCTGATCGGCGGCGAGGACGGCGGGCACGTCCTGTTCACGCTGCCGACCATCCAGCTGCCGAGCATCGCCGCCGGCATTCAGCTCCTCGGCCCCACTTCGGCCGAGGAGTTGCTTGGCGGGCTGTACGACGGACTCCGGCTGGCCACGATCGTCCTCTGCGTCGGGGCCGCGAACGCGCTGGCGAACCCGAAACGCCTGCTCAAGGCGGTACCCGGGGCGCTGTATGAGGTCGGCACGGCGGTCACCGTCGCGTTGTCGGTGGCACCGCAGCTGGTCGAGAGCGTGCAGCGGGTGCGCCGTGCACGTCGGCTGCGGGCGGGCCGGACGCGTGGCCTGCGGTTCGTGAAGGGGATCTTCGTGCCGGTGCTGGCCGACGCCATGGACCGGTCGCTGCAGCTCGCGGCGGCGATGGATTCCCGCGGCTACGGACGGCGCGGCTACCTCTCGCCGCGGGTCCGGATGGTGATCGCGACCTGCGTCCTGGCCGGACTGGTCGGCGTCGCGGTCGGGGTCTACGGCGTGCTCGACGGGTCCGCGTCGTGGCTCGGCGTGCCGATGCTCGTCGCCGGTCTGGTGCTGGCCACCGCCGGATTCATCCTTGGCGGACGGCAGATCCGCCGCACGACCTACCGGCCGGACCCGTGGCGGCTGCCGGAGACGCTGGTCGCGCTGTGCGGCGTCGCGAGCGCGGTGCTCGTGCTGCTCGCCGACCCGGTTTCGCTCACCACCCCGGCCAGCCCGCCGACCTGGCCGGAGCTGCCGTTGCTGCCGGCCGTCGCGGTGCTGATCGGCATGCTGCCCGCTTGGTTCGCGCCACGCCCGGCGCTGGTGTCGGAGGTCGCCCGATGATCGAGTTTTCGCAGGTCAGCGTCACTTACGCCGGGGCTGACCGGCCCGTGCTCAAGGGCGTCGACGTGGCGATCGAGGAGGGCGAACTCTGCCTTGTCGCCGGACGTACTGGAGTCGGCAAGTCGACATTTCTGGGTGCGATCAACGGTCTCGTCCCGCACTTCACCGGCGGCGTGCTGAGCGGACGCGTCGAGGTCGGCGGGCTCGACACGGCGACGCATCCGCCGCGTGAACTGGCGTCGGTGGTCGGCGTGGTCGGGCAGGATCCGCTGGCCGGCTTCGTCACCGACACTGTCGAGGAAGAACTGGCTTACGCGATGGAGCAGCTCGCCGTCGCGCCGGAGGTGATGCGCAAGCGCGTCGAGGAAACCCTTGACCTGCTGGGCATCGCCGAACTCCGTGACCGTCCACTTCGGACGCTCTCGGGCGGGCAGCAGCAACGCGTCGCGATCGGCGCGGTGCTCACGGCGCATCCGAGCGTGCTGGTGCTGGACGAGCCGACGTCGGCGCTCGACCCGACCGCGGCCGAGGAGGTGCTGGCCGCGATCACCCGGCTGGTGCACGACTTGGGGACCACGGTCGTCGTCGCCGAGCATCGGATGGAGCGCGTCGCGCAGTACGCCGATCGCCTGCTCTACCTGCCCGGCGACGGCACCGTGGTGTCCGGCCCGCCCGCGGAGGTTTTCGCCCAGACCGACGTCGCGCCGCCGATCGTCGAGCTGGGCAGGCTCGCGGGTTGGTCGCCGCTGCCGCTCTCGGTCCGCGACGCCCGCCGCCTCGCTCGTCCGCTCCGGGAACGCCTGGCCGAGCGCCGCCCCAATGTGGCATTGGGTGCGTCAGATGCACCGAACGCCACATTGGGTGCGTCGCATGCACCCAATGCCACATTGGGGCGCTCTGGGGAGGCGGTGCTTAAGGCGAAGGACGTGCGGGTTCGCTACGGCGGCGTGAACGCTGTGCGCGGCGTTGACCTGCGGCTGAACCGCGGTGAGGTCGTCGCGCTGATGGGCCGGAACGGCTCCGGCAAGTCCTCGCTGCTGTGGGCGTTGCAGGGCAGCGGACCCCGGTCCGACGGCACGGTCGACATCCTCGGCGCGGACCCGAAGACACTCCGCACCCGAGCCGCCCGCACCCGGGTCGGGCTGGTTCCGCAGACCCCGTCTGACCTGCTGTATCTCGATTCGGTCGGGGCGGAATGCCGGCAGGCCGACGTCGAGTCAGGCGTCGACGCGGGCACTGCCCGGAAGCTGCTCGACCGCCTCGTGCCCGGCATCGAAGACGACACCAACCCGCGTGACCTGTCCGAAGGTCAGCGGCTGGCCTTGGTGCTGGCTGTCCAGCTGGCCGCCGCCCCGCCGGTCGTGCTGCTGGACGAGCCGACGCGCGGCCTGGACTACCCGGCGAAACGGCACTTCGCGACCATCCTCACCGACTTGGCCGCCGACGGACACGGAGTGCTGCTGGCCACCCACGACGTCGAGTTCGTCGCCTCCGCCGCGCACCGCGTCGTGGTCCTCGCTGAGGGCGAAGTGGTCGCGGACGGCCCGACCGCGGACGTCGTCGTGGCCTCGCCCGCCTTCGCCCCGCAGGTCGCGAAGATCCTCGCGCCCGAACCGTGGCTGACCGTGGACGCAGTGGCGAAGGCGCTGGCGTGACCGACTTCCTGGGCCCAGCCGTCCGCATCCGCCGTCGCACGGCGGTGGTGCTGACGGTGGCTGTCGTGGTCGGCCTGGCGATGTTCTGCTGGCCGTTGCTCGCCCGCGGCAGCGTCGGCACCTCAGCACACGTGGTCGACGCGCCGTTCGTTTTCCTCGCGACGCTGCCGGTGCTGATCCTGATCGTGCTGGCCGAGCTGTCCAGCGGCGGGCTCGACGCGAAGGCGCTCGCGCTGCTCGGCGTGCTGTCCGCGGTGAACGCCGCGCTGCGTCCGCTCAGCGCGGGCACCGGCGGGATCGAGCTGGTGTTCTTCCTCCTCATCCTCGCCGGGCGGGTGTTCGGACCGGGCTTCGGGTTCGTGCTCGGCTCGACGTCGCTGTTCGCGTCCGCGCTGCTCACCGGCGGGGTCGGGCCGTGGCTGCCGTTCCAGATGCTCGCGTCCGCGCTGGTCGGACTGGGGGCCGGGCTGCTCCCGCGCCGGGTCAAGGGCCGGTGGGAGATCGCGCTGCTGGCGGTCTACGGCGTGGTCGCCGCCTACTTCTACGGCCTCGCGATGAGCCTGTTCACCTGGCCGTTCCTGGCGAGCCACACCGCGCTGGACTTCATCCCGGGCGGCTCGCTCGGCGACAACCTGCACCGGTTCCTGGTGTTCACCGTGTTCACGTCCACGCTGGGCTGGGACACCGGCCGCGCGCTCACGAACCTGGTCGCGATCCTCGTGCTGGGCCCGGCGATCCTGACGGTGCTGCGCCGGGCCGCACGACGAGCGGCGTTCAGCTGACCGACTGGCCGACCTTGTCCAGCACCTCGACGAACTGGGCCATCCCGGCCGCGTTCGGGAAGTGCGAGGTGTCGATGTCGTGCACCTCGAACCGCGTGCCGGGCGTGCGCGCGTCGGCCTCGGCGATCATCCGGTCCTGCAGGGCGAGCGGCACCAGGTGGTCTTGGAGATGCCGGACGTAGTACCGCGGGACGCGCCCCCACCGTTCCGCCGTGCCGCGCGAGTCGGTCGCGCTGCGGCCGATGAGGTCGTCCGGGGCCATCGCGTTGAGCAGGGCGTAGAACTCGCCGTCGGTGGCGTCCGCGCAGAGCGCCGCTTTCGCCGCCGTCAACGCCTCAGCCGACGAGGACCGCCAGTTGAAGCGCATCGCGCCGATCACCGCCGGGTCGGCGGCGATGAACCCGAGCATCGCTCCGACCTGCGACGTCGCCGCCTCGGGCGTGGCCAGGTACTCCTCCGGGGTCGACAGATCGACGCAGCAGAAGGCCGCGTCGTAAACCAGCGCCGACACCAGCTCCGGGACCTCCTCGGCGACGAGCGTGACCAGCGCGCCACCGATGCTCGAACCGACCAGCACGACCGGACCCAGCGCGGCAGCCCGGCGGACGACGTCCACAGTGGTCGCGACCTGGTCGGCCACGGTCACGCCGGCCAGCGCGGACGGTTCCGTGGCGAACGCGCCAAGGTCCTGCGGAGCCTGGTACGACCGCCGGAACTGCTGCTCCGGCTGCGGCACCCCGACCCCGCGATACCCGCGCAGCACGAGTTCCGGCGGGGCGGCGGACACGCCGTTGGCGCCGGCGGCGAAGACGAACGTCGAAGTCATGCCGCACAGTCAAGCGGCCCGCCCGGGCTCGCACAGCGGGGAAAAGTTGATCAGACCCGCAACTAAAGTCAGGAGTACGAGTAGAACCCGCGGCCGGTCTTCTTGCCGAGCAGCCCGGCGTCGACCATGCGCAGCAGCAGCGGCGGCGACGAGTACAGCGGCTCCTTGAACTCGGCGTACATCGAGTCCGCGATGGCCTTGATGGTGTCGAGGCCGATCAGGTCGGACAGCCGCAGCGGACCCATCGGATGCGCCGTGCCCAGCTCCATCCCGCGGTCGATGTCCTCGGCCGAGGCGAAGCCCGACTCGATCATCCGGATCGCCGACAGCAGGTACGGCACGAGCAGCGAGTTCACGATGAACCCGGCCCGGTCCTGCGACCGGATCACCGTCTTGCCCAGCGCCCCGGTGGCGTGCTCCTCGGCGCGGCGGGCGGTCTCCTCGCTGGTCAGCAGCGACGGGACCAGCTCGACCAGCGGCAGTACCGGCACCGGGTTGAAGAAGTGGATGCCGACGACCTGCTGCGGACGGCCGGTGGCCATGCCGAGCTTCATGATCGGGATCGACGACGTGTTGGACGCGAACACCGCGTCCTCGCGCTCGACGATCTTGTCCAGCTGCCGGAACACGTCGACCTTGGCCTGCTCCTGTTCCAGGATGGCCTCGACGACGAGATCGCGGTCGGCGAACTCGGCGATGTCCGTGGTGAACCGCAGCCGCCCGAGCGCCGCTTCGGCTTCCTCAGCGGCCAGCTTGCCGTTGCGGACGCCGCGTTGCAGCGACTTCTCGATGCGTGCCTTGCCCGCATCGAGGGCGGGCTGGTTCACCTCGGTGACCAGCACGTCCAATCCGGACCTGGCGTGCACCTCGGCGATGCCGGAGCCCATCAGCCCGGCTCCGACCACACCTACTCGTGCGATGTCGCTCACCCGTCCAACTCCTTCGTCACCTCACCGGCAGCAGCAGAAAACGGGCAGCACACAACGCACGAGGGCGTCTCGGACCTCAGTCCGATTCCGCCCTCGCGTGTCGTGTGCCTGCGTCAACGGCGGCGGTACTCGTCGTACCCGTCGTCGTACGGGTCCTCGTACCGCTTGTCGTCCTCGTGGTTGTCCGAGGAACTACTCGACAGCTCGCGCTGCAAAGCATCGAAATCGGTGTCGTGGGAGCTGTACTTGAGCTCGCGCGCCACCTTCGTCTGCTTGGCCTTAGCCCGGCCGCGCCCCATGGCTCGACCCCCTCGCACAGGGGCGGGGCGGCCGGGGGAATCGGCGGCCCCGCATCGTCTCGACAGTTCTTTCCTGCTGACACCGTACCGTGTCCCGGGGGTTGGATGCGACGTGGCACGGTGTGCTCGTCACGACAGTGTCCGCCGGACGCCGGTTACCGGCACGTCGATGCCGATCGGCGCTGGTCGGCGTGCCACGATGCTCGGGTGCTCCGACCCTTCGTGGCCTATCTGCGGGTGTACGAACCTCTGCGCGCGCTGGGCGATCCCCCCGCGCAACAGCTGGTCGAGGCCGTTTCCGCGGGCGGGCTCAGCCGGGTCGCGATCGGCGAACGCGAACAGCGGATGTGGCTCAAGTCACAGGCGGCCGCGCCGGTGCGGCTGCTGCCCGCGCAGCTGCGCGACGGACGGCCCGCGCCGAGCCTCGTCACCGACGTGCTCGTGCTCGACCCGGCCGACCTCCCCGCCGGGCACTCGGCCGAGGGGCCGTTCGCGTGCCCGCTCGAACTGCGCGCCCGCTCCGCCGCGGCGTTGAGCACCTTCCTCGCCGACGCCGAGCCGGCGTTGCGGACCGCGGTCCTCGACTCCGGCGGCGTCACCGCGGATCGCGCCCGCGCGCAGACCAAAGCCGCGATGACCGACCTGACGGCCACCGCCGCGCACACCCTCACCACGACCTGGACCGTGCCGCTGCCCTGGTTCTCGCTGGTCGACCCGGACGAACGCAAGCTCGTGCTCGGCTCCGGCCCGGCCGACCCGGCGCGGGAAGCGTCCTGGCGGACGTCGATGTCGGCCGCGCTGCGCCGCGCGTCCGACGCGGGCGAGCTGATCGAGACGACCTTCGGCGACTCCGGCCCCGGCCGGGTGCTGTCGCAGACCCGGCAGTGGCTGGAGAGCTTCGACCCGGACTCGGTCGTCGAGCTGGACTACGGCGGCCTCGTGCAGCTGTTCGCCGACTCGCTGCTGGACGCCGACTCCACCGCGGAGGAGGTCCACGACATCCTCGACGCGCTGCGCACCGGGAACGTCGAGGAGCTGGCCGAGCTGTTTTCGCAGCTCCGTGAGTTCTGGGGCGACCTCGCGGCTAAGGAGCACTCCAACTGACCCGCAGCTCGCCGACTGGCTGACCGCCGCCGAGCACCGGTGGATTGACCAGGTCGGCCAGCTCTTCCGGGGCCGCGATGCCCAGCCGAGCGAGCACGGCCATGGCCAGCGGCGCGCACCCACGCTTATTGCCGTCTGCGATCTTGATCGCGCACGCGGTGCCGTCGCCCAGCGTGAACGCCAGAACACCTTCCGCGCCACTCTTCGACAGCAGCCCGGGCACGGCCTGCATCAGCCGGGTGTCCTCCCGGCCGGTGCCCGCGACCAGCCACGGGTGCCCTCGCATCGCGTCGGCCACTCGGCGCTCGTCGGAGCCCGGCTCGGCTTGCGCGAGCCGGCCGAACGACCGGGCGAGGCCGATCGGCGAGAACGCGAACAGCGGTGCGCTGCAGCCGTCGACCCCGACCGCGGCGATGGTTTCGCCGGTCAGCTCCTCGACCGTCTTGGCGAGCTGGACCTGCAGCGGATGATCCGGCAGCTGGTAGCCCTCGGTCGGCCAGCCGTTCGCGACGCACGTGGCGAGCATCGCGGCGTGCTTGCCCGAGCAGTTCATCGTGATCTGCCGCGGCTCGTCGGCCGCGTGCCGGGCGTCCTCGCCGATCGGCAGCTCGGCGGGGCAGGCAAGCGCCGACGGGTCGAGCCCGGCCCCGGACAGCATCGCCGCGACCCGCTCGACGTGTCCGGTTTCGCCGGAATGCGAGGCGCAGCCGAGCGCCAGGTCCGCGCCGTCGTAGCCGAGCCCGGCGCGGAGCATCCCGACGCCCTGCAGCGGCTTGTTCGCCGACCGGGGGAAGAACGGGCTGGTCACGTCGCCCGCGGAGAACTGGACGGAGCCGTCCGGGGCGGTGACGACGAGGCATCCGTGGTGGACGCTCTCGACGAATCCGTTCCGGACGACCTCGACGAGGATCGGCTGGCCGGTCATTCCTCGACGCGCCCCAGTTCGCTGTCCAGCAGTTGGTCCACAGTGGCCGCTCCGCTGCTGTAGCGCGCGGCGATCTCGGCGTTGAGCGTGTCCATCACGCCCTGGACCTGGCGGCGAAAGGAGGACACGGACGCTTCCTCGGCCGCGTACGTGTCCAGCGCGGCGGCGAGTTTGTCGTCCGAGAGCGAACCGACGTCGGTGAGCCCGGTGTCGCCGATCAGTGCCTCCGCGTGCCTGCGGTGCTCGCCGGCGCGGGACGGTTCGAGCTGCTGATGCCTGCCCGAACCGGCGGCCGGGCCGAGCGCGTTGTCGGCGAGGATCGACGCGAGCCGGTCGACGATGCTGCTCTGCCCGCCGGACGACCTGCGTTCCTGTTCGGCGCGCACGATGTCGATGCGGGCGTGCAGGAGCCGGCGCAGGTAGGACAGGTCTGTCTCTTCCTGCGCGGCTTCGTCGCGCCGCTCGCGCAGCACCGGGAGCGGCAAGTCGCCTAATCCGGTGAGATATCCCGGGCCGAGGACGCGGTCGATCCGTCGTCGCCCGCCGGGACGCACTTCGATCACGGGCACATCCTGCTCCACATTCCGCGACGACGCTACCGTCGAGTTCACTTCAGCCCCGCAGTCTCTGCGCTGCTTCCCGTCCGGGCGCCGCGTGCTCGCCCGGCACCGAGTCCGGATCGACAGTGGCCTGGACCACTCGGTCCTCGTCGCCTGCCAGCAGCTCCGCCCCGCCTGGCACCGAGCGCTTGACCAGCGCGAGCGCGATCGGGCCGAGTTCGTGGTGCTGCGCGACCGTGCCGATCCGGCCGACCACGCGTTCGCCGAGCTTCACCGGGTCGCCGGTCTCCGGCGTGATCTCCGGCGAACCGTCGAGGTGCAGCAGCGCGAGATAGCGCGGGGGACGGCCGACGTTGTGCACCTTCGAGACGGTCTCCTGACCGCGGTAGCAGCCCTTCGCGACGTGCGCGGCCGAGCCGATCCAGCCGACCTCGTGCGGAATGGCCCGCTCGTCGGTGTCGACGCCGAGCCGCGGATGCCGCGATTCCACCCGCAGCGCGTCGAAGGTCCACGAACCGGCCGGACGCGCGCCGGCGTCGGTGAGCCGTTGCCACCATTGAGTGAGCTGCGCGCGCGGCACCACGAGGTCCGCGCCCGCTCGCGTCGGCCACGGCATCCGGCGGGCGAAACCGCCCTCGGGCAGCGCGGCCACCGAGTACGGCTCGGCGCCAAGCTCGACCCCGAGCACGCTGTCGGTCTCCGGGCCGAGCACCGAAAGAACGGCCAGTTCTTCCGTCGCGTCGCGGATTTCGACCTTGGACCAGAACTTCATCGCTTCGAGGTAGTCACGCAGGGTTTGCTTGCCGCCCTTGGGCAACGCGCTCGTGGCGACCGGATCGGGGTCGCTGTCGAGGTACACCGTTTCGCCGGTGTGCGCGAGGACGAAATGGGCGTCGACGTGGCCTTGGCTGTCGAGGACGAGGGCTTCGGTGCCGGTGCCCTCGGCGAGTTCGGTGACGTGTTGCGAGATCACCAAATGCAACCAGGACAAGCGTTCCGGTCCGGTGACGGCGAGGATTTCGCGGTGGGAGCGGTCGATCACGACCACTCCCCGGGCGGCGGTGCGCTGCTCGGCGAACGGATCGCCCCAGTGCCACGGAACTCCGGCTTCCGGGTGGCCCTCGGGCGCGGCGACCGCGCGGGGGATTTCGAGCAGCGGCGAGCGGTACGGCATAGCTCTAAGGGTAACTCCGCCTTCCTCCCCACCCCCGCCCTCAACGGAGTGGCTGCGCCACACAGTGTTCGTACTACCTTGTGGGGATGCGCGTTCTCGCCTTCCTCGACGGTTCACTGGCCGACCCCGAAGCCGCTCACCTCCGGGTGGACGACCTCGGCCTGCTGCGCGGAGACGGGGTGTTCGAAACGATCCTCGTGGCGGTGAAAAAGCCGCGGGAAATGCGTCCGCACCTCGACCGGCTCGCCCGTTCCGCGGCGATGCTGGACCTGCCCGCCCCGGACCTGGACGGCTTCGCGCGCGCCGCGCAGGCGGTCGTCGACGCGTGGCGGGGCGGGCCGGAGATTGCCCTGAAACTCGTGTACACGCGGGGTGTCGACGGTGATCCGGAAGGAAAGCCGACGGCGTTCGCGATGGGCCTGGAGGTCGACGAGAAGGTGCTGCGGGCGCGCACCGAGGGCGTCTCCGTGGTGACCCTGGAACGCGGTTTCGGCCCCGAACTCGCCGAGCGCGCACCGTGGCTTTTGCTCGGCGCGAAAACGGTTTCCTACGCGATGAACATGGCCGCCCTGCGCGAGGCGGCTCGCCGTGGAGCGCAAGATGTGATCTTCACCGCTACCGACGATTCGGTGCTCGAAGGACCCACCTCGACGGTGGTACTGGCGAAGGACCGGACGCTCTACACGCCGCCGTCCACGGTTGGCATCCTGCCAGGAACGACGCAGTACGCGTTGTTCCGCGGCGCGGAGAAGGCTGGCTGGTCGGTGAAGGTGGAGCAGCTGTCGGTGGCTGACTTGCTGCAGGGGGACGGGGTTTTCCTGACGTCGTCGGTGCGGAAGGTGACCCGGGTGCACACGCTGAACGGGACCGCGCTGCCGGACGCGACGGCGCTGCACGGGGAGCTGGTGGCGGCTTACGAGGGCGAGTACTGAGGGCCTCGTGAGTGTTTGTGCCGGTTAGAACCGGCACAAACACTCACGACCCGCTGATCAGCACCACCGACGGCGTGACCCCCTCCGCCCGATACGCGCTGATCTTGTGGTGTCCGTCCAGCAGAAACGCCTGCGTACCGGACAAAACCACCGCTACCGGCCGGTGTCCGGAGCGGATCGCCGTGCGGTAGTACGTGACCCGGGCATCGTCGTCGTCCGGCCAGGGGCTCGCGGGGACCAGGTCGAGCGCATCGAGCCGTTGCGGGCCGCTGATCCGGTACTGGCCGTCGACGAGCAGGGCCAGCAGGTCGCGCAGGGTTTCCGCCAGCGGGAGGCGTACCTGGCCGGTCGCGAGCGCGATGCGCAGCGACTGCGGCAGCTCCGCTCGCCCTCCGGTGTTCAGCTCCAGGAAACCCGCGCCGCCGGTGATCGTTACCCGTTCCACGCTCAGAAGGACGCGTGGAACCGCACCAAGGTTCCGGGGAGTGCTTGCGCGAGTGCGCCGAGTGACTCCCGTCTCACGACCGCGACCACTGGATAACCGCCCGTGGTCGGATGGTCGGCGAGGAACACCAGCGGCAATCCGTTCGGCGGGACCTGGATCGCTCCGGTGAGCACGCCCTCGCTGGGTAACTCCGAAGTGGACACTCGGCGTAGCGGCGGCCCGTCGAGGCGGACCCCCACCCGGTTGGATTCCGCGGTGACTGTCCACTGTGTGTTGAGCGCGGTCGCGGCGTCGGCGAACCAGTCGTCGCGGGGGCCCAGCAGGACGGGCACCGTCAGCCGCGAGGGCACGGGCGCGGCGGCGACCACGTCGGCACCGGACGGAACACCGGTGACCGGGCCGAGCGGGACCGTTTCGCCGTCGCTCAACGGCGCGGGGCCGAGTCCGGAAAGGACATCAGTGGAACGGCTGCCCAGCACCGGTGGCACGGCGATTCCGCCGGACACCGTCAGGTAGCAGCGCAGTCCGGTGACCGGTCGGCCGATCCTCAGTTTTTGGCCTGGCCGCAGCGAAATCGGGGTATGCGAGCCGGTTTCCCGGCCGTCCACGAACACCGAGACCGGCGGTCCGGTCACCGCCGCGGTGCACGACGCGGCGGCCCGGATGGTCAGCCCGCCGAGCAGGGTTTCGATCCCGGCGGCGTCCTCGTTGTTGCCGACCAGTCGGTTGCCCAGCCGCAGCGCCGCGGCGTCGAGAGCACCCGACGGTGGGACCCCCAGATGTGCGTAGCCAGGGCGGCCGAGGTCTTGCACCAGCGCCTGCGGGCCGGTCGAGACGATCTCCACCGCGCGCATCAGACGCTCCGGAATCGCACGCGCAGACCAGGCGCGAACAGCGCTGGTTGCGCAGCGGAGGGGTCGAAGAGCGTCGCCTCGGTGTGTCCGATCAAGCGCCAGCCACCGGGGGATTCTCGTGGGTAGACGCCGGTGTACTCGTCGGCGATGGCCACGGCACCGGCGGGAACGCGGGTTCGCGGGGAGGCAAGGCGGGGTTGCTGCAGCTTGGCGGGAAGCCCGGCGAGATAGCCGAAGCCGGGGGCAAAACCGGTGAACGCCACCGTGTAGGTCGCGTTGGTGTGGAGGGTGACGACCTCGTCCACGCTGAGGCCAGCGTCCTCCGCGACCAGCGAGAGGTCTTCGCCGGAGTAGTGCACGTCCAAGACGACTTCGCGAGGCGGCCCGGCCGGTGGATGCGCCAGATCGGCCGAGGCCAGCAAAGACCGCGCGGCTTCCAGCGCGCCGGAGCCGGGCGTCGCGACCACCAGCAGAGTGCGGGCCCCGGGAACGATCTCCGCGACGCCGTCGAGCGCGGCTTCGGTGAGCGTCGCCCGGGCCGCGCTCATCTCGTCGAGCGAGGCACAGTCGAGCAGGGCGGCGTGTTCGCCGTACCGCCGCCAGCGCACGGCGTCTCCCGGAGCCTCAGCCCACCACGCGGCGCAGCAGCGCGGAGGCGTGCGGCTGCATTTCCTGGCCGACCATCGCGCGTTCCTCGACGTACCCGAGGTCGCCGTTCACCAGGCCGTACAGCCGCTGCGCGCCGGTGACCTCCTTGGCCGTCGCGGTGCGGATGACCGCGTCGGTGCCGAGTTCCCAGGACGTCTGGCTGCGCGGCTTCCCGTAGTACAGCTCGACGATGCCGGAACTGTGCGTGAGCAGCAGCTCCAGGGTGTCGTCCTCCTGCGGCCGCCAGAACCCGGTTTCGCGGGCGGCCGGCCGCAGCACGCTGCCGTCCTCGTTCAGCAGCCACGAGCGTGCCTCGTGGAACAGGAACGGGCGGCCGTCGTGCGAGACAGTGAGCTGCTGCGCGAACTTGATCGGCCCGTCGATCGTCGGGTAGTCGATCTCGCCCTCGCCGCGCCAGACGCCGACGAGCGGCAGCAGTGCCAGGCACGCGTCGTTCAGGTTCGGGCCCTCGCGCAGGTTCGCCGTGTCGTTCGGGATCGGCAGGTCGTCCCACAACGGCAGGTTGCGGTCGCGCGTGCTGGCGGCCCGCTCCTCAGCTGCTGCGATGGCCTCGTCGCCACTCGTCATGCTGATCAGCGCTGGTCGGCGTACAGCCGGTAGACGACGTAGACCGCGAACCACACGGTGGCCACGCCCGCGATGATCAACAGGGTCGTAAACAAGGTCTCCACAGCGAGGACAATAGTCCGCCCCGGCTCATCCGGCCCTGCGCAGGGTCACGGCGGTGAGGACGGTCACCGCCAGCAGCGCCGCGCCGCCCACCGCCATCGCGGTCCGCAGCCCGGTCGAGAGCGTGCTGCCGTGGTCGAGAAGCGCCCCGAGCGCGGCGATGCCGAGCGCCATCCCGACCTGCCGCGCGGCGTTGACCGTGCCGGCCGCGGTGCCGGTGCGCTGCGCTGGAAGCCCGGCGAGACCGACGACGTTGGTCGGGGTGATGCTCAGCCCCAGCCCGACGCCGGACAACGTGAGCGGGACGCAGAGCAGCCAGTACGGCATCGCGGTGTCGACCAGCAGGAAGGCGAAGCTGCCCGCGGTGGTGATGACCAGTCCGATCGGCAGCACGCGTTCCGCGGTGAAGCGAGCGGAGAGCTGGCCGGAGAAGAACGCGAGAACCGCGTTGGTGATCACGTACGGCAGCATCTGCACCCCTGCGGTCGAGGCGGTGCTGCCCCAAGCCTGCTGCAGGTACACGGCGATCAGGACCGGCAGCGGGTAGCACGCGAAGCCGATCACGAACGAGGTCAGGATCGAGGTGGCGAAGCGGAGTTTGCCGAACAGCCGGATCGGCAGCATCGGATGCGGGGCCCGCAGTTCCACGACGATGAACGCGGCCAGCCCGAGCGCGCCGACCACGGCGACGACCGCGTCGGACGCGATCACGGCGTAGGTGAACGACCCGATCCACAACGCGCCGAGCACCTGTCCCGGCAGGTCCAGCGCCCCGTGCGCGGGATCGGACGACTCGCCGAGACCCCGGTAGCTGGCGAACACCGCGAAGGCACCGATGGGCAGGTTGATCAGGAAGATCGCGGGCCAGCCGAACGCGTCGGTGATCGGACCGCCGACAAGCGGGCCGATGACCAGCGCACATCCGGCTACGCAGCCCCACGCGCCCATCATCCGGGCCCGTTCCCGCGGCTCCGGGTACGCGTGGGCGAGGAGCGCGATGCCGCCAGGGATGACCGCGGCGGCCGCGATTCCTTGCACCACGCGTGCGGCGATCAGCAGCCCGAGCGTCGGGGCGAGGCCGCACGCCAGCGAGGCGATCGTGAACACGGCGAGCCCGCCGAGGTAGATCCGCTTGCGGCCGTACCGGTCGCCGAGGATGCCGCCGGTGAGGATCACCGCGGCGAGCGCGACGGTGTATCCGTCGACAATCCATTGCAGGTCAGTGAATTCGGCGTGCAGTTCGCGCTGGATGGTCGGCAGCGCGACGCTCACCACGCTCGCGTCGAGCAACGCCATGAAGCTGCCGACGAACACGGCGACCGCCAGCAGCGGGCTACGGACAACGGTTTTCGTTTGGGACACGTCCGCGAGCTTGGGTCCTCAAGCCGCCTTGAGGTCAAGATTTTCGTGCCCCGGATACCGATGCCGGGGACTTAAGCTGCATGGCTCCATGGCTGCGGACCATCCACAAAGGACGCCAGGACCGACGATTTGCCCGATTGGCACCGGTGTGACCATTTTCGAAGGTCCGTGAGGGGAACCCTGAGGGAATCAGCGTCTGTGAAGGTTCCCTTCACGGACGACCCAGCCCCGCTCCCGCCGTCAACCTGGCACCGCCTGAAGGTCCCGGCATTGCCCCGGACACGAGGAAGGGCCCCTCGGAAACCGAGGGGCCCTCCTGGGAAAAGCGTTGTCAGGCAACCGAAATTGCCAGCTGATGCAGGCCCGGGCCTTCCGCGGTGACGTTGGCCTCGCCGTTGCCCGTGCGGTGCAGTGCGCGCACCGTCCAGGACCCGGCGGCCGCGTAGAAGCGGAAGTCGCCGTCGGCCGAGGAAACGACCTCGCCCGCGAAGTCGCCGCCGCCGTCGAGCAGCCGGACGAACGCGCCGCCGACCGGACCGCCGGTGCCGGTGACCTTGCCCGCCAGCACGACCTGGCCGTTGGTGTCGAAGTCCGCCGGGGTCGCTTCCTGCGCCGGTGCGCTGCAGCCGTCTGCCATTACTTAGCTCCCAACTCGACCGGAACGCCGACCAGCGAACCGTATTCCGTCCACGAACCGTCGTAGTTCTTCACGTCCGCCTGGCCGAGCAGCTCGTGCAGGGCGAACCAGGCGATCGAGGAACGCTCGCCGATGCGGCAGTAGGCGATGGTCGCCTTGCCCTCGTCGTAGCCGGCCTCGGCGTAGAGGTCCTTGATCTCCTGCTCGGACTTGAAGGTGCCGTCCTCGTTGGCGACCTTTGCCCACGGCACGTTCAGCGCGCCCGGGATGTGGCCCGGCACCTGCGACTGCTCCTGCGGCAGGTGCGCCGGGGCGAGCAGCTTGCCGGAGAACTCGTCCGGCGAGCGCACGTCGATGTAGTTCTTCGCGCCGATCGACTGGACGACCTCGTCGCGGAAGGCACGCAGCGACAGGTCCTGGTCCTTGGCCTTGTACGTGGTGGCCTCGCGCTTGACCTCGTCGGAGTTCAGCTCACGGCCGTCGAGTTCCCACTTCTTGCGGCCGCCGTCGAGCAGCTGCACGTTCTCGTGGCCGTAGAGCTTGAAGTACCAGTACGCGTAGGCGGCGAACCAGTTGTTGTTGCCGCCGTAGAGGATCACGCGGTCGTCGTTCGAGATGCCCTTCTCCGACAGGAGCTTCTCGAAGCCTTCCTTGTTGACGAAGTCGCGGCGGACGCCGTCCTGGAGGTCGTTGCGCCAGTCGAGCTTCACCGCGCCGCGGATGTGCCCGTTGTCGTAGGCGGTCGTGTCCTCGTCGACCTCGGCGAACACCACGCCCGGGGTGTCCAGGTTTTCCTCGGCCCACTGGGTGGTGACCAGGACGTCTTCTCGGCTCATGGAGCGAACTCTCTTTCTTGGTTGGGTTTACGAGGACGCCCGCGCGGGGCTGAAACGCTTGATCAGCAGGTACACCTGGCACCCGAGGCAGTAGTTGAAAGCCGCGTTGAGGAACGCGGCGAAGAGCGCGAACGCGGTCGCGACGATGCCGAGCGGCGTGACGCCGAAGGCGAAGCCGAGCGTGCCGACGAGCGCGAACACGAACCCGACCGCTTGGGCGAACCGCAACGGGGCGGCGTCCTCGCGTTCGGTCGGCGGCCCGAGTCGTGGGGCGACCACGAGCCGGTACAGCACCGAGTACGGCGCGGGCTTGAGCCCGACGAACGCACCGATCGCGAAGACCACGGTCTGCAGTGCGAGCAGCGGCCACCACTGCGTGATCAGCACGACGGCGAGCACCACCGTGGTCACGATCGCGGCGAACCTGGGACCTCGCGGGTCTACGGCCGGTCCGGCGGACATGGGTTCCTCCTGCTCAGTGCGAGGGGAAGGGCGTGCGTGACTGCACGCGGCGAAGACGGGCGGAGCTGGACGGGACGGCGCGAGACGTGCTTCAGCGCCGACCGGGAGAAGACAGACACAAGCTGCTGCGCACGCGGCAGAAATCGACCGCGCGGCGCTGCGTCAGAAGGGTGATGGGCAGCTCGTCCACAGGGGGGAGGGTACCCAGGCTCGCTCGCTCCCGGAACCATGTTCATTCCTTGGGACGAGGTCCGGATCTTGAGAATCAACCGCCGCGGTCAGCTGGGTGGGGCTTCCCCGTGACCGGATGGGCCTCGTGAGGGGAACCCTGCGGGACTCAGTGTCAATGCCAGGAGCTTGAGACACCACCCTGTGCGCGGTTGAGGCGCCTCTGCGCAGGTCAAGCGACGGACCCGTGCCGGGGCCAGCGCTGGCGGCGGAAGCGAGTCGTTCGTCCGTGAGGGGACCCCTGAGGGAGTCAGATTCCAATGCCAGGGACTTAAGGCGGGTGGCCTGACACCTGTTTGCAGTCCACAAAGGACACCGGGAGCGCCGAAATGCCCGATTTATGGTCACATGACCGGTTATCGTCGTCTGTGAGGGACCCCTTGAGGGAATCTGATTCCCTCAAGGGGTCCCTCACAGACGACGAACCCGCATGTCGGCGACGCGAACGAGGTCAACCCGAGCCCTGCCCAGACCTTCGGCCGGGGGCAGGCGCGCCTCAAGCACACCCACGGCCCCGGCATGGGGACTCGGAGTCCGCGAGGGGACCCCGCACGGACGTCGGCGGAACAGGGCGGCGAGAGTCAGCGAGGCGCGGCCGCGAGGTGCGGGCGGAGCGCTTCCAGCAGCTCCGGGCCCTTGGGCACGCCGCCCACGCGCAGCAGTTCCCGGCCTTCCGGGTCCAGCGCGAGCGTGGTCGGCGTGCTGAGCACCGACAGCGCCTGCGCGACCTCGGGACGTTCGGTGACGTCGAGGTCGACGTGGTGCAGGCCGTCGGTCTTCTCCGCGAGCGACGACAGAATCGCCCGCGTGTGCCGGCACGGGGTGCAGAACGTGGTGGAGATCTGCACCAGGGTGACGGCGGATTGCGGATCAAGGGCTTCGGCGACCGGAGCGGGGAGAGCGCGGGTCGTGGCGGCCGGCTTGGCCGCGCGGATCCGGCCGTTGCGGGCGCGCATGACCAGGCCGGCGGTCGTCGCGACGACCAGCGTCGCCAGCAGCACCCACACTCCGGTCACCGGGATCAGCCTCCGTGGTTGGTGGACAGGTCGGCGAAGTTCACGTCGCGCGCTTCGCCCTTCAGCGTCACCGAACCGCTGTCGACGCGGACCGCGGTCGGCGTGACCGACATCGGCAGCCGGGCCGTGTTGATGCTCGCCCGGAAGTTCGGCAGCAGAGCTTTCTGCACAGCTTCCGGAACGATCGTGGTGCTCTGGTCATTCCCGAACTGCAACCGGTAAGGCACGATCGAGATCGACTTCTCCTTGAGCTGGATCAGCGCGAAGCAGAAGATCTCCACCTTCTGGCCGGCCACCTGGACGTCGCCGGAGATCCGCAGTCCCGCGCTGGTGCCGTCGGCCGGTTCGCCGTCGGCGTTGGTCGGCGTCGGGTCCGGCTGCTTGCCCTGGTCGGTGTCGCCGTACTTCACGTACGCCTGGGTCGACTGCTCGATCTTCAGGTTCTGGATCTTGTTCAGCGGCGAGACCCGGGCGAGGTCGGCGGCCTTGATCGTCACCGCGCCGGTGAGCTTGCCGATCTTCACCGCCTTGGTGTTGCCGGACGTGAGGTCCGACAGCGGCGCGGTGACGTCCTCGAGTTCGGCGCTCACCCGCAGGTCGCGAAGTTCGCTGCCGACCGGGACGCCGTCCGCGGAAACCGTGATGTGACTGTAGTCACCGGACAGCGCCTGCACGGTGAACGGGAAGCCGTGGATGGTGACCGACGGATCGTCGCTCAGGCCGAGCTGCGCGCGGGCTTTCTGCGAGATCGTGTGCTCGGCAAACGCCGCCGCTCCGAAATCCGCACCAACCAGCACGAGTACCAGCACTCCCAGCACGATGAGCCACCGCCGTACGCGCCTGCCGCGGCGGCCGTCGCCGGGGTTGCTGGCCGGTCGGTCGTCCCGGGTCACGGGCCTGCTCGCCATCGCCTCGGTTCTCCTGTTCGGGTGGATTTCGTCGTGGTGCGGGTCACGCCTGGACTGTTCGACCAGGTGTGATCGATCCAGCACGAGCTAGGTAGCGGGGTGTTCACCCGCTATTCTCACTTAGCACCGACCGACGCCACGTTCGAGGCGACGAATCTGAAGGCGGTGCGGATCATGAGCTTGGACCTGCTGGTGCTGACGGGGGAACTCGACGCTACCTCCGTACTACCCGCGCTGGACCTGCTGCCGCACACCGTACGCGTACGCGAGCCGGAAGTGACGGCCCTGCTCGACGCGGGTCACCGGGACGTCATTCTCCTCGACGCGCGAAGCGACCTCGCGTCCGCGAAGAGCCTGTGCCGCCTGCTTAAAGGCGCGGAGGACGAATCGGGCACACCGGTTATCGCGGTCGTCGGCGAAGGCGGCCTCGTCGCGGTCAATGCCGAATGGCGCACTGACGACATCCTTCTGCCCACCGCAGGCCCCGCTGAGGTCGACGCGCGGCTGCGGCTGGCCACCACTCGCGACGGCATCGGCCTGCAGGCAGACGCTGAGCTGCGCGTAGGCGACCTTGTCATTGACGAAGCGACGTACACGGCGAAGCTGCGCCGTCGCACGCTAGAGCTGACGTACAAGGAGTTCGAACTCCTGAAGTACCTCGCCCAGCACGCTGGCCGGGTGTTCACCCGTGCGCAGCTGCTGCAGGAAGTGTGGGGTTACGACTTCTTCGGTGGCACGCGCACCGTCGATGTCCACGTACGGCGGCTTCGCGCGAAGCTTGGTCCGGAGCACGAGCAGATGATCGGCACCGTGCGAAACGTCGGCTACAAGTTCGAGCGGCCGGCGAAAGGCGCGAAGCCGGTTGTCGCCGTTCCGTCCGACGCTTCGGAGCTGACCTCCCGCTGACTTTCGCCGGTAAGGTCGGTTTGTGGCTATCGACCTTGGCGACTGGACGACCGAACTCGACGACGACGCGGTGCGCGAAGTGCTGCTCGCGGTCAAAGCAGCAGACGGTCGTCCCGAGGTCGACGCGACCGGGCCGTTGCCGCGTGAATTCGAGGGCGGGCTGCATCTCCTCGCCCGTCTCGACGGCGTGCCCGCCGGGTACGTCCACCTTGATACTGCAGGCGATTCCCACGGCCACCAGGTCGCGGAGCTGTTCGTGCACCCGGCTTACCGGCGTCGCGGCGTCGGCACCGCACTCGCGCAAGCGGTGGTCGAGCGCGCCGGCGCCGGACTCCGCGTCTGGGCGCACGGCGATCACCCTGGTGCGGCTGCGATCGCGGCGAAACTCGGCCTCGGCCGCCAGCGCGAACTGCTGGTCCTGCACGTCGAGGTCGCCGGTGCGGATTGGCCAGAACCGGTGCTGCGCAACGGTTTCCGGCTGCGCACCTTCGTGCCCGGACAGGACGAGGACGCGACGGTCGCGGTCAACGCGCGCGCGTTCGACTGGCATCCAGAACAGGGCGCGCTGACCGCCGCCGAGGTGCGCGCCGAGGAACTCCAGGCCTGGTTCGACCCGGCCGGCTTCTTCCTCGCGGAGAACGAGAGCGGCGAGGTCGTCGGTTTCCACTGGACGAAGGTGCACGACCCGGTGCCCGGCCGGTTCGACGGCGACCCGGTCGGGGAGGTCTACGTGGTCGGCGTGGATCCTGCTACTCAGGGTAGTGGCCTCGGTAAGGCGCTGACCCTGGCCGGACTCCGCTACCTGCGCTCTCGGGGACTACCGAGGGTCATCCTGTACGTCGAGGGCGACAACGCCGCGGCATTGGCTGTGTACAACAAGCTGGGGTTCCAGCGTTTCGAGACCGACGTCCAGTACGGTGAGTGATCACCGTCGACGCGATCAGTGGCCCGTGTTACTTTCTGCGTACTAGCAGGTCACGACCAGGCCACGGCACCCATTCGGGGTAGTAGTCCTGCTCACAAACGGTGACTTGTTCACCTCCCGTTCATGCAACCAAGGACGACCGTCCACCGAGGCTGCCTAGTGTCCGGTTCCGGTGCGGCTCCCCGCCGCCAATCCCGACCGGATTCAAAAAGGCACATCTCCGAGTGGAGGAAATGCAGTGAAGATCATGCGGCCCCTGGGTGCCGTCGGCATCGTGGCGAGCGCCGCGCTCGTGCTCGCCGCTTGTGGCTCCGACCCTTCGGCGTCGAACAACGCGGGCTCGAACTCCGCCGCTCCCGCCGCCACCGGAACCGCCCAGGTCGACTGCGGGGGCAAGAGCCCGCTTTCCGCTGAGGGCTCGACGGCCCAGAAGAACGCCATCGAGGTGTTCAACCAGGCCTACGGCAAGAAGTGCTCCGGCCAGAAGGTGAACTACAACGGCACCGGTTCCGGCGCCGGCGTCAAGCAGTTCAACGCCAACCAGGTCGACTTCGGCGGTTCGGACTCGCCGATCAAGGACGCCGACCTCGAGGCCGCCACCAAGCGCTGCGGTTCGCCCGCGCTGAACATCCCGCTGGTCGTCGGCCCGATCGCGGTCGGCTACCACCTGTCCGGCGTGGACAACCTGACGCTGACCCCGCAGGTCATCGCCAAGATCTTCAACGGCGGCATCAAGAACTGGAACGACCCGGCCATCAAGGCGGTCAAGGGCAACGAGAGCCTGAACCTGCCGGACAAGCCGATCCAGGTCGTCTCCCGCTCGGAGGAGTCGGGCACCACCGACAACTTCCAGAAGTACCTCGGCGCGGCTGCCAAGGACGTCTGGACCCAGGGCGCGGGCAAGAAGTTCGCCGGCGGCGTCGGCAACGGAGCGCAGGGCTCGAACGGTGTCGCGAGCACCGTCAAGGGCGCCGACGGCTCGATCACCTACGTGGAGAGCGCGTTCGCCAAGGACGGCGTCACCCCGGCCAAGATCGACAGCGGCTCCGGCGGCGTCGAGCTGAACGCGGAGAACGTGGCCAAGTCGCTTGACGCCGCCAAGTTCGCCCACCCGGGCACCAACGACCTGGCGATGGACCTCAACGGCATCTACGCCAGCAACGTGCCGGGCGCCTACCCGCTGCTGCTGACCACGTACGAGATCGTGTGCTCGAAGTACTCGAACCCGGACGTCTCGAAGGCCGTCAAGGCGTTCCTGTCGGTCGCCGCGACCGACGGCCAGCAGCCGCTGTCGGCCAAGGGCTACGTGCCGATCCCGCAGAGCCTGCAGGACAAGGTGCTGAAGGCCGTCAAGGAAATTTCCTGAATCGGCAGAGCGACTGCCTAACTGGTACGAAGGCTGACAGAGACTGTCGATGAGCGACCAATCCTCGACGCGAACGCCCACCGGCGACCCCGGTGGGCGTTCGTCGTCCGCCCGAGCGTTCCCGGAGGATCCGATTTCGGACAAGCCACCCGCGCCGGCGCCGGAGACGCCGCCCGCGCGGAAGAAGCCGACGAAGGTGCGAGCCGGTGACCGCATCTTCCAGAACCTGACCACCGGGGCCGGGATCTTCGTCGTCGCCCTGATCGCCTTGATCGGGATTTTCCTGGTCGTACAGGCGATTCCGGCGCTGAAGGCGGACAAGGTCAACTTCCTGTTCAACCACGGGTGGTCGACGAACGACCCGGCGAACATGGCGTTCGGGATCGCCGACCTCGCCGAGGTCACCGTGGCGACCTCGCTGGTGGCGCTGATCATCGCGATGCCGATCTCGCTGGGCATCGCGCTGTTTCTCACCCAGTACGCGCCGCCGAAACTGGCCCGGCCGTTCGCCTACATCGTGGATCTGCTCGCCGCGGTGCCGTCGATCATTTTCGGCCTGTGGGGCATTCTCGTGTTCGCGCCGACGATCGAGCCGTTTTCCGAGTGGGTGAACAGCACCTTCTCGTGGATTCCGATTTTCGCGCCGGGCAACATCGCGCCGAACGTGCGCGGCACCATTTTCACCGCCGGAATCGTGCTGGCGGTGATGATCCTGCCGATCATCACGTCGCTGACCCGCGAGGTTTTCGAGCGCACGCCGACCGCGCAGGTCGAGGGCGCGCTCGCACTCGGAGCCACGCGCTGGGAGGTCATTCGCACCACGGTGCTGCCGTTCGGCAAGGCCGGTTTCGTCGGTGCGTCGATGCTCGGTCTCGGCCGCGCGCTCGGTGAAACCATTGCGCTGGCGGTGATTCTGCTGATCCCGCAGGGCCGCAACTTCGACTGGAGCCTCTTCGACGGCGGCGCGACGTTCGCCTCGAAGATCGCCCAGAACTACAGCGAGTTCAACAACCCGACCTCGGCCGGTGCGTACATCGCGGCCGGCCTGGTGCTGTTCGTGCTGACGTTCCTGGTCAACTTCGCCGCCCGCTCGATCGTCGGCAAGAAGGGGGAGTGACCATGTCGACCACCCTCGAACGACCCGCGACGACACCGGCTTTCCAGCAGGTGAGCGCGGGCCGCAAGGTCAAGAACGGCGTGGCCACCGTCCTGGTGTGGCTGTCCTTCCTGATCGCCGTGATCCCGCTGGTGTGGGTGCTGTACACGGTGATCGCCAACGGGATCAAGCGGATCCCGTACAGCAACTGGTGGGGCCAGGACTTCGGTTCGGTGCTCGGCGACGAGGTCGGCGGCGGCGTGCTGCACGCGGTCATCGGCACCCTGCTGCAGGGCCTGGTGTGCGCGGTCATCTCGGTGCCGATCGGCCTGCTGGTCGCGATTTACCTCGTCGAGTACGGCCGCGGCAAGCTGGCTAAGGCCACCACGTTCATGGTGGACATCCTCTCCGGTGTTCCGTCCATTGTGGCCGCTCTGTTCATTTACGCGCTGTGGGTCACCACGCTCGGCCTGCCGCGCAGCGGGTTCGCGGTGTCGCTCGCCTTGGTGCTGCTGATGATTCCGGTGGTCGTCCGCTCGGCGGAGGAAATGCTGCGGATCGTGCCGGACGACCTGCGCGAGGCGTCGTACGCGCTGGGCGTGCCGAAGTGGAAGACGATCATGAAGATCGTGCTCCCGACGGCGCTCTCGGGCATTCTCGGCGGCATCATGATGGCGCTCGCCCGCGTGATGGGCGAAACCGCGCCGCTGCTGGTGCTCGTCGGCTACACGTCCTACGTCAACTGGAACATCTTCAGCGGGGAGCAGGCGTCGCTGCCGTTGGTGATGAACAACGAACGCGCCACCAACTCGATGGACCCCGGCAGCGTCGGCTTCGACCGGATCTGGGGAGCCGCGCTCACCCTGGTGCTCATCATCGCCGTGATCAACCTGCTCGCCACGGTCCTTTCCCGCATCGTCGCCCCGAAGAAGAAGTGAGTCATGGCCAAGCGAATCGACGTCAAAGACCTGGACATCTACTACGGCAAGTTCCACGCCGTGGACAGCGTCACGCTGAACGTCCCGCCGCGGAACGTGACCGCGTTCATCGGGCCGTCGGGCTGTGGCAAGTCGACCGTGCTGCGCACGCTCAACCGGATGCACGAGGTCATTCCCGGCGCCAGGGTCGACGGCCAGGTGCTGCTCGACGGTGAGGACATCTACGCCTCGGCGGTGGACCCGGTGCAGGTGCGCCGCACCATCGGCATGGTGTTCCAGCGGCCGAACCCGTTCCCCACGATGTCCATTAAGGACAATGTGGTGGCCGGTCTCCGGCTCGGCGGGGTGAAAAGCCGCAAGCAACTCGACGAGATCGCCGAGCGCGCGCTGCGCGGTGCGAACCTGTGGAACGAGGTCAAGGACCGGCTGAACAAGCCGGGCGGCGGCCTTTCCGGCGGTCAGCAGCAGCGGCTCTGCATCGCGCGGGCGATCGCGGTGCAGCCGGACGTGCTGCTGATGGACGAACCGTGTTCGGCGCTCGACCCGATCTCGACGCTTGCGATCGAGGACCTGATCGGCGAGCTGAAGAAGGACTACACGATCGTCATCGTCACGCACAACATGCAGCAGGCGGCGCGGGTTTCGGACCAGACCGCGTTCTTCAACCTGGCCGGCGTCGGCCAGCCCGGCAGGCTGATCGAGCTGAACGACACGGAGAAGATCTTCTCCAACCCGGACGAGAAGGCCACCGAGGACTACATCTCGGGCCGCTTCGGCTGATTCCACTGTGGACGGCCGCCCTGGTTTCCTTGCCGGGGCGGCCGTTTTCCGGGCATGAAAAAACCGCCACCCTGATGTCCGGGTGGCGGTTTCTTTAGCGGCGGGTCAGATGGTCAGGTCCTCGTCGTCGGTGCCGTAGCCGGGCATCCGGCCGGTGACCACGAAAATCATCCGCTTGGCGACGGACACCGCGTGGTCCGCGTACCGCTCGTAGAAGCGGCCGAGCAGCGTGACGTCGACCGCGGACGCGACGCCGTGCGGCCATTCGCGGTCCATCAGCACGGTGAACAGGTGCCGGTGCAGGTCGTCGACCTGGTCGTCCTCGGCCTCGAGGTCCTTGGCGGCGGACACGTCCTTGGTCTTGATGACCGCCTCGACCCGGCGGGCGAGCCCGACCGCGGCACGGCCCATCTCGGCGAAGTACGGCTTGACCGCGTCCGGCAGCACCGGGTCGGGGTGCCTGCGGCGGGCGGCCTTCGCGACGTGCAGGGCGAGATCTCCCATGCGCTCCAGGCTTTCCGCCGCGTGGATGGCGGCGAGCACGGTGCGCAGATCGGTGGCGACCGGGGCCTGCAGCGCCAGCAGCGCGTACGCCTGCTCCTCGCATTCGGCGCGCGCGTCGTCGACCTTCGCGTCGTCGCTGATCACCTGCTCGGCGAGGCCGAGGTCGACCTCCAGCAGTGCCTTGGTGGCCCGCTCCATGGCGTCGGCAACCTGGACCGACATCGCGGCCAGGTTTTCGGCGAGCTGATCGAGTTCGACATGGTAGGCCTCACGCATGAGCACACCCTACGACGTGGACTGTCCGAATACCGCATCGCTGGGTGAACCGCATATGAACCCCGCCTAACGAATCCGAGTGCTAGCCAGTCGTGCCCGATCCAGCGTTGGCCGGCGGCGCACTGGCCGCGGTTCCGGCGGGCTGGTTGCCCGGGAGCGGCGTGTTGTCGCGCAACGCGTCGAAGAGGCTCTTGGTCTTTTCCGGGACCAGGACCTCGTTGCCGCGCTTGTTCGGCAGGCCGACGGTGGGCACGGTCAGGAAGTTGATATTGGCCGGATCGAGCCCGCGCATCGACTGCGCGAGCGTCATCATTTGCTGCACACCGAGGTTGTCGCCGAACGTAGCGTGCGCGAAAGCGGTGATGAAGCCGGACAGTTTTCCTGGATCCAGCACGACATCCGAAGACATGACCTTCTTGAGCAGCGCGCCGATGAACGCCTGCTGCCGCTTAATCCGGCCGTAGTCGGAGGTCGGGTCGCCCTTGACGTGCCGGGCCCGCACGTAACTCAGCGCCTGGTCACCGGAAATGGTCACGTCACCGGTTTCGGTCAGCACCTTGCCGAGGGTGGTGTCGTCGATCGGTTTCTCGTTGTGCACGGTCACTCCGTGCACCGCGTCGACCATTTCCTTGAACCCGTTGAAGTCGATGCCGACGAAGTGGTTGATTCGCAGGCCGGTGACTTTCTGGATCACCTTCGTCATGCATTGCGGCCCGCCGACCGCGTAGGCCGTGTTGAGCTTGGCGATCTTCTGCCCGCGCACTACCTCGTCGGTGGTGGCGGATTTAGCCGGATCCCACCGGTTGCAATCCGGCCGTTCGATTTCCAGATCGCGCGGGAACGAAGTGACCACGACGCGTTTCCGGTCCGCCGGCACGTGCGCGACCATCACCGTGTCCGACCGCGCGCCCGGGATGTTGGACGCGTCCCCGACGTTTTCCTCGGCCGACGCCCCGTCCCGGGAATCCGAGCCGACCATGAGGAAGTTCTCGTCGTTGGCCTGCCCTTCGGCGTTCTGGATGTCCGCCGAATTCTCGTCCAGTGCGGAAACCTGGGCGAATTTGGCGTCGAACCAGGTCACCGCTCCCCAAGCGACCCCGGTGCCGATGAAGATCAGCACGACCACCACGATCAACGCGATCCGCCCGATCCGGACATTGCGCGCGGTATGCCGCTGTTTTTTCTCCTGCAGCCGCGTCTGCTCGGGCTTTTCCGCCGGTTTCTCTTCTTCTTCGTCTTCTTTGTCCAGCAAAACGACCCGCTGCAACGCGGTACGGGTCTGCTCGAACAACGCCATCGAACGGGTAGTGAGCCGCTCCCGCCGTTCGCGGCGCTTGGCTTCTTCCGCCGCCGCGTCGTCATGCGCGGCCGAGAACCGAGCGAGACTGTGGTCGATCTTGCGACGGTATTGAGTTGCTTCGTCGATCGCCTCCATCTCGTCAGTCATGGTGAGCGGATCCATCTCCGCGCGAACCGCCGCGGCCGGCCTAGCCGGAGCCCGCCGAGGCCGCTTGCCGTTCGGCCCCTCGACAGCCGGGCTCAGCTGAGTCCGCTCGGGGTCGGCTGCCGGACTGAGCTGGGTGCTCTCGGGGTCGGCCGCCGGGCTGAGCTGAGTGCTTTCCGGATCCTTCGCGCCGAGACCGATCCCCTTGACCGGCGTGAACTGCGTCCGGTCCCCCGCGAGCGCAGCACTGATCGGCGGCTGCGCACCGTCCAGGACCGGACTGAGCTGAGTCCGCTCGCCCGCCACCTCCGGACGCTCACCATCCGGCACCGGGCTGACCGGGGGCCGCCCGACGCCCTGCTTCGGCCTGCGTACCCCGTTGCCCCGCGGTCCATTGCGCCCGGCCTCCGGCTCGAGCGCCGCGCTCAGCTGGGTCCGCTCGAGTTCGTCCTCAGCCCCGTCGGCGGGCATCCCGTCGACACCGGGACGTCGCCCGCCCGGGCGCTGGGCAGCCGGGCCAGGCACCCGGGGCCCGCCGGAGCCGCGTTGCCCAGGAGAGTCCGGCATCCGTTGCTCGACCGGGGCGGGTCCACCCGGCGTGTTCAGCTGCCCGGGACCGCGTTGTTCACCTGATTCCGGCCCGGGCAGCCGGTGCCCACCAGAATCGGACGTCCGTTGCCCGGACGGGGGTGTCTTCAGCTGGGCCGAATCCGGCTGGCCGGGACCGCGTTGTTCGCCCGGTTCCGGGCGGGGCATCCGCTGCCCGGCGGGGCCTGGTTGTCCGGCGGGCTGCGCGCCTGACTCTGGTCCAGGCAGCTGATGCCCACCGGAGTCCGGACCGGGCATCCGCTGCCCAAGCGTGTTCTCGGCACCGTGCGGCCGCCGAGGCCCAGGCGGCTCCGGCGGAACCGGAACACCGCCCCCTTGCCGAGGCCGAGGCGGAAGCCCATCCGCCCGCCGACGCCGAGGCCGCATCCCCGGCTCCGGAGAACCCAAGTCCGGCCCACCGGCCTCGGCGTTCCCCGGCCCACCGGCGGCGCGACGTCCCGGCCGTCCGCCAGGCTCGCCAGGACCAGGTTGAACCAGACCACCCGGCTCCGGACCCGTCGGACCCGGTTCGCCACGACCGTCGAGCCCATTCACCTCACCAGGCCGACCAGCAGCCCGGCGACGACCAGGTTCGGCTACCTCACCAGGACGTCCAGGCATGTCCTGCGCGGCATGCCGAGTCGGCACCTCGCCAGCCCCAGCCCGCCGACCGTTCGGCGGCACCACAGGGCTGCCAGCCTCGCCAAGCCCATCACCGCGCTCAGCCCCAGTCTCCCGACGCTGCGCACGCCCACTCGGCCGAGGATCTTCGGTCGCCCCGTTGTCCGGCACCGGGCCACCAAGAAGCGCCCGCCCGCCGACTCGCGCAGGCCCCGCGCCCTCGACACCACGCTGATTACCCGCCGCCCGACGGCCACCCAGATCAGCATCATCCGCAGGCCCGCCGCGCCGGGTCCCCACACCATTCGCACGTTCGTCGGCCGGAGCGGCAATGCCTTCGGGATTCCGGTCGCCACCCCCGTTGGCCCTTGCCCGGCCTGGCGCGTCGCCTACCGGCCCAGGCCCGGCATCCTCGACCGCCCGGCTGTGCCGATTGCCGATCCCCCGACCACCGGCCAAGTCAACGTCGGGTTCCGGCGGTCCACCGGGCCGGCTGCCGTTCGCCCGCCTGCCGCCGGAGTCCTCGCCCTCGGCTGGCGCGCTGTGCCGGTTGCCAACCCCGTTGACGTGCCCGTTCGCCCGCGCACCGTCGTCCACCGCGGGCTCGCCGTGTCGACCGCTGGCACCGTTCGCGAGCCCAGCGTCTCCCGCAGGTTCGCTGTAGCGGTTGCCGATGCCGTTTGCCCGCCTGCCAGCCTCGCTTCCGGCCGGTTCCCTGCTGACAGCTCCGTTGGCGCGCCCGGAAATGGGCGCGGCGTCGTCTCCTGGCTCGCCGTGCCGGTTGCCGATCCCGTTGACGTGCCCGTTCGCCCGCCGACCGGTCGACGCGGCGTCGCCTTCAGCTGGTTCGCCGTGTCGGCTGCCGACTCCGTTAACGAATCCGTTAGTTCGTCGGCCGGTCGCGCCAGGGACGTCGTCGGCTGGTTCGCCGTGCCGGTTGGCGTGCCCGTTAGCTCGTCGGCCGGTTGGGCTGGCGTCGGCGTCGGCCGGTACAGCTCCATTGACGTGCCCGTTCGCCCGGCCGCCACCCAGCTCCGAACCGTCCTCCGGCTCGCCGTGCCGGGTACCAACCCCGTTGACCTGCCCATTCGCCCGCCGTCTGCCGGGCTCGGCGGAGCGGCTGGCGTGCCCGTTCGATCTGGGATAACCAGCGTCCGGCTCGGCCCGTCGCCGTCCGGGCTCGGGGCGGTCGGTGTCGGCGCGGCGGCGGCCCGGTTCTGCCCGGCGGGTGCCCGGTTCCGCGAGCCTGCTCACCGGTTCCGCGTGCCGAGTCCCGGGATCGTCGGCGAAAGTGGGGCGTTCGCCGGTGTGCCGCGCGACCACGTCGGACACGCTGATGCCGCCGTGCGTGTCCATCGAGCGGCGGCGTCCGCCGCGGGAGCGTGCCGTGGTGTCGGAATGGCGACCGGTGCCGGGGGTGTTGCGCTCGTCGGGCACTCGGTCTCCTCTCGCACGTCAGGCGCCAGGCTGGGGCGGCTTACCTTTGAACACCCGGCGGGGTGCGCCGGGTCTCCCAGGACTCGTCGTACCGGGGGAGCTTTTCGTTATCGTACGGATACCCGCCGTTCGTGACGACACCCTCCCGCGAATTTCTTCACCATGCGTCGTTCTAAGGCGCACTGAAGCGGACGAACAGGTGAAGATCGGGTTCAGTGAATGGAGTAATCGCAGACGTGCGTTACTCAGAGTGCGTAATTACCTGGGCGGTCTCGCGGTCGTGAAAAGCGACCTTGTTGCGGCCGGCCCGCTTCGCGGCGTAAAGGAGATTGTCGGCCCGGTGGAGCTGCCGCGGCCCGGATCCGGTGCCGTGCGCGAGGCCGACGCTGATCGTAACCCGCAGGCCTGGCTGGAGTTCTGACCAGGGATGACGGGCGACTCGCAGGCGGGCGGCGTTGGCGAGGAGGACGGCGCCCCGGTGATCGATTCCCGGCAGGACGAGCGCGAATTCCTCGCCGCCGTACCGTGCGCAGAACGCATCGGCGGGCAGCCCCTCCTGCAGGAGATCGGCGACCCGGCAGAGGACGCGGTCGCCGAGAAGGTGACCGTACGTGTCGTTCACGGACTTGAACCGGTCGAGGTCGACCAGCGCGACGGCCATCGTGGCGGGAAGTTCGGGCAGTCGCTGGTCGAGGTAACGGCGGTTGTAGCTCGAGGTGAGCGGATCGCGCAGACTGCCTGCTCGGGCGATGTCCAGGGCGGAACGAAGGTGCTGGTAGGCCCGCCGCCAGTCGCCGCGCGTCGCGAACAGGTCCGCGATGGACTCGTGCAACGTGAGCAGGTCTGGTGCGGTGTCCCCCGTTCCGACTTCGTCGTCCGCCGACACTCTGACCTCCGCCACTCCATCGTTTTCGTCGTAAAGGAGCGGTGGCTTGAGTCATCGGTACGTACGAAGGTGAATTTCGCTCAAGTGGACGACGAACATCCGATGATGTCACGCAGCGGAGTTCTCCGCTCAGAGTGCCGAGAAGGGCTTTTTGTCCTTGAGCTGGGCAAATTGATCACGCGCCCAGTAACTCGCGTCAGTCGCCGGATCTTCTATCCACCGTGCGTAATCAGCCCAGGAAATCCATCGCCATCCGCCGACTTCCTCGGGATTCGGCCGCGGATCGACGTCCGCCCACGCGGCGAACACCGGGCAGAACTCGTTCTCCACGATCCCCTGGAAGGGCGGCGTGCGGTAGCGGTACGTGGGCAGCACGCACTCGAGGTCTTCGAGTCCGGACAGCCCGAGTTCGTACGAAGCCCGCCGGCGCACGGCGGTCTCCAGCGCCTCGTCGGGAGCCGGGTGGCCGCACACGCTGTTGGTCCACACCCCCGGCCACACCTTCTTGTGCAGCGCACGTTGGGTGATCAGCAGAGCGTTGTCCGAACGGCGCAGGACGTAGCAGGAGAACGCGAGGTGCAGTCGCGTCTCCGCGTGATGACTGGCGAGCTTCGGCCCGGTCTCCCCGGTGGGCACGCCGTCCTCGGTCACGAAGACGACGCGTTCGGTTTCGGCTTCAGTGCTGGTGTCCACTCCGGATACTGAACACCACGCGTCTACCGGTCGATACCGCGAGGCGGGTGGCCGTTTCGCCCGAATCGAGTGTCGGTTCTTCACTCAACGCTCGAATCCGCAGCCCCTCGGACACCCAGCCGAACGAACCGGGCGGGCGACCTGGGCTAGCCGCCGGATCACCGGCTGCCGAGATGCTCGACGATCAACGAGGTCAATGCCTCCGGCGCTTCCTCCGCGACCCAGTGCGACACCTCCTCCAGCATCTCGAACCGGTACGGCCCGGTGCACCAGTTCGCCGTGTCGAGCGCGGCGGTGGAGCCGAAGGCGACGTCCTCCGTGGACCACACGTACATCGCCGGGACCGAGATCTTGCCGATCTTCCCGCCCGGACGCCCGGCTCGGTACCAGTTCAGGGCGGCGGTGAGCGCGCCCGGTTCGGACAGCCGCTGCACGTACTCGTCGATCTTGCTCGGCGGGATGCGCCGGTCGAAGATGTCGCGCAGCGCCTTGGCGTTGTCGGCCAGCATGCGCCGCTCGGTGGCGGGCGTCTGCCGCCACTCCGTCATGTACGCCGACCGCACGTGCTGGTCCTCGTCCGTGCGCATCGCCTCGGCGAGCGCGCCCGGGTGCGGCGTGGA
Organism: Amycolatopsis silviterrae; assembly: GCF_042684085.1. Lineage (NCBI taxonomy): Bacteria > Bacillati > Actinomycetota > Actinomycetes > Pseudonocardiales > Pseudonocardiaceae > Amycolatopsis > Amycolatopsis silviterrae. The sequence goes on from NZ_JBHUKS010000008.1 coordinate 288,839, forward strand.
CACCACGGTGAGGCTGCGCAGCCGGTCCGGGTGCTCGTCGGCCGTCCACCACGCGACCGCGCCGCCCCAGTCGTGCCCGACCAGATCGAACGTGCTCCAGCCGAGTGCGTCGGCCATCGCCACGACGTCGGACACCAGCGTCGCGATGCCGTATTCGGCCGGGCGCTCGGGCCGCACGTCCGGGGAATAGCCCCGCTGGTCCGGCGCGACCGCGCGGTAGCCGAGCACGCCGAGCGTCGCCACCTGGTGTTCCCACTCCACGGCGGCCTGCGGAAAGCCGTGCAGCAGCAGAACCGGGCGGCCGTCATCGGGGCCGGCGGCGATGGCGTCGAAGGATCCCGCGTCGGTCGGGATGGTCAGCTGGTCGATCACGAGACGCACTCTACGGACCGGCACCGACAGTTTTGGCCGGTCTCGCGCCGACACTGTGATCTGAGCTACGCGGGAACAAATAAGTTGAGTCCTACGTTGGCAACTTTGTAGGCTTGGTCAGCACCCGAGCAGCTGACCGCAGTTGTCCGAAAGGGGACTCGACAATGCTGATCCGGACCGACCCGTTCGCCCAGTTCGACCGCCTGACCCAGCAGTTCTTCGGCGGTCAGGGCACCGCGCCGCGCTCCGTCCCGATGGACGCGTACCGCGCTGGCGACGAGTACGTCGTCCAGTTCGACCTCCCGGGGATCGCCCGCGACTCGATCGACGTGAGCGTCGAGCGCAACGTGCTCACCGTTCGCGCCGAGCGTTCCGCCGTCGCGGTCGAAGACGCGCAGGTCCAGGTGTCCGAGCGGCCGCGCGGCAAGTTCTCGCGCCAGCTGTTCCTCGGTGACACGCTCGACACCACGCGCATCGCCGCGGACTACGTCGACGGCGTCCTGACGCTGCGCATCCCGGTCGCCGAGAAGGCACAGCCGCGCAAGATCACCGTCGGCGGAGCGCCGCAGGAGATCGACGCCTGAGGCCGTGCACCCAAGTTGTCCCCAGGTTGTCCACAGTGGGTTGTGGATAACCTGGGGACAATTGCTATCTGAGCAGGTCAGCTGGGGATATCCGCCGCCTGCCGCTTGCGCACCAGCGGCGCGACCGTCCGGTTGATGACGAAGTACTCCGCGACCACGACGCAGACCATGATCGAGCCCCACGCGCTGGTCGAGTAGATATCGGCGAAGCTCAGCGTCGGAACGATGCTCTTCGCCGCCGCGCCGATGCCGAGGAACCCGCGGAGCACGACCGCGGCGAAGCTCAGTGCGTAGTTGCGGATCATCCAGATGCGGTGGAGCTGGATCTGGCCCTGCCGGATGAAGGTGTAGCCGCGGTAGAGCGTGTAAAGCCATGCGACGGCCAGCAGGTAGAAGGCGATTTGCGCGGAGATGCCGTCGACCGAGAACGTCGCCGCCGCAAGCGCGGCGGCCGCGGCGAAGATCATGCTCACCACGTAGATCCGGCCGAGGACACGGTGCAGTTTCGGCCGTCTGGTCCGCAGTTTCGCGGCGAACTGGAACGGCCCGATCAGCAGCACCAGGCTTGCGGGCAGCGCGTGCGCCACGATCGTCAAGTAGTGCAAGGCGATCGCCGGGTTGAGCGGAATCCGGCTCAGCGTCGGGTCGCCGGTCAGGTAGGTCACGGCGGAGAACAGCGCGACGCCGACGGCGGACACCGCGACCGCGGTCCAGGCGATCCGGCGACGGCTGCGGCGGGAAACGGCGAAAGTCATCACGAAACTCCTGCTCGGACTGGGTCTGTGCAGTGAGCGTCTCGTGGTGGCGGGGTTGGCCGCGTCGGCGAGAATTGCGTAAGTCAGGTGGTACGCGATGTGCTCCGGCGTCCTCGCCGGCTGGACGACTGTCAGCCGCCCGAGTGCATGTCTTCGGCTTCGGGGACGCAGTCGTCGTCGGGGTCGTCGAGCCAACCGTGCGGAAGCGTGACCTTGCCCGGCGAGCCCTGCCGCCCGCGCGGACCGGTCGCGGCGGTCGGGAACGGAGCGTCGTGGTCCAGCTGCGCGATCAGGTCGTCCAGCTGGTTCATGCTCGTCACCATCGCGAAGCCGCGGCGGAGTTCGGAGCCGACCGGGAAACCCATCAGGTACCAGGCCATGTGCTTGCGGATGTCGCGCATGGCCTTGTCCGGGCCGTCGTGCTCGACCAGCAGTTCCGTGTGCCGCCGCAGGACGCGCGCGACCTCGCCGAGGTTCGGCCCCGCCGGGATTTCACGGCCTTGGAACGCCGCCTCCAATTCGCCGAACAGCCACGGCCGCCCGAGACAGCCGCGCCCGACGACTACGCCGTCGCAGCCGGTTTCGGCGACCATGCGGAGCGCGTCGTCCGCGCTGAAGATGTCGCCGTTGCCCAGCACCGGAATGCTGGTGACCGCCTCTTTGAGCGCGGCGATTTTGGTCCAGTCGGCCTGACCGGAGTAGCGCTGGGCGGCCGTGCGCGCGTGCAGACTGACGGCAGCCGCGCCCTCGGCTTCGGCGATGCGTCCGGCGTCGAGGAACGTCTGGTGGTCGTCGTCGATGCCGACGCGGAACTTCACGGTGAACGGCACGCCGCCCTCAGCCGCCGCCTTCGCCGACTCGCGCACGATGTCCGCGAACAACCGCCGCTTGAACGGCAGTGCCGCGCCGCCGCCCTTCCGCGTTACTTTCGCTACAGGACAACCGAAGTTGCTGTCTACGTGGTCCGCGAGCCCTTCCCCGACGATGATGCGCACGGCCTCGGCCATCGTCTTCGGGTCGACCCCGTACAGCTGCATGGACCTCGGCTTTTCGTGCTCGCCGAAGGTCATCATGTGCATCGTGCCGGGGTGGCGTTCGACGACCGCGCGGGCGGTGATCATTTCGCACACGTAGATGCCCGCGCCGTACTCCTGGCAGAGCCGCCGGAACGCGACGTTGGTGATGCCGGCCATGGGAGCGAGCACCACTGGAGGATCGACCTGGTAGGGGCCGATCTTGAGGGCGGGCTTGCTGAGGGTGGCAGTCACGTCCTCCATTGTCGCCTGTGGTGTCGAACACGCTAGGCCGGGCCGGCCGATGGTCGGCATCGCTTGCCCTTGCTGCCTGGCTCGGCCGGTGTCGTCAACAGCTGACGTGACGGCTGTTTTCGCAGGTAGGCCCCGACGTCAGATGGGTCCCGGCGCTGAACCTGCCGCAGTCCCGTAGGCGTCAAGGACTTCCTGGGACCGCGCCACGGTCGGAGCTTCTCGATCCGTTCGCGTTCGCCGTTCGCGATGGACTGCCCGGGAGCGAGGGTACGGCCACGATCCGCGATGCCGTCGTGGACAGGTCCGGCTGATCAGCGCCACCGAGCTGCCGCCGCGCGTGCGTAGTCGGCGAAGGAGACCGGCGGCCGGCCGGTGATCCGCTGGACCTCGCCGGTCACGTCGGCGGCCCAGTTGTTGCGGATGCCTTCGTACATGGTGGCGTAGAAGTCGGCGACTTGACCAGGAGTGCCCCCGCAGAGCATGGCTTCGCGGAACTCGGCCGGGTCCATCGCCTGGTACTGCACCGGTTTTCCCGCGGCATCGCCGACGATCGCGGCCATGTCCGAAAAGGACAGTGAATCGGGTCCGGTCAGGGAGTAGGTCTTGTGCTGATGTCCGTCCTGGGTCAGGGCGACCGCGGCTACGGCGGCGATGTCCTCAACGGAGATCGGGGCCACCCGGCCATCGCCCGCGGGAACCGCGACGACGCCGGTGCGGATGCCCTGCAGGATCGCGGGGTGTTCGGAGAAGTTCTCGGCGAAGACGTTGGGACGCAGAATTGTCGCGGGCACCGGCCCCGTTTCGAGGAATCGTTCGACCCAATACATCGGGAATTTTTCACCGGATAGATGCGCCGGTCTGTTGGACAGGTGCACGACCCGGCGAACCCCGGCGGTTTTGGCGTCGTTCAGCAGCGCCGCGACCTCTGCCGTGGGGTCGGGGGTGGTCGGCAACCACTGGTAGATCGCGTCCACGCCCTCCAGCGCGGGCGGATAGGTCGCCGGGTCGTTCCAGTCGAAATGAACCGGTGTCACCGCACCTTCCGGGCTCCCCGGCGTCCGGCTCGCCGCCCGAATCGTGTGTCCCTGCTTGGCCAGCAGGGACACCACGCAGCGTCCGGTGCGGCCGGCCCCGCCGAGAACAAGGACAGTGGTGGGCACACGTTCCTCACAAGGTAAGGTCGAATCGGTAACACCATCAGCGTATGAATGGGTTATCGACGCGCGCCATGACAGTTCTCGACAGATTTATGTCCGATCGGTGCCATGCCAGAGCGAATCGGGCGTGGCGGTGACGGAAAGAGCGGTCGGTCGTGAGCGTGACCATGTGGCCGACATCGTGGGCCAGATCGTCGCCGCCCTGCGGCGCGGCGGCGTGGTCTATGGAAGGGCGCTGCTGAGCGCCCCCTGGGGCATCGCGTTCGAGTCACGTTCGATCGCCACGATCTACGTCGTAATCGCCGGTTCTTACGTGCTCGTCCCCGACGGCGGACAAGCTCTGCATCTCGCCCCAGGGGATGTCGCGTTGCTGCCGTCCGGCGCTGGTCACGTTGTCGCCGACACCTCAGGCCGGCCGGCTACCACCGTGCGAGAGTTGTTCGGTGCCGACCTGGAGGAGCTGTCGGCCACCGACCTCGTCATCGAGGGAGACGGTCCGGAGACCGTTCTGGTCTGCGGCGCGTACCTGCTCGAACCGGCACCACAGCACCCGTTCATCGCATCCTTGCCCGACGTCGTGCACGTCACGGCGGACCAGATGCGCGGCACCAGCCTCGCCGCCGCCGTCCAGCTGCTCACCACCGAGGTCGACCACGCTGGCCGCGGCACGCCCGCCGTGGTGGCCTCGCTGCTCGACCTGCTCTTCACCTACACCCTGAGGTCCTGGTTCCTCGGCCGGCCCGACCAACTGGCCGGGTGGGCCCACGCGCTTCACGACCCTGCGGTAGGCCCCGCGCTCGCGCTCCTGCATGACGACCCCGCCAAACCCTGGACCGTGGAAGCACTCGCGCACGCCGTCGGTGTCCCGCGCGCCCGGTTCAGCCGCCGATTCACGTCGACGACCGGGCACACCCCCATGGAGTACCTCGGCATTTGGCGGATGACCGTGGCCGCGCGCCTGCTGCGTGAGGGTCAAGCCCCTCTCCGGCAGATCGCCCGGAAAGTCGGCTACGACTCGGAGTTCGCGTTCGCCCGCGCTTTCAAACGGATCGTCGGTCAGGCTCCTGGGCGTTATCGCGCGATGCACCATCGCGATGCGGTGCTCCACGGCGATGACTCGTAGGCATGGTGCCTGGTTGATCCCCGCCATCGGAGCGAGCACGACGGGAGGATCGACCTGGCAAGGGCCGATCTTCAACGTGGGCGCGCTCACCGTGGCAGCTACGGCCGGTGGCCCGTGACGTCCGGCACACGCAGCCGGGCCGCTCCGCGCGGTTCGCGCCGTGGCGGTGACCATCTCGTGTCCAGCCTTGAGTAGTGCTACGGATCCGATCATCGTGCGGTTTCGCCGAGGCTGTCCGGTATGACCACGGAAGCTGCAACGCTCCATCGCCTGGCCGGCGAACTGGACGACCTCGGCCGCCGCCTGACGCACGTAGGAGCCGAACTCCGCGCGGTGCACCTCCAGCCCGAGCCAACCGCCGACCAGCCCACACTGGACGCAGCGGCAGACTCCCCGCTGGCACCGGGCCAGGCGGGCAGCCCCGCCGAGACCGCAGGGTCGGCCGGTGAGGCGGGGGCCGGGAACTACCCGGCTGGCGTCACTCAGCCCGTCAGCTCCGACTACTCGGCTGCGCAGGGTTCGCCCGACTCGGCGGCCGCTTCCGCAGCGCAGGGGCAGACCTCCACGCCGGGCCACCCTGCAGCGCCGGGCCACCCTGCCGGGCAGGGCCAGGGAACCGGGCACGACCACGTAGTCGAGCCGGACCACGTAGCCGAGCGAGGCCTGGGAGCCGAGCAGAGCCACATTGCCGAGCGGGGCCTGGGAGCCGAACGGGACCACACAGCCGAGCAGAGCCAGGGAGCCGAGCAGCGTCGGACGTCCGAACCGGGCCCGGCAGCCGAACCTGGCCAGAGCGCTGAGTCAGGCCGGCCTGCCGCGCCAGGCCAACCCTCTGCACCCGGTCACCTTCCCTCGCCCGGTCACCCTGCACCGCAGCCTCACCCGACCGCTCCGGGCTACCCAACAGCGCCGGGCGCCAGGTCGTACCCGGCCTACTCAGCCGCGCACGGGGCAGCGTTTCACCCCCACCCGGGCTACTACCCATACAACCCATACGCAGCTTCGTTTCCCGCCCAGCCCACGGCCGGCGCGGCCCACCCGTCGACGCCGCAGCCCGGCACCGGACTGCCCGCCGACGCTGCCGCAGCCGGCCCGTTCGCCGCCCAGCCGGGCCACGGACAGCCCACCGCTGACCAGTTCGCCGCCGGACAGTCAACCCACGGGTACCCGCAGGCAACCGCGCAACAGCCGCCGTACGGCCAGCTGCCTTACGCGCCGCCGCCATACACCCCGCCTCCGACGCTCCGTGAGCGGCTCGGCCGCGAAGGTGCCGGTTCGCGACTGCTGGCGTGGATCGGCGGCGCGGTGACGCTGCTCGGGGTCGTCCTGCTGCTGATCCTGGCCATCCAGCGTGGCTGGCTTGGCCCGCTGCCACGGGTGGCGGTCGGAGCTGCGTTCGGCGGAATCCTCGTCGGCGCGGGTGTTTGGCTGCACCGCAAACCGGCTGCGCGCACTGGGGCGTTCGCCCTTGTCGCCACTGGGATCGCGACGCTTTACCTCGACACTGTCGCTGCCACCTCCTTGTATGATTTCCTGCCGGTTCCCGCTGGGCTCGCGGTCGGTTTGGCGATCGCGGTGGGCGGGCTTTTGCTTGCGGTCAAATGGGATTCCTCTCTCCTGGCGAATGCTGTGGTGGGAGGATGCGGAGTGTGCGCGCCCCTGATCACGTGGGGCTTCACCGGTGAACTCGTGACGTTCCTTCTCATGATCCAGATCGCGACGGTCCCTGTCCAGCTTCGGCGGTCATGGTCGCCCCTTTCGTTTACTGCAGCCATTCCTCCCTTGACAACAGCACTGATCGGCATCGGGCTGCGCACCTTGCCGGTTTGGGTGGTGATCATCGCCAGCGTGGTCAGTGCGGCTGCGGCGCTAATCCTGTTGCGGCGTAACGACAACGAGCCGTACTCGCTGGCCATTCTCGCGATCGCACCGCTGCCGGTTCTGGTTGCCGCGCTGCTTCTGCACAAGCCGGAATCCGTGTTCCTGGCGGGAGGAACGGCTGTCGTGCTCGTCGCGACATGGACCATCGTGCGGGGGAATCCCGGTACGGTCGCGGGAATCGCTGGCCTTGTCGCGGCGATGCAGACGACGCTCACGCAGTTCGATGGCGGAACGGTCCTGCTGGGCGAAGCGGTGGTGCTCGCGTTCGCGGCGAAGTTCTCTCGAAACCGGTTCGCGCTAGGCGGTTCTCTCGTCTTCGCGGTGATCGGCGGATTGTTCGCGCTCGGATCGGACGTTACCCCGGCCTTGCTGGTGCTTCCGCGCTGGCATCCGAGCGCCCTGTTGCTCACCGCGATGGCTTCGTCCGCGCTCCTCCTTGCCGCGGCGATCGTGTTGCCGTGGGCGGCAATTCGGCTGAGCGTGGTGAAATCGGCCAGCCTCGCCCCTTGGCTGCCTGCGGGCTTGTGCGCGCTTTACGGTGCTGCCGGGCTGGTGCTCGCCGCGGCCATGCTCGTCGTTCCTGGCCGGGCTGGATTCCTGGTCGGCCACACGATCGTCACTGTTTCCTGGACGATCGTGGCGTTCATCCTTCTCCTGCGCGGAATCGAGGTGGTTGCCTTGCGGATCACGGGCTTGGTGCTGGTCGCGGCGGCCGTCGCCAAGCTCGTCTTGTTCGACCTTGCCGCACTGGACGGTTTGGCCCGAGTCGGTGCGTTCCTCGGCGCCGGAGTGATCCTGCTCGTGGCGGGTGCGCGGTACGCGCGCGTTGTCGCGTCGCGCTGATCTTGAGGAATCCCCCGATCCGGGGAATCGGAGACGATGTCGGATCGGGGAATTCCCTTTTGTAGGAACAAAAAACGGTCGCATGGGCTGTGGTCGGAGGCAGCTCGTGCGGACTGTGATTCGGGCTGTTGGGTCGGAACTGTCGGTGGCTCGTGGTTACCTGGGAAACCTACCGAGGAGGTAACCGACCATGACCTACACCCACGATCCGAAACTCATTGAACGCGCTGGTGAATCCGTCGCATGGCTCACCACCGTGACGCCGAGCGGTCGCCCGGCGCCACGGCCGGTGTGGTTTGTGCTCGACGGCGAAGACATCGTGGTCTTCAGCCGGCCGGGCACAGCCAAACTCCGGCACCTCGCCGCCAATCCAGAGGTGAGTTTCCACCTGAACAGCGACGAGTACGGCGGCAGCATCATCGTCGTCAACGGACGTGCGCACATCGGCGAGGCCAAAGCCTCTGAGGCACCTGGCTATCTCGGCAAGTATCAGCGGCACTACGCCGGCATCGGATTCGCCGACGCGGCTGCCTTCGACGCCGACTACTCGGTCCGGATCCGGATCGTGCCGGAGAAATCCTGGGGGTTCTGACGACTGAGATCGGCTCCAGGTTCAGAAGCCGACGTTCAGGCAGGCCAGCCGTCCACCCGCGGTTCCGGCGTGTCCGGGGTCGGTGTGGGTGTGGGTTTCGTGGATCACCACGGACTTCGCCCGCCGTCCGTCGAAAGTCCAGTTCACCGTGGAGGTTGCATGACCGATTCCTGAGCGGTCGGTGGTGAAGTCGAGCCAGATCTCGTTGCGCGGGTTGGCGTAGGCCGGATCCACCGAGGGCTTCACCGGGTCCGGCACGTGCTGGAAGTGCCCACCCGCGGCGTCACCGGTGGCGCCGCAGGAGTTCACGTGCGCGTGCGCACCGTATTCGTGCTGCGGCAGGAGGCCGCTGATCACCAGCACGGTGGTGGTGCCTACGCGACTGGCGGACAGGGCGGCGACGTGCGCCTTGGCCCCGGCGGGTACGAGATCCGGGCGGTACGTGACGGCTTGGCTGCTCGGTGTGTACGCCGCGAACGTGCCGTGAGCGGCGGTGAAGTGCAGTGGCGGGGCCGGAGCTGCTGCGGCGGAGGTGGCGGTGAGGCCAGTGACGGAGAGACCGGCGGCGAAGGCCGTGGAAAGGAGCTTGGGGAGGAAACGCATGAAACTTCTCTAACTAGTCGGCGCGAGCCGTGCCATGTTCTCCACTCGAACGTGTGGAGGTTGCCCGGATCTCGGGATGGGTGGCTTTCCGTGCGGACGTGAGGTGCGCTGGGTGTGGCCGGGTGCTGGCGGCGGGTGGATCGGGCAGATCCGGACGTGAGTCGGGCGTGAGTCGCGGACAAGGTCCGGGGCCGCCCGGGTCAGGGCGTGCTTCGGGCTAGGCCCGCGCGTGGGGTCAGGGCGAGCCGTCGGCTGGGCCTGCGCGTGGGGCCAGGGCGAGCGATGGGCCAGGCTCGGGCTGGGTCGAACGGTGGGTAAGGCCCGGACGGGGCTCCGGTAGGAGAGGAGACTGCTGGGCCTTAGCCTCAGGCGCTGTCCGGGTGCGAGTGCGTTCCAGCCTGCGGGTCGACCCAGGTCTTGGCCGACCGAGGTCTTGGTGCCGTTCCGAGTTCGAGCTCGATCCAGGTTTAGGCGCGAGCATGCGGTTTAGCCTGGCTGCGTGCGACGGACGTTCCGGAGAGGACGGTCGGGCCGGGCTCGGACGGTGGTCGCGATCGTCGCTCGACCAGAACGGGTGAGTTTTCGGGCGTTGACGCGTTGGGTACTACGCAGCGTGGCAACGTCGGACTTGCCCGGCGATGCTGCGGCGAGCACCAGTGGAGCCCGACATGCCTGAAGACCCGAACAGCGCTATGGGGTTTGACGGCCGTCGTGCGGATGCCGGCGGACCGGCAGGCTCCGGCGGACTGCCGGACGGCGGTGGGTCGGCGGCGGTCGGCGGGCCGGCTGGCAGCGGCGGACCGGCTGGCAGCGCCGGGTCGGCTGGCAGCGGCGGGCTGCCGGACGGCGGCGAATCGGCGCGGGTCGGCGAACCTGCGGAGGTCGGCGACGACGTCGAGCACACGGGCGAGACGCGGAACCAGATGCTGCAGCGGAACGTCGGCGAGCTGTTGCAGGCGTTGCGTGTCGCGCAGGCGGGCGTGCAGATCCTCTTCGGGTTCCTGCTGTCGGTGGTCTTCACAGGCCAGTTTCACGACGCCAGCGGGTTCGAGAAGACGCTGCATCTGCTCGCGGTGCTGCTCACCGTCGCGGCGACGGCGTTGCTGATCGCGCCTGCGGCGTGGCACCGGATGCTGTTCCGGACCGGGCGGCGGGAGCAGATCCTGCGGGTCGGGAACCGGGTGGTGCTGGTTGGCTTCGGGTGTCTGGCCGCGGCGATCACGGTGACCGTGGCGCTTATCGCGAAGGTCGCGTTCGGGTCGGTGGCGATGGGGCTCGTCGGCGGGATGGCGGTGCTGCTGTTCGGGCTGCTGTGGTTCGCGGTGCCGGGCATGCTCGGTGGCGACCAAAGGCGACGCGACGGTCACTGAGCGGCGTCGGTGCGGACCGCCTTCTGTCCTGCGCAGGACAGAAACGCCTTGAGCGCGGAGGTGTTCATCGAGCCGTCGGCAATTGTTGCCGCAGCGGTTGGGGCTGGCCCGTAGCTTCCTGCTCGTGACTGACTCTTCACGGCGGAACTTCCTGCGCGGTGCCGGAATCCTCGGTGCCGGCGCGGCCGTGTCCGCACTTCCTGGCCTGAACGGGATCGCGGCGGCCGATCCCAGCGTCGCTCGCCGGCCGGACGGTGACAGTCCGCGGTTCACGATCGCGGTCATGCCCGACACCCAGTACCTCTTCGACGAGGACCGGGGCGACTCGGCACCGGTGGACGCGTCGTTGTCGTACGTGCTGCGTCACGCGCACGACGACAACGTTGTCTTCCTCGCGCACCTCGGCGACCTCACGCAGAACGGGCAGGCTCGGGAGTTCGCCGGCATCAGCCGGTCGTTCCAGACGCTCGACCGGTTCCGGTTCCCGTACAGCACGCTCGCGGGCAACCACGACATCGACGGCTCCACCGACGACCAGCGCGGGCGGACGCCATACCTCGACGCGTTCGGGCCGCAGCGGCAGCGGAACTCGCCGACGTTCCGCGGCGCGTCGAAGGACGGCTACAACACCTACCACGTGTTCCGGGCCGCTGGCCGGGAATGGCTGGTGCTCGCGATGGACTGGCGTCCGTCGGCGGGCGGGTTCGCCTGGGCCAAGCAGGTTCTCGCGCGGCATCCGCGGATGCCCGCGATTCTCACCATCCACGAGCTGGTCAACTCCGACGAGCAAGGCAAGGCGTTCCTGTCGGACTTCGGCCAGCAGGTCTGGGACGAGTTCGTCAACGAAAGCGACCAGATCTTCCTGACCCTCAACGGTCACTACTGGCCGCCGGGCCGCCTGGTGAAGCGCAACGCCGCCGGCCACGATGTCCACCTGCACCTCACGAACTACCAGGACCGCTACTACGGCGGCAGCGGCATGATCCGGCTATACCAGTTCGACGTCGCCCGCGGTGTCATCGACGTCCGCACGTTCTCGCCGTGGCTCGACGGGCGGCGTGATCTCACCGAACTCGAGCGCATCGAAGCTGAGCGCAGCACCGATGTCGACTACTTCAGCATCGACATCGACTTCGACAAGCGGTTCGCTGGCTTCGCGCCGGTCCCGGTGCCGCCGGCTCGCCCGGTGAGGCCGCAGCTCGTGCCCGGCACCGTCGCGTACTGGCGGTTCGAGGGTGGCCGCGCGGGTGCTCCGGTGCCGGATGACGTGCTGATCAAGGACCTCACCGGCCGCGGCAACGACCTGCGCCGCGCGACCGTGGCGGGCAGTGGGCCTGATGCGCTGACCTATTCGGCGGACTTCTCGCCTCGCCAGCCGTCTCGGGCGAGCCTTCGGTTCGACGGCGCTCGCAATCCCGGCCGCGGCGCGTACCTCCAGACTGTCGACAGCGCGCCCATGAACAGGTTGACCTTCCAGCGCGGCTACACAGTCGAAGCGTTCATTCGCCTACCGGAGGACTTCCGCAACGGGACCCACGGCTGGTGCGGCATCTTCGCGCGCCTCGGCAACGGCGGCGCGGCCGGTAAGTCCGGCGACGACCCGAACGAATCGGCCGCGACGTTCAGCGTCTCGGACGGCGCGGAGCTGCAGTGGGCGGTGTTCCCGTTGAACCAGAACGGGATCTCGACCAACTGGGGGCACGAGTTGCCGCTGGCGAAGTGGTGGCACGTCGCGGTGGTCAACGACGGATGGCGCAGCACGCTGTACGTCGACGGCTGTCCGCTGCTGCGCAACCCCAAGACTCCGGCGATCGGCCTGGCCAACCCGGGCGGCAGCTGGCTGGTCGGCGCGTCGTCGTACCGGGGCAAGGTCGAGCGCAGTTTCTACGGCGAGATCGGCGAGGCCAGGGTGGTCGACCGGGCGCTGGCTCCGCGGGAATTCCTGCTCGGCTGACCGGCCGGGCGATTGGCGTCTCGGCAATTGCGGTTCGCGGAAGGTGGCCGGGCCTGGGGATTGCGGGGTTCGGCCGGGCGGGGAGTCAGCTCCTGGCGTAAGGCCGATTCGGGAATCCAGCAGGTGCTATTCCGATTCAGCTGGAGGCGAATTCGACGGGTGCGGCCGTTCGGGGGTATTAGCGAAACTGATGACTTCGGCCAGTCGGGCTAATCTTGAGATGGCTTTGTAATGGGTGCCGGTGCTGAGTGACGGAGCTGCCGGTGGCGAATTCGGGTACGGGCGAGTGCTGGCCCCGGGGGGAATTTCCGAGGCCAGCACTTTGCCGGTGAGTGGGACTGGTCTTGCCGCGCGGAAGACGCGCGAAGTCGGCGAGCGTTCCCTTGCCGGGGACTGGGGCAGGGAACGTCGGGTGGAGCCGGCGGCGGGGACCAGCGTCAGTGCTGGGACCGCTGCCTGTGCCGGTGCCGTTGCCGGACCGGTGGGGCTGAGCCCGGTTGCCGGGTCGACACAGGTGCCGAAGCCTCGTTGCCTGGTCGGCACGAATGCCGGTGGCTGGGTCTCGGAGACCGGTGCCTGGTCGGCATGAATGCCGGTGGTTGGGCCGAGACCGTTGCCTGGTCGGCACGGGTGCCCATGGGTGGAGCCCGGTGCCGGGACCAGCATGGATGCTGGAGCCGGTGGTCGAGTCGCGCCAGGGCGGGTCAGCGTCGTTGCTGGGACCGATGGTCAGGCTGGAGCCTGTTGCCGGGGTCAGCGTCGTTGCTGGAGCCGCTGGGGCCTGTGCCAGGGTCAGCGTCGTCGCTGGGCCGGCGGCTGGGCGGGGAATCCCGTGGCGAGCCAGCGTCGTTGCTGGAGGGAACCCCTTGCCGGGCCAGCGCCGTTGCTGGGCCGGGGTCTGGCCTCAATCCGTGCCGGGGTTTGGCGTTTGGGCCGGGGCCCGTTGCCGGAACGGACGGAACCTCGGTGCCGGGACGGGCGGTGTGCTGTCTTCCGAAACCGGGACCAGCGCTGATGCTGGAACCGGAATTCCGGAGCCAGTGCTGGTACCCGAAATCCGGACCACGGTTTGACCCGGGCTGGTCCCGCCCCGAACTCGGACGATCCAGTCCCAACGGTGCCGGTCGGGCGCCGCGGGGTGAGGATCGTGCGTCGGGGACCAGCCGAGCCAGCCCGAGGATTGCTCCTCTCGGAACCGACTTGGTCCAGGCTTGGAACCAGTCGGCCCGACCTGATCCGCCGGGGACTGAGCCTGCGGAACCGGTTTGACCCGGTCCGAGAACCAGTCGGCCCTGCCTGCGAACCAGGTCCGGTCCGTCCTGAGGGCCGTGCCCGCGGGACGGTTGGTCCAGCCGGTCCGATCCAGTCCGGAGACCGGCCGAACCCGCCTAGGAAACCAGGCTGGTCCAGTCCAATGGCCTGGCCGACGCAACCGGGGTAGCGGCCCGATCCGGTCCGGGCGGGACGGTCCGAAAGCCGGGGCCGAAGACCCAACCCGAACCTGCCAGTCCACGAACCGCGGTCGATAAGCCCAGGCCAAGGACCCAGTTGGGCAACCAGCCCGCCCGTGTTGAGCCAAGGGCCTGACCCGGACACCGGGTCCGTCCGCGGCGAGCCGGGAAGCCTGCCGGGCAATCGGCCCGTGCCGCGCCGAGGACTTAGTCGAGCTGCCGAATCCGCGCCGATCCGAGAACTCAACCGAGCAGCCAGTTCGCCCATGCCGAGCCGACAACCTTGCCGGGTAGCCGGTCCGTGCGTGCTGAGCCGAGGACTCGACTGGGCGACCGGTTCGCCCGTGCCAAGCCGAGAACCCCGCTGGGCAGCCGGTTCGTCCGCGTCGAGCCGAGGACTCAGCTGGGCAACCCGTCCGCTCGTGTTGAGCCAAGGACTCGACCCGGCGAGCAGTCCGCCCGTGCCAAGCCAAGCGCCCAACCGCGCAACCGGTCCGCTCGTGTCGAGCCAAGCACTCGACCCAAGCCGAGCACTCAGCCGACCGACCAGCCCGCCCGTGCCAAGCCGAGGACTCAGCCCGAGAGCCAGCCGGACCCGTCAGACCGAGGTCCCACCGCGAACCCCGCCCGCACCCGCCGGCCATGAACCCAGCCGGAGAACCAGCCGGACCCGTCAGACCGAGGCCCCACCGCGAACCCAGCCCGCACCCGCCAGCCATGCACCCCGCCACGAACCCAGCCCGAGAACCAGCCCAAGAACCAGACCCGCGGATCAGGCGGTCAGCCGTCCCCATGAATAGTCCTGTTTCGCGAGCTTCAGGTACACGAACAGCTCCGTCGAGGAGACCCCGGCGATCGGCCTTACCTCGTCGCCCAGTACGGACAGGAGGTGGTCGTCGTCGCGGCACAGGAGTTCTGCCAGCAGGTCGAAGCGGCCTGAGCAGAGGGCTACCTGGTGCACGTCGGCGACCTTGGCCAGTTGCTGGGCCACTTCGCGGGCGTCTCCGTCCACCGTGATGCCGACCATCGCCCTTCGGGTCAGGTCGACGTGTTCTGGTGAGGTCACGGCGACTATCTGCACCATTTCCTCTCGCAGCAGCCGTTGTACTCGCTGCCGCACCGCGCCCTCCGAAAGACCCACCGCTTTGGCCAGCGCCGTGAACGACGCCCTGCCGTCTTCCTGTAACAGCGTGATGAGCGTCCGGTCGGTCCCGTCTAGCGCTCTCGGAGCACGCGGTTCCTCGATTTTCGTACGGTTTTCGTCACCCATGCCGTCCCTCCCTGTGTTTCGGCATGTGATTTGTCAGATGCGCAGCGTATCGGCCGAAGCCGGAGAGCAGGAGACCCTTTCCCGTTTTCTTCTCCAGATGGCGGACATCGCACCGGGACACACCGCCGTTCTGGTGCGGGCTAACTGCGGGTACGGTCGCGGACCGCCACTGACTAGGAGGAATATTCCAATGAGTGAAGCCGTCGCCGCGCCCGTGGTGCCGGCCAAGGGGCTCCGTTCGAACGCGCTGGGCCTGGTGTCTTCGACGGTGATCGGGTTGTCGTCGACCGCCCCGGCCTATTCGATCGCCGCGACGCTCGGGTTCGTCGTGCTCGCGGGCACGGGGTTCAAGGCCGCCGCGTTCGTGCTGCTGTCGTTCGTCCCGGTGCTGTTCGTCGCGGTTGCCTTCCGGGAACTGAACGCGGCCGAGCCCGATTGCGGGACCAACTTCACCTGGGCCACCCGCGCGTTCGGCAGTCGCGTCGGCTGGATGACCGGCTGGGTCGTCCTGGTGGCGCAGTTGCTGGTGATGAGCAGCCAGTCGGCGCTGACCGGCCGATACACGCTGCTGCTGTTTGGTCTAGACGACCTCGCGAACAACCGAGCGGTGACGACCGCGATCGGCTGCGTGTGGCTGCTCGCGCTCTGCTGGCTGTGCTACCGCGGCATCGAGGTGTCCGCGCGGGCGCAGTGGATCCTTCTCGGGATCGAACTCGCCGTCCTGGTGATCTTCTCCGTCGTCGCCCTCATCCGCGTCTACACCGGCACTGCGGGCCCGCAAGCGACCACGCCGCAATGGGACTGGCTGTGGCCGGGCGGGGTCAGTGCCGGGACGGCGGTGTCGGCGGTGCTGCTCGCGGTCTTCATCTACTGGGGCTGGGAGAGTTCGCTTTCGGTGAACGAGGAATCGGCGGATCCGCGGCACGCGCCGGGGCGGGCGGCGATCCTGTCCACCGTGCTGCTGGTGCTCAACTACCTGCTGGTGACCGTCGCGGCGCTGGCGTTCGCGGGTGTCGGCGAGCACGGGATCGGGCTGGCCAATGCGGCGAACGCCGAGGACGTGCTCGCCGGGCTGGGCGGCGCGGTGTTCGGGACGTCCGGGTTCGGCAAGGTCATGGGGGTGCTGCTGATCGTGTCGGTGCTGACCAGCGGCGCGGCCACGAGCCAGGCGACGATCATGCCCGCCGCGCGCACGACGTTGTCGATGGCCAGCTACGGCGCGCTGCCGAAGGTGTTCGGCCGGGTGCATCCGAAGTATCAGACGCCGTCGGTGACCACCTGGGCGTTCGGGCTGGTGTCGCTCGCCTTGTATGTGCTGCTGGCGTTGTGGAGCCGCAACGTGCTCGCGGATTCGGTGGACGCGGTCGGGCTTACGATCGCGATTGAGTTCACGGTGACGGCGCTGGCGTGCGTGTGGGTGTTTCGCCGGACACTGTTGTCGAGCGTGCGCAACTTCTTGCTACGCGGGCTACTGCCGTTTGTCGGTGGCGTGTTCTTTCTGGCAGTACTGGTGTTCGCCGCGATCGCGTACGCGAAGCCTGACGCCGGAGAGACCACAGTGTTCGGTGTCGGCGGCGTCGCGGTGATCGGTGTTGTCGCGATCCTCGTGGGCTTTCCGTTGATGTTCGCCGTGCAACGCGCCTGCCGTGACTTCTTCGCGGGGCGACGTCTGACGCGTGGCGCCGTTGCCCGCGACGGTCAGACCATCGAGAGCTAGCAGCGGCGAAGCAGGTCTTCTTCGGTTTCGCGGCGTACGAGGAGCGTGGCGTGCCCGTCGCGTACGCCGACGAGCGGTGGGCGGCCGACGAGGTTGTAGTTCGACGCCAGCGAGTGGTGGTACGCGCCGGTGCACGGCACGGCCAGCAGGTCGCCGACGTGGATGTCGTCGGGCAGACAGACGTCCGCCAGTACGTCGCCGGACTCGCAGTGTCGTCCGACCACCGTCATCGGCGTACGCGCGGCCTTCGTGCGACGGCCGACGAGACGAGCGGTGTAGCGCGCGCCGTACAGCGCGGGGCGCGGATTGTCGCTCATGCCGCCGTCGACAGCGACGAAGGTGCGCGCGCCGCGTTTTACCGCGCATACGCGATACACTGTGATCCCTGCTGGTCCGACGATCGCGCGGCCGGGCTCGATTGTCAGGCGTGGCAACGGGAAGTCATGTGACGAGCACTCGTAGCCCAACGCGACGCGTAGGCGTCGGGCGTAGCCGTCGAGGTCGAAGGACGCTTCGCGGTCGGCGTACGGCACCGCGTGACCGCCGCCTAGATCCAAGTCGCGCAACGTAATTCCGTACTGGTCGCGGATGCGTACGAGCACTTCGACCATCTTTCGCGCGGCTTCCTCGTAACGGTCCACACGGGACACTTGCGAGCCGATGTGGCAGTGCAGCCCGGTCAGTTGCAGGCTTGGCTGCGAAAGCACTGCTGCGACAGCGCGATCCACGTTGTCGCGTACGTCTCGGCGTAGCGAGAAGCCGAACTTCTGTCCTTCGGTGCCTGTCGTGATCGCAGCGTGCGTATCGCCGCTGACGCCGGGCGTGACGCGGATGAGGACGCGTTGTGCGCCATGCGCGAGTGCGCCGAGCTGTTCGACTTCGTCGAGAGAGTCGAGGACGATGCGGCCGACGCCGTACTGCAGCGCCGCCTTCAGGTCTTCCGGCGTCTTCGCGTTGCCGTGCAACAGAATGCGCTCCGCGGGGAACCCGACAGCGCGCGCGACGGCGATTTCTCCCGCGGAGCAGGTGTCGAGCGACAGTCCTTCTTCGGCGACCCAACGCAACACTGCTCGCGTGCAGAGCGCCTTGCTTGCGAAGGCGACGTCGGCCTCAGGCAGCGCACGGCGGTAAGCGCGGGCCGTTTCGCGCACGTGTTCCTCGTCGAGGAGATAGGCGGGCGTACCGAAGCGCGCGGCCAGGTGACTGACCGGCGCGCCGGCGAAGAGCAGCTCACCGCTTTCGCCGAGCTTCGTGCCTTGCGGCCAGAGTCCCGGTTCTAGGTGGTCGGCGGCCTCGCAGCCGAGACTCGGGAGCAGCTCGCTGAGCGTCACGGTTACCTCCGGTCGATGTCGATCGCGGCGAACATCGCCAGCACACTGCGCCGACACCGGCCCGGAACGTCCCGGAAACGGGCCCCTGATGGTCCGGGCGGTCGTGCTGACGCGTTCTTAACGCGTGAGTAACGTCCGCCACACCCCGGTTGAGCTGGGCTTTGCTGAGTTTTCCGCCGGGCGGCCGTCTTATCGGACATGGTTGAACAGATGACGGACTTCGCGAGCGAGACCGAGCAGTACCGGCACGAACTGCGGGTGCATTGCTACCGGCTGCTGGGCTCGTTCGACGAGGCGGAAGACCTGGTCCAGGAGACGTTGCTGCGGGCGTGGCGGGGTCGTTCGACGTACGAAGGCCGCGCGAGCTTGCGTGCCTGGCTGTACCGGATCGCGACTAACGCGTGTCTCGACTACCTCGAAGCGCATCCGCGGGAACTGCCGGTGCTCGACCTTCCGGTCGTCCACGACTCGGATCTCGCGCCGCGTCCCGACGTCGCGGTGCCATGGCTGCAGCCGGTGCCGGACAGCGTGCTCCAGCCGGACGCTGTCGTCGTCGCGCTGGAGACGGTCGAGTTGGCGTTTCTCGCGGCCATTCAGCATCTCTCGCCGCGACAGCGGGCCGCGTTGGTGCTTCGCGACGTACTCGGCTGGTCTGCGCGCGAGACGGCGTCAGCGCTCGGCACGACGCCTGCTTCGGTGAACAGCAACGTGTTGCGGGCGCGTGCCGAGTTGAAGGAGCACTTGCCTACGCGACGTACGGAGTGGGCGTCTGCGTCGGCGAGCGACGAGGAACGCGCAGTTGTCGCGAAGTACGTGAAGGCGCTTGTTGACCACGATGAAGCGGCCTTCACGGAGCTGTTGCGTGAAGACGTGCGTTGCAGCCACGCTCCGGGCGCTGGCGGGCATATGGGGCCGGAACCGACGTGGTACGCGGGGCGGGCCGTAGTGCTCGAAGGCTGGGCACCGGCGTTCCATGGCGACGCCGCTGCCGAGTTCCGTGTTGTCGAGACGCGCGCGAACGGCCTGCCTGCGCTCGCCACGTACGCGCGCACAGCCGGGGAGTTCCGGGCCTTCGGGCTGGTGACGCTGCGGCTGGACGGCAGTCGCGTCGCGGAGGTGACGACCTTCGGCCCGGAAGTGTTCCGGGCTTTCGACCTGCCCCCGACTCTCGCCTGAAGCGCTACGAAAGCCCCCACGAGGACAGGATTTCGAACAGCTGGTCCCGTTCGGCGGTCGTCAGCAGCCTGCTCGGCGGCCGCACGTCGGGGCGGCACAGGCCGAGCTGGGAGAGCGCGTCCTTGACCACGCTGACGTTGTTGGCGTTGCCCTCCGCGGCGCGCATCTGCTCGAACGGGCGGATCCGGTCCCAGATCTCCATCGCTCCGGCGAAGTCGTGGTTGCGCAGGCGGCGGAACAGGTCCAGCGAGATCTGCGGGGCGACGTTCACAAGGCCGGAGGTGAAGCCCGTCGCGCCGACCGCGAAGTACCCAGGGGCCGACAGCTCGGCGAGACCGGCGATCCACACGAAGCGCTCGTGCCCCGCGTCGCGCGCGACAGTGCGGAAGCGCACTGGGTCTGGCACCGCGTACTTCACGCCGAGGACGTTCGGTGCGGCATCGGCGAGCTGCGCCAGGTCTGAACCCTCGATGGCCGGGTTGCGCACGTACAGGACAACCCCGAGCTCGGGCACTTCGTTCGCGATGGCGCGGTGGTAGTCGATCCAGCCCGCGCGCGAGACGTACGGGTGCACGGGCTGGTGGATCATCGCCATGTCCGCGCCGGACGCGCGCGCGTGCTTCGCCGCCTTCACGGCTGTACGCACGTCATGGCCGACGCCAGCGAGGACGCTCGCCTCGCGCGCGGCCTTCGTGGTGGCTTCGAGGCACTGTCGCGTTTCTTGCTCGTCGAGTGCGTAGAACTCGCCCGTGTTGCCGTTCGGCGTGACGACCTCGACGCCGCTCAGCACGAGCCGTTCGACTAGCCGCTCGTACGTCTCGGCGTCCACGTCTCCGGCCGCGGTGAACGGGGTCACCGGGATCGCCACCACGCCGGCGAGCCGCTGTCGCTGTTTCTCGAACGCCACGAGCAGATCCGATCTGATATATGATGTCTCGACGACCGGAGCCTAACACGAGGCCAACCAGGACAATCGTCCTGATCTTTGGGATAAGCGTCCTAGATCAAGCTCGAAAAAGTCGGCACGCCCCTGGGGCGGGGCGTGCCGACCTGGGGATCAGCGCAGGGCGTCCAGCGCGAACGCGGTGTACATGGCCACCCCGGCGGCCATCGCCGGTTCGTGGAACCGCACCCGGTTCGAGTGGTTGTCCTCGGTAGTCGCCGGATCGGCGCCGGGCTCCCGGGCACCGATGAACGCGAACGTGCCGGGGACTCGTTGCAGCACATACGAGAAGTCCTCGGCACCCATGATCGGCGTGGCCAGCTCCTCGACGCTGTCCTCCCCGAGCACCGCCGCACCCAGCGCCAACACCTCAGCGGCGACCTCTGGGTCGTTGACCGTCGTCGGGTAGCCCGGGTCCACACCGGCCGACACGCGACAGCCGTGCGCCGCTCCGACCGCCTCGCATACCTTCGGCAGTTCCTCGCGGACGAAGGAGCGCGTCGACTCCGACAGCGTGCGAATGGTCCCCTCGAGCACTGCCCGCTCGGGGATGATGTTCGTCGTCGTACCGGCCTCGATGCGGGTCACCGAGACCACCGCCGGGTCGAAAACGCTGATCCGGCGGGTGACCATCGTCTGCAGCGCGCCGACCATCGCGGCCGCGGCGGGCACCGGGTCGATGGCGTCCTGCGGGGCCGAACCGTGGCCGCCGCGGCCGATGACCTCGACGCTGAACGTGTCGGCCGACGCCATCATCGGCCCGCCGCGCACCTGAAGGACGCCGCTCGGGCTGTTGGCGATCGTGTGCAGGCCGAAGGCTCGTGTGACGCGCGTGCCCGCCGCGTCCAGCACCCCCTCGTGGATCATGTGCCGCGCGCCGTGGAGACCCTCTTCGCCCGGCTGGAACATGAACACCACCGAGCCGGCCAGGTCCTCGACCCGCTCCGACAGCAGCCGTGCGGCGGAGGCGAGCATCGCGACGTGCGTGTCGTGTCCGCAGGCGTGCATCGAACCGTCGACCTCGGACGAAAACTCCAGGCCGGTGTCTTCGGTCAGCGGCAGCGCGTCCATGTCGGCCCGCAGCAGCACGGCCGGTCCGGGACGGGCTCCGCGCAGTACGCCGGTGAGCGACGTCGTGGAGCGGCCGTCGGTGAGTTCGATCGGCAGGTCGGCCAGCGCGGCGCGGATCGCCGCCTGGGTGCGTGGCAGCTGCAAGCCCTGCTCGGGGTGCTGGTGCACAGCGCGGCGAAGCTCGACAGTGCGGTCCTGCAGCTGCCGTGCGGCGTCGAGCAGCCCGGCGTGCCGGTTGCCGGGCAAGGTGGGGAGGTCGGTGGGTCCGGTCATGGCTCGATAGTGGCACCTCGCACGCTTCGGGCGCACCGTGCGTGCGTTCGCCAGCGAGGCGGAATACGGTGTGCGCATGGCGGTGCAAGAGCCGGTCACGGGCTTCGCGATAGCTGTGGTCCGTGAAGACGGTCGGTGGCGGTGCAGTGCGCTTGATTCTTCGGCGCTCACAGAGTTGGACGCGGCGATCACCGAGCTGGGGAAGCTCCGGTCGACCGGGGCGGCGTTCGGCCTGCTGGCCGTCGACGACGAGTTCTTCGTGATCGTCCGGCCGAGCCCGAGGGGACCGTCGCTGCTGCTGTCGGACGCCGCCGCGGCGCTCGACTACGACATCGCGGCGGACGTCCTCGACGTGCTGCGGGTCGATCCGCCCGACGAGGACGACGACGCCGTCTGGCCCGAGGGCGACCTCGAGATCCTGGCCGACCTCGGCCTGCCCGGCGGCGAGCTGGAGGTGATCGTCGGCGAGGTCGACCTCTACCCGGACGAACAGCTCCAGATGATCGCCCAGCGGTGCGGCTTCGAGGCCGAGTTCTCGAAACTGCTGGACCAGCTCTGAGACGGCCGGACGACATCGAGGCCGTGCGGGCCGCGCTGGACGCGGCCCGCGCTCCTGGTGCCGACGTGCCGATCGGCGCGGTCGTTTTCGACCCGGACGGACGTCCGCTGGCCGCGGCCCGCAACGCGCGCGTCGAGCTGGCTGACCCCACCGCGCACGCGGAGGTCCTCGCCCTGCGCGCGGCGGCCCGCGAGTTCGGCGACGGCTGGCGGCTGGAGGGCTGCACGCTCGCGGTGACGCTGGAGCCCTGCACGATGTGCGCCGGCGCGCTCGTGCTCGCGCGGGTGGCGCGGCTGGTGTTCGGGGCCTGGGAGCCTAAGACGGGCGCGGTGTCGTCGCTGTGGGACGTCGTACGCGACCGTCGCCTCAACCACCGGCCGGAAGTCCGCGGCGGGGTGCTCGAAAGCGACTGCGCGGCCCTGCTCGAGACGTACTTCGCGGACCGCCGCCCGGGGGCCGAGTAACCCCCGCCGCGAGCCGTGGAGGGGGTCCGGTATTGTTCTCGGCGGTGGCGTGTCCGAGCGGCCGAAGGAGCACGACTCGAAATCGTGTGACGGTTAATCCCGTCCGTGGGTTCAAATCCCACCGCCACCGCGTGCGAGTGGGCGAGCTGTGCCGACGGAAAACGTCGGCCCGGCTCGCCCGCCGTGTTTCTGGGGGTGCAACCCCCAGGCCCCGCCCGGCGGGCTTCGCCCCTGGACCCCCATCGGTGGTCGCCTTGGGTGGGAAGGTCGCTTTGCTTTTGCTGGTGCTGAGGGCACTTTTGGCTGCGGGCGTTCGTTGAGTCTTCGGTAGCTGGTCCCCGTACGGAGGTGGCGCTTTGTACATCTACGCTCGCCGTCGCTCGCTTGCCTTCAGCGGCAAGCAGGTGACGATCAAGGCCGCGATCAAAGACGGACTGTTCGGTGCGAACAAGCGGCACAGCTTCGCGGTCAGCAGGATCAGCGGAGTCAGCAACACTGAACCTGGCGCGTTCAGCCCGGGCTGTCTCAAGTTCAAGGTGACTGGGGCGTCGACGGCGGTGCTCGAGAACCCGGCCGCTGGCGGCGACAAGGCCGATTTGTGCACCTTTTACTACAGTTCGTCCGACAAGAAGAAGGTGCGGCAGCTGGTCGAGGCCATCAAAGCGGCGATTCCGAAGTAGCTTGGACGCATGAGCGAAGAGTTGCCGCCGGTGGGTAAGACCGCGGTTGGGGTCGCTGGGCTTCGGGCGCTGGAGAGCGGGCGGCCGGACAGGTTGTTCGAGGATCCGTATGCCGGGGCGTTCTTTCACGCTGGGCGGGCGATCTTCGAGGGCCACCCGAACCCGGATCGCCGGCTCGGGATGGTGTTCGCGCAGCAGGTCGCGGTCCGGACCCGGTTCTTCGACGACTTTGTCGCCGGTGGCACGCAGACGGTGCTTCTCGCGGCTGGGCTGGACGCCCGGGCGTTCCGGCTCGACTGGGCGGACGGTGCACGGGTGTACGAGATCGATCTGCCGGATGTGCTCGCGTTCAAGGAAACCGTGCTGACCGAGCAAGGTGCGCGGCCTCGGTGCGAGCGGACCGCGGTTCCGGCGGATCTGCGGGAGGATTGGGTCACTGCCTTGAAAAACGCGGGATTCGATCCGGGACGGCCGACCGTCTGGGTTGCCGAGGGGCTGCTCGTCTACCTGGGGCGGGAGGAGGCGGAGCGGCTGCTCACCGACGTTACCGCGTTGTCCGCGCCGGGTAGCCGGATTTCCTTCGAGCACCGGCCGGACGGCGAGAACGACGGTCTGCTGGCACAGGCTCGCAATGTCGGTGCCGAGGTCACCGCTCTTTGGCGCGGCGGTCTCGGCAGTGACGCTCCGGAATGGCTCTCCGCGCACGGTTGGCAGCCGGAAACCGTTACTGTCGCGGAACTTTCGGTCCGTTACGGGCGAGAGCCGATGGACAACACCCGCGGCGGATTCGTGACCGCGACCCGCTAGTTCTCGTCCTGCAGCACCGGAGTTCCGAAGGCGTCGAGGAAAGTCGTTGCCTCTCCTATGGTCGCGACGCCGCGCGCGACCGCTTCCGCGATGGTCCCGCACGCCTCCCGCACCGCCGGCTCCGCGGAACGGTCCCCGGCCAGCAACGCGACGGCTGCCGGGGACACTCCTTCCGCGATCAGCATGACCCGCGCCGCCGTCTGATCTGCCAGCCGGTCAAGCAAATCCGCTAGATCCAAGCCGACCGACGCGGTGCGCGCGGCGGCTTCGGCGGCCTGCCGGTAGTGCGCGTCCAGTTCGTCGGCGCTGCCGCGGAATCGCGCGGCTGGTTCGCCGCCCCATTTGCGTTCCGCGCTGTGCGCCCCGCGCTCGAACTCCAGCCGGGCCATCACCAGAACGTCTCGGCCGCTGGACAGCGTGCGCGCGGATTCGCGGATCGTCTGCGGGGAACAGTCGATCTGGCGCAGTGCGGTAACCGGGTCCGGCGCGCCGATCGCGGTGGCCGCGGCACTCAATGAAGCAAGCCCGGCGGCCGCGTTTTCCAGCGCCGGGTGAAGGAACGGCATCAACTCAGCAGCGCCGTCGCGATCGTCGGACGCGGGTGCGGTCCGCGCGCGGCCATCCGCAGCTGACCGGCGAGATCGGACGTCGCGTCGCCGAGGATGCGCGCGTCGATGTCCCGCGCGGCGAGCGCGGCTTCCCACCGGGAGGCGATTTCCCTGGCCGGCGCGGAAATCCCCCACGGCGTCGATTCGAGCCGGGCTTCGGCGAACCGGCCGGCCGCCCGGTCCGCGTCGGCAGCCGCTCGATCGAGCGCGTCCGCGGCGGCGTTGAGCCGCTCGCTCGTCGAACCTGCCATCGGGACCTCCGCTTCCGGGAGAGCGCGAACCGCGGTCCGCCACCCTCTGAGGAGATCTAACCCCATCGAGGTTGCCCGGGTCACTCGGCCGGGCGTGCGACGATTCCACATCGTGGGGACCCTTGACCGTAAGTTCCGTATCCCGCCAGAATTGGCGTTATGCCAGAGACCCGGGAAGTGCCGCTAGCCGGCCGTGCCCCGGCACGGACGGACGGCGAGGGCGTCGCCGCTCTCCTCACGCGTCGCGGGCGTCTCGGCTCTCCTCCCGCTTAGGCGATTTTCCGCTGCTGCAGCCGAATTCACCTATTCTTCCGGGAGTACCGCCATGTCTGTAGACCTGCCTGCCCGCCTGCGCTCGTCCGTCACTCCGGACAACGGAATCGTCGAAGGCCCGCGCGTGCTGAGCCGGCTTTCCGCCGCCGAAGCGCCCTACGAGCTTTTCACCCTGCGCCCGCTCGGTCGGGTGATCGGGGCCGAACTCTCCGGAGTGGACCTCGGCGCACCGGTGTCGCCGGAACTGCGCGCGGAGCTGAACCGCGCCCTGCTGGAGTGGAAGGTGCTGTTCTTCCGCGACCAGCACATCACGTCCGAGCAGCAGCGGGCGTTCGCCGCGAACTGGGGCGAGCTGGAGACCAACCCGTTCATCGCGCGGGGCGATTCCGATCAGGTCGTGCGCTTCACCCGCACCGCCGGGATGCCCGGATACGAGAACATCTGGCACACCGACGTCACCTGGCGGCCGAATCCGGCGCTCGGCTCGGTGCTGCGACTGGTCGAGGTCCCGCCGGTCGGCGGCGACACGATGTGGGCCGACATGGCCGCCGCCTACGACAATCTGCCCGCCGACGTCCGCGAGCGGATCGAGGGCCTCACCGCGGTGCACGACTTCGTCCCCGGCTTCGACCGCTTCACCGACCCGGACCTGCTGGCCCAGTGGCAGGACGCGTACCCACCGGTGGAGCACCCGGTGGTGCGGACGCATCCGGAGACCGGACGGCGGACGTTGTTCGTGAACCAGGCGTTCACCACGCACATCGTCGGCCTCGACCGCGCGGAGAGCGACCGGCTGCTGCGGTACTTGTTCCTGCAGGCGCACACGCCGGAGTTCCAGGTGCGGTTCCGCTGGGAGCGGGATTCGGTGGCGTTCTGGGACAACCGCGCGACCCAGCACTACGCGGTCAACGACTACCACCCGCACGTCCGGATCGCGGAGCGCGTCGCGATCGTCGGGGATCGGCCCTACTGACCTCGTGAGTGCTAATCCCGGTTAGAACCGTGATTAGCACTCACGAGACCCCAGTGAGGACAGTGTCGACAAGTCGTTCGAGGTAGGCGTCGTCGGCGGATTTCGCCCGGATCAGCGTGTGGAACCAGAGGTTCCCGCCGAGCAGATCCATGACCATCTCCGAATCCGCGGCGTCGGCCAGTTCGCCTCGGCCGTGCGCACGGTCGAAGACGGCCTGCTCACGGCCGAGGCGGTCGGCGAAGAAACGTCCGGCGGCCTCGGCGGTGGCGGGGCGGTCCGGCAGCGCTGACACGACGGCCGTGATGACCCGCCGGTTCGCCGGATCGGACAGCAGCCGGTGGATCTGCTTCGCCAGTTCGAGGAGATCGCCGCGCAGGGAGCCGGTGTCGGGGATCGCGACGGTCAGCTCCGGGGCCTGCACGAGCGCGTCGGCGAGGACCTCGTCCTTGGTCGCCCAGGTGCGGTAGATGGTCGTTTTGTGCACGCCGGCCTGCGCTGCGACCGCCTCGACCGTCAGTGCGTCGTAACCGCGTTCGGCCAGCAGCGCGAGGGTCGCGGAGAAGATGGCGTCCGCTTTGCGCGGGCGGGAGGCAGTCCGGTCCATGGGCCGATCCTAGCCTGGTTTGCAACGGTGCGTTGCATTTGTTGCCGGAGGCGTGTACACCCAAATGCAACGGTCCGTTGCATTCGAAGGTGGAGACATGAGCGACGTAATGCCGGTGGTTTTCGTGCACGGCCTTCGGTTGTCCGGGGCGTGCTGGCAGCAGCAGGCCCGCCTGGCGCGCGGCCCGGTCGCGGCCCCGGATCTGCCTGGACATGGGGCACGACGCGGGGAACGGTTCACTCTCGACGGTGCGGTCGACGCGGTCGTCGAAGCCATTGACGAGGTTGGCGGCCGCGCGGTCCTGCTCGGACATTCGCTCGGCGGCTACGTCTCGATCGCGACGGCGGCCCGGCATCCGGAGCGGGTCGCTTCCCTGGTGGGAGCTGGATGTTCCCTCGTGCCCAGCACTGTGCTGCGCGGCGGGTTCCGGTTCGCGCGTCGCGGGCTGGCGAGGACTTCGGACGATGGGGCTTCCTTCAGCGCGTGGATGTTGCGGCGGGTTCTTCCGGCGGAGGTGGCTGAGCCGGTGATCGCGGCGGGGATCGCGTCCGAAGTGATCCCGGACGTTATGGCGGCAGCTGGTGGGATGGATCCGTTGGCCGACCTGGCGCGCTACCCCGGGCGGGTACTGCTGCTCAACGGGCGGCACGATCACTTCCGCCTTGGCGAGCGCCGGTTTTTGGCTGCTTGCCGGGAAGGGGCGTTGCAGGTGGTGCCGGGGGCGGGGCATTACCTGCCGCTGAACCGGGGCGAGGTGTGTGCGCGGGTGGTGGAAAGGGTCGTGAGTGGCGTTGCCGGTTAGAACCGGGATTGCCACTCACGACTTGTGCTCACGAGTGGCGAGGCGCGTCGCCTTCCTCCCCCTCCCGCGCTCCCCCGCGCGGATAAGGCGGCACCTCGCCACTCGCGAGGCTTCCCCGGGGCAAATCCGTGGAGCCGCGGTCGCGGGCGAAGCGGAAATTCCCGCGCCCGCGGCTGTTTCCCGGGTGGTGGCACCTGCGCACTCGACGACGGTCAACCCCCACGTGACCGTGTCGCCTCCCCCGCGAGGTGCTACCCGTGAACGCCGGAAAAGTGGTCTGGGCCACAGTTTCGGTGCTCATCGGTAAGGTACTCCCGCCCGGTACCCGCCGACCCCGGGCTTGAGCTGCATTTAAGGCAGATGCGCCGTCCGGGTGACGACGGAATCGGCGGGTCAGCCGCGAAGTCCTTCGACGGTCGCGAAGCCATCACTGACCGTCACGCTTGTGCCGCGGCGCGCGGAAAGCTCCACGAGCCGTTGGAGCGCTTCGTCTCCTTCGGCTCCCGTCAACGGTACGCATTCGTTGTCTTCGTCGCGGCGGATCGGCACTAATTCGACCCGCAGCTGCTCGCCGACGACGCAGCCAGCGAGCAGGCCGTCGCGGTACCGGTCGTGCATGGCGGGCCAGTCGAAGACGAGGTTGCCCAGGCTGTAGAGGATCGGGCGGCCCCGGTAGACCTCGACCGGCTGCACGGTGTGCGATCCGTGTCCGACGACCAGGTCGGCACCGGCGTCGATGATCGCGTGCGCGTAGGTGACCTGGTATTCGGCCAGTTCTTCGCCGGGGAGGCCCCAGTGCATCGACACCACGACGTGGTCGGCCTCGGCGCGGGCACGGCGGATGTCGGCGAGCAGGAGTTCCAGATCGCGGCGGACCGGCGTGGTGTGCACGATCGGCGGGCGGCCGGGGACGTCCAGGACGCGTGGATCCGGTTGGTACGACGTGTAAGCGCCCGCCGTGGCGACGCCGGGGGAATCGTCCGTCGCTTCTTGCCCGACGGGCCAGCACAGCGAGGTGTAGGCGAGGAACGCGATCCGGCCGCCGGGACGTTCGAGGATCGCTGGCGCGTGCGCTTCGGCGAGGTTCGCACCGGCGCCGCAGTGCGCGATTCCGGCGCGGTCCAGCACAGCGAGGCTCGCCATCGCCGCGGCCGGCGGGTAGGTGACGTCGTTGGCCACCGACACGACGTCGATCTCGGCGGCGGTCAGCGCGGCGACCATCTCCGGTGGCGAGTGTCGCCAGTTCGGTTTGTGCGGGATGTCCGTGCCGGTCGAGCCGGACAGCGGCCCTTCGAGATTCACGAATCGGACGTCGGCACCGGTGAGCAGCGAGGTCAACGGGTGGAACGCCGTTTCCGGGTTCGCGCGGCCCTGCAGGTTGACGTCTCCGCCGAGTACGAGCGTGATCATTGCGTCAACCCGTCCAAAGGAGGAAATCCCTCCAGCTCGTTACGAATCGTTGCCCTTTCGTCTTCCTCCGCTTCGCTTGTTCGGGGGACGATGCCTCGACCGTTGACATGCAGAGGGGACTCAGGGTGACCATATCCCGTCGTCCTGCCGGGGGCCGAAGCGCCGGTGGGACAAGACTGACCAGAGGCGCGGTTGCCGTCTCCGCCGCTGCTCTCGTGCTTGGCGGACTGGCCGTGCCCGCCTCGGCCGCACCCAGCGCGGACGCCCTGATCGCCGAGGTCTTCGGCGGTGGCGGCAATTCCGGCGCCACGCTCACCAACGACTTCGTCGAGCTGGCCAACCACGGCGGCGCGCCGGTCGCGCTCGACGGTTACAGCGTCCAGTACCTGCCGGGTTCGGCGAGTGCGTCGAGCAAGTGGCAGGTCACGCCGCTCGCCGGGTCCGTCGCGCCGAACGGCCGCTACCTCGTCGCGGAGGGGAAGGGCAACGGCGGCACGGTCGCGCTGCCGACGCCGGACGCGACCGGGGCGATCGCGATGTCCGCGACCGCGGGAACCGTCGCGCTCGTGTCCGGCAGCGGGCCGCTGACCTGCAAGACCGCCGCTGACTGCTTGGCCGACAGCCGTGTCAAGGATCTCGTGGGCTTCGGCGATGCCGTTGTCCGCGAAGGAGATCCGGCCGCCGCGCCCTCGAACACGACCTCGGTCGCCCGCGCGGCGACGCTCGCCGACACTGACAACAACAGCGCGGACTTCGCAGTCGGTGCCCCGACGCCCACCAACACCAAGGGCGAGACCACCGGTACCCCGCCGGACGAGCCGGGCGTTCCGGCGAAGATCCACGACATCCAGGGCACGACGCGGATTTCGCCGTTCAAGGACAAGCAGGTCGAGGACGTCACCGGCGTCGTCACCGCGGTGCGCGGCTTCGGCTCGGCGCGCGGGTTCTGGCTGACCGACCCGCATCCGGACAGCGACCCGCGCACCAGCGAGGGCCTGTTCGTGTTCACCGGATCGACCACGCCGGACGTGGCGGTCGGCGACGCGGTCACCGCGCAGGGCAAGGTCAAGGAGTACTACCCGGACGCGCCCGCGACCTCGAACTACCAGTCGCTCACCGAGCTGACGAGTGCACAGTGGACAGTCGGTTCGACGGGCAATCCGCTGCCCGCGCCGACGGTGCTGACGCCGGACCAGGTGCCGGACGTGCTGGCCCCGAATGCCGGTGGCAGCATCGAATCGCTGCCGCTTGAGC
Organism: Amycolatopsis silviterrae; assembly: GCF_042684085.1. Taxonomy (NCBI): domain Bacteria; kingdom Bacillati; phylum Actinomycetota; class Actinomycetes; order Pseudonocardiales; family Pseudonocardiaceae; genus Amycolatopsis; species Amycolatopsis silviterrae. The sequence continues at coordinate 319,258 of NZ_JBHUKS010000008.1, forward strand.
CGTCGAAGTACGCGCTGGACTTCTGGGAATCGCACGAAAGCGAGATCGTCCAGGTCTCCGACGCGCGCGTGGTCGGCCCGAGCAACAAGTACGGCGAGCTTTACGTGACCACGAAACCGCAGCAGAATCCGACGCCACGCGGTGGGACGGTGTACCTCGGATATGACAAGATCAACACCGGGGTGCTGAAGGTTCAGTCGATCATTCCCGCCGCGCAACAGGCGGCTCCGAAGGTGAACACCGGCGACGTGCTCGCCGGTGTCACGTCCGGTCCGGTGGAGTACAGCAACTTCGGCGGGTACACGCTGCTCGCGTCGAAGCTGGGTGCGGCCAAGGACAACAAGCTGCAGAAGGAAACCACGCGCAAGCAGCGTCCGGGCGAGCTTTCGGTGGCGACGTACAACGTCGAAAACCTCGCACCGTCCGATTCGGACACCAAGTACGCACAGCTCGCGCACGGCATCGTCGACAACCTCGCGACGCCGGACATCGTTACCCTGGAAGAAATCCAGGACAACACCGGCGCGACCGACGACGGCACCGTGGACGCCGACGCGACGCTGAAGAAGTTCACCGACGCGATCGTCGCCGCCGGTGGCCCGCAGTACCAGTGGCGGCAGATCAACCCGGTGAACGACGAGGACGGCGGACAACCGGGCGGCAACATCCGCGTCGGCTTCCTGTTCAACCCGTCGCGAGTGTCCTTTGTGGATCGACCGGGTGGCGGGCCGACGTCGTCCGTCGGCGTGGTTTCCGATCACGGAAAGGCGCACCTGACGCAGTCGCCGGGCCGGGTCGACCCGGGTAACGAGGCGTGGGAGGACAGCCGCAAGCCGCTGGCCGGCGAGTTCGTGTTCCGCGGCCGCACCGTGTTCGTGCTCGCGAACCACTTCAACTCAAAGGGCGGCGACCAGCCGACGCACGGCCGGTACCAGCCGCCGAAGCGCAGTTCCGAGGTCCAGCGGCAGAAGCAGGCGACGGTGCTGCAGGGGTTTGTGGGGCAGCTGCTGGGTGCGGATCCGCAGGCGAATGTGGTGGTTGCTGGGGATTTGAATGACTACCAGTTCTCGCCTGCGTTGGCGAAGCTGACGTCGGGTGGGTTGAAGGATCTGATCTCGACGTTGCCCGCGGCTGAGCGGTACAGCTATGTGTATGAGGGGCAGTCGCAGGTGCTGGACCATATCCTGGCGTCGGCTGCGCTGCGTGGGGTGGATTACGACGTGGTGCATGTGAATGCTGAGTTCGCGGATCAGGCTAGCGATCATGACCCGCAGGTGGTCCGGTTCCGGCCTTCGGCGGGGAATCCGTTCGCGGACTTTGCCAACGACCTGCTGGACCAACTCGACCGGTTCATGCACCGCACTGCGTGATTGTCCGTGAGGGGAACCCTGAGGGACTCTGATTCCCTCAGGGTTCCCTTCACGGCTTTTAGCGTTTCGCCCGCCAACCGAGCCCCAGCACGGCCTGGACCAGCTCCTGATAACTAGGCTTGACCTCTTCCAGATACCGATCCAAATACTGCGGCCGAGCAGTAGTAACCGGCTGCGGATCATCCAACGCCTCGACGAAATTCAGCCGCGAAACATTGTGCAGCGCCATTTTCCACCACCGGCCAGCCCGTTCGCGGGTCTTCTCTTCCTGATCCTGCGCGGCGACCACCGCGGCCTGTGCGTCCGACAGTTGCCGCTCGATCTCGTCCGCCCGCGCCAGTTCCCACGCGCGCAGGCTGTCCGCCGAACCGCGGGCCAAGCCCACGATTTCCTTGTACCGCATGGCGGGGCTGGTGGTTCCCTCGGTCACGGCGTGCCTCCCGCGGTCGGCTCGGTTTCTGGGCGCTGGAACGGAATGATGACTTCCGGCGCCCCGTGCGTAGTGCGGTCGAAGAACAATGCCCGGCCCGGCCGTGGCGACCAATGCACGACCTGTCCGGCGGCGAACGGCGACAGGTCGTTGCCCTGGACATCCAAGGCCGCCCACGTGCCGATGTCGTCCGTGCCGCCGAAGCCGAGGGTGTCCTTGAGCCGGGCGGTACTGCGCCACCAGCCGATGGTGTGGACGCCGTGTGCGGGGCCGTTTTTGAGCAGCGTGCGCAGGTGGTCGAGGCCGCTCTTCAGCTGACCGACGCCCTTTGCCTCCAGAGCGGGCAGCGCGGCATCCACTCCGTACAGCAGCAGGATGCGCGGAGTCGTCGTGGCGAGCGATTCGACGATGGACTCCAGCTCAGCCGACAGGTCGTCAGTGAACGTCGCCAGGTGATCCTCGGCCACCAGCCGATCCTTGAGATCCAGGACTGCGGACGAACTCGCCACGATCGGGCAATGCAGCAGGAACTCGACCTCCCCGACCTTCAACTGCCGGGCAAGCGACCGCGCTGCGGAGTCCATAATGGACAGAGCCTCCGCGGTCGCGCCGCCGAGTACCGCGATGTTCCGGCCCGGCACCCGGGGCAGTTCGACTCCGCAGGCAGCCTCGGTGACGTCGATCGACTGGCCCAGGATCGCTCGCGGCTGCGGGCTCGGCTTGAGTTCCATGAACGCCGGGAACTGTTCCAGCACCGGCGAATGCGCGCCGTCGAACAGCCGCGGCCGGGCAAAGCGTCCGGAGTAGAGTTCCCACAGTTTCTGCTGCAGGTTCACGAAAACGTTGCGAGTGCTCGAATCCGGCACGTGCGCGAGCTGGTTTCCGTGCGCGACTCCGGAATCGTGGTTGATCACCGCGTGCCACTTCGGGGCGGAAACGGCGGCGTTGTTCGTCTCCGCGAGCACCCGGCGCGCCTTCGGCATCGCGATCCGCAGGGTGCACTGCTCAAACACCGCTGGCTTGCCCCAGAAGGCTTCGATGCCGGCGACGTCCTGGCTGGCCAGCACCAGGTGAATGCCCTGCGAACGGCCGCGTCGCGCGATGTCTTCCAGCAATTGCGTGGCCTGCGCAGTGACCTGGTCGCGACCCGCGAAGAGGTACTGGAATTCGTCGATCACCGCGACGATCCGCGGCCAGTGTCCGCTCGGGTCCTGCTCGCGCAGGTCGGCGAGGTTCGTGACCTCGTGTTCCTTGGCCGCGGCGGAGCGGCGACGCAATTCGTCGGCGAGGAAACGCAGTAATGCCAACCCGAATTCGCGGTCGGTGTTGACGTTGACCCCGACCAGTTTCGCGTGCGGCAGCCAGCTGGAGTCCTTGCGACCGGGCGCGAGACCGGCGAACGACACGCCTTCCTTGAAGTCCAGCAGGTACAACGCCAGCTCGTCCGGCGTGTAGCGCGCGGCGAGGCTGCCCAGCAACGCGTACAGGAAGTTCGTTTTCCCCGAACCGCTCGGCCCGCCGATGAGCGCGTGCGGGCTCGCGTCGCCGATGACTACTTCGACGGCTTCGCCCTCGTGGAACCCGATCGGCGCGCGCAATTCCCGCGCGGAACTTTCCTGGCCGATCTCGGTCGGCATCAGGTCGGCGAACGACCGCGGGCCGCCCTGGCGAGCGATCAGTGCTTCGGCGATGCGGTTCGCCGCGCGGATGACCTGCCCGGACGGCATGGGCGGATCCAGGTCCACGACCAGGTCGCTGCCGGTCATGCTGCTGACCGCGCGGCGTTCGTCGAGAAGGCTGAGCGTTTCGATCGACGCGCTCACCGCGGTGGGCACGTCCACCAGGATCAGGCAGATCCCGGCCGCGAGCGCGCCGCTGGCGACGCGTTTGAGGTCGCGCGCGCGTTCCGCTTCGAGGGTTTCGCCGTTGCCGTACAGCACCGCGATCCGGTACGGCTCCAGCCGCTGGTTGGTGGCTTTTCGCAGTTCCCGCAACGAGGTGTGGCCCGCTTGCATGCCGGTGGCGTGGATCCGGCGGATGTGCCCGGCGAGTTCGTCGAGCAGATCCTCCAGCCGCGTCGGGTCGTACAGCGACAGCGCGCTCGTGCGGCTGAGCGGGTACAGGTCCGGCAGGATCGCGGTGAGCTGCCCGACGTCCCAGAGATGGATTTTCACCGCACCGGGCTCGAACGCCGACAGCACGCGCATCAGCAGGCCCTGCACGATCCCGTCCACCACCGGCCGCGTTTTCGGCGCGGACGTGATGGCCAGGTGCGATTCGTCCAGCAACGGCACGGCGACGTCGAACGTGCGCGAGATGTCGCGCCCGGCCGAGGTCGCGGAGCCGACCCGCCACAGGCCCGGCGCGGCGACCCCGGGGTTCGTGCCGACGCGGCCGAGCCATTCGCCCGGCGGCCGTCCGGCCGGTCCCGGCGCGTGCGCGGCGACGAGGTCGCGCAGCTCGCCGGGACCGGCGCTCCAGTCGGTGTAGAAGGCGGCGCGGGTGCCGCCGAGCGAGGCGAACACCTCGTGCGCCGCCGGATGCCGCGCCCACTCCGTCTGCTGTGCCGGGTCGGCGTGGTCCATGCCGACCCGGACGATCTCCTGTTCCAGCGTCAGCCGGGCCACCTCGGCCTCGGCCATTTCGCGCGCGCCGGCCGCGGCCCCGAGCACGAGCCCGATCTGGTGCCGGACCCGGTCGAGAGCGGTTTGCACACGATTGCGTTGCTCGGCTGACTTGCTGGCCATCTCATCCCTACAGGCGTGACTGGTATCCGCCCACCAGATCGTCGGCGGCGGCTAAACGGGTGAGGAGGTTCTCGAGCGCCTCGTCGGCCTGCGCCAGTTGCTGCGGCAGCCAGGGATCGGCCTTGGCCTGTGCGTCGACGAGTGCGCGCCGGGCGTCGCCGAGCAGAGCTTGCGCCCGCTCGGCATGCGCCCGTCCGTCGCCGACCCCCGCTCGCGCGGCGGTGAGCAACTGATGGATTTCGGCGAGCCCCGACATCGGCGTTAAAGCCGCGCCGAGTAGGAATCGGCCGACGAGATGCCGGCCTGGATGGTGCTCTGCATGCCGGTGATCCCTTGCAGCGCTTCGGCGAGCAGGCCGTGCGCCTGGTTCACCTCGTGCTGGCTGCTGCCCTGGGTGGCTTGGGACAGCGACAGCTGTGCTTCTTCGAGTGCCTGCGCTGCCTGCTGCAGCGCGGCGATGCTCGCGGACGCCTTCTCGTTCGCGAGCGCGATACCAGCGCGGATCTCTTCCACTCCGGCCATGGGGGCGGACTCCTCGGTACGTCAGGGGCTGGAACGACCACGTACAAACTTAGCGTGATCAAGTGTTTTCGGTAAGTAAGTGAGAACGGGAGAATCGACAAAGCCCCGGACGCGGGTGGCGGTCCGGGGCCTGTCGGGCGTTGGCTTCATGGGTGCGCACGCGGGGTCCGAAACCCGCGTTTCAGCTTGCTGACCTGCGGGTTTTTGGTGTGTGCGCGACGGCCAACGCCCAGGTCAAAACGGTATTCGTGACACCGGGGAACCTCTCCGGACAGCTGCGATCAAGTCTGCGGCGAAGCCTAGCGGGTGGGACCGTTCGGCCGATCCCAGCCCCTGCCGCGGTTGCGGACAGCGACGACCCGCCGCCCGGTTCAGCGAGTCCCGGCCGGGTTCGGGTCGTCGCCGAGGTAGGTGCCGTAGCCCTCGACCACGAGCGGGCCGTCGAAGACCAGGACCTCGTTGACCAGCCCGCCCTTCTGATTGCGGTAGTTGATGACGAGCGCGCCGAGCCCGGCGTAGACGCCGACGACCTCGAAACGCAGATCGGGAATCCGGCGCAGTCCTTCGGCCCAGTACGCGCGCAGCGCCGCCTTGCCCTTGATTACGCCGTCGCCGCCGAGCACCTGGACGGCGACCGGCGACCGGAAGGTCACGTCGTCGGCGAAGTGCGTCATCAGGGCGTCGAGATCGTGGGCGTTCCAGGCCCGCACCCAGTGGTCGGCGAACTCTTGCGCCGCGCTGTGCTCCATGAACGAATTCTGCCAGGGCAATATTGTTGCGTGGCAAGGAATTTTACGGGGAAACGACGAAGGTCCCGGCCTCTGGGAAGCCGGGACCTTCGTGGTGTTGCAGCGGAGGATACAGGATTCGAACCTGCGAGGGCGTGAACCCAACACGCTTTCCAAGCGTGCGCCTTAGGCCGCTCGGCCAATCCTCCGTGGGGAAGAATACCGGATGGCCCCCGAGCCTTCCGCAGGTGGTCCGACCTGCGGAGACGGCTCAGGCCGGGACGACGTCGGCGACCACGATGGTGATGTTGTCCGGGCCGCCGCCCTCGTTGGCCAAGGCGATGAGCCGCGGCACGATTTCCTCGGGGGTGCCGTCTGCGAGGACCTCCTGGACGGCCGGCTCGCTGGCGCCCGCGGTGAGACCGTCGGAGCAGAGCAGGTAGCGGTCGCCCGCCTCTGGGGTGAATTCCCAGACGTCCGGTTCCGCCGAGCCGGTGCTCAGGAGTGCCTTCATCAGCATCGAGCCGCGCGGGTGGTGGTCGGCGTCGGCGGCGCTGATGGTGCCGTCTTCGACCAGGGCCTGCGCCAGGGTGTGGTCACGCGTGATGCGCCGCAGTTCGCCGTCGCGCAGCAGGTAGCCGCGGGAGTCGCCGACGTGGGCCGCGGCGAAGTGGGTGCCGTCGAACAGCAGGGTGGTCAGAGTGGTGCCCATGCCTTGGGTGGCGGGGGTTTCCTCGGCCACCTTGGTGAGCTGTTCGCCGATACGGTGGACGCCGTCGGACAGCAGGTTCGACAGGTTGTGCGCGGTGAGGTCAAGGGTGCGCAGCTCCGCGTCCAGCGAGGCCAGCACGCTGACCGCGGTCGAGCTGGCGACCTCGCCGTGCGGCTGGCCGCCGATCCCGTCGGCGACGACGAGCATCCGCCCGCTGGCGTACACGGAGTCCTCGTTGTTGGTGCGTCGTCGCCCTTGGTCTGAGCCCGCGGAGTAACGCAGGGCGAACCGGGTCTGCTCGGTGGCCATGTCCCCATAAAACCATTGGTTGACTGAGTTAACAAGCAAAACGATGGAAACCTCTGTCGTCGGCTATCGTGCTCGCATGGCAGACGACGCGGCGGTGAGTGCGGCCGACATCGCGCGCCTGGCGGGCGTGCGCCGGGCGGCGGTGAGCAACTGGCGGCGCCGCCATGACGATTTTCCCAAACCGGTGGGCGGCACGGCGTCCAGCCCGTTGTTTTCGCTGCCGGAGGTGCAGGCGTGGCTGCGCGGACGTGGCCGTCCGTTCGAGCTGGCGCCGATTGACGAAGCGTGGCAACGGCTGCGCGCCCTCGGCGATGACCTCGACCTCGGCGCGCGGCTGGCCGCAGTCGGCGAGTACCTCGCGGACGCCGCTGAAGGGCCTGACGATCCGGAGCTGCTGACGCTGATCACCCAGCTCGCCGAGAGCGAAGGCGCGGCGGAGACGTTTGAGCAGCTCTGCGAACGCTTCTTCGAGGCGCATGCCCGCCGGCTCTCCACGACGCCGACTGCGTACGCCGACCTGATGGTGCGGCTGACCGGCGCGAAGGGGGCCAGGGTGTTGGACCCGGCGTGCGGGTTCGGGTCGCTGTTGCTCGCCGCCTCGGCCACGCGTGCGTGGGGGCAGGACGTCGACCCGGACACCGCGCGGATCGCGGGGATCCGGTTGCGGCTGCACGGCGCGGACGCCGAGGTGCACGACGCTGATGCGTTGCGCGCGGATGCTTTCGCCGATCGCCTGGCTGACGTGGTGCTGTGCGATCCGCCGTTCAACGAGCGGGGCTGGGGGCATGAGGAACTCGTCGGCGACGCGCGGTGGGAGTACGGCTTGCCGCCGCGCGGGGAGTCGGAGCTGGCGTGGGTGCAGCATTGCCTGGCGCACGTGAAGCCGGGCGGCGCGGTCGCGGTGCTGATGCCGGGCGCGGCGGCCGGGCGGCGGAGCGGGAAGCGCATCCGGGCGAATCTTCTTCGCGCTGGCGCGTTGCGCGCGGTCTGCACGCTCGCGGCCGGCACGGATCTTTGGCTGCTCACGCGGCCGGAGCCGGAGCAGCGTGCGCCGGCGACGGTGTTGATCGCCGACACCACCGCGGACGACGTCGAGCAGGTGTGGCAGGACTATCTGACCGACCCGGAGACCGGCGAACGCATCATCGACGTGCTCGATGACGACGTCGACCTGACGCCGTCGAGCCGCCGCGCCGGCAGCGATTCGGGCGAGGCGTTCCTTGCCGCGCAACGGCTTTTCCAGCAGATCGGGATCGAGCTGCCGCGGCTGGAACCGGCTTCCGGCGAACTGGCGCACACGACCGTCGGCGAGCTGGTGAAGGCGGGCGCGCTGCGGATCACGCACGCACCGCCGCGTACTGCCGACGGCGACGAACCCGTGCTGACCACCGACGACGTCCTGATCGGCGGTCCGCCGACCGGCCACGCCGCACCCGATCCGGCGGCGGTTTTCGCGCAGGAGGGCGACGTGGTCGCGTCGGTCACCGGTGCGGTGATCGTCCACAGTGGAGAGCCGGTGCGGCTCGGGCCTGCCCTTTCCCGTTATCGCGTGGATCCGGAGCTGCTGGACGCGCAGTTCCTCGCCGGCTGCCTGCGCGCCGCGGACTTCCCGGTGCACAGCGCGTCGACCAGGATCGACGCGCGCCGGCTGAAGGTGCCGCGGCATCCGCTCGAAACGCAGCGTGCGCACGGCGTCGCTTTCCGCGCGCTCGCGGACTTCGACCTGGCTCTGCGGCAAACCGCGGAAATCGGCCGCGACCTGGTGCGGCTAGGCTTTGCCGCACTCGCCGAAGGACGGCTGAAGCCCGGTGGCGGGTGAGCGCTGTGAGGGGGCCCATGCTGATCGCGGACCGCTATGAGGTCGACGATCTGCCGCTCGGGCGGGGCGGCATGGGTTCGGTGCACCGCGGGCTCGACCGGCGGCTCGGCCGGCACGTCGCGATCAAGCTGTTGCGGCTGCCGGGCGGTGACGAAGAGCTGGAAGAGCGCTTCGCCCGCGAAGCGCGGATCCTCGCCACGCTCGACCATCCCGGCGCGCCCACGCTGTACGACTTCGGCGCGCACGACGACCGGTTGTTCCAGGTCATGCAGTTCGTCGAAGGCGTGACGCTGGACGATCTGCTCGCCGAGCACGGTCCGCTGCCAGTGTCCTGGGCGGCGGCGATCGCAGCGCAAGCGGCCGCGGTGCTGTCGGCGGCGCACGCGCACGCGATCTGTCACCGCGACCTCAAACCAGCCAACCTGATGCTCTGTCCGGACGGCAGCGTGAAGGTGATGGACTTCGGCCTCGCTGTGTTGCGCGAAGCCGACACTGCCCGCTTCACGCGCGCGGGTCAGCTGCTGGGTACGCCGTCGTACATGGCACCGGAACAGATCCAGCGTGGACACGCGGAGCCGCGAAGCGATCTGTACGCGCTGGGTTGCGTACTGCACGAGATGCTCACTGGACGTCCGGTCTTCACCGGGCCGACGGCGTATGCCGTGTTCGACAAGCAAGTGAAGGAACCCGCGCCCGTCGTGCCTGGGGTACCGCGGGAGCTGAACGAGCTTCTCGCGGCGACGCTGGCGAAGGATCCTTCGGTGCGACCGTCTGGGGCAGAAGTGCTGTACGCGCATCTCGTGCCTTTCGCGCGGGACTTGCCACCGTTGCCGGGATTCCTGCACCCGGCAACGGTGTTGAGTCCTTCGCGGATGTACGCGCGCATGGTGGGGCTTAGCGGCTGATGCTCGCGGGCGTCTGCTCCGAAAGCGGCAGGCCGAGCTTCTGGATGCGGTAGTAGGTGAAGGCGTTCTGTACGCCGATGCTGACGCCGATCGTGAGCATGATCGTCGAAGACGTCACGGTGTTGCTGACGCCGAGCGCGGCACCGAGGACAGAGAAGCCGACGCGTAGGGCGATGGTGGCGAACCAGAGCACCAGCGTGAGCGGAGTGCCCTTCACGAACGTCGTGCCTTCGCGAGCGCTGAGGACCGAGGTGGAGCTACGCACGACGCCCAGGAGGCCGAGGATCACGACGTCGCCAGCCAGCAGCGCGTATTCCGTCGCGGTCGCGCTTTGCAACGCGGTGGCGGCGGAGAACACGCCGATCGCGGTCAGGATGAACGGCAGCGTGAGCAAGCGTTTGCGGCTCAGCAGCGTGCCGCGCCACTGGCGGTAGACGACGCGGTACAGGACGAGCGCCGCGAGCGCGACGTAGAGAACGATGGTGAGCGGGCCGAGGTTCACGGTCTTCCTTCACTGCGGTGGTCGGCTTCGCCCGGCCGGCGGCGGGTGCCGGGAGGCTGCCCGGCGTGCTTCCAGCCTCGCCGGGATCAGTGCGGTTTTCGTCGGCGCACGGGCTGGTGCTGGGTGGATCCGCGGCTCAACCCGGGGGTGGAGACGCCGGATCGTGACCATTGCCGAGCAACCACGTGGGGGTGATGGTCGTCTATTCGGGTGATACGGGTCCTGCCGAATGCGACCCGACCGAACGCGGGGGTATCGGATCGTGAAAAGGGTTCTGGTGGGGATGGCGGCGCTGGCCGCGGCTTTCGGGCTCGTGGCCTGCTCCGGCGGCACGGCCGGATCGGCCTCCGGCGGCGGCGCGGTTCCCGCCGCGGCGAGCGTGCCCACTACCTCGGCGAGCGCGCCGACCAGCAGTTCTGCTGCCCCGGCGACCAGCAGCACCCCGCAGAGCACTACCTCGACGCCGAAGCCGGCTCCGAAGCCCAAGCCGAAGCCGAAGGCCGAGCCGGTGAGCACCGCCGACGTCCCGTGCGCGGCGGCCGCCGCTGCTTCGGGTACCAGCGCCTGCGTGGACATCTCCGCGCACCGCGCCTGGCTGCTGCAGGACGGCAAGGTGATCTACGGTCCCGTCTCGATGCTGCCCGGGCGCAAGGGGCACGCGACCCCGACCGGCACGTTCCACGTGCTGTCCAAGGAAAAGATGCACCTCAGCAAGCAGTTCGACAACGCGCCGATGCCGAACTCGGTCTTCTTCTACCCTGGCGACGCGTTCCACACCGGCAGCCTGAAGGTGTACTCGCACGGCTGCATCCACCTGTCGGCGACGTCGTCGCTGCGGTTCTTCAACACCCTGCACATCGGCGACGTGGTCCAGGTCGTGCCCTGACCCGGGGTGTCACGTTCGGATAAACATCACCCGATAGAGGCAACTTCATCCCCCTTCTGAGCGATTACCGATCGCTCAGAAAGGGGGCCATGGATGGCCTGGCGCAAGCTCCGTTCCCTGCTCGTGGCCGCACTCGCGGTCGTCGCCGTCCCCGCCGTCGCCCCGGCGGCAGCAGCCGATACTCCGTCGCTGCCGCCAGGGTTCGTCTTGCGGGACCTGCCCACCGGGCTCGGGCAGTACGAGTTCACCGACTTCGCCTGGCTACCTGATGACAGCGTGCTGGCGCTCGGCAAATCCGGCGTCGTCAACTGGGTCCCGGCGGCGGGTGGCGGCGCGCCGGAGCGGATCGCGACCTTCTCGGTCGAAACGCAGGGCGACATGGGCCTCACCAGCATCGCGCTCGCGCCGGACTACGCCGTCTCGCACCAGGTCTACCTGAACCGTTCGGTGTCGCTGGGCAATGGCCAGTACACGCTGCGCGCCGCGAAGTTCACCGTGCAGCTGGATGACGACGGCCATCCGTCCGGACTGACCGGCGAGCAGGTGCTTTTCGACCTGCCCGGCAGCCCGTATTACATCCACGGCCTCGACACGGTCTATCCCGCGCCGGACGGCACGCTCTGGTACTCCGTCGGCGACAACGGCGACGCGGGCAAGACCAACCCGGTCGCCTTCGTCGCGCAGGACCTCGATTCGCCGTTCGGCAAGATCCTGCACCTCACCGCGGACGGCAAGGGCGTCCCGAGCAATCCGTACTACAACGCCGCCGCGCCGGATTCGGCTCGCAGCAAGGTTTTCGCCAGCGGGTTCCGCAATCCATTCCGCTTCAGTCTCGATCCGAAGAGCGGTCTGCCGGTGGTGGGTGACGTCGGCTGGTACACCTGGGAAGAGCTGGACGTCGTGCAGCCTGGCGCGAACCTCGCTTGGCCTTGTTATGAGGGAAACCATCTCACGCCGGGGTATTCGACTGACGCGCGTTGTGCTTCGGTGGTGAACACTCCGCCGTTGTGGGACTACCAGCACGGGACTGGGCCGGCGCAGGGCAACAGTGTCACGGGCGGGATTGTCTATGGGGGCAGCACTTATCCCGCTGCTTACCAGGGTGCGTACTTCTTCGGGGACTACGCCGGGCAGAAGATCTGGACGCTTCGTTACGACGCTCAGGGGCGGCTCACGCAGGCACCGGTGAGTCCCGCGCCGTTCCAGAATGTCGGTGGGGTTACTCGGGTCTCTGCCGCGCCCAATGGGGATATCGTCTTCACGGATCTGAACTCCGGGGTGCTGCGTCGGCTGAGCTACTCGACGAACAACGCTGCGCCGGTGGCTAAGGCGACGTCGGCTACGGATCCGGACACCCGGACGGTTTCCTTTGATGCCAGCGGTTCTACTGATGCTGACGGTGATCAGCTCACGTATTCCTGGAACTTCGGGGACGGCAGTACCGGTACTGGTGTTCAGGCCAGCCATCGGTATGGGGCTGGTGCTGCGTTTACCGCAACGTTGACTGTCACGGATTCGCTTGGGGCGGTGGGGACTTCGACCGTTGCGGTCGCGCCGGGGAATCACTCGCCGGAGCTTGCGTTGTCGGCTCCGGACAAGGACTTCGCGGTGGGCGAGCCAGTTTCGTTGTCTGCCACGGCTACTGACGTTGAGGATGGCAGTCTTCCTATTACGTGGACGACTTTGATTCGGCATTGTCCGGATCTGGGTGCCTGTCACGTGCATCCTGGCGATGGCGCGAGCGGTCCGACGCTGACGACGTCGTTCACTGATCACACGGATTCTCGGATGGAGTTCACCGCTACGGTCACTGATCATGCTGGGGTGCAGGCTAGTAAGACTTATGTCGCTTACCCGCGCCAGCATCGGTTGACGTTGGTGGGGACGCAGCCGGCCGCGCTGAGCATTCCGAGTGAGGGCGGGGTCAGCAGTGCGATGGTGACTGAGGGCGCGACGTTCGACGTGACCGCGGCGTTGGTCGGGACTGATGGGGTTTCGAAATTCACTGGGTGGCAGGGTGGTCCGGCTACCTCATCGTGGTCGGTCACGGTTGGCTCTGGTGATATGACGCTTACGGCTAATTACGTGACGGCTATTGATCAGCGGTATGCGGCTGAGCCTGGGTTGCGGAGTTTGCTGGGTGCGGCGAGCGGGCCTGAGGTGGTTGATGGGCCGGTGCGGTATCGGGCGTATGCGAATGGCCGGTTGTACTGGTCCGCGTCGAGTGGGGTGCGGGAGATCGGCGGGCAGATCCTTGCTCGGTATCTGGCTATTGGCGGGCATCAGGTTTATGGGCCGCCGGTTACTGACGAGACCTCTACTCCGGACGGAGTGGGGCGGTATAACCATTTGATGGGGACGCCGGGTAGTCAGGCTGCTTCGGTTTACTGGACGTCGGCTACCGGGGCGCATTCTGTGCAGGGGCAGATTCGGGTTAAGTGGGCTGCGCTGGGGTGGGAGCGGGGGGTCGGGTATCCGACTACCGATGAGTCTGGGACTCCGGATGGGGTCGGGCGGTTTAATCACTTTACCGGGGGGTCGGTTTATTGGACGCCTTCTGGTGGGGCGCATCAGGTTGGTGGGGCTATTCGGGATAAGTGGGCTGCGCTGGGGTGGGAGCGTGGGCTGGGGTATCCGACTACGGATGAGACTGCCACTCCGGATAGGGTTGGGCGGTTTAATCACTTCGCCGGGGGGTCGGTCTATTGGACGCCTTCTACTGGGGCGCACCAGATTGGTGGGGCTATTCGGGATAAGTGGGCTGCGCTGGGATGGGAGCGTGGGCTGGGGTATCCGGTTACTGATGAGACTGGGACTCCCAATGGGGGTGCTCGGTATAACCACTTCACCGGGGGTGGGTCGGTTTACTGGAGTGCGGGTACCGGGGCGCATATGGTGCAGGGGGAGATTCGTAAGCGGTGGGCTGCGTTGGGGTGGGAGAAGGGGTATTTGGGGTTGCCTACCTCGGATGAGTATGCGGTTAGCGGGGGTGCCCGTAGTGATTTCCAGGGTGGGTATGTTGTTTATCGTAATGGGCGGGCATCGGATTATCGGTGGTGAGTGAGGGGCGCGTGGGGCACCCCGAAGCCCGATTGTGCTGACGGACGGTGGGTGCTTGTCAAGGCGGGAAAGATGCCTTGACAAGCACCCACCGTCCGCAGGGAGGCTTCGTATCGGGGTGCGGGGGTGGGTCTGGGTGCATCGGCGGCGGTCCGATGGGGGTGGGGCTTGCACCCCAATGTGGCATTGGGTGCGTCAGATGCACCCAATGCCACATTGGTTGCGTGGGCGGCGGGGCGCGGGCGGTCCGTGAAGGGGTCCTTGAGGGAATCAGAGTCCAAGGCCGGGGACTTAAGGCGGCGTTATGGGTGCGGCTGAGGCGTGTCCGCCCAGGCCGAAGTCGCTGGCGAACCATTGGCTCACGTCGGGACCGAACGCGGACGGCTGGAACTGAGCGTGTCGTCTGTGAGGGGAACCCTGAGGGAATCAGATTCCCTCAGGGTGCCCCTCACAGACTTAAGGAAACGGGCATGCTGGCATTAATAGGGCATTTCACTGACCTTGGCGTCCACTATGGATAGTCAGCAAGCTGACGCCACCCGACTTAAGTCCCTGGCATGGGAATCTGGGTCCGTGAAGGTGCCCCTCACGGACATCGCGGAGCCAGCGAGGGGCACTTGTCCGGTTAGGACTGTCCAAAAGCGTCAGGCTAGATCCGCCGGGCGGGTGCCGGTGGAGGAGAGCGGCAGGCCCAGCGCTACTCGTTCGGTCAGCCAGGCGCTGGGGCGGTATCGCGGGTCGCCAGTGGCGCGGAGGAGGCCGTTCAGGATGCGCAGGACTTTTTCCGGCCCGACTAGGTCGCCCCATTCCAGTGGGCCGCGGGGGTAGCCAAGGCCTAGGCGCACGGCGGTGTCGATGTCGGTCGGGGCGGCCAAACCCTGGTCGGCGATGTAGCAAGCAGTGTTGATGATGGACGCCAGAAGGCGCTGTGCGATGGGGGCGGCACCGTCGCGAACTACCGTTACTGGGGTGCCGGTCGCGGCTAGGGCACCCCAGGCGGCGCGGCCGTAGTGCGGGTCCAGTCCGGGGTGGACGGACAGGGTGAAGCGTGCTTCGTAACCCAGTGCGTCGATTCCGCAGACACGGTCAGCGGGCAGTTCCAGGTTCCGCGCAGCCTCCACAGTGGACTCTCCGCGCAGGGTCACCAGAAGCACGGTGTCTGGGTAGGCGTCCGGAACGACGTCGACGCCGGCTGCGGACAGGAGGCGGCCCAAGCGTTCGTCCGCGGCGTAGACCGGTGACGTCGGGACGGGCGGGGCGGTGGGCTCGGCGGGGAGTTCTTGTTTTCCGTCGGGATAGCGGTAGAAGCCTTCGCCGGTTTTGCGGCCGAAGAGCCCGGCGGCGACGCGCGGGCGGGTGAGCCAGGACGGGCGCAGGCGTGGTTCGGCGTGGAAGCCGGTCCAGATGCTTTCCAGCACTGCGTGCGAGACGTCCAAGCCGGTGAGGTCCAGCAGTTCGAACGGGCCGAGTTTGAGACCGAGCACGTCGCGTGCGATGCGGTCGATTTCGGCTGGTTCGGCGAGGGATTCGGAAAGGATTTGCAGGGCCTCGGTATTCAAGCCGCGGCCCGCGTGGTTGACCAGGAAGCCGGGGGCGTCCTTGGCCAGTACTGGTTCGTGGCCCCAGCTGCGCACCAGGTTGAGCGCTTCGCCCGGAAGCCAGTTCGCGGTACGCGCGCCGGGGATTACCTCGACCAGGCGCATCAGCGGGACCGGGTTGAAGAAGTGCAGGCCGATCATCCGGGCCGGGTCAGCCAGCGCCGAGGCGATTTCGGTGACGGACAGCGAGCTGGTGTTGGTCGCGAAAACCGTGTCCGGGCCGCAGATTTTCTCGAGATCGGCGAAGAGCGTGCGCTTCGTTTCGAGGTCTTCGCGGACGGCTTCGAGCACTAGGTCCACGCCGTCGGCCGGGGCGAGCGGGCCGTCTACCGGGACCAGGCGGTCTTTCGCGGCGCGGCCGGCCTCTTCGGTCAGCTTGTCCTTGGCGACCAGCCGGTCGATCATCGCGCTGACGTGCTCGATCGCCGCGCCGACCGCGCCCGGCTGCACGTCCGCGAGTTCCACGGTGGCTCCGCCGGTCGCGGCGAGCTGGACGATGCCGCGTCCCATCACCCCAGTGCCGATCACCCGGATCCTGCCGACCCGCTCGGCCCATCCAGTCACGTCGAACCCACCTTTCGTTGTGGCGCGCCAACGGCGAACCTACCCCGGACTACAGGCCGACGAAGTCCGCCATCTGCCCGATCAGGTGCTCGAAGTACGCGTCGGCCGGGTCGACACTGCCGACGTACTGGCCGAACAGCTCAAAGTTGAGCGCACCGAACAGCTGCGTCCACGCGGCTATGGCGCGCATCACGACCTCGGCTGGCGCGTCGAGGTCCAGCAGCTGGGTCAGCTGATCGGCCTGCGCCCGCAGCTCCGCCGACATCGGCGCGGTGACGGCCGGCTCGTGCGGTTGGGCGTCGCGCAGCACCGCGACCAGCGTGAACGCGACCCGTCCGGCGGGTGTGACGGTGTCCTGCGGTGCTTGGTAACCCGGGATCGGCGAGCCGTAGATCAGCGCGTACTCGTGCGGGTTCGCGCGGGCCCACTCGCGGGTCGCGCGCCAGATGCTTCGCCAGCGTGTGCGCGGGTCGCCGGTACGCGGGTCGGCCTGCTCGGCTGCCTCGCCGATGGCGTTGTACGCGTCGACGATCAGCGCCGTGAGCAGCTGATCCCGGCTCGGGAAGTACCGGTACAGCGCCGACGAGACCATCCCGAGTTCGCGCGCGACCGCGCGCAGGGACAGCCCGTGCGCACCGACCTCGGCCAGCTGACGGCGGGCCTCGTCCTTGATCTCGCGGGTCATCTCGGCGCGGACCCGTTCGCGGGCGGTCCGGGGGGCGGCAGTCATGCGATCAGTGTGCCTCGGTTGAGAGCGCTGCGCAAAACCGAGAGCACTGCTCTTGACTCGGAGCAAGGGAGGGTGTTCACTGTTCACAACAGAGAGCACTGCTCTCGAAAGCCGAGGAGGAACCCCATGACCAGCACCCGCTACCTCGAACCGAGCAAGTCGATGGCGGCGTTCAACGGCGTCGTCCGCGGGCTCACCAAGCTCGGCCTCAGCGTGTGGGGCAGCCGGGTGCTGGGCGTCCGCGGCCGCAAGTCCGGCGAGCTGCGGGAGGTGCCGGTGAACCTGCTGCCGTTCGAGGGCAAGCAGTACCTGGTGGCCGCGCGCGGCGAAACCCAGTGGGTGCGCAACCTGCGTGCGGCGGGCGAGGGCCAGCTGACCGTCGGGCGTCGCACCCAGACGTTCACCTACCGCGAGCTGTCCAACGAGGAGAAGCCCGCGGTGCTGCGTTCGTACCTCAAGCGCTGGGCGTTCGAGGTCGGCGCGTTCTTCGAGGGCGTGAACGCGAAGGCTCCGGAAGAGAAGCTGCTGGAGATCGCGCCGGGCTACCCGGTGTTCGAGGTTTTCCCCAGGTGAGTCAGCGCGTGCGTTTCCGCAACGTGGTCGCCGCGACGAGGACCACGCCGACCAGGAACGCGACCAGCCCGATCAGGAACCACAGCTTCTGCCCGGTCATGAAACTGCCGGTCAGCACGCCGACGCCCTGCAGCACCCACACCGCGCCGACGAGCACCAGCACCACACCGCAAGCCAGCGTGATCCACCGTTTCACGACCGCCTCCTCGCTTTCCGTGAAGGACTCCTTGAGGGAATCAGATTCCCTCAAGGAGTCCTTCACGGACCACCCGCCCCGGCGCAGCGCGGGTTAATTGCGGCGGCGAGGTTGGCCGTTGCCGAACTGCTGGGCTTCGCCGAGCGAGGTCGCGGTGGCGGTGGTGCCCTGTACCTTCGCGACCACCGTGACGTTGTCGCCGGATTTCAGCGAACCGGTCTTCTCTGTAGCCGAATCCAGCGTGTAGGTCTGCTTGTAGCCGTCCTTGCTCGTCAGAGTCACTGACGTGGCACTGAGTTCGGTGATCGTCCCGGTCTGCATCCGCTCGGTGATGTATCCGCCGCCCGGTTCTGCCACCACGAAATCGCCGTGCAGCGCCTCGCGCATCATGGTCATCCCGCCGCCGTTCCTGGTGAACCCGCCAGGACCGCCCGGCCCGCCGAACCCGCCGGGCCCCTGCTGCGCGGACGCGTCATTGCCGCTGGTCCCCGCCCAGATCGCGAGCCCGCCGCCGACCGCGATCACCACCGCGACGCCAGCCGCGATCGCGGTCTTGCGGCCCGACCACGACTTCCCCGGCCCGTCGCCGGGTGCGGGAGCGGGCTGCTCTCCCCAGGTCGCGTCCTGTGCTGGATCGGTCGTCATGGTCTCCTCCGGAAACGTTCGCGCTTGTCCTTCCGAGCGTCGGGGCGACCGCTGTGCGGAGGCTGTGCCGGACGTGGGGGACACCTGTGCGCGAGGTGCACAGGAAACACACAGCCGGGGCACAGCTCGACCTGAAGACCGGCCCCGAAGATGGCACCATGAGCAGCGTGAGCCGGGGCAAGGCCGAATTGCGCCGCGCGGACGGCAGCCCGGTCCGCGTGCTGGTTGTCGACGACGAGTCGACCTTGGCCGAACTCGTGTCGATGGCCCTGCGGATGGAGGGCTGGGAGGTGCGCAGCGCGGGCACCGGGGCCGAGGCGGTGCGCGTCGGCCGCGATTTCCGTCCGGACGCGGTGGTGCTCGACGTGATGCTGCCCGATTTCGACGGGCTCGAGGTGCTGCGCCGGATGCGCGCCGAAACGCCGTATCTGCCGGTGTTGTTCCTGACCGCGAAAGACGCGGTGGAGGACCGGATCGCCGGGCTCACCGCGGGCGGCGACGATTACGTGACCAAGCCGTTCAGCCTGGAAGAGGTGGCGCTGCGGTTGCGCGCGCTGCTGCGCCGGGCGGGCGGAGTCTCCGGTTCGGCCGGGTCTCAGCTCGTGGTCGGCGACCTGACCCTGGACGAGGACAGCCGCGAGGTGCATCGCGGCGGCGACCTGGTGCCGCTCACCGCGACCGAATTCGAGCTGCTGCGTTACCTGATGCGCAATCCGCGCCGGGTGCTGTCGAAGGCGCAGATCCTCGACCGCGTGTGGAGCTACGATTTCGGTGGCCAGGCCAATATCGTCGAGCTGTACATTTCCTATCTCCGCAAGAAAATCGACGCCGATCGGGAACCGATGATCCACACCATGCGCGGCGCCGGGTATGTCCTCAAACCCGCCGCGGGCTGAGCGCCGCCGTCCGTGGTCCCTGCGCCGCAGGCTGATCGTGCAGCTGGCGGCGCTGCTCGCGCTGGTCTGCCTGGTGGTCGGCGTGGTCACCGAATTCGCGTTGAACAGCTTTCTCGTCGGGCAGCTCGACGGGCAGCTCGAGGCGGCGAGCGATCGCGGGTTCCGGCACGGGGCGCCGCGCCCGCCCATCATCACTCCCGGGAAACTGCCGCCGGATCCGCTGCGCGTGCTCGGCCAGCCGGAGGGGACGCTCAGCCTGACTGTCCACAACGGAATCGTCAACGGGCAGGTGATCGGCCCGCTCGGCCTCATCCCGCTGAGCCCGGACCAGGACCGGGTGCTGCTCACGCTCGCGCCGAACGGCCAGCGCCGCACGGTCGATCTGTCCGGAAAACTCGGGAAGTACCGCGTGGTCGCGACCTATTCACCGCGCGGCGAGTTCACCGTGATCGGGCTGCCGATGAATCGGGTCACGGAAACGTTGTGGCGGCTGGGATTCATTTTCGGCGGGGTCGCGCTCGGCGGCATTCTCGTCGCCGGGTTCGCCGGCGCGGTCACGATCCGGCGCACGATGGCTCCGCTGGACCGGCTCGCCGCCACCGCTTCCCGGGTGTCCGAACTGCCGCTGGACCGCGGCGAGGTCGCGCTGTCCGAGCGAGTGCCCGAAGTGGACACTGACCCGCGGACCGAGGTCGGCAAGGTCGGTTCGGCGATCAACCGGATGCTGGGCCACATTGCCGACGCGCTCTCCGCGCGCCAGGCCAGCGAAAGCCGGGTGCGCCAGTTCGTCGCGGACGCGAGCCACGAATTGCGCACGCCGCTCGCCGCGATCCGCGGGTACGCGGAATTGACCCGGCGCAGCGGCGAACAGGTGCCGCCGGACATCGCGTTCGCGATGAGCCGGGTGGAATCCGAATCGGCGCGGATGACGACGCTGGTGGAGGATTTGCTGCTGCTCGCCCGGCTCGACTCCGGACGTCCGGTGGTCCACGAACCGGTCGATTTGTCCCGGCTGGTCGCGGACGCGGTCGCCGATTCGCACGTCGCAGGCCCGGAACACAAGTGGCTGCTGGAACTTCCCGGCGAACCGATCACGGTGCTCGGCGATTCCGGGCAGCTGCACCAGGTGGTGCTGAACCTCCTCGGCAACGCCCGCACGCACACGCCCGCCGGGACCACGGTGACGACCGCGCTGTCCGCCCAGGACGGATGGGCCACTTTGTCCGTTGTGGACGATGGGCCGGGAATTCCGCCGGACGTCCTGCCCGAGGTGTTCGAGCGGTTCGCCCGCGGCGACAATTCGCGTTCGCGCGCTGCCGGGAGTACCGGGCTGGGGCTGGCCATTGTCGCCGCGGTGGTGGCCGCGCATTCCGGACGGGTGCATGTCGCCAGCCGGCCGGGGCGTACCGAATTCGTGGTTTCGTTCCGGCAGTCGTGAAGCGTTTACCTCACGCGAAAGTGACCGAGGTGTTGGCTCCGCACAAGACAAAACACGGCAGCTCGGCCGGAACGCGACCGGCGAGCCAGGCGGCCAGCGGTGCCGCGGCGGCCGGTTCGACGACGAGCCGGAAGTCGCGCCACAGCAGGTCGCGCGCGGCGAGGATTTCGTCGTCGGACACCAGCACGGACGTGACGGACGGCGAGTTAAGGATGCCGAAGGCCAGCTCGCCGACGCGGGTCGCGCCGAGTGCGGAGGAAGCGATGGAGTCGATGGTGACGTCCACCGGTTCGCCCGCGTCGAGCGCGGCGTGCAGTGCCTGGCAATTCTCCGGCTCCACTGCGAACACCCGGCGGCCGTCCGCGGCCAGCGTCGCGCCGGAGGCCAGCCCACCGCCGCCGACCGCGACTGCGATGGCATCGACGTCCGGTGCGTCGGCCACGATTTCGGCGGTCGCGGTTCCTTGTCCGGCGATCACGTCGGCGTCGTCGTATGCGTGCAGGTAGCGGGTGCCGGGTTCCTCGGCGACCGCCAGCGCGGCTGCCGCGGCTTCGGCGTACGTCGTGCCGTGCCGGATGAGCTTCGCGCCGGCCGCCTCGATGCCGGCGGCCTTCGCTTCGGGCACGGTCTGCGGCACATAGACCACCGCGGGAATGCCCAGCATTTGCGCGGCGGTAGCGACGCCGAGGCCGTGATTGCCGCCCGACGCGGTGACCACGCGCTTCGGTGCGGGCCCGGTGAGCAGGGCGTTTACCGCACCGCGGAGCTTGAACGAACCAGACCGCTGGAGCTGCTCCAGCTTGAGGGCCAGCGGACGGCCGTCGATTTCAGTGCGTAACAGCGGCGTCCACCGGACGTGTGGCTTGAGGCGGATCGTGGCAGCGGCGACGTCGGCCGCGACAGGAGCGGTGCGCATAACGGTCATTCTCCTCTCCGCAGGTCCTCGGTGCGTGCCGCTCGCCGGGAAAACCCCAGCGTGTCAGGGCGCGACACGGTACAAGAGGGCATTGTCTAGATCTTGCAAGCCTCGCTAAGCTCTGCGCAGACGTGGGGTGTCCGACCATGTGCGTACCGCGACGAGTACTACCGAGAGTAGTAGCGTCCTGCGGGTGTCCCCGTTCGGTGCACTCCACGCCTCGGTCTCGTCGGGACTCCTCGGGAACGGAAGGTGACGTGGATGCGCGACGGCTTGGTCCGGTCGCACGAATCCGCTGCGCGGCTGCTCGACCGCCTCGGAATCCGTACGGTGCAGGCGAGGGTGACCGTGCTGGTCGTAGCTCCGCTGGTCCTCGTCGTGGCGGTGGCGGTCCCTCTCGGGTTTACCCAGGTCAACGCCGTATCGGCGGCGCAGGCCACTTCGGACACCGCGACCCGGGCGCAGCGAGCGGGCGGGCTGGTCGGGCAGTTGCAGCGGGAAAGCCTGCTCGCGGCCGCTTTTGTCGCTGATCCGTCGGCCACCAACGCGGCGCTCGTCCGGCAGCAGCAGACCGTGGACAGTGCTGCAGGCGGCCTGATCAGCCAAGGCGGCGCACTGTCGAAACTGCGGCAGAACGCCATCGCCAGGCAGATTTCCGTAGTCGATATCGCATCTGGCTACGATTCCGTGTCCACTGACGTGATCGACGCACTGGGGCTGGCCAAATCGGACAGTCCCGAGGCCCGAAAGCTCGACGCGCTGCTGCGCGCGAACGAGCAGCGAGCGGCCCGGGCGACCGCGCTGATCGCGGCCACCGGAGTTGATCGTGCAGGTCAGCGCGCCGCGGTCTACGGGGAACAGTTCGCCCGGCTGGCCGGAAACCAGGACGCGGCACAGGTAACCGCGGTCGAGTCGGGAGCGACGGCGCAGCAGTTCGACCGGCTGGCCGCCGCGCCGCGCCAAGACCGGCAGTTTGTGTCCGATGTGGTCACTGCGGGTACTCAGCTCGCCGATCAGCGCGGCGCGGTGGAGGCTCGGCTCACTGGAGCGATCGCCGACGACGCCGCCGCGAAAGCGTCCAGCGCGACCCGGACAGCGTTTATCCTCGGCGGCGCCGCGATTGTCCTTTTCGGACTGGTTGCCGCGTTGTCCGTACTGGCCGCGCGATCCGTCGCCCGGCCGTTGCGCAGGCTGAGCGGCCAAGCCCGCTCGACCGCCGACCTCGCCGCTGCTGAATTGGTTCAGGTCGCCGAGCCGGAATCGGGTCCGCCGCAACCGCTGCTGCCCGAACTCGACGCCGGGACCGGCGGGGAACTGGCCGAGCTGGCCGCCGCGTTCAACCGGCTCCGCGGCACGGCGGTGGAAGCGGTGACCGGACAGGCGAACTCGCGCCGCGCCGGGGTGCAGCTGCTGGTCGGCGCGGCCAAGCGCACGCAGAACCTGGTCGCCGGGCAGCGCACGGTGGTCGAGGAACTGGCGCGCGGGGCCGACGATCCGGTGCTGCTCGCCGGGCTGCATCGCGTCGAGCACGCCGCGCTCCGGCTGCGCCGCACCGCCGACGATCTGCTTGTGGTGACCGGGAACCGCGACGAAACCCGGGTCGGCGGCCCGATCGAACTGGCGACCGCGCTGCGCTCGGCCGCCGCGGAAATCGACGACGAATCCCGGATCAAGCTCGCCGAACCGGCTGAGGCGCTGCTCGCCCCGTCGCTGGGGATCGACCTGGTGCTGCTGTTCGCCGAGCTGCTGGAAAACGCCGCCGCGTTCTCGCCGCCGGAGTCCCCGGTCGAGGTCACGACGGAGTTCCAGCCGTCCGGCGACCTGCTGGTGCGCATCGCTGACCACGGCATCGGACTGCCCGCGGACCGGCTGGCCGAGGAGAACCGCCGTCTCGCCGAACCGGTCGACGCGGCGTCCGGGCAGCAACTCGGCCTCGCCGTGGCCGGACGGCTCGCGCGGCGGCATTCGCTGCGCGTGGAACTGGAGTCCACTCCGGACGGTGGGGTGACGGCACGCGTTTCGGTGCCGCAGGCGTTGTTCACCCGCGACGTCGATTTTCGGCGCGGGCCAGGGCTTTTCGAGCCGGGACAGGTGCCGGACCCGCGACCGGTGCTGCTGCCGGCACCCGCGATCGCCGCGCTGTCCGCGCCGACGCCCGCCGGGTTCCGGTGGTTCATCGATCCGCCCGAACTCGAAACCGAAACTGAAGCCGCCGAACCGGAGCCGGAAGAGGCTCCGGAATGGCCGACGGCCGAACCCGAGTTCGCCTCCCGCACCGGGACGCTGGAGCTGCCCGAAGAGTCCGCTGAGTCCAATGAGTCCGCTGAGTCCAATGAGGACACTGCGGACCCGTCGCCGACGCATCAGTTCACCGTGGTCGCACCGGAATCCCGGGACGGCGTGTTCCGCCGCGTCCCCGGTGCGCAGCTCGCGCCCGGGCTCAAGCTGCCGCAGATCGTCCGTACTCCGTTGCCGCGCCGCGAGTTGCGCGACCCGGCCGCCGAGCGGGCCACCTTCGACGCCTTTTCCGACGGCGTCGCCAAAGCACAGCAAGTCACCGCCCAGCAGGCCGATCAAGGAGGATCATGACCGTTCCCGCCGCCGCGCAGAACTTCAACTGGCTCGTCAACCGCTTCGCTCTGCACACCGCAGGCGCGATCGCCGCGCTCGCGGTGTCGGCGGACGGGCTGTTGATCGCCGCGTCGCAGGACCTGGACCGCGCGGACGCCGACCGGCTCGCGGCCACCTGTTCGGCGATGCTCGCGCTGGCCCAGAGCGTGTCCGAAAGCCATCCGCTCGGCGATCCGGACAAGGTCGTGGTCGAACTGGAACGCGGCTACCTCGTGGTCTGCACCATCAGCATCGGCTGCTCGCTCGGCGTGCTGGCGAACAAGCAGGCGAGCCTCGGCACGATCGCCTACGAGATGGCGATGTTCGCCAACCGCGCGTCCGAAGTCCTTACCCCCGCACTGGTCGAGGAGCTGAAGAACACCGCGCTCGCCTGAACTCGTGAAGATTCTCGTGCTTGGCCCGGCAGGAGCCGGGAAGACGACAGTGGTGCACGCTGTCTCGGAAATCGCGCCGGTGCGCACCGACGCCGGCGAAACGACCGCCGCGCTCGACTTCGGCAGGCTCGGCGAGGGCGAGCGGCGGCGGTACCTGTTCGGCGCGCCCGGGCAGGCCCGGTTCTGGTTCCGCTGGCCGGACCTCGTCCAGGGCGCGGACGCCGCGCTCGTGGTGGTCGACCCGCGCCGGATCGCGGACGCCTACCCGGTGCTCGACGCGGTCGAAGGGCTGCGGCTGCCGTTCGTCGTCGGGGTGAACTGCTTCGACGGTCTGCTCACCCGACCGCTGCACGACGTGCGCTGGGCGCTGACCGTGCGCGACGGCGTCCCGGTGCATCCGTTCGACGCGCGCGACCCGGCGTCCGTGCGAGAGGTGCTCGACCTGGTCGAAGCCGGGGTGGCGCGGGGGTCGGAGGCGCGGCAACCGAGTCCGCTATAGTCGTCTGCGGGGACCCCCCGTGGCGTCCACCCTGTGAACTTCCCCAGGGCCGGAAGGCAGCAAGGATAAGCGGGCTCTGGCGGGTACGGGGGGAACCCGCTTTTTTTATGCCCTTTTAGAAGAGGCCGAGCACGTCTTCCGGCGGCGTCGGCGAGGGCAGCGATTCAGCGTCGAAGACCGGTGCGGCCTTGCCCTGCAGTTGGCGCAGCTCAGCGCCGTGCACCACCCGCGCCGGATAAGGCGACGACGCCGCGCGCCGGGTCAGTTCCGCGGTCGGCAGTTCGAGCCGCGAGGCGGCCAGCACGAGATTGCCGAAGCGGCGGCCGCGCAGCACACCGGGTTCGGCCAGCAGGACGACGTGCGGAAACACCTCGGCCAGCGTCGCCAGGAACCGGCGCGCGAAGGGCAGGCCAGGGCCGTCGGAGATGTTCGCCAGCATCGCCGCGCCCGGCCGCAGCACGCGGGCCACGTCGGTCACGAACTCGACGGTCGCCAAGCCGCCGGCCAGCGTCGCGCGTTCGAAGGCGTCGATCACGATCAGGTCCGCCGACGCGTCGTGCCTGCTGCGCACACCCGCGCGACCGTCCTCGATCCGTACCCGCAGCTTCGGGACACTGCGCAGCTCAAGCTGTTCGCGCACCAGGTTGATCAGCGGCTCGTCGGCGTCGAAGACCAGCTGCCGCGAACCCGGTCGCGTCGCGGCGACATAGCGCGGCAGCGAACAGCCCGCGCCGCCGACGTGCAGCGCGTCGAGCGGTCCCGGCGGAAGGAAGTCGACCAGATCGCCGAGCCGGCGCACGTAGTCGAACTCCAGGTTCGTCGGGTCGTCCAGATCGACGTAGGACTGCGCTACTCCGCCGACCGAAAGCATCCACGCGTTGGGCCGATCGGCGTCCCGCAGCAGCTCCGCGGTCCCGAACCGCACCGGGTAAGTGCCCGGCTGCGGGCCGCTCGGCGCACGGCCGCGACCGGAACGGGAGGGGCTCACCCCGCTCACTGTAGTCTCGGGCACGTGGCTCTCGCGCTGTACCGGAAGTACCGTCCGGCGACCTTCGCCGAGGTCGTCGGCCAGGAGCATGTGACCGAACCGCTGCGGACGGCGCTGGCCGCCGGGCGCATCAACCACGCGTACCTGTTCTCCGGGCCACGCGGCTGCGGCAAGACGTCGAGCGCGCGGATCATGGCCCGCTCGCTCAACTGCGCCAAAGGCCCGACCCCGGATCCGTGCGGCGAGTGCAACTCGTGCCGCGCGCTCGCGCCGGAAGGTCCCGGCAGCGTCGACGTCACCGAACTCGACGCGGCCAGCCACGGTGGCGTGGACGACGCGCGCGAACTGCGGGACAAGGCGTTCTACGCGCCCGCCGAATCGCGCTATCGCGTGTTCATCATCGACGAGGCGCACATGGTCACCACGCAGGGCTTCAACGCTCTGCTGAAGATCGTCGAAGAACCGCCAGAGCACCTCATCTTCATCTTCGCCACCACCGAGCCGGACAAGGTGCTCACCACCATCCGCTCGCGTACGCACCACTATCCGTTCCGGCTGATCCCGCCGAGTTCGATGCGGGAGCTGCTGGAGCGCAACGTCGCCGCCGAGGGCGCGACGGTCGAGGCGTCGGTGTACCCGCTGGTGATCCGCGCTGGCGGCGGTTCGGCCCGGGATACCCAGTCGGTGCTGGACCAGCTGCTTGCCGGGGCCGGTCCGGAAGGTGTCCAGTACTCGCGGGCGGTGTCGCTGCTCGGCGTCACGGACACCGCGCTGATCGACGCGGTGGTCGACGGGCTCGCGAACGACAACCCGGCCGAAGTGTTCGGCACTGTCGAAAAACTCGCCGATGCCGGGCACGACCCGCGCCGCTTCGCCACCGACCTGCTCGACCGGCTCCGCGACCTGCTGCTGATGCGCGCGGTCCCGGAGGCCGGCGAACGCGGGCTGGTCGCCGCACCGGACGACGAGCTGAAGCGGATGACCGAGCAGGCCGACAAGCTCGGTCCGGCCACGCTGTCCCGCTACGCCGACATTGTCCACAGTGGACTTCTGGAGATGCGCGGCGCGACGTCGCCGCGGCTCGTGCTCGAACTGCTCTGCGCGCGGATGCTGCTGCCGTCGGTCACCGAGGCGGAGAAAGCCTTGCTGGCGCGGATCGAACGGCTGGAGCGGCGTCCGGCTGGCGCGCCCGCTTCCGCTGGTCCCGCTGTTGCCCCTGGTCCGGCTCCCGTGCCCAATGCCGGTCCCGCGCCTGCCCCGGCCGCTTCCGCTGGTCCGGCGGAGGCTCCGGCTCGGTTCCAGCGGCCTTCGCAGCGTCCGGCGCAGGAAGCTCCCGCCGCCGCACCGGCTCGTCCGGAGGTCAGCCGTCCGGCTCCCGCTGAAGCGCCTGCCGCGGCCCCCGCTGTTGATCCGGCTCCGGCTCCGGCCGCTCCGGTCGCTCCGGCGGAGGAAGCCCCGGCGGCGGGCGGGATCGACGCGGCCAAGGTGCGCGAGAAGTGGCCGCAGCTGCTGGCGTCGTTGCGGAAGTTCACCGGCGGGCGCGCGCTCGAAGCCATGCTCACGCAGGCCACGGTGGCCGAAGTGGACGGTTCGGCGGTCACGCTGACGCACAAGTCCGAACCGCTCGCCCGGCGGCTGAGCGACCAGGGCAACGCGAGCAAGATCGCGGCCGGGCTGAGCGAGGTGCTCGGCGGCGAATGGCAGGTCCGCTGCGTGCACGGCGCGGCCGCGGCCGCCGCTCCGGCGCGGCAGGCACCCCGGCAGCAGGCGGCGGCACCGGCTCCGGAACGGTCGTTCACGCGTCCGTCCGCGTCCGCGCAGGCTCCGGCCGCCGCTGCTCCGCCGGCCCCGCCGAAGCCCGCGGAAGCACCGAGCCGTCCCCGCGTGACGACGAGCGAACCGGACATCCCGCTCCCGCCCGAACCCTCGGACGAGGACGACGACATCTACTCCGAGGACTCCAGCCCGGTCCCGCCGCCCCCGCCGCCGCCCGCGGAGGAGGACCCGGAGCAGATCGCGCGCAAGCTGCTGTCCGACCACCTCGGCGCACGCCCGCTGGACTAGGGCCCTCGTGAGTGGCTGCGCCGGTTCTAACCGGCGCGAACGCTCACGAGGCCTGGCCAGTTCGCGTCCGCAGCAAGCCTCGCGCGAGTGGGCCTCGTGAGTGCTAATCCCGGTTAGAACCGGGATTGCCACTCACGACCACCTTCAGGCGCGGTCAGCTCGCCCGTCGCGTTAGGTTGCGCCGTAAGGGCTTCCGCGCGCGGCCCGCGGTGTCAGGAGCCAGCCAGGTAAGCCTCGATCGCCTTAGCGATGGCCTGTGCGTAGCGCAGCCGTCCCGCCGCCGATGACATCTGCCCGGCCTCGTCGGCGTTGCGCATGTTGCCGCACTCCACGAGCACCGACGGGCGGGTCGACAGGTTGAGCCCGCCCAGGTCGTTTCGTGGCGAAAGGCCCGCCGAACCGATGTAAGTGGAGGTGGCGAAGCCGTCGTCGCGGATTCCGTCGCGCATCGTGCGGGCGAGCTTCAGCGACGGTTCGCCCTGCGCCGCGTTCAACGGCGGCGCCGAGTAAGCGACGTGGAAGCCGTGCGCGGTCGGCGAAGTGGAGCCGTCGGCGTGGATCGACACCACCGCGTCGGCGTTCGCGTCGTTGCCGATCCGCGCGCGCTCGTCGACGCAAGGGCCGACGCCGGAGTCGTTCTGCCGCGTGTAGACGACCTTGATTCCCTTGGCCGCCAACGCATTCCCGATCTCCTTGGCGACCGCGAAGGTGAACGCGTGCTCCGGGTACCCGGCGTTGGTCGACGTGCCGGTGGTGTTGCACGGCTTCGTCTGCCCGCGCCCGGCGGGCACCTTCCGGTTGATCTCGCCAGGGTGCGCCGCGTTGCCGCCGTTGTGCCCGGGATCGAGGACCACGACCTTGCCCGAGCCGACCGGCGGCACCGCGGAGGTCGACGGCGGGCTCGCGGAAGAGGAGGACGGCGGCGGTGGCGGGCTGGACGACGTCGGGCCCGGGGTCGCTGAGCCCGGCGATGACGTCGGCGCGGCGGCCGGGGACGGAGGCGTTCCTCCGCCGCCGGAACACGCTGTGAGCAGCAGGATCCCGGTCAGCAACGGGAGTGTCTTGGCTCGCACGCGACCACGGTGCCACAGCACACGCGTGCCGCCAGGACGGACTCGCCGGGTACGCGGCTAGGCTGGGAGAGAACACCCAAACGCGGAAGGACCGAGTGCGATCATGGTGCAACCCGGCGGCGGCTTCGACCTGTCGCAGATCATGCAGCAGGCCCAGCAGATGCAGCAGAAGCTGGTGGAGGCCCAGGAAGAACTCGCCAACACCGAGGTCACCGGCACCGCGGGCGGCGGGCTGGTCACCGCGACGGTGTCCGGCGACAGCCAGCTGAAGGGCCTCGTCATCGACCCGAAGGTGGTCGACCCGGACGACGTCGAAACCCTGGCCGACCTGGTGGTCGCCGCGGTCCGCGACGCGTCGGCGAGCGCGCAGAAGCTCACCGAGCAGAAGCTGGGCCCGCTGGCGGGCGGCCTCGGCGGCGGCATGCCCGACCTCGGCAGCCTCGGCTTCGGCGGCTGACACTTGTACGAGGGTGTCGTCCAGGACCTGATCGACGAACTGGGCCGGTTGCCCGGCGTCGGTCCGAAGAGTGCCCAGCGCATCGCGTTCCACCTGCTGGCCGCCGACCCCGCGGACATCGCGCGGCTGCAGGACGTGCTGGGCAAGGTCAAGGAGGGCGTGCAGTTCTGCGAGATCTGCGGCAACGTCTCGGAACAGGAAACGTGCCGGATCTGCCGCGACGAACGTCGTGACCTCACGGTCATCTGCGTGGTCGAGGAGCCGAAGGACGTGCTGGCGGTCGAGCGGACCCGCGAGTTCAAGGGCCGCTACCACGTACTGGGCGGCGCGCTGGACCCGCTGTCCGGGATCGGGCCGGAGCAGTTGCGGATGCGGGAGCTGTTGAAGCGCATCGGCGAGGCGGACGTCCGCGAGATCATCATCGCGACGGATCCGAATACTGAGGGCGAGGCGACCGCGACGTACCTGGTGCGGATGCTGCGCGATTTCCCGGGGCTGTCGGTGACGCGGCTGGCGTCTGGGCTGCCGATGGGCGGGGATCTGGAGTTCGCGGACGAGTTGACCCTGGGGCGCGCGTTGTCTGGGCGGCGAGCGTTGTAAAAGCTCGTGAGTGTTTATCCCGGTTAGAACCGGGATAAACACTCACGAGGCTCAGCAGTAGCCCAGCTGCGCCAACGAATTCACCACGATGTCCGACGGATGGTACTTGTCCATCCACGACTCCCCGCGCCGATTTTGGTACGTGGCAAGGAATTCCCGCAGCAGGTCGCCGCGCATCTCGGTCAGCATGACGTTCTCGCCGATCCCCACGTGCCGCTCCGTGCGGGCACGGTGGACCGCGCACGGCAGGCCGAGGTAGCCGCATTCCTCCTGCAGCCCGCCGGAATCCGTGACCACGTACTCGGCGCGCGCGACCAGCGGCAGGAACTTCAGGTACCGCATCTTCGGCTGCGCGATGAACTTGTCGTCGAACAGATTGTCCAGGCCCAGCGCGCGGATCTTCTCCCGCTCGGGGGCACCGGCCAGGTACAGGATCGGCATCTCGCGGCTCTGCTCGCGCAGGATTTCCAGCACCTCACGGTACTTGTCCGCGCGCGACACCAATTCGAACCGGTGCAGCGTCGCCAGTCCGAACTTCTCCGGCAGGCCCGGCACGTCCAGCGGCTGGTCGATGACCTGGCGCATCGAGTCGATCGCGGTGTTCGCCTCCGTGTTCACCACGACACCGCGCGCGTTGCGGAGGTTGTGCACCTCGCGGTCGCTCGGCGAGAAGTGGATGTCCACGAGCTTTCCGGCGATCTTCCGGTTCAGTTCCTCCGGCAGCGGCGACAGAATGCTGCCCGACCGCGTGCCCGCCTCGATGTGCCCGACGCGGGCCTTCAGGATCTTCTTGCCGATCAACGCCCCGTACGGCGTGGTGAACGTGTCGCCGTGCACCAGCACCAGCGGCGGGCGGCCGTCCTCGGCCAGGCGGGCGCGCAGTTCGGCGCGGCGGCTCCACGCGGTGCGCATGACCTGCGCCGCCCAGCCCGGTACCTGCGCCGGGGATTCGAGGTTGTGCGCCTGCGCCCGCGGCACGAACCACACGTCCGGTTCCGGCAGCCGCAGATCGGCGAGCACGTCGGCTACCTCGTCCACGTGCTGTGCGGTGAACCAGAGCTTCGGCGTCGCGCCGCGCTCGGCGATCCGGTGGAAGACCGGCGCGATCTTGATCAGTTCCGCGGTGGTGCCGACAATGAAGGAAATCACCGTGGAAGCCCAATCACCGTAAGGTCAACGACGGCGGCCAGGATACTGGGCATCCCGGCCCGGCAAGTACAGGGTAGCCTCGCCGCGTGAGTGCGAACCCGCTCCTCCCGTCGCTCAGCGTCGTGATTCCGGTCTACAACGAACAGGACTGGATCGACCGCAGCGTGGGCGCGCTGATCGCCTCCGCGGAGGCGGCGCGGTGGCCGGTCGAGGTGCTCGTCGTGGACGACGGGAGCACCGACGGCACGCCGCGGCGGCTCGCCGGGCTGCGCGAGAAGTACGGGATCACTGTGCTGACCCAGCCCAACGGCGGCCGGTTCGAGGCCCGCCGCGCCGGGATGGCGAAGGCGTCCGGCGACTGGCTGATGCTGCTGGACAGCCGGGTGATCGTCGATCCAGGCAGCCTCTCCTTCCTGCGCGAGCAGCTCACCGAGCACCCGGAGCGCGCGGTCTGGAACGGCCACATCCACGTCGCCTCCGAGCGCAATCCTTACGCGGGCTTCATGGCCGGCCTGGTCACCGTCGGCTGGCGGCGGTACTTCCAGGACCCGAAGCTGACGTCGTTCGGCATCGAAGAGTTCGACGTCTACCCCAAGGGCACCACGTTCTTCTGCGCACGCCGCGACCTGCTGGAAGGTTCGGCCGCCGCGTTCGAGTCGCTGTTCGACGACGTCCGGCTCGCCAGCGACGACACCCGCATGCTGCGCTGGATCGCCGAACGTTCGCGCATTTTTCTGGCCCCGCAGTTCTCCGCGATCTATCACGGGCGCGATTCGTTCAAAAAGTTCTACGCACAGTCATTTTTTCGCGGCACTACCTATGTCGATTCTTACCTAAGTTCACCCGGTCCAGCGAGAAACGCGTTGTTTGGCTCGCTCGCAGTAGGCGCGGTCGGCCTGGGACTGGCGGTGAAAAAGCCGAAGACGACCGCCGCGCTCGGGGTGGCCGGAAGTGTCGCGGCCGCCGCGGTGGTGAAGAAGTGCGGGGCCACCAACGCTGAGGCGCGTGCGGTCAGCACCCTGCTGCCGGTTTTCGCGGCCGGCTTCGGCTCGGGGGTGCTGCGCGGGCTGTATCTCGCGCTGCGCGCACGGCTGCGGCGCCGATGACGGTGACCGGCACCGAAGAGACGGCCAACGGCGTCGTCCGCGACACCCACCGCACCGCGGGAAAACTCGGCGGCTCGCTGATCGCGTCGATCATCCTCGGGTACGTCCTCACCGTCGCCTGCGCGCGGCTTCTGCCGCCGGACCAGTACGCCACTTTCGTCACCTTCTGGGGCCTCCTGATGGGCCTCGGCAGCGCGCTTTCCCCGCTGGAGCAAGAACTTTCCCGGCAGTCCGCGGTGGCCGCGCTCACCGGTGGACTGGCCGGGCGGGGCGCGCTTCGTGCCGTCGCCACCGCCGCCGCGGTCGCCGCCGCGTTCGGGCTCGCGCTGCTCGTCCCGCCGATCAACGACCGGCTTTTCCACGGCACCTGGGAACTCGCCCTGATCGTGCTGGCCGGCGGCGTCGCGTTCGCCTGTCAGTTCGGCATTCGCGGGTTGCTGATCGGGCAACATCAGGTGAAACATTTCGCCTGGCTCGTGGTCGCCGAACCGGCGGTCCGCGCGCTGGTGCTGGGGTTGCTGGTCGTCGCGACGGCCTACCAGCTGGTCCCGCTCGCGCTGGCGGTGGCGGCGGGTTCGTTCGCCTGGCTGCTGTTCGTGCGCCAGGGCTGGCGGCTGCTCGACGTCCGCGCCGACGGCGACGGCTGGGCGGTGACCGTCCGCCGGATGCTGATGCTGCTGCTCGGTGCCGCGCTCACCGCGAGCGTCATCACCGGTTATCCCGCGCTGGTCGGCCTGCTCGCGCCGGGCGGCGACCGCGAACGGCTCGGTGCGGTCTTCGCCGCGCTGGTCATCGCGAGGTTGCCGCTGACCCTGATCGGGCCGGTGCAATCGCTTGCGGTGCCGTTCGTCGTACGGCTTTCCACCAGCGAGGCCGGACGGCACCGGTTGCGTCGCGTGCTGCTGCTCGGCACGTTCGCCTCGCTCGCGCTGGCCGCCCTCGGCGCGCTGGTCGGCACGCTGATCGGCCCGTGGGCGGTGCGGTTCGTCAACGGCCCCGGCTACCAGGTGGACGGCTGGGCGGTGGCCGGGCTCGTGTGGTCCTCGGTGCTGCTGGTGCCGATGCAGTTGCTCACCGCCGTGCTCGTTGCGCGCGCCCATGCCAGGCGCGTGTTGATCACCTGGGCAGTGGTCGCGGCCACTGCGTCGGTGCTGCTGCTGGCCGTGCCGGGCGACACCGTGCTGCGCGCGGTGATCGCACTCGCCGCCGCGCCAATGACCGGCCTCGCGGTCGTGCTCACATTCGTTCTCGCTAATTCGTCCGCGGGCGAGTCCCGTGAAACGTCGGCATAGCGCCGCAGTAGTGTGACTTCGCAGCCGCCGGCATCGGTGTGCGGCGAACGTAAAATGCCGATCAGGTTTGGACCGCGAATTCGATGAACGTTCTTCTGGTGCTGCTCGCATTCTGGGTGCCCGGGCTCGTCTTCGGGGCCGCCATCCGGCTGCGCGGGTGGACTCTCGCGGCCACCGCGCCGCTGCTCACCTTCGGAGTCGTGGCGCTCGGCGTCCCGGTGCTCGGCGGGCTCGGCGTCCGCTGGACGATGCTGTCGGTCGCGCTCTGGACGCTCGTCCTCGCGGTCGTCGGCTTCGGCCTCGCCTTCGGGGCGCGCCGGCTGCGCGCGGCCCGGCACCCGGACTGGACCGTCGACGAGCTGCCGAAGCTCCCGCTGCGCGACCACGTCGTGATGGCGGTCGGCGTCGTGGCGGGCATGGCCGTGGGCGCGGTCACGTTCCTGCGCGGCAGCAGCGGGATCAACACCGTCCAGCAGGGCTGGGACGCGCCGTTCCACGGCAACCTGATCCGCTGGATCGCCGAGCACGGCGACGCCCGGCCGTCCACTGTGGGCACGATCGCGAATCTGCCGAACCAGACCAACTACTTCTACCCCGACACCTATCACGCGCTGCTCTCGCTGGTCTTCGGCAAGGGCGGGCTCACCATGATGCCCACGCTGAACCTGGCCGCGCTCGCGGTGATCTTCACCGTGCCGGTCGGTGTCGCGGCGCTGTGCCGGGTGTGGGGCATGCCCGCGCTGGGCACCGCCGCGGCCGCCGCGGTCACCACGTGGTTCAGCGCATTCCCCTACGACTCGCTGTGGCGCGGTCCACTGTGGCCGTACGTCGCGGGCGTCGCGCTGATCCCGGCGATGCTCGTGCTCGCGCGGTACCTGCTGAAGCCGGACGGCATCGCGGGCCCGGTCGCGATCGGGGTCGGCGTCGCCGGGCTGTGCGGCCTGCACACCAGCGTCGTGTTCGTGCTCGTCGGCTACTTCCTGCTGATCCTGCTGGCGGTGCTGTTCCGCTACGAGAAGATCGAATGGCGGCGCAGCGCGCCTTCGCTCATCGCGACCGTCGGGCTGGCGATTGTCCTCGGCGTACCGCTCGTGCTGCCGTCGCTCTACAACGCGAGCGGCGTGACGAGCGCGCATTGGGCACCGGAGGCGACGCTCGCCGGCGGCCTCGGCGAGACGCTCACCTTCTCCCCGATGTCGGAGTTCCCGCAGTGGTGGGTCGGCGTGCCCGCGTTCATCGGGATCGTGCTGATGGTGCGGCACCGGCGGATGATGTGGATGGTCGGCGCGTACGTCGTGTTCGGCGGCCTGTTCATGGTCACCGTGGCGCTCGAATCGGGCATCGTGCAGACGGTCACGAGCGTCTTCTACAACGACCACTGGCGGATCGCCGCGCTCGTGCCGCTCGCCGGTGCGGTGGCGTTCGGCGAGTTCGCGCACACCGCTGTCGCGTGGCTGGTCCGCAAGATGCAGCCCCGGGTGAAGCTGAAGCCGGTCGCGCTCACCGGGGTCGCGGTGCTGCTGCTGGCCGTGGTGCTCGGCGGGCTGAGCGGGGGCGGCTACGTCGGACGCAACGCGGTGCGGCTGTCGACCACCTACAAGGACGGGCCGACGGTGTCCAAAGCGGAGGAAGCCGCGTACGCGTGGCTCGGCCAGCACACCGTGCCCGGCGAACACGTGATGAACAACAAGGCCGACGGCTCGGCGTGGATGTACGCGCTGTCCGGCGTGATGCCGGTCGAGTGGAACTACTACGGCGCCGAAGGGAACACCAAGGCCGCGTACCTGAGCGCGTGGGTGGACCAGGTCGACAAGTACCCACAGGTCCGCAAGGACCTCACCGACCTGCACGTCCGCTATGTCATCCAGGGCAAGGGCCTCGCCGCCGACAACGCCATCCAGTCGGTCGGCGTGGCGCGGATCACCGAAGGCCCGATGTTCCGGGTGGTCTTCCGCAACCCGGACGCGACGATTTACCAGATCGCGGGGCAGTCCGGAGTGACCGGATCCGCCGCCGCGCCCGGGGCTAGCACTCCGCACGGGGAGTGAGCGGTTATGGTGGCTGTCGTGTCCAGCACACTCGTGAGCACCCGCCGCGTGCTCATCGTGATGCCGGCCTTCAATGAGCAGGACAGCGTTTCGTCGGTGCTCGCCCAGGTCAAGCAGTCCTTGCCCGGGATGGACGTGCTCGTCGTCGACGACGGCTCGCACGACCGCACCGCCGAACTCGCGCGTGCCGCGGGCGCCAAGGTGGCCCGGCTGTCGGTGAACCTCGGCGTTGGCGGCGCGATGCGCACCGGGTTCCGTTATGCCGTCGCGCGCGGTTACGACGCGGTGGTCCAGGTCGACGCCGACGGGCAGCACGATCCCGACGAGGTCGGCGCGCTGCTGCGGCTGCTCGACGAGGGCGCCGACATCGCGATCGGCTCGCGGTTCGCGGGCAAGGGCGCGTACCGGGCCGTCGGTCCGCGCAAGTACGCGATGGTCGTGCTGTCCCTGGTGTTCAGCAAGCTGGCCGGGAACAAGCTCACCGACGTCACGTCCGGGTTCAAGGCGATGGGGCCGCGCGCGATCCGGCTGTTCGCCGCGTACTACCCGGCCGAGTACCTCGGCGACACGGTCGAGGCGCTCGTGATGGCGATCCGGGCGAAGCTCCGGATCGAGGAAACTCCGGTCCTGATGCGGGAGCGGGCGGGCGGCACGCCGAGCCATTCGCCGGTGAAATCCGCCGTGTACCTGGGCCGCGCCGGGCTCGCGCTGCTGCTGGCGCTGGTCCGCCGTCGTCCGTCCGTCGATTCTTCCGACGCCGCGTAGGGAGGTCCCGCATGGCAGGCTGGCGCGTACTGAGCATCGTCATCGCGTGTCTGGTGCTGTTCGTCGTCATCGAGATGATGCGGCGGCGCAAGCTGCGCGAGAAGTACGCCGGCATCTGGCTCGTGGTGGCCATCGGCGTAGTGATCCTCGCCGTGGTGCCGTCGGTCGCGGACTTCGTGGCGCATCTGACCGGCGTCGAAACCCCGTCGAACTTCGTCTTCTTCCTGTCCGGAGTGGTCCTCGCACTGGTTTCGCTGCAGCTGTCGACCGAGGTCGGGCACCTGGAGGAAGAGGTGCGCACCGCGGTCGAGGAGACCGCGTTGCTGCGCTGCGAACTGGAAGACACCCAGCGCGACCTCGAAGCACGCATCGCCGAGCTGGAGAAGCGCACGTCCGCACCCGACAATGTGGACGGCCTGCCCGAAGCGAGCCCAGCACGCGTTCGCTGATCTCCGCGCTGCTCGCCGCTCCGCCCCGGCTCGGCGGCGTCCGGGTGCTCGCCATCGACGGCCCGTCCGGGGCCGGAAAGTCCACTCTCGCCGCCGAAGCGGTCGAAGCACTGGGGCCGCGTGCCGAGCTGGTCAGCACGGACGCATTCGCCACTTGGAACGATCCTGTCGCGTGGTGGCCGCAGCTGGAGACCGGCGTGCTGGGTCCACTGGCGCAAGGTCGTCCCGGGGAGTATCGCCGGATGGACTGGACCTCTGGCACGCCGCAACCGGGCGAGCTGGTGGCCGTCGAGGTGCCCGAGGTGCTGGTGCTGGAAGGCGTGTCGAGCGGACGCCGGGCGGTGCGGTCCCGGCTGTCTCAGCTGTGCTGGATCGAGGGCGGTACTGAGGCTGAACGGTTGTCCAGGGCAGTCGCCCGGGACGGCGAGGAGGCGCGCGCCGAGCTGCGGCGCTGGCAGTTGTTCGAACGCGGCTGGTTCGCGGTCGACGGCACTCGCGAAGCGGCGGACAAGCTGGTCTGAACAACCGGAATCCCGGCTCGACCTCGGTTTGCCACCAGCGAAAACGGCTATTGCGCGGAATGCGCGAGCACTGGAAACTCGAGTACATTCGGGCTGTTTCCGTGCCCTTCCCGGGCAGTGCGGCGAGGGCCCGGACGAGTTCCGGAACATCCACGGCACCCGGAACGGACAACCCGCCCGCTTAGGCCAAGTGGGTGAGCAAACCGCCACTCAACGTACCAAACCGGCGGATTTCGCTACGCAGAGCGCACAATTGCCGACACGTTGCGGTCAATTTGGGCCTTACGTAGCGCGATCGTAACCTCACGTGCTTAAGCGGAGGCCGAGTTGCCGCTAGTGTCACCGAACACACCGATCGCACTGGTCTTCCCGAACTGACCGCCGACGGTGAATTTCGAGACACCGAACATTCCCAAGGGGTGCCAGATGCAGCAATTGCGGCTGACCCGAACACGCCGGGCAGCTCTGATCGGGCTCGCGGGCGCGCTCGCGGTCTCGCTGTCCGCGTGTGCGGAATCGAAGCGCGACGAGGCCGGAGGCGGTGGTTCCGGGGGCACCATGGTCTTCGGCAACACCGGCAACCCGAAGATGTTCGACCCGATCTTCAACGACGAGGGCGAGACCTTCCGGATCACCCGGCAGATGCTGGACACGCTGATCCAGAACAAGCCGGGCACCGCGGACCTGGCCCCGTCGCTCGCCACGAAGTGGACGCCGAGCAACGACGGCAAGACCTGGACCTTCGACCTCAAGCAGGGCGTGAAGTTCAGCGACGGCACCGCGTTCGACGCCAAGGCCGTCTGTTTCAACTTCGATCGCTGGTACAACATGAAGGGCGCCACCGCCCAGAGCCAGATGATCTACTACGGCGACGTCTTCGAGGGCTTCGCGCACAACGAGGGCACCACCAAGGGCCAGCCGGTCTACAAGAGCTGCGAGGCGAAGGACGACCACACCGCGGTTCTGAACCTGAACCGCGCGAAGGGCGCCTTCCCGGCCGCGTTCACGCTGCCGTCGTTCGCGATCCAGAGCCCCACCGCGCTGAAGAAGTACAACGCGGACAACATCACCGGCTCCGGCACGTCGATCACGTACCCGGAGTACGGCTACAAGCACCCGACCGGCACCGGCCCGTTCAAGTTCGAGGGCTGGGACCAGGGCAACGGCCAGATCACCCTGGTGCGCAACGAGACCAGCACGATGCCGCAGCCTGCGAAGCTGGACAAGCTCGTGTTCAAGGTGATCCCGGACGAGAACGCCCGCAAGCAGGCGCTCAAGGCAGGCGACATCAACGGGTACGACTTCCCGGCCCCCGCCGACTACGGGCTGCTGCGCAACGACGGCGAGCAGGTGCTGATCCGCCCGTCGTTCAACGTGCTCTACCTGGGCATCAACCAGAAGGGCCCCAACGGCGACAAGCTCAAGGACCCGCGGGTCCGCAAGGCGCTGGCCTACGGCATCAACCGGGCGCAGTTCGTGAAGTCCAAGCTGGCCGAAGGTTCCGAGGTCGCGACCGAGTTCGTGCCGAAGGCGATCACCGGCTACACCGACGACGTCGCCAAGTACGACTGGGACCAGGCCAAGGCCAAGGACCTGCTGAAGCAGGCCGGCGCCGAGGGCATGACGCTGAAGTTCTACTACCCGACCGAGGTCACCCGGCCCTACATGCCGAACCCGGCCGACACCTACACCGCGATCTCCGAGGACCTGAAGGCCATCGGCATCAACGTGCAGCCGGTCGCCGAGTCGTGGAACGGCGGGTACAAGGACGACGTGCAGCAGAACGGCAAGCAGGACATCCACCTGCTCGGCTGGACCGGTGACTACAACGACGCGGGCAACTTCGTCGGCACCTTCTTCGGCCGCCCGAAGCCGGAATTCGGCTTGGAGGACCAGAGCATCTTCAAGGCGCTCGCCGACGCGGACGCCGCGCCGGCCGGCGACGCGCACGCCAAGGCGTACCAGGAAGCCAACAAGAAGATCATGGAGTACCTGCCGGCCATCCCGATCGCCTACCCGACGCCGGCGATCGTGGTCGGCCCGAAGATCAAGGGCGTGGTCGCCAGCCCGCTCACCGACGAACGCTTCGACAACGTCACGATCGGCTGACGTGCTCCACTGAGCAGCCAGGCCAAGGGCAGGTGCTACCGCGCCTGCCCTTGGCCTCGTTCCCGGGCTGTACACAAAGGACTACTCGTGCTCCGTTTCCTCGTGCGTCGGCTGCTACAAGCGATCCCGACGCTGCTCATCCTGTCCATCCTGGTGTTCGCCTGGTTGCGCTCACTCCCCGGCGGGCCCGCGTCCGCGCTGCTGGGCGACAAGGCGACTCCGGAAAAACTGGCGAACCTGAACCACGTGCTCGGCCTCGACCAGCCGATTTTCGTGCAGTACTTCAAATTCCTCGGCCGGGCGGTCACCGGCGATTTCGGTAATTCGCTCGTGTCGACCCGGCCGGTGATGTCGGAGATCGGCACGTTCCTTCCGGCGACCATCGAACTGGGCGTCTCGGCGATGATCCTCGCCGTGGTGTTCGGGATTTCCTTCGGTTATCTCGGCGCCCGGTTCCGCGGGCAGGTCGTCGACAACGTCATCATCGTGCTGACGCTGGTCGGCGTCGCGGTGCCGATCTTCTTCCTCGGCTACATGATGCAGGACCTGCTTTCCACGCCGCTCGGACTGCCGTCGCAAGGCAGGCAGGCACCCGGCATCAACGCCACCGTCGTCACGCATTTCGCCATTCTCGACGGAATCATGACCGGCGAATGGGACGCGGTCTGGGACGCGATCAAGCACCTCATTCTTCCCGCCCTCGCGCTCGCGACGATTCCGCTCGCGGTGATCACCCGGATCACCCGCGCGTCGGTGCTCGACGTGTTCAACGAGGACTTCATCCGCACCGCGAACTCGAAGGGCCTCACCCAGCCCGTGGTCCGCCAGCGGCACGTGCTGCGCAACGCCCTGCTGCCGGTGGTCACCACGATCGGCCTGCAGACCGGCGCGCTGCTCGGCGGCGCCGTGCTGACCGAGCGCGTGTTCAACTTCCGCGGCCTCGGTTTCCTTCTCGCCGAAGGGATCGACAAGCGGGACTACCCGCGGCTGCAGGCGCTGCTCCTCCTCGGGGCACTGGTCTACGTGCTCGTGAACATGCTCGTGGATATTTCCTACGGGCTCATCGACCCGAGGGTGCGTGTGCGGTGAACACTCTGCTGAACAAGAAGAAAGAGCCGATCGACAAGCTCGCCGCGGCGTCGGCGGGCGGGCGGAGCCTCGGCGCCGAGGCGGTGCGCCGGATGCTGCGCAGCCCGGTGGCGATCGTCGGCGGCGTGATCACCCTGCTGTTCCTGCTGCTGGCCATTTTCGCGCCGCTGCTCGCGCCGAAGGACCCGCAGGTCCGGTATCTGCAGGACAAGGTCATCCTCGGCCGCGGCATCATTCCGGGCGCACAGCCCGGTTTCCCGCTCGGCGTCGACGACTTCGGCCGCGACTTCCTGTCCCGGCTGCTGATCGGCGCACAGCAGACGCTGCTGGTCGGCGTGCTCGCCACGGTGATCGGTGTGCTCATCGGCGCGCTGATCGGCGGGCTCGCGGGCGCGTTCGGCGGCTGGGTCGACACCGTCCTCATGCGAGTGGTCGACGTGCTGCTGGCGTTTCCCTCGCTGCTGCTGGCGATTTCGATCGCGGCGATGTTCGCGAAGCCGAGCCAGTGGACGGTGATCATCGCGGTGTCGATCATCGGCGTGCCGATTTTCGCCCGGCTGCTGCGCGGTTCGATGCTCGCCCAGCGCGAGGCGGACCACGTGCTGGCGGCGACGTCGCTCGGCGTGAAGCGGACGACGATCGTGTTCCGGCACATGCTGCCGAACTCGCTCGGCCCGGTGATCGTGCAGGCGACGCTGACCCTGGCGACCGCGATCCTGGAGGCCGCGGCGCTGTCCTTCCTCGGTCTCGGCGACCCGGACCCGACCCGCGCGGAGTGGGGATTGATGCTGGGCAACGCTTCCCAGCACTTCCTCGACATCCGGCCCGAACTGGCGTACTACCCGGCGATCGCGATCATCATCGTGGCGCTCGGGTTCACGCTGCTCGGCGAGTCCCTCCGCGAAGCCCTCGACCCGAAGAACCGGCGGTGACCCCGTGGCACTTCTCGAAGTCCGCGACCTGAAGGTCGTGTTCCAGCGCCGCGGCGAACGTCCGTTCACCGCGGTCGACGGCGTGAGTTTCGACGTCGAACCCGGCCAGACGGTCGGACTGGTCGGCGAGTCCGGCTGCGGCAAGTCGGTGACCTCGCTCGCGATCATGCGGCTGCTCGCCAAGCGCGGCAACACCGTCAGCGGATCGGTGCGCTTCGAGGGCACCGACCTGCTGACCCTGTCCGACCGCGACATGCGCGACCGGCGCGGCCGCGATCTCGGCATGGTGTTCCAGGACCCGCTGTCCTCGCTGAACCCGGTCATCCCGATCGGGCTGCAGATCACCGAGGTGCTGGAGCGCCACCGCGACATGCCGCGCAAGAAGGCGCGGATCGAAGCGGCGGAACTGCTCGACAAGGTCGGCATTCCCGACCCGACACGGCGGCTTTCCGAGTACCCGCACCAGCTTTCCGGCGGGATGCGGCAGCGCGCGCTGATCGCGATCGCGCTGGCGTGCCGTCCCCGGCTGCTCATCGCGGACGAGCCGACCACCGCGCTCGACGTGACGATCCAGGCGCAGATCCTCGCCCTGCTGCGGGAACTGGTGCAGGACACCGGAACCGCGCTGGTGATGATCACGCACGACCTCGGCGTCGTCGCCGGGCTCTGCGACGAGGTCAACGTGCTCTACGGCGGCCGGATCGTGGAGCGCCAGGAACGGCATTCGCTGTTCGCCCAGCCGCGGCATCCGTACACGCACGGCCTGCTGGCCTCGATCCCGCGGCTCGACGAGGGTCGCGGCGAGAAGCTGGTGCCGATCCGCGGTTCGGTGGCCGACAACATCCCGTGGGACGGCGGATGCGCGTTCGCGCCGCGCTGCCCGAACGCGGTGGCCGCCTGCCTGGAGAATTCGCCGGAGCTGGTTGCGGACCGGAACGGCTTGCTGCGCTGCCACAACCCGGTGCAACCCGCCGTGGCGGCAGGAGGAGGGACCCGATGACGGTGGCGAACACCGAAGAGGTGCTGCTCGAGGTCACCGATCTCAAGGTGCACTTCCCGATCAAGCGCGGCATCGTCGTGGACCGCACGGTGGGCCACGTGTTCGCGGTGGACGGGGTCGACCTGTCGATCCGCCGCGGCGAAACCTACGGCCTGGTCGGCGAATCCGGCTGCGGCAAGTCGACGCTCGGCCGCGCGATCCTGCGGCTCAACGAGCCGACCGGCGGCAAGGTCGTGTTCGACGGCACCGACGTCGCCCACCTCAAGGGCGAGCAGCTGCGCAAGGCGCGGCGGCGGATGCAGATGGTGTTCCAGGACCCGATGTCGAGCCTGGACCCGCGCCAGTCGGTCGAGTCGATCCTCGTCGAGGGCATGCGCGCGCACGGCCTGGACAAGGACAAGGAGTCCACCGCGAAGCGGCTGCGCGAACTGCTGAGCGCGGTCGGCCTTCCGGAGACCTCGCTGCGGAAGTACCCGCACGAGTTCTCCGGCGGGCAGCGCCAGCGCATCGGCATCGCGCGGGCGCTGTCGGTGCAGCCGGACCTGATCGTCGCCGACGA
Organism: Amycolatopsis silviterrae; assembly: GCF_042684085.1. Lineage (NCBI taxonomy): Bacteria > Bacillati > Actinomycetota > Actinomycetes > Pseudonocardiales > Pseudonocardiaceae > Amycolatopsis > Amycolatopsis silviterrae. The sequence goes on from NZ_JBHUKS010000008.1 coordinate 362,509, forward strand.
GCCGGTGTCCGCATTGGACGTTTCGGTGCAGGCGCAGGTGGTGAACCTGCTGGAGGATCTGCAGGAAGAGCTCGGTCTCACGTACGTGGTGATCGCGCACGACCTCGCGGTGGTCCGGCACATCTCCGACCGGATCGGCGTGATGTACCTCGGCGCGCTGGTCGAGGAGACGACGTCGGAGGAGCTGTACCAGAATCCGCTGCATCCCTACACGCGGGCGCTGCTGTCGGCGATCCCGGTGCCGGACCCGGTGGTGGAGGACAGCCGCGAGCAGATCCTGCTCGCCGGCGACCTCCCGTCGCCGGCCAATCCTCCGTCGGGCTGCCGCTTCCACACGCGGTGCCCGTGGAAGCAGGACAGCCTGTGCACCACCGATCGCCCGCAGCTGCGCGAGATCGGCGACGGGCACCGGGTGGCCTGCCACTTCGCGGAGGACATCCGCGACGGGCGGATCCAGCCGCACAAGGTCGACGTTGAGCTGGTCGACGCCGGGGCGCTGAACCCGGACCTTGGCCCGCCGGATGTCGGCTCGGCTGCTGAGATTCTCTGAGTCGTCCGTGAGGGGAACCCAGAGGGAATCAGATTCCCTCTGGGTTCCCCTCACGGCTTTTTCAGGGCTGAAGATCGACGGCAGCGCGGAACGAACCGTCCATGTGGAACGGCGTCGAGCTGTGCTCGTGCGAGATCAGCCAGCCGTTTTCCCGCCGCTGCAAGGCAAACGTGCTGCGGAACCAGAGAGTGAACGATTCGCTCGCGCCCATCGGGGTCGCGGTCAGCTTGGTCAGCGCCGTCACCACTGCCAGCTCGCCGGACACGGTGATCTCCTCGTCGTGGTGGGTGCGGGAAATCGGGCCGTCGAAGGTGCTGAACCACTGCGTGATGAACTCCGCGGAAGCACCGGTCGTGGCCAGCGGCGGGGCGAGGTCGAACCGGACCGCCTTGTCGGCGTAGCAGGCGACGAGCCGCTGCGGGTCCTTCGCGTGCGTCGCGGCGGTGTGCTCGGCCAGCAGGTCGCGGATCTCGTTCTCGGACATTTTGTGGTCTCCTTCTCCTCAGGCGGTGCGTTCGTCCGGGACGTCGAAGCCGCCCGCGCGGCTTCGACATCTGGGGTGGAAAAACTTTTCGAGGAGGCTTCCGATGAAGTATCTGGTCCTGATCTACGGCAACCCGGCGTCGCGCGCGGCCTGGGCGGGGATGACCGACGAGCAGAAGGCCGAGGGCCTGCGCGCCTACCAGCGGTTCCACGAGGAGCTGGAAGGCACCGGCGAGCGGATCGTGTCCGAACGGCTTGCCGCGCCGGAACAGACCAAACAGGTCCACGTCCAGCCGGACGGGGTGAGCACCACCGACGGCCCGTTCGCCGAGATCAAGGAACAGCTCGCCGGCTTCTACCTGCTGGAGTGCGCTTCCGAGGCCCGCGCGCTGGAGATCGCCGCGAAGATCCCGGAGGCTCCGTTCGCGACGATCGAGGTCCGGCCCGTGATGGGCCTGACCGGCGACGTGGACTTCGAGCTGTGATCGACGGCCTCCTGCGCGACCTCATCCCGCAGGTGCTGACCGCGCTCGTGCGCCGCTACGGCGATTTCGGCAAATGCGAGGACGCCGTGCAGGAGGCCTTGCTCGCCGCCGCCGTGCAATGGCCGCGCGACGGTGTTCCGGACAATCCGAAGGCCTGGCTCATCACGACGGCCTCGCGCCGGCGAATCGAGATGTGGCGCAACGAAGCCGCTCGCATCCGTCGCGAGGAGACGGTGGCCGCGCTGGAACCGCCGTCCTTCGAGCTTGTGCCGCAGCAGGACGACACCCTCACGCTGCTCTTGCTCTGCTGCCATCCCGCGTTGACCCGGCCAGCACAAGTTGCCCTGACCTTGCGCGCCGTCGGCGGCCTCACCACCGCCGAGATCGCGCGGGCGTACCTGGTCCCGGAACCGACGATCGGCCAGCGGATCAGCCGGGCGAAACAGAAACTGCGCGGCGCGGATTTCGCCCTGCCGCCCAAAGATGAGCTGCCGGCACGCGTCGCCGCGGTGTTGCAGGTGCTGTATCTCGTGTTCACCGAAGGCCACACCGCCAGCTCCGGCAGCGCGGTGAACCGCGTCGAGTTGACCGCCGAAGCCATCCGGCTGGCCCGGCAACTGCACGCCCTGCTGCCCGCCGACGGCGAGGTCGCCGGACTCCTCGCGCTCATGCTGCTCACCGACGCGCGCCGCCCCGCCCGCACTGGCCGCGACGGAATCCCCGTGCCGCTGGCCGAACAAGACCGTGCGCGGTGGGACACGTCCGCGATCGCCGAAGGCAGCGCGCTCATCGAACACGCGCTGGCCACCACGCAAGTCGGCCCGTACCAACTGCAAGCCGCGATCGCCGCCGTCCACGACGAAGCCGAGACCGCGGACGCCACCGACTGGCCGCAGATCCTGCTGCTGTACGACCTTCTCCAGCAGATCGCGCCGGGTCCGATGGTCACGCTCAACCGCCTGGTCGCGCTGGCCCGCGTCGAAGGCCCGGCGCACGCACTGGCCGAATTGGACGCGACCGATGTGGACCATTACCGCGCCGACGTGGTCCGCGCCCATCTCCTGGAACTCTCCGGCGATCCCGAGGGTGCCCGCACCTGCTACGCCCGGGCCGCCCAGCGCACCTTGAGCCTGCCGGAACGGGAGTACCTGGAATCGCGCGCTTTGCCTGGTATGTCGGAAAAACCCTGAAAAACCCCTGCCCGAAGACGGACCCCACCCCCGACTCCAGGTGGACGCGAGGACGCCCGCGCCGCCGGTACCCTGCGGGGACCTGGCACGAAACACAAGGGGGTTGGCAGTGAACATCGACCACGTGCTGGAGGCGATCCCTCCGCTCTCGGTCTACCTTCTGGTGGGCTTGGTGGTGATGGTCGAAAGCCTGGGCATCCCGCTGCCAGGGGAGATCGTGCTGGTGAGCGCCGCGCTGCTGGCGTCGTCGCACAGCGGGCTGAATCCGCTGTGGATCGGCGTGCTGGCCACCGCGGGCGCGATCATCGGCGACAGCATCGGCTACCTGATCGGCCGCAAGGGCGGCAAACGGCTGTTCGCGTGGGCGGGCCGGAAGTTCCCCAAGCATTTCGGCCCGGAACACATCGCGAGCGCCGAGAAGATGTTCCACAAACGCGGAATGTGGGCGGTGTTCTTCGGCCGGTTCGTCGCGGTGCTGCGCATTCTGGCCGGCCCGCTCGCGGGATCGCTCAACATGCACTACCCGCGCTTCCTGATCGCGAACGCACTGGGCGGAATCGTGTGGGCGGGCGGAACGACGGCGCTCATCTACTACCTCGGCGTGGTCGCCGACAAGTGGCTGAAGGGCTTCCAGTGGGCAGGCCTCGGCGCGGCGCTGGTGATCGGCGTGGTGGTCACGCTGGTGCTGAAGAAGCGCATGACCCGCCACGCGGCGGCGGAGTCGGAGGCGGCGAAGGACGACGCGGTCGCCTGACCCGGGTCCCGATCGGATTCCCCCGGCGAGTCTTCGGACTCAGTGCCAGGGACTTATTGATCCGTAACTCAAATCTGTCGTAGTCGTTGACGGTGCATGATGGTCACTGTGACGGACCCGCGACGGCTTTCCGGTGAGGCGCAGGAGGATCTGCGCAGGCGGGTGGTGGCCGCGGTGGGGTCGGGCCGGTCCCAGGCCGAGGTGGCCGCGGTGTTCGGGGTGTCGTCGCGGTCGGTGTCGCGGTGGATGAAGGCGTTGCGGGACAACGGCGACAAGGGGTTGGCGTCCGGGAAACGGGGGCGGCGTCCGGAGGAGCAGAAGGCGCTCACCGTCAGGCAGCAGGCCCGGCTCAAGCGGGCGGTGCTGGGGAAGTTTCCGGATCAGCTGGCGTTGCCGGGGCTGGTGTGGACCCGCGGCCAGGTGGGCGAGCTGGTCTGCCGCTGGTTCGGCATCAGGCTGTCGCGGGTGACGATCGGCAAGTACCTGCGCGGCTGGGGGCTCTCGCCGCAGAAGCCGGTGCGCCGGGCCTATGAGCAGGACCCCGGGGCGGTGCGGTGCTGGCTGGAGGAGACCTATCCGGCCATCTCGGCCCGGGCCCGCCGCGAGGGCGGGGCGGTGCTGTGGCTGGACCAGACCGGGTTGCGGTCGGACAACGCGGTCGGCGCGAGCTGGGCGCCGGTCGGGCGGACCCCGGTGATCGGCAAGCCCGGCGTCCGGTTCGGGGCCAACGCGATGGCCGCGATCAGCAACAAGGGCGAGTTGTACTTCACCGTCTACCACGGCAGCCTGACCACCGAGATCATGACCGGATTCCTCGACCGGCTCACCCGCCACCTGGACCGCAGGATCCACCTCGTCGCCGACCGGCACCCCGTGCACCGGTCCAGAGCGGTCCGCGACTGGATCACCGAGCGGGCCGACCGGATCGAGTTGCACTTCCTGCCCGGCTACAGCCCCGAACTCAACCCCGTGGAACTGCTCAACGGCGACACCAAACACCATGTCGCACAAACCAATCCCGGCGACAAACACGAACTCGCCACCGAAGCCCGCACCCACCTGCGCCGCCGCCAGAACCAACCCGACCGGGTCAAAGCCTTCTTCGGCAAAGAAGAAGTCCGCTACGCCGCCGAGTAACACGACAAGTTTGCCTTACGGACCAATAAGGCGGCGTCGTCGCGGGCCGCTGACTGTCCATAAAGGACTTCAATGCCGCCGAAATGCCCGATTGGTGCCCGTTTGTTCGTTCAGGTGACGCGCCCAATGTGGCATTGGGTGCGTCACATGCACCCCCGCCTTAAGCCCCCGGCGAGTCTTCGGACTTGCCGGGGGGTGTTCTGTATCCGGGCCCTCTCACACCGGCAACAGTTCCTCCGGCGTCACCGCCGGCTTCCGCCGCAACGAGCCCAGCAGCACCCCGCCGATCACCACCGCCGCGGCGATCAGGGTCAGGGCCGTCGGCACCTCGCCGAGGAGGAAGAACGACGCGGTCAGCCCGACCACCGGCACCAGCAGCGAGAACGGCGCGACGACGCCCGCCGGGTTGCGGCGCATCAGCGTCGTCCAGATGCCGGACCCCACGACCGTCCCGAAGATGACCACGTACGCCAGCCCCGCGACGCCGATCAGCCCGGTCTTCGTGCCGAGCGTCGTCAGCGAGTGCCAGGCGGCTCCCGGGCCCTCGAAGATCCCCGACAGCGCCAGCATCGGCAGCGGCGGCACGACCGACATCCACAGCGTCAGGTGCAGCGGGTTGTCCGGCTCCGCGCGGCGCATGCTCAGGTTGCCGACCGCCCAGCTCAGCGCGGCCAGCAGGGTCAGCAGCAACGGCACCAGCGCGGCGTTGGCGGACTGCTGCCAGGCGATCGCCGTCATGCCCGCGACGGCGAGCAGGATCCCGGCCAGTTGCCGTCCGGAGACGCGTTCCCGCAGCAGCACCGCGCCGAGCAGCACGGTGAACGGGGCCGACGCCTGCAGCACCAGCGACGCGAGCCCGGTCGGCATGCCCAGGTCCAAGGCGACGAACAGGAACGCGAACTGCCCGGTGCCGAACCCGAGGCCGTAGCCGAGCAGGTAGCGCAGCTTCACCCGCGGCCGCGGCACAAGAAAGATCGTCGGGATCGCGATCAGCAGGAACCGCAGCGCGCCCGCGAACATCGGCGGGAACTGGCCGAGCGTGGCGTGGATCGCGATGAAGTTGAGGCCCCACAAGACGGCGACGAACACGGCGAGCAGACGGTCTCGGATGGCCATGCGTCAACTGTGCCTAGTCAAACTTTGAAGGACCAGCGAGAATAACTGTACTGACTGTGAAGCAGTGCTTCACATACACTGCCCGGATGGATCTGGGCAGGCTTCGGACGCTGCGCGAGTTCGCCGATCGGGGCAGCGTCACCGCCGCCGCGCAGGCGTTGCACTGCACGCCGTCGGCGATCTCACAGCAGTTGCGCGCGTTGCAGGCGGAGGTCGGTATCGCGCTCACCGAACCGGCTGGTCGCGGCCTCCGGCTCACTGACGCCGGCCGCGCTCTCGTCGCGCGCGCCGACGACGTGCTGGCCGCGCTGGACCGAGCCGAGTCGGAGCTGGACACCTACCGCAGCGCCCCGCGCGGACGCGTGCGGATCGCGATCTTCCAGTCCGCCGGGCTGATGCTCCTGCCTGGTCTGCTGCGGCGCATCGACCAGCACGAAAACCTCGAGGTCGACGTCCGCGACGTCGATATGGTCCCGCCGCAACTGCCCGGCCTGGTCGCCGATTACGACGTCGTCGTCGCGCACCGCGACGAGCACGCGGCCGAGTTCGACACCGAACGGCTCGACGTCGTCCCGCTGCTGCGCGAACCGCTGGACGTCGCGCTCCCGGTCGGCCACCGTCTCGCCCGCAACCGCCGCGTCGGGCTGGCCGATCTCGCCGACGAACGCTGGATCTCGGTCGACCACGGCTTCCCGGTCGACGACGTCCTCCGCTCGCTGACCGTGCGGACCGGCGTGCGACCGCAGATCGTCCAGCGGATCAACGACTTCCGGATCACCGAACGGCTGGTCGCCGCCGGGCACGGGATCGCGCTGATGCCCCGGTACACAATGGACACTCGGCGCGGCAGCGGCCTGGTCGGCCGCCCGCTGGCCGGAATCCGCGCGGCGCGGCTGGTGGAGGTGGTGTGCCGCACCGGCGCGGCGAACCGTCCCGCGGTCGCGACGGTGATCGACGAGATGCGCGCCGAGGTCGCCGCCCTCACGACCTAACTGGGTTCCCTGGCGGGCAGCCCGCGCAGCAACGTGTCCAGGAACAGCTCGAACCGAGGCGCGTCCGGTCCGAGGTCGAGCGGATTCTCCCGCACGGCAAGCCAGCTCACCGTGCACGTGATGAAGATGTACCAGCTCTGCTCGGCCATCTCCGGCCGTACACCGGCATTGGTGAACGCGGCGACCACCTCGGCATGCAGCCGTCCGAACGAATCCGCGTTGTGCCGATGCGGCCGGGACAGCCGGGTCGCATAGCCAGGCACCGCGAGGAACTGGTCGTGCATCGCCCACGCCACCTGCGCGAGCCACGGCCGCCAAGACCGGCGCGGCGGCCCTTCTCGCGGAAGCACCCGCTCGAGCACGACCTCGCTCACCAGGTCGAACAGCGCGTCCCGATTGGCGACCCAGCGGTAGAGCGCGCCGTGCGTCACCCCGAGCCGCGTCGCCAGCTCACGCATCGTCAACGTGTCGAGATTTCCGGCGGACAGCGCCGCGTCGACGATCCGCTCGCGATCGAGCTGTGCGGGACGGCCGGGCCGCGGTCGGGTCATAGCTCGGGACTCTACCCAGACCGGGTTAATGACCAGTGGTCACAAATAGGCGTATGGTCGTGGCATGGCAGACATCAAGGGCACTGTGCGGCCCGGTTTCGAACAGGTGCGTGACACGTTCGCGGCGGTCGCCGACGGCTCCGCCCAGCTGGTGGCGTACCACCACGGCGAACGAGTAGTCGACTTGTGGACCGGCGACGACATCGACGAAGACTCGTTGCTCGGCGCGTACTCGGCGACGAAAGGCGCGGCACATCTGATCGTCGCGCTGCTCGTCCAGGACGGAGTGCTGGAGCTTGACCAGCGGGTGCGTCACTACTGGCCGGAGTTCGCGGCCGACGTCACCCTGCGGGAACTCCTGGCGCACCGAGCTGGACTGGTCGGCACCGACGAGGGGTTCAGCCGCGCCGAACTCGCGGACGACCGGGTCGTCGCGGAACGCCTGGCCCGGCAACGCCCCTTCTGGCGGCCGGGAAGCACGTTCGGCTACCACGCACTGGTCGTCGGCGCGCTCAGCGGCGAGGTCGTGCGCCGGGCTACCGGCCGCACCATCCAGGAACACTTCGCCGACCGCGTCCGCGATCCGTACACAGTGGACTTCCATCTCGGCCTGCCCGCCGAACTGGAGCCGCGGTTTGTCAGCGCGCAGCCGATGATCCAGACTCCCGAACGGCAACTCGCGCTGCCCGCCGCGAACAGCCTGTCGGGCATCGCGTTCAACCGGCACCACCCCGACGGCCCGGAGGTGTGGGAACTCCCGAACCTCCCGGACGTCCGGCGGCTCGGCCCGGCATCGTTCGGCGGGGTCGCCTCCGCCCGCGGCTTGGCCCGGATGTACGCCGCCGCGATCAGCTCGCTGGACGGCGAACCGCCCCTGCTGAAGCCGGAAACCGCCGCCGAGTTCGCGCAAATCCAGTCCATCGGCCACGACGTCGTTTTGGGCGACCACAAGGCGTTCGGCATCGGGTTTCACGCCACCGCCGAGCGTTACCCGGAGCTGGGCCAGGGCAGCTTCGGACACAGCGGCGCGGGCGGCCAGCAGGCATTCGCCGACCCCCGGAACGGCATCGCCTACGGCTACACCCGCCGCCGGATCCCGTTCCCCGCCGCGGCCGCTCCGGAGAACGAGCCGCTGATCAGCGCGTTGTACTCGGCGCTTAGGCCCGCGGCCTAGATTTCGCGAACCCGGACAGAGGATGTCAGGGTTAGCCCGCACGCTGGTGGTCCACCGACAGAAAAGAGGACAACCGAATGAGCGGGGAACTGGCCGGCAAGGTCGCGCTCGTGGCGGGCGGCACGCGCGGGGCGAGCCGGGCGATCGCGGTCGAGCTGGGCCGGGCCGGGGCGTACGTGTACGTCACCGGCCGCACGACGCGCGCCGGGCGGTCCGAAGTGGACCGTCCGGAGACCATTGAGGACACCCTGGAACGGATCGAAGCGGCTGGCGGCAAGGGAAGCGCGCTGCGGGTCGACCACCTGGTGAGCGAGGAGGTCGCCACGCTCGCACAACGGATCGACGAGGCACGCGGCGGGCTCGACATCCTGGTCGACGGGATTTGGGGCGGCGACCGCTACCTGGAATGGGGCAAACCGATCTGGGAGCACTCGCTGGACAACAGCTTGCGGATGATGCGGCTGTCCCTCGACGCCCACCTGATCACCAGCCACCACCTGTTTCCGCTGGTCATCCGCCGCGCGGGCGGGCTCGTGATCGAGCTGACCGACGGCACCGCCGAGTACAACGCGAAGTACCGCGAAGGCACCTCGCTGCCGTACTACCTGGCCAAGGCGGCGATCAACGTCCTGGCCGTCGGCGAGGCCGCCGAGCTGAAGGCGCACGACTGCACCGCGATCGCGTTCACGCCCGGCTGGCTGCGTTCGGAGGCGATGCTGGAGCTCTTCGAGGTCACCGAGGAAAACTGGCGGGACGCGACCGTCCGCGAGCCGCACTTCGTGATCTCGGAGTCGCCGGCCTTCTCCGGCCGCACGGTCGTCGCCCTCGCCGCCGACGCGGACCGGCACCGGTGGACCGGGCAGACCGTTTCCAGCGGACAGCTGGCGAAGGTCTACGAGATCGACGACGTGGACGGCAGCCGTCCGGACGCGTGGCGGTACATCGACGAGGTCCAGGAACCCGGAAAACCCGCCGACGCCAGCGGCTACCGCTGATCCCGACTGTCCGTGAGGGGAACCCTCAGGGACTCTGATTCCCTCAGGGTTCCCTTCACGGACGGTTGCGGTCAGCCAGCGCCTGACCGAACTCCGCGACTGCGGTGCGGACTTCTGGCGGGGTCAGCACCTCGATGCCGGGGCCGAGGGAAACCAGCTGTCCGACAGCGACTTCCTTGCTCTCCATGGCAAACTCGGCCTCGGCCCACCCGTCGTCGTCCTTCGGGCCGAGCGACACCAGCACCTCATACACGTACTCCGGCCCGAAAACCCGCCGCAACGCACCCGCCGCGGACCGGTCGAGCCGGGCCGTCACCTTCAACGGCAGCGGCATCTTCTCGAACTCCGCCGAAGACGCCCGCCACCAGTCGGCGAGCGAGAATTCTTCCGGCCGCACAAAGGTTTCCCCGGTTTCGGCGACCGCCTCCAGCCGGGAGACACGATACGTCCGCAGATCGTCGCCGACCCGTGCCACCAGGTACCAAACCCCGGCCTTCAACACGAGCCCGAACGGATCGAGCGTCCGCCGGGTGACCTTGTCGCGCCGCCGGTACCGCACGTCGAGCTGCCGCTGCGCCCACACCGCTTTCGCGACCGCAGGCAACGCGGCCGTGTCGTCCGGCGAACTGAACCAGGCCGACGCGTCGAGATGAAAGCGCCCGGCGACAGTCCGGGCCTGCTCCTGCAACTGCTGCGGAAGGCTCGCCGACACTTTCGCGTGCGCGGCCGCCACCGCGGTGCCGAGACCGAGCCCGGCCAGCGCGTCCGGCACGTCGAGGGCCAGCAGCGCGACGGCCTCCCGCGAGGTGAGGCCGTCGAGCTTCGAACGCCAGCCGTCGACGAGCCGGATGCCGCCGTACCGCCCTGGTTCACTCCAGAGCGGCACGCCGGCTTCGCGCAACGCGGCGAGATCGCGCCGCAGCGTCCGCTCGGTCACGCCCAGCTCGTCCGCCAGCTCCCCGACGGTGCCCGCGCGTTTGCGGTGCAGCGTGAACAGCAACGCAACCAGCCGCTCAGCCCGCATGCTCACCTCCCGCCCGGCCCGGAACGCCCCAATGTGGCATTGGGTGCGTCAGATGCACCCAATGTGGCGTTCGGTGCGTCGCATGCACCCAATGCCACATTGGGGCGCATCAGGCGCAGGTCAGCGGTTCGCCCGGTTGACCGCGCTCACCACGGCACGCAGTGAAGCGGTGACGATCGACGGGTCGACGCCGATGCCCCAGAACACGCGGTCGGAGATCGCGCACTCGATGTAGGACGCGGCACGCGAGTCGTCGCCAGGGCTCAGCGTGTGCTCGCTGTAGTCCAGGAGCCGCAGGTCATAGCCCACAGTGGACAGTGCGTCGAAGAACGCGGCGATCGGCCCGTTGCCGCGGCCGGTGATCTCGTGCTCGTCGCCCTCGACCTTCACCGTGGCCTCGAGGTCGTACTCGCCGCCGCCGTTGTCGGTCACCCGCTGCTTGATCAGCTCCAGCGGGGTCTTCGACTCCAGGTACTCGGCCGAGAACGCGCGCCACATGGTGGCCGGGTCGACCTCGCCGCCCTCGGTGTCGGTGTAGGCCTGGATGACCTTCGAGAACTCGATCTGCAGCCGGCGCGGCAGGTCCAGCTGGTGCTCGGCCTTCATGATGTAGGCGACGCCGCCCTTGCCGGACTGCGAGTTCACCCGGATCACGGCCTCGTAGGTGCGGCCGACGTCCTTCGGGTCGATCGGCAGGTACGGGACCTCCCACGGGTGCTCGTCGATCGGGACCCCCCGCTTGTCCGCGGCGTCCTTCATCGCGTCGAGGCCCTTGTTGATCGCGTCCTGGTGGCTGCCGGAGAAGGCGGTGAACACCAGGTCGCCGCCCCACGGCGAGCGTTCCGGGACCGGCAGCTGGTTGCAGTATTCGACGGTCCGCTTGATCTCGTCCATGTCGGAGAAGTCGATCTGCGGGTCGATGCCCTGGCTGTAGAGGTTCATGCCCAGCGCGACCAGGTCGACGTTGCCGGTGCGCTCGCCGTTGCCGAACAGGCAGCCCTCGATCCGGTCCGCGCCTGCCTGGTAGCCCAGTTCGGCGGCGGCGATGCCGGTGCCGCGGTCGTTGTGCGGGTGCAGCGACAGGATCACCGAATCGCGGCGCTCCAGGTTGCGGCTCATCCACTCGATCGAGTCGGCGTAGACGTTCGGCGTCGCCATCTCGACGGTCGCCGGCAGGTTCAGGATCACCGGCTTCTCCGGCGTCGGCTGCCAGATCTCGGTGACCGCGTTGCACACCTCGAGCGCGTAGGACAGCTCGGTGCCGGTGTAGGACTCGGGCGAGTACTGGAACCGGAAGTCGGTGTCCGGCTGCTTCGCCGCCAGCTCGACCACCATTTCGGCGGCCTGCGTCGCGATCTTCTTGATGCCCTCGCGCTCCTCGCGGAACACCACGCGGCGCTGCAGGATCGAGGTCGAGTTGTAGATGTGGACGATCGCCCGGGGCGCGCCCTCGAGTGCCTGGAAGGTGCGCTCGATCAGCTCGGGGCGGCACTGGGTCAGCACCTGGATGTGCACGTCGTCGGGGATCGCGCCCTCGTCGATGATCTCGCGCACGAAGTCGAAGTCGGTCTGCGAGGCGGCCGGGAAGCCGACCTCGATCTCCTTGTAGCCCATGCGGACCAGCAGGTCGAAGAACTTGCGCTTGCGCGCGGGCGACATCGGGTCGATCAGCGCCTGGTTGCCGTCGCGCAGGTCGACCGCACACCACAGCGGCGCGCGCTCGATGCGCTTGTCCGGCCAGGTGCGGTCGGGTACGTCGATGTTCTCGACTACGTCGTACCAGGGGCGGTAGCGGTGCACCGGCATGGACGTGCCGCGCTGCGGGTTCCACGAGGGCTGTCCGGCGGGCGCGGGACGAGAGGGCGTGCGCAGACGGGAGTTGGTGGTACGAGGATCGGTGCTCATCGCGGGAAAAATCTCCTGACGGGATCGGTGCGGACGACCGGCACCACAAAGCCCCGCGACGAGGAGCCGGTCAGATCAGGCCCCGTCGCGGCAGCGAAGCAGGAGTTCACGCGCCACGGGGTTCACTGTAACCACCCGGCACCGCGATTGGAAAGCCGCCCGCCGCGATCGAACTGTTACGTCGGGTGGCTGATACCTGTTACTAGCGGGTAGCGAGCCGCGAGGCGACGTGCCAGACTGCCCGGCATGGGCGAGCACGCTGAAGAGGCGCAGGAAACCGAGGCGAAGCCGCGTCCCCAGCGCACCCCGGTGGACTGGCGGCGCACCCGCGAGCGGACGGTGTCGTTTATCGCGTCCCTCGTGCGCTGGGCCGGGCTGCTTTTCGCCGCGGTCTTGGTGCTGCACGTGATTTTCGTCATCGGCGAGGCCAACCAGGGCAACGGAATCGTCTCGTTCGTCCGCAGCTGGGCCGACGGCCTGTCGCTCGGCTTCAAGGACCTGTTCACGCCGAGCGACGCGAAGCTGCGAGTCCTGGTGAACTACGGCATCGCGGCGGTGTTCTGGCTGATCGTGTCGGGCATCCTGGCGAAGATCATCCGGCGGGTCGGCGGCGCTGGCGCCTGACCGGTCGTCACGGCTGCCAGACGATCGGGTGTTCCCGGTAGTCCGTGCCCTTCGCCAGCCAAGCGAAGCTGTTGTCGTCGTACTTAGCGCCGGTCACCGTCGCTCCGGGGAAGACCAGTTCCATCTCGCAGCCGCCGTAGGCCGCACCCTTGGCCGTGAAGTCGAGGGTGCTGTCGCTGTGGCACTTCGGTGCGTCAACGGGCAGGCTCATCCAGCCTTCGGAACCGTCCTTGAGAAGCCCGCTGACGCCGATCACGTGGGCGGCGGAGAAGTCGTCGCCGGTCTCGTTCGACACGGTGTACTGGACGTAGAACGGCACCAGCCCGGCGAGGTCGTCGCCGAGGTTCATCTTGGCTACTTCCGCCTCGGTGCCCCGGTCGATGCGGGTCACCGTGATGCCGACCGCGCCGACTGGCGAGGAGTCGGTCGTGAACGGCACAAGGGCTTTCTCGCCGATTTTGAGCTTCGTACCCGGCTTGGTGTAGTCGATCTTCTTCCGCGCGGGCGCGCTGGTCGAGACGGGGGCCGAGGTCAGGGTCGGCGGCGGCGCGTCGGGCACGCTCGAACACGCGGACAGCGCGAACGCCGACACTGCTACCAAGACGATCGGTCTTCTGCCGGACATCAGTTCCCCCAGGACGCGAAAAGGGGCGCCAGTCCTCGACTGACGCCCCCGCGGCGGTCTCGCGCCCAGCTTACTGCCAGGTCACCGCTTCCTTGCCGTAGTCGGTCTCCGGAGCCAGGTCCCGGTGCGTGCTAGCGCTGTAGCTAGCCCCCTTCACCTCCGCGCCGGACGGGGCCAGCGCCAGCACGCAGCTGGTGAACGACGCCCCCTTCGTGGTGAACGTCTTGTCCGCGTTCTCGCTGTCGCACTTCTCGAACTTGCCGATCACCGTCACGTGCGGGCCCTTGGTGCCGTCCGCGAGCAGGCCGTTCATCAAGCCAAGCGAGGCGTACGCGAAGTCCGAGCCGGTCTCGTTCGTCACCTTGACCTGGATGTAGTACGGCGTCATCCCCTTGGCCCGGTCGCCCAGCTTGAGCGGGGCCAGGTCGGCCTCGACGCCCTTGTCGATCCCGGTCACCGTCACCCCGAGCGCGCCGGTGTTGCTCTTCGACTTGAACGGCACCACGGCCTTCTCGCCGATCTTCAGCTTCGTGCCCTGCTTCGTGTACTCGGCGGAAGAGGCGCTGCCCCCCTCGGCGGGCGCGGCGCTGGACGAGGGCGCGCTCGCCGAGGAAGCGGCCGGCGTCTCGATCGGCGGGGTCGGTGCCTTGTCGTCCGAGCTGGAGCAGCCAGTCAGAGCAAGCGCCAACGTCGCAGCGGAAATCGCCGTCACAACCGGCAGGCCAGTACGCATCTCGTCACTCCTTGAGGGATATTCCACCGATTCATTGGTCTGACCGGTTTGGTGTCCATCAGACCTCATGGGCGAGATGCCGGTTCCCTTGAATGGTTACGAAACGGTCACAGTGCCGGGGTGCCCCATCGGTCGCCGAACGCGAACTCCGCGAGCGGCAGTCGCTGCCGAGGGGCGAGTTCGCGTTCGATCCGGCGCGGATCCTCGAGTACGGACGGGTCGGCGGGCGATCCGACGGCGATCGCGACCCGAGCCACTGCGGCCTCCGGCAGGCTGAACTCCGCGTGGACCGCGTCCGGAGAGAAGCCGGCCATCTGGTGGGCAATCAGGCCAAGCTCGACTGCCTGCAGCACGAGGTTCTCGGTCGCGAGACCAAGCCCGTAGTCGGTGTAGGGCACCTCGCCCTTCTCGTTAGTGGTGACCATCACGCCGATCAGCAACGCGCTCGCCCGGAACGCCCACGCCTGGTTCCCGGAGTTCAGTGTCGCGAGGATCCGCGGGAACACCGGATCGCCTCGGCGGCCGACGAGATAGCGGGCCGGCTGGGTGTTGCCGAAAGACGGCGCCCACCTGGCGGCTTCGAGCAATGCGGTCAGCTGGGCGTCGGTGATCTCGGCGGTCTCGTCGTAGGCGCGTGGGCTCCAACGCTCGGTGATGAGCGGCGCGACGGGGACGGCGGTCTCGGCTGGTTTGCGCATGCGGCGAACGTAGTACGCCAAAGGAGTGCTCTCCGTCACTCCGGCGGAAGGGCTTCGAGCTTTCCCCTGGCGTCAAGGAAAATTTACTTCCAAATGGTCCGAGCGGGCCGTGGCGGACCACTCGATGGGGTGGCGAGCGCCGTTCGCGCCGGTAGGCTCTTCTCCAAATGAAGGGCCGTGGGCGCTCCTCGGTGCCCTCCAAGGAGTACGCCCCGGCCCGTCAAGGAGGTTCGGGCGTGGCCCTCGTGGTCCAGAAGTACGGCGGATCGTCGCTGGAAAGTGCCGACCGGATCAAGCGCGTGGCAGAACGGATCGTCGCGACCAAGAAGGCGGGCAACGACGTGGTCGTCGTGTGCTCGGCGATGGGCGACACCACTGATGAGCTGCTCGATCTGGCGCAGCAAGTGAACCCGGCGCCGCCGGAGCGGGAAATGGACATGCTGCTCACCGCCGGTGAGCGCATCTCGAATTCATTGGTCGCGATGGCCATTTCCGCACAGGGCGCGCAAGCCTGGTCGTTCACCGGTTCCCAAGCGGGCGTGGTCACCACCTCGGTGCACGGCAACGCGCGCATCATCGACGTCACGCCGAGCCGCGTCACCGAGGCGCTGGAGCAGGGATACGTCGCGCTGGTGGCCGGTTTCCAAGGCGTGGCACAGGACACCAAGGACATCACGACGCTCGGCCGGGGCGGTTCCGACACCACCGCGGTGGCGCTGGCCGCCGCGCTGAACGCGGATGTCTGCGAGATCTATTCCGATGTGGACGGTGTGTATTCGGCCGACCCGCGCATCGTGCCGGACGCCAAAAAGCTCGACACCATCCCGTATGAGGAGATGCTGGAACTCGCGGCGAGCGGATCGAAGATCCTGCACCTGCGGTCGGTCGAGTACGCGCGCCGCTACGGCGTGCCGATCCGAGTCCGTTCTTCTTACAGCGACAAGCCGGGCACCACGGTGGCCGGATCGATCGAGGAGATCCCCGTGGAACAAGCGCTGATCACCGGTGTGGCACACGACCGCTCGGAGGCGAAGATCACCGTGACCGGCGTGCCGGACCACGCCGGCGCGGCGGGCAAGATCTTCCGGGTCGTCGCGGACGCCGAGATCGACATCGACATGGTGCTGCAGAACGTGTCCAGCACGTCGTCCGGCCGCACCGACATCACCTTCACGCTGTCGAAGGCCAACGGGGCCAAGGCGGTCAAGGAACTCGAGAAGATCAAGGCGGAGATCGGCTTCGAGTCGGTGCTGTACGACGACCACGTCGGCAAGGTGTCGCTCGTCGGGGCGGGCATGCGCTCGCACCCCGGCGTCACCGCGACGTTCTGCGAGGCGCTGGCCAACGCGGGCGTCAACATCGAAATCATCAACACCTCGGAGATCCGCATTTCGGTGCTGATCCGCGACGCGCAGCTGGACGAGGCCGTGCGCGCGATCCACGAGGCGTTCGAACTGGGCGGCGACGAGGAAGCCGTCGTCTACGCGGGGAGTGGTCGCTGATGGGGCAGGGTCTTCGCGTCGGGGTGGTCGGGGCGACCGGCCAGGTCGGCGCCGTGATGCGCAAGCTGCTCGACGAACGGAACTTCCCGATCGAGCAGATCCGGTACTTCGCCTCGGCCCGCTCGGCGGGACGCACGTTGCCGTGGCGCGACGGGGAAATCACCGTCGAGGACACCGCGACCGCTGATCTGTCCGGTTTGGACATCGCGCTGTTCTCCGCCGGTGGCGCGACTTCTCGCGAGCAGGCGCCGCGGTTCGCCGAGGCGGGCGCGATCGTGGTCGACAACTCGTCGGCGTTCCGCCGCGACCCGGACGTGCCGCTGGTCGTCAGCGAGGTGAACCCGGAGGCGATCAAGGATGCGCGCAAGGGGATCATCGCGAACCCCAACTGCACCACGATGGCCGCGATGCCGGTCCTCAAGCCGCTGCACGACGAAGCCGGCCTGGTGCGGATCATCGCGAGCACCTACCAGGCGGTGTCCGGCAGCGGTCTGGCCGGCGTCGACGAGCTGGCCGCGCAGGTGAACGCGGTCGCCACGCGCGCGGCGTCGCTCACCCACGACGGTTCGGCGGTCGAATTCCCGGCCCCGGCCAAGTACGTCGCGCCGATCGCGTTCAACGTCCTGCCGATGGCCGGGTCCATTGTGGACGACGGCACCTTCGAGACGGACGAGGAACAGAAGCTGCGCAACGAAAGCCGGAAGATCCTGGGCATCCCGGAGCTTCTGGTGTCCGGTACCTGCGTGCGGGTGCCGGTGTTCACCGGGCACTCGCTGTCGGTGAACGTCGAATTCGAGCGGCCGCTGTCGGTCGAGCGGGCGACGGAACTGCTGTCGACCGCGCCGGGCGTGCAGCTGGCGGACGTGCCGACGCCGCTGCAGGCCGCCGGCATCGACCCGAGCCTGGTCGGCCGCATCCGCACCGACCCGGGCGTCCCGGACGGTCGCGGGCTGGCGCTGTTCGTTTCCGCCGACAACCTCCGCAAGGGGGCGGCGCTGAACACGGTGCAGATCGCCGAACTGGTGGCGCAGAACCGCTGATTTTCTCTGCGAAAACTGCCCGGTCCCTTGTCCAGGGGCCGGGCAGTTTTCACTTCTTCTTCTGCCGCGGCTTGATCGGCTTCAGCCCGAACGCGGCCCGGAGTTCCGGCTTCTGCAGGGGCCGCAGCACGGCCTGGATCAGGAACCCCCACAGGATCAGCCCGACCGGTGCGCCCCCGGCACCGGAGCTGGTGGCGAAGGTCAGAATCAGGCCGAGCAGCAGCATCGCGATGAACCCGCACTCCAGCCAGATCAGCGTGAGCATGACCTTGCGCTGCCGCTTGCCCAGCAGAACGGCACACACCACCAGCGCGATGGTCAGCGCCGCGTTGATCGCCATGATCGCCACCGGCAGGGCCACCGCGTCCGAGGTGCCGCCAAGACTGAGCAGGAACCCGACGAACGCGACGAGCGCCAGGTAGAGCACGGCCTGGCCGCTGATCGCCAAGCGCATCGTCCGGATTCCGCGCAGCACCTCCTGCTCCGCGTTCGGTCCGGACGCGGGCATCGGCTGGTAAGGGCTGGACGGGTACACCGCGGACACCACCTCAGGTTCGGGAACCGGGTCAGGAGAGCACCGGTCGTCCGGGACCGGTCCCCGCTACCTGGCCAGCCGGCAGGCGCGGCTCCGGATCTTCCGGAACTCGTGCACGGAGCCGAACGCGTTGTAGGACCACACAAAGCCGTCCGCGTGCGCGCCCAGGCGGCGGAACTGCTCGATCGCTTCCTCGCCGCGCTTCAGTTCCACCAGCGCGCGGGCGGCGAACGCGCGGCTGTCCCGGGCCTCCGGGGCGTCCCGGCCCTCGCCGTCGAGCCAGGGCAGCAACGTGTCGAGCGCTTGCTCGACCCGCTTGTCCTGCCACGGGTTCTTGACATCCGAGGCCCACATTTCAAACGCCGCCGCCAAGGGCAGCCACGCCAGCTTCGGATGCTTCGCCGCGCCTTCCTCGGCGAACTCCCACATCAGCTCGTGCGAGCCGAACCACTTCGCGCACCAGTACTGCATCGCGCGGCTGTGCGCGGCGACGTTCAGCGGGTCGCGTGCCATCACGCCAGCCCAGATTTCGCGGAAATCGTCGCGCGAGTACTGGCGGCCCATCGCGATCGAGCACCGCTTCCCCCATGGCGTCGGGTCGTCCGGGGCGAGTTCCGCGGCGATCTGGCAGGCCTCGTCGGCCTGTTCGAGGACGCGCTGGAAACCGGCGAATTGCTCTCTGCTGACGTTGCTCGCCCGCTGCGCGGTCCGGATCTGCCAGGCCACATTCGTAAGCGAGTCCGCATGGACGATGGCGGCGTCCGGGTCGTCGGGCCGGGCGGTGCGCCAGGCTTTCAACGCGGTGTCGTCATCGGCCGCGACCTTCGAAAGGACACTCACCGCGGTACCGCGCCGGTCCCAATCCGTGCCGATTCCGGCCAGCAGGTCGGCGCCCGGCTGCCATTCTCCGGCCAGATAGGCGTCTCGTGCGGCGCGAACCGGGTCGGCCAGCACCTGGTCGTCGGTAATCTCGTCGTCCGCGGGCAGTCCGAAGCGGGCGGCGTCCGTCTGCTTGATCGGCGGGGTGAGGTAGCGGGCCAGGTCCTCCTGGCCGAGTGTGTCCATGAATTCGAAAGTGCTCATTCCGCGCTGCTTCGCGTCCTTCGCGACCGCCTTCATCATCCGGCGATATTTCGGAACGGTGTACAGCTTGATAAGTCCTAGCAAGGGGTTTTCCTCTCAGGAGTGAACCGGGGCGAGCAACGCGCGGAGCGGAGCGGTGTCCCCGTCGATCGCCGCGTCGATGGCGGGATCCAGTTCGGTGGCATACGGTTCGGCTAGCACCAGCTTCGCTGGACCAGACCAAGACAGTTCCCAGTGCGCCGCATCGGCTTTGGCAAGCTGCGTGTGCACCACAATGGACAGTCGACTGTGGACCTGCGGACGGTAAAACTCGCGCTTCGCCCGTGCCTTGGCTTCCGGCGGCGCGGTGAGGTCGGCGATGTCCTCAAGGCGTCCGGCGTCGAGCAGATCGAGCAGGTCGTCGAGGCTGCGGCTGCGGAGAATTCTCAGCGCCTCAACCTGATTCGAGTTGCGCATTCCGACGTCGACCAGGCTGGCCCAGTCGAGCCTCTTCTTCGATGACGCTTCCTCGGTGAAGCCGGTCGCCAGTACGGAGTCGAGCAGCGTCATTCCGTTACGGAGGAGATCCGTCGCCGGTCGCTCGCCGCCGGGTGGCACGGGGATGGCCGGAGCGGCTTCGAGCAGCGCGATCCGTTCGGACGTCGGCGGGTGACTGTCGTACTTCGATTCTGGCTCCGAGGACGGATTTTCCCGCAGGGGAGCGAATTCCCCCGCGCGTTTCCCGTCGGTGAGCAGCAGTTGGTAGCCCTCGGTCATCCGCTCCGGCAGATAACCCGCGGTCCAGCCGATCGCCGCGTACTGGTGCAGGAAGAGCCGCCACGCCGTGTCGAGCACTTCGGCCTCGCGCAACGCGGTGGTCGCGGCCGTGGTGCCCGCGACCCGTGCGGAATCGGTGTCCGCGGTGAGTTCCCGTTCCCGGTTTACTCGCATCGAGACCCGGAAGTACATCGCGGCGTAAACGCTGAAGACGGGCCGCAGCAACCAGGCCGACCGGTGGAGTCCATTCAGGACCCGCCCGATCGTCTGCTGTCCGCGGTAGGTCGCACCGGCGAACCGGGTGTGCCGATTGCTGTAGTGCCCCAGTTCGTGCCCGAGAATGGCGCGGATCTGGCTGACGCTCAGCCCGGCGAAAAGCTGCGCGCCGATGAGCATCCGGCGCCGCCGCACGCGCAGCCCCATCCAGTGCGTCTCCTCGTACACCGCCGCGTTGACGTGGGGAACCAGATAAATCTCATCCGGCGGCCGGGTGCCGACCTCGCTGGCGAGTTCGCGAACGGTCGCCCACAGCCCGGGCTGTTCCGCAGGCGTGACGGGCACGCCCACCACGTCGTCGTCGCGGGTCCGCTCGAACGTCAGCAGGGCGCTGAACAGCACAAACAGTGCCGGACCCACGAACACGCCGAGCCGCACCGCGGAGAACGGACTACGCTGGAACGCGGCGACTTCCAGCCAGATCAGCAGTCCGGCGACGACGAGCATCAGCACCGGGAACCCGGCCAGCAACAAGACAGCGAGCAACGCCCGCGACGAGTTCTTCATCGAAAAACGGAATCCTCCCCAAGACCGGCACCCTGGGCGAACCGGTCGTCCGAGCCCGATATCGACGCCAGCGCCGTTTTCGTTTCACTCGTGCCACGGCGCCGGAAAACCCGTTGTCGCCAGCGGCGCGGTGCCGGATGCTGACTGGGCAAACTCCGGTCTGAGAAAGGGAAAGTCATGTACACGGCGGTGGACGGCGCGCGGGTTCCGATTCGGATGTGGGCAGACCCCGCGTCGGTCGAAGACCAGGCGATGCGTCAGCTGCGCAACGTCGCCAACCTGCCGTGGGTGCACGGCGTCGCGGTGATGCCCGACGTCCACTACGGCAAGGGCGCGACGGTCGGCAGCGTCATCGCCATGCGCGACGCCGTGTCCCCGGCGGCGGTCGGCGTCGACATCGGCTGCGGGATGAGCGCGGTGCGGACCTCGCTCACCGCGAGCGACCTGCCGGACGACCTCGGCAAGCTGCGCAAGCGGATCGAATCGGCGGTGCCGGTCGGGTTCGGCCTGCACAAGACGCCGGTCAACACCGCGAAGGTGCACGGCGTCGGCGGCTGGGACACGTTCTGGAAGTCGTTCGGCGACCTGCACGAGGGCGTCCAGGACCTGCACGACCGGGCGGCGCGGCAGATCGGCAGCCTCGGCGGCGGCAACCACTTCATCGAGGTCTGCCTCGAACAGGGCGGAGCCGACGAGGGCCGGGTCTGGCTGATGCTGCATTCGGGCTCGCGCAACATCGGCAAGGAACTCGCTGAGCGGCACATGTCGATTGCGCGGAAGCTGCCGCACAACCGGGACCTGCCGGACCCCGACCTGTCGGTGTTCGTCGCCAACACGCCGGAGATGCAGGCGTACCGGCGAGACCTGTTCTGGGCACAGGACTACGCGGCACGGAACCGGGCGACGATGGTCGCGCTGGTGAAGCTCGCGGTCGCGGAAGTCGTACCCGGAACCACGTTCGACGACGCGATCAGCTGCCACCATAACTATGTCGCCGAGGAAACCTACGACGGCGTCGACCTGCTCGTCACCCGCAAGGGCGCGATCCGGGCCGGCTCCGGCGACCTCGGGATCATCCCCGGCAGCATGGGAACGGGCTCGTACATCGTGCGCGGACTGGGCAACACCGCGTCGTTCGAATCCGCGTCCCACGGCGCCGGACGGCGGATGTCGCGGACGAAGGCCCGCAAGACGTTCTCCGCCGCCGATCTCGCGGCGCAGACCGAGGGCGTGGAATGCCGCAAGGACACCGGGGTCGTCGACGAGATCCCGGCCGCGTACAAGGACATCGAGACGGTGATCAAGGCACAGACCGACCTGGTCGAGGTAGTCGCGCACCTCAAGCAGGTCGTGTGCGTGAAGGGCTGAGACGGTCCCGCGGGCGAACTGGGGTGGTTCGCCCGCGGGACCCGCTAGGCTGAGGTGCATGAAGAACTGGGGGATCGCCGTCGCCTTGGCCGCGGCCGCGACACTGCTCGCCGGATGCGACCAGGTTGATTCGGCGGTCAATCAGGCGAATTCGGCGGTGGACAAGGTCTCCGCGTGCAGCGAGGCGCTCGGCTTGGCCGACCTGAACCCGTTGGTGGACGGCGAAAAGCTCAAAGCCCGCGCGCAGGACAAGGAAAAACGCCTCCGCGAACTGGCGGCGGACGTCAAGGAGGAGGACGTCAAGAACGCCCTGCTCGGCATGGCCGACTCGTACGTCCAGGTCCAGAAGGAACGCATCGAGGACGCCGGCGTGATCGCCCGGTGGACGAAGCGGAATCTGGAAAAGCTGGACGGGCTTCGGAAGGCCTGCACCTGACCCACCCCCTGCGCTGGCTGCCTGGCGGTCGCTAGCGTGCCCCCAATGTGGCATTGGGTGCGTTCCACGCACCGAACGCCACATTGGGTGCGTTCAGCGCAACCAACGCCACATTGGGGTCGCTGAGCAGCAGCCGACCCAGCCGCCTGCCCCAGTTCAGCGACGTGCCCGAACCGCCGCAGCCAGCGAAGGCATCCGCGCCGAAGGCCGCCGCAGCGACCACACCAGCCCCAGCGCCGCCAGCGCCAACCCGCCCAACCCCGCGGCCGCGAACCCCCACGCCGGGCTCGAATGGTCGATCGCGAACCCGACCACCGGACTCCCCGCGGCCAGCCCGAGCCGGGTCGACGCGTCCTGCAGCCCCATCGCCTCTCCCCGGACAGCGGGCGGCGCGAGCGCGCTCACCGCCTCCGTGGTGGCCGCCAGTGTCGGGGCGCAGACCAGGTTCGTCGGGATCAGCAGGAGCATCAGCAGCCACCACGGCTGCGTCGCCAGCCCGACCGGGATCACCAGCAGCGCCAGCAGCAGCATCAGCATTCCCTGCGGCAGCGACTTGCGCACCGCGCCGTGCACGATGCCGCCGATCATCGACGCCGCGCACATCACCGCGATGACCAGGCCGGTCCAGCCGACGTCACCGTGTGCGCGCAGCGCGGCCAGCGTCGCGACCTCCGTGCCGACCAGGCAGAACAGCGTTCCGGCGGCGATCAGCAGGGTCGCCAGCAGCCGTCCGGTCAGCCACGACCGCAGTGGCGGCCGCGCGGTGCCGGTCGGGGCCAGTTCGTCCTCGTTCCGGATCGGCGGGTTGAGCAGGAAGATCAGCAGCGCGGTGATGCCGAAGATGGTGCCGATGCCGCTCAGCGTCAGCGTCGCCGACAGCGACGAGATCGCCGCGATCCCGGCCGCCGGGCCGATCATGAACGACGCCTCGACCAGGATCGTGTCCAGCGAGTACGCCGCGCGGCGCTGTTCGGCGGGCACGAGCGCGGCCAGGATCTGCCGCGCCAGCGAACCGGCGGGCACTGACAGCACACCGGCCGGCAGCGCGCACACCACCAGCGCCGCGTACGAAAGATGAGGTGCCGCGAACCAGAACGCGGTGGACGACAGCCCGCACACCGCGACGACCGGGCGCAGCCCGTACCGGTCGATGGTGCGCCCGATCATCGGCGCGCCCAGCGCCATGCCCAGCGTGACGGCCGCGCCGACGATGCCCGCCGCGCCGTAGCCCCTGCCCAGGCCGCTGACGACGTACAGCGTCAGCGTCACGCCGGTCATCGTCATGGGCACCCGTGCGAAGAACATCAGCACCATCGACGGGCGGACTCCGGGGACGCTCAGGACGCGGCGATACGGCTGAAAAGGCACGTACCCCATGAGAGCAAGAGTTGGTACGAGCGTGCAACTTCTTTTCGTCACACCCGGCCAGGGGTTGACCGGTGCCCCGGCCGGGTGTCGCGCAGGCGTTCGGCGGGGCCGGAAAATGCGTACGCGACCTGGGTGCTAACTTCATCGGCAACGCGAAAAAGCATTATTCCCGTGGATGAGTGAACAGTTTTTCATATTTCTGCGCCGACCTTGGAGTTTTCCGGTCGAAGCGGCAGGGATTTCCGGGAAAAGGCGGAGCGGACCCGAATGCGGGCGGCGGTGCGTGCGTGGGGGACACCCACGGTTGGACGAGCGAGATCCCGCATCCCGACGGGGTGATGAAGGTAATCGATCACGAACTGCCCCCGTGTGAGTGAGCAATGCCGCCATTCGGGCAATCCGGCTACTATGAGTCAGATTCAGGTCCCGGGGTCTGTCATTGTCGGGGGACGCGCAAGCCATCCACGTTAATCAATTGCGGGCCGGTTCCCGGCCGTTGGATTCGGCACGTAAGGGTTAGAAAAGCTCCCTATCCGGTGATCGGCTGGTGTTGGGCCGACACGGCGGGTATCGATTTACCCGTCAGGTCCCAGAGGCCAGGGAGGTAAAGAATGAAAGGCAAGATCGGGCGGATCATCGCTGTGGTCGCCGCCGGCAGTCTGCTGGCCGTCGGCACTTCGGGGATGGCCTCCGCGAGCCCGGCGGGAGGCAAGGGCTCCTCGGCCACGCAAGCCGTCGCCGCACAAGTACTGCAGATGCGTGACGACCTGACCAAGGTGGCCTACGCGGGCGATGTCGCGAAGACGAGGGCGGACCTCGACCGGCTCAGCCCGGTGCTCGCCGACATCGCGGCGGGCAAGCGGTACCAGGTCCAATCCGAGACCCAGCAAATCTCGTCGGCGGCGAAGGTCCGCGCGGACGAGTCCAACCGGCTCCTCGGCGACCCGACGGCGACGCCGCGGCAGATCCCGCCGTTGCCGATCCCGCCGCTGCCGGACCTGCCCGGACCGCTGAAGGCGGTGAGCGACCTGGTCAAGGGCCTGCTCGCCGCGGTCACCAGCCTGCTCGGCGGCCTGCTCGGCGGGGCGGCGGTGCCACCGCTTCCGGTGCCGACGCCGCCACTGCCCGCACCGCCGGTGCCTGCCCCGGTGCCCGTGCCGGGGACCTGACCGGGAGGAGAAAAGGCCCGGAGCCTGGTGCGGTTCGCCGCGCCAGGCTCCGTTCCATGTCCGGCCTCGTGAGCCGGTGCTAACCGGCATAAACACTCACGAGCGGTTGGCGAGCCCCACCCGCAGCGCACCGGCCATCTCGGCGAGCGCCTCCCGGAACCGCGTCCCGACCCCGGCGAAGTTGAGGAAGCCGTGGATCAGGTCGGCCTGCCTGCTGAGGGCTACCGGAACCCCCGCCGCACGCAGCTTTTCCGCGTACGCCTCGCCTTCGTCGCGCAGCGGATCGAAGCCCGCGGTCACGATGTAGGCCGGCGGGAGTCCACTGTGGTCAGACGCGAGCAGCGGCGACATCCGGGGATCCGCCTTGTCGACGCCCTCAGGCGCGTAATGCCCCTCGAACCACACCATCGCCTCGTCGGTGAGGAAGAGGTCCTCGCCGAACAGTTCGCGGGACCGGCGTCGCGTGGTGAAGTCGACCGCCGGGTAGATCAGCAGCTGGAACGCGGGTGCCGGGCCGCCGCGCCGGGTCGCCTCCAGCGCGACGACGGCGGACAGGTTGCCGCCCGCGCTGTCGCCGCCGACCGCGATCCGGTCCGGGTCCGCGCCGAGTTCGGCCGCCTTGGCGTGCGCGTAGTCGAATGCGGCCAGCGCGTCGTCCACCGGACCGGGGAACGGGCTTTCCGGCGCGAGCCGGTACTCCACCGACAGCACCCGGACCCCGGCGTGTTTCGCGAGGTAGCGGGCGGCGTTGTCGTGCGTAGCCCGGCTGCCGATGACCCATCCGCCGCCGTGGAAGAACACCAGCAGCGGGGACGGTTCGGGCAGTCCGGCCGGGGTGTAGAGGGTGGCGTCGAGGGCCGCGTCGCCGGACGGGATGGCGACGTCGCGGGTCGCGACGGGCTCGATCCGCTTGCCGTTGACCAGGTGCTGACCCAGTTCCAGCATTACGCGGGACCGCTCGACCGACCCGTTGACCAGCGCCGCACCCGAGAGCTTTTGCAGGCGCAGCAGCAGTTGGGCGTCGAGGGCCAGTTCCTGGCCGTCCAGCCGCAGCGGCGCTCCGGCGATCAGTCTGCGCACCGGCCGGGGCAGCCAGAACAACACCTGCGCGGCGGCAGCCTGGGCGCGGACCTGCAGCGGAATGGCCATCGTTCCTCCTCGAACGCCGGATAAGCCGAGGTTACTTGTCAGTAGGTACGTTGGTCCAGTCGGTGTGTGACTCAGGCCTCCGTCTCAGATCCTGGTCCTCTACTTAGGTCGAGGGGTTAGCCTCGACCTGTGACTTCCGCGAAAACGGTCCGGGTACTCGGCATTGGTGGCTCCCTGCGAGAGGGCTCGCAATCCGAACGCGCGTTGCGTATCGCGCTCGCCGCCGCCGAAGCACGCGGCGTCGTGACCGAGCTGATCCCCGGTCCCGAGCTGGTCCTGCCGTTCTACGACACCGCCATCGCGGAGCGGGACGAACGCGCGCGGAAGCTCATCGAGGGCATCCGCCGGGCGGACGGGCTCATCGTCGTCTCGCCCGGCTACCACGGCGGGCTGTCTGGCCTGGTCAAGAACGCCCTGGACTACGTCGAAGACCTCCGCGAGGACACCCGCCCCTACCTCGACGGCCGCGCGGTGGGTCTCGCCGCCGTCGCGTACGGCTGGCAGGCCGCGGTCACCACGCTCGAACAGCTCCGCACGATCACGCACGCGCTGCGCGGCTGGGCCACTCCGCTGGGTGGTTCCATCAACTCCGCCGAGACGAAGTTCGACGAGGGCGGCGGCGCGTCCGACGAGAAGAGCGTCCGCACGCTGCGGCTCATCGGTGAGCAGGTCGCGGAGCACGCACTGCTTCGCGCGCGCTGACGTTTCGCCTCCCCGCATCCCGGTTATTCCTGGGGTGATGACTGCCATGCCGGGGCACTGTTCCGCGAATGCGGAGTGTTGAACTCATTGAGACGCTGACTCCGGAGGCGTCCCGACGAGGAGGTAACACGCATGGCCGAGCCGATCTACACCGCCGTCGCGACCGCGCGAGGAGAAGGCCGCAACGGCGACGTGACGTCCTCGGACGGCGTGATCGACGAGTCGCTGGCGATCCCCAAGGAGATGGGCGGTCCCGGCGGGGACAAAACCAACCCGGAGCAGCTGTTCGCCGCGGGGTACTCCGCGTGTTTCCTGAGCGCGCTGCAGGCAGTGGCCCGGCAGGCGAAGGTCGCGCTGCCGGCGGCGACGGTCACCGGATCGGTGAGCGTCTTCAAGAAGGACGTCGGGTTCCAGCTCGGCGTGCGGCTCGACGTGTCGCTGCCCGGCTTGGCGAAGGCCGACGCGGACCAGCTGGTCGAGCAGGCCCACCAGGTCTGCCCGTACTCCAACGCGACCCGCGGCAACATCGAGGTGGAGCTGACCACCACCGTCTGACAAAGACTGAGGAGGGACACCCGAGATGACTACTTCCCCCATCAAGAGCCCGCTGTCCGACGCGGACAAGGAGATCACCGGCAACGCGCTGCAGGCGACGCTGACCGACCTGATCGACCTCTCGCTCATCGCGAAGCAGGCGCACTGGAACGTGGTGGGCCAGAACTTCCGCAGCGCGCACCTTCAGCTCGACGAGCTGGTGTCGACCGCGCGGCAGTATGTCGACGAGGTGGCCGAGCGCGCCGCCGCGATCGGGGTTTCGCCCAACGGCAAGGCGAAAACCGTCGTGGCGACCTCCGGTGCGCCGGAGTACCCGGACAACTGGCAGTCCGTCGACTCGACCATCGCCGCGATCGTCGACACGCTCGCGACGCTGATCGAACGGCTCCGCAAGCGCATCGACGAGACCGACAAGAGCGACCTCGTGACGCAGGATCTGCTCATCGAGATCACCCGCGCGCTGGAAGAGGCGCACTGGATGTGGCAGGCGCAGCAAGCCTGACCGCGCTCTCCGGAGAAAAGCCGTCCGCCCTTGTCGCGGGCGGCTTTCCCGCATCCGGAGGCCGGCGCGGGTAGGTTCGCAGCCATGGTGCTGCATCAGGGGAAACAAGATCGGGCAGACCGGAAGACCGGCACGAATCCGTTGTACGCCGGGAGCAATCCGGCGCTCGCCGCGGACTTCACCATGCCGCGCGACCGGCTCCGGGACGATTCGCTGCCGCCGGACACCGCGCTGCAGCTGGTGCGCGACGAGCTGATGCTCGACGGCAACGCGCGGCTCAACCTCGCCACGTTCGTCACGACGTGGATGGAACCGCAGGCGCGCGAGCTGATGGCCGAATGCGTCGACAAGAACATGATCGACAAGGACGAGTATCCGCAGACCGCCGAACTCGAACGGCGCTGTGTCAACATTCTCGCCGATCTGTGGCACGCGCCCGATCCGACCGACATCATGGGCTGCTCGACCACGGGATCGTCCGAGGCCTGCATGCTCGCCGGCATGGCGTTGAAGCGGCGCTGGGCGAAGCTGGGCCGCACCGGGAAGCCGAACCTGGTGATGGGCATCAATGTCCAGGTGTGCTGGGAAAAATTCTGCGAATACTGGGAAGTCGAGCCGCGCCTGGTGCCGATGGAGGGCGATCGGTATCACCTGTCGGCGGAAGAAGCGGTGAAGCTCTGCGACGAGAACACCATCGGCGTCGTCGCGATCCTCGGGTCCACCTTCGACGGTAGCTACGAGCCGGTCGCCGAGGTCGCGGCCGCCCTCGACGCGCTTCAGGAGCGGACCGGCTGGGACATCCCCGTGCACGTCGACGGCGCGTCCGGCGCGATGATCGCCCCGTTCCTCGACGAGGACCTGGAGTGGGACTTCCGGCTGCCGCGCGTCGCGTCGATCAACACTTCCGGGCACAAATACGGCCTCGTCTACCCCGGCGTCGGCTGGGTCGTCTGGCGCGATAAGGCAGCGCTGCCGGAAGAGCTGGTCTTCAACGTCAACTACCTAGGCGGCGATATGCCGACCTTCGCACTCAACTTCTCCCGCCCTGGCTCGGAAGTCGCCGCGCAGTACTACACCTTCGTCCGGCTGGGCCGCGAAGGTTTCCGTGCGGTGCAACAAGCTTCGCGCGACGTGGCGATGTATCTGGCCGACGAGATCTCGAAGCTGGGGCCATTCGAACTGCTCACCCACGGCGACCAGCTGCCGGTGTTCGCCTTCACCACCGGCTCGGACGTCACCGCGTTCGACGTCTTCGACGTTTCCCGCCGCCTCCGCGAACGCGGCTGGCTCGTGCCCGCGTACACGTTCCCGGACAACCGCACCGACCTGGCGGTTCTGCGCGTCGTCGTCCGCAACGGCTTCACCCACGACCTGGCGGACCTGCTGCTCGGCGACCTGAAGCGCGTGCTGCCGGAGCTGAGCCGCCAGCCGTCCCCGCAGCACGATCCCGCCACATCGACCGGCTTCCATCACTAACTGGCGAGTAACCTGGCTGGTATGGGCCTAGCCAAGGATGAACGCCAAGCGCTGAGCGACCTCTTCGAGCAGCTCGGCCCGGACGCCCCGACGCTGTGCGAAGGCTGGCAGACGCGGGACCTGGCCGCGCACCTGGTCGTACGGGAACACCGGCCGGACGCGATGCCCGGGATCGTGGTGCCCGCGCTGGCCGGCCACACGCAGAAGGTGCAGGACGGCGTCGCGGCGCGCCCGTGGGACGACCTGGTCGCCCAGGTGCGCCGAGGCCCGTCCCGCTTCTGGCCGACCTCGATCGGCCCGGTGGACGAGGCGACGAACAGTGCTGAGTTCTTGGTGCACCACGAGGATGTCCGTCGGGCACAACCGGAGTGGACCCCACGCCCACCCGACCCTTCGCGAGACAGCGCGGCCTGGCGGCTGGCCACCCGGACGGCGAAGCTGAACCTGCGCAAGTCACCGGTCGGGGTGGTCCTGCGGACCCCGGACGGCCAGTCGGCTTCGGTGAAGTCCGGGGCTCCAGTGGTGACTGTGGTGGGCGAGCCGGTGGAACTACTGCTGTTCGTCTTTGGGCGGGATGCGGTGCAGGTGTCTTACGAGGGTGACGATGCCGCGGTGGAGCGGTTGAAGGGCGCTAAGCGCGGGCTGTGAGGCCGGGCCGCCCAGGAAACCCCTGGACAGCCCGAACCCTCAGCGCATCCCCAGCGCCCGCAAGGCGAAGTACACCTCGATGGACGTCTGCTTGATCGTCTCCGCGATCACCAGCGATCCGTGCCCCGCGTCGTAGCGGTAGAACTCGTGGGGCGCGTCGCGCTTGGCGAGGCGGTCCAGGTAGTTCTCGATCTGCCGGATCGGGCAGCGGGGGTCGTTGTCGCCGGCCAGGATCAGCACCGGCGCGGCCACCGCGTCCACGTACGTCAGCGGCGAGCATTCGCGGTACACCGCCGGCACGTCTTCCGGGGCGCCGCCGAACAACGCGCGGTCGAACGAGCGCAACTGCTCCATCTCGTCCTCGTAGGCGGCCACATAGTCGGCCACCGGCACGCCCGCGACTCCGGCCGCCCATCGCGTCGGCTGGGTGCCCAGTGCCAGCAGGGTCAAGTATCCGCCCCACGAAGCGCCGTTCACCACGCACTTGTCCTTATCGGACAGTCCACTTTCGACAGCCCAGTCGTGCACCGCCGCGACGTCCTCCAGTTCGGTCAGGCCCGGGCGGCCTTCGATGGCGTCCCGCCAGGCCGAGCCGTAACCGGTGGAGCCGCGGTAGTTCACCTCGACCACGGCGAATCCGGCGTCCAGCCAGGTCGCACGGTAGGCGGAGAAGCGGTCCTCGTCGGCCGCGTGCGGGCCGCCGTGCAGTGAGAACACCGTGGGCAGCGGGCCTTCGGGGGCGTCTGCCGGGCGGGAAACCAGCGCGTGGATCCGGCCGCCGATGCCTTCCACGAACGCGTCGGTGACCGGTGCCGAACCCGGTGCGCGCTCGCCCGGAGGCGTCAGCAGTACGGCGTCAGTGCCGTCGGTCGCGCGGGCGCGGACCGCGGCTGGTTCCGCGGCGCTGGACCACGAGTACTCGATGGTCCCGTCCGGTCGCACGCCCGCGCCGCCGATCCGGCCAGCCGGAGTGTCCACTGCGGACAGTTCGCCGGTGTCAAGGTCGTAGCGGTACAACGAACTGCGCGCCTCGTGGAAGTGCACGACCAGCAACGCGCGCGCGTCCGGATACCAGTCCGCGACGACCTCGCCGGGCAGATCGATTCGCAGTTCGGTTTCGGTGTCCGCCCGCACGTCCCACACGAGCAGTTCCTCACGACCGCGGCGTTCGTGCAGGACCAGCACACGCTGGTCGCCGGGCAGCGGCGAGAACTCCAGTGCCTGCAAGCCTTTTCCTTCGCCGTCCCACTTCTCGGCGACGGTGGCGAACCCGTCGGTGGACAGCACCCGCAACGCCGGATGCCGCGAATCCCCATGCTCGGAATGGGAAATGGCGAGCAGGCTTTCGTCGCGGGACATCGACGCGATTCCAGCGTCGTCCGCGTGCTGATAAAAACGTTCGGTAACGCCGTCGATTTTCGCGAAAAGCTCGCTGCCGTCATCGGTGGAGACGCCGGCCGCGATCACGCGGTTGCCGATCTCCAGCCCGGCCGGATATCCGTCGTGAATATCGGGCAGGGCCTTGACGGCGGCGGAACTGTCGCCGTTGAACGGCTGGCTGCGCCAAGACCCGAATTCGTCGCCGTCGGTGTCGTCGAACCACCAGATGGCCGTCCCGTCGGGGGCGGGGGTCGCGTGCAGGGTGCCGTTGGGCCGGTTGGTGACGCGCCGGTGACTGTCGGTGGCCCGGTCCCACGCGTAAACCTCCCATACGCCACTGGCGTTGGAGACGTACACGTTGGCGTCGGGCGCGTCGCGGGCCCACTCGGGCACCGAGATGCGCGGCGCGTGGAACCGCGCCAGCCAGCGCTTTTCGGTTTCGGCGTCGTCGAACAGGCGGTCCGGGACCACCGCGGGCGGATTTTGGTTGCCTGACTGCGTGCTCACCCCTCGATCCTGCCACCTCTCACCCGTACTCTGTGCGGGGTGCTGGAGGGTTACGCGCCGGGCTATGCCCACGACGCGCTGTCAATGATGAACACGCGCACAGCGAGTGACCGCGCCGCGTTCGCCCAACCGCTCTTCACCCCCGGCGCAAGAGTCCTGGACCTAGGCTGCGGCCAAGGCTCCATCACCACCGCCTTAGCCCCCGCCTGCCACGTAATAGGCATAGACATCCACCACCCATTACTCCCGGCCGCATCCACAGTGGACTACGTCAACGCATCCGCCTACGCCCTCCCTTTCGCGGCGGCGTCAGTGGATATTGTTTTTTCGCACGCACTCTTCGAGCACCTGGCAAACCCGCTAGCAGCCTTGGCCGAAATTCGACGAGTACTCCGCCCCGGCGGGCACTTGGCTCTATCCACCTCGGATTGGAGCCGGGCGAAAATCCGCCCCAGAACCGCAAACGTAGACGCCGCCCTGCGCGGCCACTACCTGTTACGCCGCCGCCACGGCGGCGACCCCTTCTGCGGCCGCACCATAGCCGCCAAACTAGCCACCGCGGGCTTCACCAACATCACCGAACGCTCGCGCTACCGGGAAGACCTGACCTACCGAGCCTTGGCAACCTACGTAGAAGCCCGCCTAGCCGCAGCCCTAGCCGAACCCCCGGCCAAAGACCACGACCAACTAACGTCCGCCGCCCGCTCCGCCTGGTCCTGGACCCGCACCACCGCAATCGGTGACTTCCACCAATGCTGGCAAGAACTAACCGCCACCCGCTAACCCGGTAGGGGTCGTGAGTGCTAATCCCGGTTCTAACCGGCATAGACACTCACGAGGGCCAACCACCCCGAGAACCGCACCCGACGCACCTTCGGGGGTCCAGGGGGCGTGCCCCCTGGCGGGGGTCTGGGGGTCCGACCCCCAGAGGGCACAACGTAGTGAGGGCCTTGTGTCTGCGCTTTCTGCAGACACAAGGCCCTCACACTCACCAGTCGGGGTGGCGGGATTTGAACCCACGACCTCCTCGACCCGAACGAGGCACGCTACCAAGCTGCGCCACACCCCGAGGTACTGCTTAGCGGGTCGAGAGTAAGTCTAGCGGACGGGTTTCGCGGCTTTACGCGGGGCTGGTTTGCGAGGGTCGGACGCCCCGGAACCACGCGGGACCAGCGTCAACAGGCTCGCTTCCGGCGGGCAGGCGAAGCGGGCGGGGGCGTACGGGGAGGTGCCGAGTCCGGCGGAGACGTGCAGCCACATGCGGGCTCCCCAGCGGGAGGCGCCGCGGGCGCGGCTGCGGTCGAGTTCGCAGTTGGTGATGATCGCGCCGTAGCCGGGGATGCGAAGCTGGCCGCCGTGGGTGTGGCCGGCGAGGACGAGGTCGTAACCGTCGGTGGCGAAGGTGTCGAGGACGCGCGGTTCCGGCGAGTGCGTGACGCCGAGGCGGACGGCCGCGGTGGTGTCGGCGGGTCCGGCGATGTCGGAGTAGCGGTCGCGGTGCAGGTGCGGGTCGTCGACTCCGGCGGCGAAGACGGCGCGGCCGCCGACGTCGACGGTGCGGCGGACGTGTGTGAGGTCGACCCAGCCGTGTTCGACGAAGGCGGCGCGGAGGTCGCGCCAGGGCAGTTGGGTGCCGTGGATGCGCTTCTTTTTGCCGCGGGGCATGAGGTAGCGCGCGGGGTTCTTGGGCTTGGGCGCGTAGTAGTCGTTGCTGCCGAAGACGAACAGCCCCGGCCGGTCCAGCAGGGGCCCGAGCGCGCGGAGCACGGACGGGACCGCGGTGCGGTGGGAGAGGTTGTCGCCGGTGTTGACGACGAGGTCCGGGTTGAGTTCGTCGAGCGCGGCGACCCACCGTTGTTTGGCCTGGTGGCCGGGGAGCATGTGCAGGTCGGAGACGTGCAGGATGGTGAACGGCCGGGTGCCGGGCGCGAGCACGGGCAGCTCGGCGGTCCGCAGCGTCCAGCGGCGTCGTTCGATTCCGACGGCGTAACCGAGGGTGGCGGCCCCGAGGGCGATGGTCCCTACGGCAAACCGCTTCGCGGTGCCCCCGGGCGGATTGGCGTTACCGAGCGTGCTCACATGTTCGAGGATACGTGTTCGATCGGGTCGTCCGCTGTGGCCGGTGACGCTTGGCGCAGGGGGAAGGTCTCACCGGCGTCTTCTCGACAGCCCAACACCGGGCGTCGTTGAATCGAAGGGGACTAGTCCGACGGAGATGCGGAGCCCGGCGGTGGCAATCGCGTTTCTCTTTTGCTGGCGGTGCTGGCGGCGTTCCCGTGGCGCCGGAGGATGGAACCCTGGGCGCTGAGCGCGATCGTGCGGCTTTTCCGGATAGCGCGCAAAGGATGACACTGAGCCCGGACAAGCGAAACGGGGCGGGAGATCGCGTCTCCCGCCCCGTTTTCCCCGGATTCAGTTGGTGTACGCCGGATCCTCCGGCGGCAGCGGGGCGACCGGCTGGTCCTTCATGATGTTCGTCATCGCACCGAACCACGTCTGCGCGGGCGTCTTGCCACCGAACATGTTGCCCGTGCCGCAGGTGTACACGTTGCCGACGCCGCCGTAACAGAGACCGCCGTTCCCGCCTTCCGGACGGAACACCATGGCCGCACCGGCCATCTGCGGCGTACCGGCCACGAAGGTCGCCGAACCGTTGTTCTGGGTCGTGCCCGTCTTGCCGACGAGCGGACGGTTCCAGCCGACCGCTCCGGCCGCGGCGGAGGACGTGCCGCCGGGCTGGTCGTCCTTGCTCATGCCGACCGCCATCGTGTTCGCGAGGCCTTCCGGCACGACCTGCTCGCACGGGGCTTCCTTGATCGGCACCGGTTTGCCGTCGCGGTCGGTCACCCCCGCCAGCGGCGTCGGCGGGCACCATTTGCCGCCGCTCAGGATGGTCGCGGCGACGTTCGCCAGTTCCAGGCCGCTCGTCGGGCTGAAGCCCAGGGTGAACGCACCCGTGCCGGGATAGTTCGGCTTGGGGCCGTAAGCCTGTGCCTGGCTCTGGTTCTTGCCCGATTCGTTCGACTTCGGGTCGACGCGGCCGCCGCCGGGGTTGCTGGCCATGGTGTCGCGCATGCCGAGCTTGGTCGCCATGTCGATGCCGGGACCGGTGCTGCCGATCTTGTCCTCCAGCGCCACGAACGCGGTGTTCGGCGAGGTCGCCAGCGCCATCTGCAAAGTAAGCGACTCAGGGGAGGTTTTGCTGGCGTTGCCGACGCAGTACCAGCGAGAGTTCAGCGGCGGACCGGTCGGCGGACAGTGGTTGCCACCACCGGTGAAGACGTGCGACGTATAGCCGCTGCCGACCGGGATATTGCTGTAAATCCCGGCGACGTGCTGGTTCATCGCCGCCGCGGTGGTGAAGATCTTGTAGCTCGACCCCGCGCCGCCGGTGTTGAACACGCCGGACGGGAGCGCGTACGTCGTCTGTCCCTGATCCGCGTCGATGCCGTAGTCCCGGTTCGCCGCGAGCGCCACTACTTCATGCCGGTCCTTGCCGGGCCGGATCAGCGAAAGCGTGTTCGCGACGTTCTTCTGGGTTTTGCTCACCTGGGTTTCGGCCGAGGCCTTCGCCTCGTGGTTGGCCCGCTCGTCCAGCGTCGTCTTGATCGTGTACCCGCCGGTATAGAGCTGGTCCTCCGTCATCCCGGACTTGATCAAATAGTCCTCGACGTACTGGCAGAAGAACCCGTTCTCCGGGCCCGCGCCGGTGCAGTTCGCGGGCGGCTTCGTCGGGGTGTCCGGAACCACGCCGAGCGGCGAGGCCTTGAACTTCTCCGCGTCCGCCTTCGCCAGCTTCTGGTTGCTGACCATCCGGTCGAGCACCAGGTTGCGCCGCTTGGTCGCCTTGTCCGGGTGGTTCCACGGGTCGAAGACGATCGGGTTGTTCACGATGCCCGCGAGCAGCGCCGCCTGCGGCACGGTCAGGTTCTCCGGCGTGGTGTTGAAGTAGGCGTGCGCGGCCGCTCCGACCCCGTAGATCTGCCGGGAGAACTCGACGATGTTGAGGTAGCCCGCGAGGATCTGGTCCTTCGAGAGCTTGGTCTCGAGGTTGATCGCGATCCGGGCTTCCTTGAGCTTGCGCGACAGCGACTGCTCCTGCGCCTTCGCCTGCCCGTTCTTGTCGGTCCGGTAGACGACGTTGATCAGGTAGTTCTTCACGTACTGCTGCGTGATCGTCGAGGCGCCCTGGGTGTCCCCGCCCGCGGTGTTGGAGACGGCGGCGCGCAGCGTCCGGCCCCAGTTCACCCCGTGGTGCTCGTAGAACGCCTTGTCCTCGGCCGACAGCAGCGCCCACTTCAGCGCCGGGTTGATCTGGTCCGGGCGGACCGGGATCCGGTACTGCTTGTACAGCGTCGCGATCGGCTTGCCGCCGGAGTCGGTGACGGTCGTCACCAGCGGCGGCGGGATGTCGGCGAGGTCGGAAGACGTCTTGTCGACCGTTTCGCTCGCCTGGTTGGACACGACCCCCGCGGCGCCCACCACCGGGAACATGATCCCGGCGACCAGCACCCCCGCCAGCAGGCACAGGCCGATGAGCTTGAACAGACCATCCGTTTTGCGCACGAAAGCCAGGGTACTGAAGGCCCGTGCCGTCCCCGTGACCTCACGTCCGCGCGCCCCTCGGGCGATCATTAACGGGACCCCGTGTCGTGACCTCAGGTAACGGAATGCATGCTAGGTCTCGACGGAGGGAACCGAGGGACCCTACAGTCCGTCAACGTCTCACGTAGATGCCGACAGATGGAGCAGCCCAGGTGGGAGCCTGGCTGGTCCGGACAGCGGCAGCGGCACCGGGGAGGTGCCGTCACCGACGTGCGGCGCAGTGGGAAACGCTCGCGGGGGTGGGAGCGGGAGCTTCGCCTTCGCTGGTGCCATACACCAGATGAGGGAGCTGGGGGTATGCAAACCAATCAGGTTGGCTGGCGGGTCGACGCCTCGTGCCGGGACGCTGATCCCGACGGGTTGTTCGTGCGGGGCGCCGAACAGAACAGGGCGAAAGCCGTGTGCATGGGGTGCCCGGTGCGCACCGAGTGCCTCGCCGAGGCACTCGACGGCCGGATCAATTTCGGGGTCTGGGGCGGGATGACGGAACGGGAGCGGCGTGCCCTGCTGCGCCGTCGCCCGGACGTGACCAGCTGGACTGACCTGCTCGAAGCGGCCAAGCGAGACGCACTGGCCGCCGCGGCGGGCTGAAAACCTACTCGTGAGTGGCTGCGCCGGTTAGAACCGGCGCAGCCACTCACGACGTCAGCTTCACTCCGATGTCGCGCAGGCCCTCGAGGTCGTGCACGTCACCGGCGAGTGCGGGCACCCGGGTCAGCGGCACTTCCGGATGCGCGCGGGTGAAGCGCGCGAGCAGGCGGTTTTCGCGTTCGGCCAGCGCGACACGGTCGGCGTGCAGCCGCAGCACGGCCTCGGCCAGCGGCGCGTTCTGCACCGACTCGGCGGCGGTCAGCGCTTCGGTCGCGGACAGCGGCGCGAGCACCGGATGCGTGCGGTTGGCCACCAGACCGGCCAGCGGCATCGACTCGCCGGCCAGCCGCTCCACGAAGTAGGACGCCTCGCGCAGCGCGTCCGGCTCCGGTGCGGCCACCACCAGGAACGACGTGCCCGACGACCGCAGCAGCTCGGCGGTCTTGCGCGCGCGTTCGCGGAAACCGCCGAACATGCTGTCGAAGGCCTGCATGAACGCCGAGGCGTCGGCGAGCAACTGTCCGCCGATGATCGTCGACACGGCCTTCGCGAACATCGAGAACCCGGCGCTGACCACCTTGCGCAGGCCCCAGCCGCCCGCCTTCGCCGGTCCGGTGAGCAGCCGGATCATCCGGCCGTCGAGCGCGGTGGACAGCCGAGTCGGCGCGTCGAGGAAGTCGAGCGCGGACCGGCTCGGCGGCGTGTCGACGATGATCAGATCCCATTCGTCGGTCGCCGCGAGCTGGCCGAGCTTCTCCATCGCCATGTACTCCTGCGTGCCGGAGAACGACGTGGAAATGGTCTGGTAGAAGGGGTTTTGCAGCAGCTGCTCGGCCCGTTCCGGTCCGGCGTGCACGCGCACCATGTCGTCGAACGTGCGCCGCATGTCGAGCATCATCGCCCACAGTTCGCCCTTGGGCTCGAAGCCCTCGACCTGCACCTGCTTCGGATGATTGCCCAGTTCGCGCAGGCCGAGCGCCTGCGCGAGCCTGCGCGCCGGGTCGATCGTGAGCACCACGGTCTGCCTGCCGCGTTCGGCGGCCCGCAGCGCGAGCGCGGCCGCGGTGGTGGTCTTGCCGACGCCGCCGGAGCCGCAGCACACGATCACGCGGCTGGCCGGGTCGTCGAGGAGGGCGTCCACGTCGAGCGCCGTGTCGGCGGGCATCAGCGCACCCCCTGTTCCTGCAGCGTTTCGGCGAGTTCGTAGAGCGCGGCGACATCGACGCCGTCGGTGAGATCCGGCAGCTCCAGCGTCGGCAGATCGGCCTCGGCGAGCTGTTCGCGAGCCCGCTGCTCGGCGGCGACGCGGACGGCGTGCTCCACGGTTTCCTCCACGAGCGCGTCGAGCGTCGCCTCCGGCAGGTTCAGCCCAGCGGACGCGAGGCCGGAACGCACCCGGTCAGCGTCCACCCGGCCGTCGGCGGCCGCGGTCACCGAGCGCGCGGGCAGCCGCGGCGGCCGGACCCGGTTCACCAGCACCGCGCCCGGCCGCAGGTCGGCACCGTCCAGCTCGGCCACC
Source organism: Amycolatopsis silviterrae (assembly GCF_042684085.1). Classification (NCBI taxonomy): domain Bacteria; kingdom Bacillati; phylum Actinomycetota; class Actinomycetes; order Pseudonocardiales; family Pseudonocardiaceae; genus Amycolatopsis; species Amycolatopsis silviterrae. Next base: position 401,219 of record NZ_JBHUKS010000008.1, read on the forward strand.
GCCTCGACGGTCTCGCGCACCGGCATCTCCTCCAGCAGCGTGGTGAGGTGCACGGCGGTCTCGCCGGAGTGCAGCAGCCGCACGACGCCGTCGGCCTGGCCGCGGATCGGGCCGGTCTTGGCGAGGTCGGTCAGCGCCTTGGTGACGTCGAGGAACTTCACCACGCGTCCGGTCGGCGGGGCGTCGACCACGACCGCGTCGTACGTGTGGCGGCCGTCGGATTCGGTGCGCCCGACGCATTCCTTGATCTTCCCGGTGAGCAGGACGTCGCGCAGACCCGGCGCGAGCGTGGTGGCGAACTCGATCGCGCCCATCCGGCGCAGCGTCCGCCCGGCGAACCCGAGGTTGTAGAACATCTCGAAGTATTCGAGCAGCGCCGCTTCGACGTCGATGTGCAGCGCGCGCAGCTCGCCGCCCCCGGGGACCGACGCGATCCGCTGTTCCGCGTACGGCAGCGGTTCGGTGTCGAAGAGCTGCGCGATGCCCTGGCGGCCTTCGACCTCGATCAGCAGCACCCGGCGGCCGTCGCGGGCGAGCGCGAGACCCAGCGCCGCGGCGAGCGTGGTCTTGCCGGTTCCGCCCTTGCCAGTGACGAAATGCAGCCGGGCCCTGGCAAGCTCGTCGGTCCAGCCGGCGGAGGGTGTGGTCACATCCTCAACACTAAACCGGTGCTCAGCTGGCCAGCATCATGACGCTGACCGCAGCGGCGACCACCGCGACGACGATCCAGGTCACCAAGCCGGGCAGCACGGTCAGCGTGAGCACTGCCACCACGACCAGCACGGTGAGGGTGACCGCGCCCGCGATGACCACCTGGCCCGAATCGTTCACCCGGTCCCGCGTTTTGGCCATCACGGCCAGCACGAGCGGCAGGCCGGCCACGGCGAGCAGCACGGTCGCGACGATCCGCCAGGTCTCCACGTGCCCACGCTAGCGAGCGACGATCGGATGTGAAGTGGCCCACACTCACCGGGTGTGGCCAGGCGCTCCCCTGGACGGGTGACGGGCTTTCGGCGGCGGCGGTCCGGAGGGGCCTTGCCCGCTTGGTTACGCTCCCGAGTCATGAGTGCGACCAAATGGGAGTACGCCACCGTCCCGTTGCTGATCCACGCGACGAAGCAGATCCTCGACCAGTGGGGCGAGGACGGCTGGGAGCTGGTGACCGTGCTGCCCAACCCGAGCGGCGAACAGCACGTCGCGTACCTGAAGCGGCCGAAGAGCTGAGGGGGCGGCGTTGACCTGGAGCGACCGGCTCGCCGAACTCGGAATCGAACTGCCCGGAGTCGCCGCACCGCTGGCCGCGTACGTGCCGGCCGTGCGCACCGGCTCGCACGTCTATACCTCCGGCCAGCTGCCTTTCGTCGACGGCGCGCTCGCCGCGACCGGGAAGGTCGGCGGCGAGGTCAGCCCGGAGGAAGCCAAGGGCCACGCCCGCACGGCGACGCTGAACGCGCTGGCCGCGGTGCACGCCCTCGTCGGCATTGACTCTGTTGTCCGGATTGTCAAGGTGGTCGGGTTCGTCGCCTCCGCGGAGGGCTTCACCGGCCAGCCCGCGGTCGTGAACGGGGCGTCCGAGCTGCTCGGCGAGATCTTCGGCGACGCCGGGGTGCACGCGCGGTCGGCGGTCGGCGTCGCGGAGCTTCCGATCGCGTCGCCGGTGGAAGTCGAACTGATCGTGGAGGTGGAGTGATGGACCCCGACATCGAACAGTCCCTGCACGAACTGCTGCTGCGGCTCGCGGGCCGCACGCCGGACCAGCTGCTGTGGCGGTTCCGTGACTGGCTCGGCGAAGGCGCGATGGGGACGCTCGCGCGGACCCTGCCGAGGTCTTTGCTCAAGCACAGGATCGATTTGGACCAGGCGGAGTACCGCCTGCTCGTGGCCGGTCTGATCCCGCACGGCGCCGACTGGCACCAGGTGAGTTCCACCCTGGGGGTAGACGACGTCACCGAGACCAGGTACACATTCACGCAGAGTGCGCCCGAATGGGTGAACTCCGTCGACTCTGTGTCCGTCTTGCTCCACGCGACGTTGCGTGGACGCGCGGATGTGGGGGAAGTACGGCAGAGCTGGCGGCGCCTCGGCGCTTCCGGCGAGGGCGGGGCGAAGCGAGTCCTGCTGGTGACGGCGACCGCGGGACAGCCCCGGCTCACCGGTGAACTGCAGCGGGTGCTGCGGGTCATGGGGGACGAGGAGCCCAGCGTCGAGGTCATCCCGCCGCGCTTCGACCTTCCCGGGTACCACCGGGCCGCGCTCGCCGAGTCCGAGCTGGTCTGCGTAGGCGCCGCGGGCGCCGGTCATCGACTTGTCGCCGCTTAACGCTCGTTGCCGCCAGGCGAGCTGGGAGGAGCAGAGCCATGGTGGAGGTTCACGACGGCCCGATGGACGGGTTCTCGGTGCCCCTGCGCCTGCATAACTTGTTGCTGGCCCTGGCGGGCCGCATCGACGACAGCGCGCTCACCGAAGCGCGAGAACTGATCGCCAGGGCCCACATCGACGAGGCGGTGGAACTCACCACCGGCACGTTGATCGCGGGCCGGATCCCGGTGAGCGAGGCCGAACAGCGCGAGCTGGCGCTGGTGCTCGAGATGAGCCGCTCGGACGCGACCCTCGCGAACGACCTGCTGGTCGAGGACCACGAGCCGATGCACACGCACCGGTTCACGGGCGACAACCAGCCCGAGTTCGGTCTCGCCGAGGCACTCGACCGCACCCTGCAGGTGCTGCCGGACGTGCGTTCCGTGCACGCGGTGTGGCGCAACACCCCGGCGGGCAGCGTGCCGGGCGCGCTGCCGCAGCGGGTCGTGCTGGTCGAGCTGGGTCCCGAGGGCAATCCGCCCGCGGTCGCGTTCCGCGTCGACACCGCGCTGCGCCGGGCGGGCATCCGCTCGGTCGTCGAGGTGAGCGGCCCGGGGATCCCGCAGTCGGACTACCACCAGGCCGCGGGTGCCGTCGCGAGCCCGGTGTGGGTCACCGGCAGCACCCATTCGGCCCCGGACTACCGGCCGGAACCGACGCCGCAGCGCAGCGCCCCGGCGCCCGCTCCGGCTCCGGTGCCCGAGCCGGTGTCGGAAGCGCCGAGCAGGCACGGACACCGTCAGCCCGAACCGGAGCCGGTGGCCGCCGCCGAGCCGGTGGTGCCGGTCGCGCCCGTGGTGCCGATCGTGCAGGCCGTGCCCGCACAGCCGGTCGCGATGCCGGAGCCGGCTCCCGAGCCAGCCGCGACGGAGCGGCCGCGGACGGCCGGGTCGGAGACGCGCGCCGAGCGCACGTCGGACCTGACGCCGTCCGAGGTGGCGCAGCTGCGTCGCGCGCTGGCCGAGGATCCGGAGAAGGGCCGCGAGATCGCCGCGGGCAAGCCGAGCATGCACGAGGTGGTCGAGCTGCCCGCGCTGGACCTGGACGATCCGAGCCTGTCCGAACGCGACCGCGCGCTGCTGCGCGAGCTGCACGAGGAGCTGGCCGAGCGCGAGCGTGCCGAGGCGGCCCGGTTGCGGCTCAACGGCGCGTCCCGTTCCGGCGGGGACCAGCACTGGTCCTGAGCGTCTGTTTTGGTGCAGGGCCCCTTGCGGAGATCTCCGCAAGGGGCCCTGCACTGTTTTCCCGCGTCGCGAGGTGACACAAGTAATCCGCGACGCGTACGGATTGCGAGGTATGTTGCCCGGGTGGAACGGCCGCGTGAATTCGTTTTCGACATCCCCGCCCGTCCCGGCATCGCGATCCGGGACAACGCGGATGGCCCGCCGGCGACCCCGAAAGACGCCGCCACGGTGATCCTGCTGCGGGACACTTCGGACGGCGTGGAGGTCTTCCTCCAGCACCGGGTGATGGGCATGGCGTTCGCCGGCGGGATGACGGTGTTTCCCGGCGGCGGGGTGGATCCGCGCGACGCCGACGCGTCCGTGGCCTGGGCCGGGCCGCCGCCGTCGTGGTGGGCCGAGCAGTTCACCTGCGACGAAAGCCTCGCCCGCGCACTCGTGTGCGCCGCGGTGCGGGAGACCTTCGAGGAGTCCGGTGTGCTGCTGGCCGGGACTGAGGACGCGGTGGTCGCCGACGTCGCGCCGTATCACGAAGCGCGAAAAGCCTTGGAATCACGGGAAATCTCGCTCGCGGGCTTCCTCGCCGACGCCGGGCTCACCTTGCGCGCGGACCTGCTGCACCCGTACGCGCACTGGGTCACGCCGCCGCAGGAACAGCGTCGCTACGACACCCGGTTCTTCGTCGCGAAGCTCCCCGAAGGCCAGCGCGCGGACGGCGCGACGTCCGAAGCAGCTGCCGCCGGCTGGCAGCCACCCGCCGAGGCAGTCGCGGACGCGCGAGAAGGCCGTCGCACGCTGATGCCGCCGACCTGGCTGACCCTCGTCGAACTCGCCGAGTTCTCCGAGGCCGATGCGGTGCTCGCTGAGCCGCGCGAGATCGTTAAAACGGTGCCGACCCTTGTCCGGGACGGCGAGAACATCCGCGTTGTCCTCGATACTTCGGAGTCCTGAGTGACCGCTCCTGCTTATGGCGTGCTGCGCCGCGTTTCCGAGACCGCGTCGGTGCTGTTGGAGAACAACCCGTCCACGATGACGTTGGAGGGCACCAACACCTGGGTACTGCGCGCTGCCGACGCTGAGGCCTCGGTTGTCGTCGACCCCGGCTACCACGACCTGGACCACCTGGAGAAGCTCGCCGCGGTCGGCCCCGTCGAGCTGATCCTGCTGACGCACCACCACCCGGATCACGCCGAAGGCGCACCGTGGTTCGCATCCAAAACGGACGCCCCAGTACGAGCCTTCGACGCTTCCCTCTGCATCGGCGCCGACCCTTTCGCCGACGGGGACACCTTTACGGCGGGCGGCCTGGACTTCAGCGTCCTGCACACCCCCGGCCACACCGACGATTCGGTGTCGCTGCTGGTAGCAGGCCAAATCCTGACCGGAGACACCATCCTCGGCCGGGGCACCACGGTCCTGCACGACCTCGGCGACTACCTGCGCTCGCTGCGCAAACTGATCGCTCTCCCCGCTGGCACCCCCGGCCTGCCCGGCCACGGCCCGGAACTGCCCGATCTGCCCGCGACCGCCCGGGAGTACTTGGCGCATCGGGAACAGCGCCTGGATCAGGTGCGTTCCGCCTTGCGAACCCTCGGCGAAGACGCAACGCCGCGGCAGGTGGTGGAGGTCGTGTACGCCGACGTCGACCGCGCGCTGTGGGCTCCCGCCGAGGCGAGCGTGCGAGCGCAACTGGACTACCTACGGGCTTCTTCGGAGGACGGACAATGAGCAACGTCGAGGTCGAGTTCTACTGGCGACCAGGCTGCGGCTTCTGCTCGGCCCTGCGCAGGCCGCTGATGGACAGCGGCCTGCCGGTACGGGAAATCAACATCTGGGAAGAACCCGGAGCAGCCGAACGAGTCCGCGCGGTAGCGAACGGCAACGAGACGGTGCCGACGGTGATCATCGGATCGACCGCACTCGTCAACCCGACGTTCGACGAGGTCAAGGCCGCGGTGGCGGCGGAGACGGCTGCCTGAAGACGGCTTTTTGGCGCACTGGACGGCCCGGCGGCCGAGGTTGCCTCGGGCTTCGACGGCGCGGGTTCGTACCTCTCCGCGCGGGAGGGTTCCGACGGCATAGGCCTGTGCCGCTCCGCGCGAGACGGCTCCTGTGGCGCAGGCTCGCTCCGCGCGAGACGGCTCTTGCGGCGCAGGCTCGCTCCGCGCCCGGGCGGGCTCCACGGTGCAAGCCCATGCCGCTCTGCGGGCAGACAGCTCCAACGTCACCGGCCCGCGCTGCTCCGCGGGCAGGCTCGCTCCACCGCGCAACTCCTTGCCACTCCCCGGACGCGAGCGTCCGCGCACGACGCATGAAGGCGGCTAGCTCGTCGCCACACGCCCGCCTCGATAGGACCTCGCCTACCAGCTGACTCGGTCGAGACTTCAGCCCGACGAAGCCCGCCGTCGTGCGGCCGAACTGTGCCGTCTCCGATCCGCACCCAGCGCGGCGCGAACCGGACTGGCCGCAGCCGTTCAGCGAGGCAGCATCGGCATCAGGTAGTACCTCAATCCCACCTCCCGTCCGTCCTCGTCCGCGGGCGTCAGGACGCACGCTCGCAACCCCGGCTGGATCGCCAGCCGGACTCGTTCTCCGGAGAACGGGGCGAGTGCGTCCAGGAAGTACCGGGCCTGGAAGGACGGGGACGTCCGCCCGCCGCAAATGTTTGCCTTGAGGTGTTCTTCTGCTTCGCCGGTGTCTTGCCTCGCGCTGGCAAGGCGGACGTGCGCGTCGCCGACTTCCAGGGTCAGGACTCGGCGATCCTCGGAGTACACGCCGACTCGGCGTACGGCGGCGGCCAGTTCGTCGGCGCCTAACTCCACCTCGGTGTCGACCGCGTCGGATGGGATCGCGTCTGCGGAGAGGAAGCCCGCGTCCAGGACTGCGGTGGTGACGGTGCCGCCGGGCCAGCTCAGGGCGAAGTGGCTGGTGTCGGCGTGCAGTCCCATGGCACCGGAGCTGTGGCGGGCGGCTTCGGTTAGCAAGGTGGCTGGGACCAGGACGTCGATGGGTTCTCGGACCTCCCGTAGTGGCAAGCGGGCAACGGCCATTCGGTAGCGGTCCGAGGCGGTCAGGCGCAGCTCGTCGCCGATTGATTGCACGCGTACGCCGGTGAAGATCGGCAGCGGATCGTCCTTCGACGCGGTGCCGGCGACGGTGCGCAGGGCGGTACCTAGAGCTGTTCCGTCTACTTTGGACAGCAGGGGTGGCGGTTCGGGATCATGGTGCAGGTCGCGGTCGAGCAGGGGCAGGGCGAAGCGGGCATTGTCCGTTCGGATCGCGAGGCGGGTTCCTTCGACGGCTAGCCGGACCTGGTCGACGTCCAGCATGCGGACCGTTTCGGCGAAGGGGGCGGCTGGCACCACGACCTCGCCGTCGAGGTGTGTGGTCGCGGGGCAGGAGAACTGGACGGCCAGGTCGCGGTCGTTGCCGGACACCACGAGACCGTCCGCCCGTGCTCGCAATCGCAGCCGGGCTTGCCGCGACAGGAGGCGGGCCGCGGCGGTCGCGACCGCCGCTAGCGGCCGCACGAAGGAAGTGAGATCCATGCCACGCAACGTAGCGGCGGGCACCGACAAAAAACGCCACGGAAGCCGCTGAGCTGGGGAAATGTGGGGCTACGGGCGGTAGGCGGGGCAGTCGGCGCGGTTTCGTGAGGCAACCGCTTGGCTGGCAGCCCCAGCGAGGGCGTGATCGTCAACCGTGGGCGCGGAAGCCAGCACGGTTCCACGAAACAGCTCCGCGAACCGCTTACCTGGCAGCCCCAACAAGGGCCCCATCATCAACCGCAGGCGAAGCAGCCCGCACGGTCCCCCGCAGCAGCCACACCACAACAGCCATCGCGACCCCAGCCACCCCCGCAGCCAGGAAAGCCGCGCCGGTGCCGGAGTGTTCGACCAGGTACCCGCTCACCGACTGCCCAGCCGCCAGTCCCAGCGTGACCGCAGTCAGCACCCAGCCGAACGCCTCAGCCGCAGTGCCGCGCGGCGCGACAACCTCGATCGCCGCGGAATGCGTCGTCGACTGAGGCGTGATCATCGCTCCGGCCAGCAGCATCAGCAAAGCCAACGCCCACAGACTCGACGGAAGGGCAAGCAGTGCAACAAAAGCCCCGAAACCGCCCAGCAGGACCGGCAGGCGCAGGGCGAGCCGTCGCGGCCACGGGTGCAGGCTGTAGGCCACGCCGAACGCCACCGAACTCAACGACCAAGCGGACAACAGCAAACCGCTGAGCGAGGGGTGGCCGGATTCCGTTGCGGCGGCGGGAACGGCGACCTCCACGAACCCGATCACCATGCCGAAACCGAGTGCGGCCAACGCGAGCGTGCGCATCCCGGGGCTGGCGAGCGCGCCGAGCAAGGGCGTTTTCGACTTCGGTGCCGGACCCCACGCGCGCACGGTCGGGTTCAGCGCGAACAGCACCGCGCCGGTGACCATGGTGGCCGTGCCGATGACCATGCCGGTGCCCGGCCACGGCGCGGTGATCAGCAGGCCCGCGATGCCGGGGCCGAGGATGAAGAAGACCTCCATGCTGATCGCCTCGTAGGACAGCGCGGCGTTGCGCGCCGGTCCTTCCGGCAGGATTTTCGTCCACAGCGCTCGCGACGCGGAGCCGACCATCGGTTCCGCGAGGCCGGTCACGGCGGCCAGCGAGATCAGCACGTACGTCGGCAGGTGCGCCTCGATCGCGATCGCCAGCCCGGCCATCGACAGCGCGAGCACCGCGGCGGTGATCAGCAGCGGACGGCTGGGGCCGAACCGGTCGATGAGCCTGCCCTGCACGACCGCGCCCACCGAGACCCCGGCGAGCGAACTCGCCGAGACCAGCCCGGCCACGGCGAACGAACCCGTTTCGCGCTGCACGTAGAGCAGCGCGGAAATGCCGATCATCGCGATCGGGAGCCGGGCCAGGATCGACGCGATCGCCGGGCCGCGCGAGCCGGGGGCGGTCAGCGCGGCTCGGTAGTCGGCGAGCGTGGTGCGGCCTTCGGAGTGGGCAGACTGGGACACGCGTACGAGTATGGCGAAATTGGTACGGAGGTACCAGTAATTTTCCTGGTCATCTTGGTCACGCCCGATCGGGCCAGTCAGTACGCTCGCGCGATGCGGCTGATGTTCTCCTCCGGGGCCGGGTACAGCCATATCGCGCCGATGCTGCCGCTCGCTCGGGCCGCCCGAGCCGCCGGTGATGAGGTCGCGTTCGTGACCGGGCCGGAAGCCATGGGGTACTTGGAAAACACTGGCCTGCAAGCCGTGTCGGTGGGGCAGTCGAGCGGCCCTTCCGCTGCGGCCGCGATGTGGCAGCGGGCCCGCGAGGAGATGGCCGGGATGACCGCGGACGAGCGGCTCTCCCACCTGGTCGCCGAGTACATGGTCGGTTTCGGGGCGGCCGCGCGGCTTGACGACATGGTCGAGTTCGTCCGCGACTGGCGGCCGGATCTCGTCGTCGCCAACCTTGCCGAACGCGCTGCCGTGATGGCCGCGTGCCTGGTCGGAGTGCCGTATGCGATGCACGCGATCGGTCCGCCGAAGTCTGCCGCGACGATGGCGCGGGCCTGGGAAGTCGCCGACGGCCTGGTCCGCGAGCGCGGCCTCGACGGGTTGCCGCCGCGCGACGACGTGCCGTACCTGGACTTCTGGCCGGAGGGATTGAGCCCGGCCGGCGTCGCCTGGGAGTACCCGACCCGCTGGCCGCTCCAGCCGGCCGGAGTGGTGCCGGAACCAGGTCCGCGTCCGAAAGTGCTCGACGGTCTGCCGTATGACCGGACCGTCTACGTCACCCTCGGCACCACCCACAACGCCAGTCCGGGAGTGCTGGAGGCAATGGTGGCCGCGCTGCGCGACGAGCCGGTGAACGTCGTGGCGACGATCGGCCGGGACGGCGACGTCAGCCGGTTCGGCGAGCAGCCGGGCCACGTGCGAATCGAGCAGTTCGTGCCGCAGACGCAGCTGCTGCCGGCGGTCGACGCGGTGGTCTGTCATGGCGGTTCGGCGACCGTGCTGGGCGCGCTCGCGCACGGGGTGCCGTTGGTGGTCTCGCCGTTGGCGTCTGATCATTTCGAGGTCGCCGCGCAGGTCCAGGCCGCGGAAGCGGGGGTCGTGGTTGGCTCCGCCGACGGAATTCGCGACGCGGTACAGGCCGTGCTTGCCGACCGGCGGTACCGGGAGTCCGCCTTGTCCCTTGCCGCCCGGATTGCCGAACAACCCGCCCCGGACGCGGTGGTTGCTCGGTTGCGCGAGCTTTAAGGTCTCGATCCGGTAACAGCAGCTGGAATCCGCGTGAACAAGTGCAACGAAGACGCGGTCATGGCGTCCTTGAGGGTGAATGGCCTTGAATTCGTGGGTATTGGCCATGATGGTTGAACGACAGCCCGTTGCGGGCTGGACAGCACTGCAGCACCCAGCTCCCTCCGGCATATGGGTCGGGGCCTGGTCCGGAGGGCGGGGAGCGCGGATCGTCGGGGGATGATCCGTGCGCAGGCGAGGAGCCGGTGCGCCACGTCGGGGGTGGCGCCCGGCTCCTTGTCATTTTCCTGGTCGGCGCGACCGGAACGGGCGGCGACACGGTGCGGCGGCGGAATGCCGCTCATGTGGGGGACCACGCACGAAGGCCACCCCGGTAGGAGGTGGCCTTCGAAAAACCCGCGCGGATTAACCCACTCGGGGGAAGATCAGCGGGCGCGGCGAGCCAGCCGCTCCGGGTCGAGGATCAGCACGCTCTTGCCCTCGAGCCGCAGCCAGCCGCGGTGGGCGAAGTCGGCCAGTGCCTTGTTGACGGTCTCGCGGGACGCGCCGACGTACTGGGCGATCTCTTCCTGCGTCAGGTCGTGCGTGACCCGCAGCAGGCCCGCCTCCTGGCTGCCGAAGCGCTGCGCCAGCTGCAGCAGCGCACGCGCGACGCGGCCGGGGACGTCGGTGAAGATCAGCTCCGCGACCATGTTGTTCGTGCGGCGCAGGCGGCGCGCGACGACGCGCAGCAGCTGCTCGGCGATCTCCGGGCGGGTGGCGATCCACTGCCGCAGCGCCGGGCGGTCCATGGTGACCGCACGGACCTCGGTGACCGTGGTGGCACCGGACGTGCGCGGGCCGGGGTCGAAGATGGACAGTTCGCCGAACATGTCCGACGGACCGGCGATCCACAGCAGGTTCTCGCGGCCGTCCGGGGACTTGCGGCCGATCTTCACCTTGCCGGACTGGATGATGTACAGCCGGTCGCCCGGCTCGCCCTCGTTGAAGATGACATGGCCGCGGGGGAACTCCACGGATTCCAAGGTCTGGGCCAGCGCCTCCGCCGCAGCCGGCTCCACACCCTGGAAAATGCCCGCACGGGCCAGGGTTTCGTCCACCTCGGGTGCCTCCTCGTCGAGAAACGATCACTTCCTTCGCAGGTCGAAGGCAGTGTCGCCGATCACTTTCGCGTCAGTCTAGGGCGTGTCGGGCAGATCGCTCGTCGGCTCGCCGCGCACGGCACGGCCCGCCTGGAACGATCACGTCCGACTGAGGAGCCTAACTCCGCACCTTGCGGGCCCGTAGCCTGGCTGCCCGTCCGCCGAGCCTGCGGAGCCGGAACAGCTCCAGCGCGCGGCCGATCCCGTGCCCGTACAGCGCCCTGACCTCGTTGGGCTGGGCCTGCTCCAGGAACTCCTCGACCTCGTTCTCCTGCACCGCGACGTGCTTGAGCCGGCTTTCGACCCGCTCCATGAACAACGCGAAGAACATGATCACCAGCGGGACCAAGATCACGAACCACACGGTCATGCCACAGCTCCGCTGTTGTCGGTGACGCACTCGGTCATGGAACTCCAGATCCTCGCTCAGGGCGGACACGCGGCCCGCAGAGGTGGTGCTCTGGCGGTTCGGCCGTCCACCGGCGGATGCTCCCGACCGGCTCGTCCGACTCGCCCGTAGGCTAGCGGGGTGCCCCCTGTTGTCCCGAACGGGCCCCGCGCGGACCGCGACGAAAGCCGGCTCGCGCTTGTGAGACGCGCCCGGCGGATGAAACGTTGCCTCGATCAGGTTTATCCGGACGCGAAAGCCGAGCTGGACTTCACGAATCCGCTGGAATTGCTGGTCGCGGTGGTGTTGTCGGCGCAGACCACGGACGTGCGGGTGAACCTGGTCACGCCCGCGCTGTTCGCGAAGTACCGCACGGCGGCCGATTACGCCGGAGCCGAGCGCGCCGAACTCGAGGAATACCTGCGTACGACTGGGTTTTTCCGGGCGAAAGCGAATTCGCTGCTTGGTCTCGGCGCGGCGCTCGTGGAGCGCTACGACGGCGAGGTGCCGAACAAGCTGGACGACCTCGTCACGCTGCCCGGCGTCGGCCGCAAGACCGCGAATGTCGTGCTCGGCAACGCTTTTGACGTGCCGGGAATCACAGTGGACACCCACTTCGGCCGCCTCGTGCGGCGCTGGGGCTGGACCGCGGAAGAGGATCCGGTCAAGGTCGAGCACGCGGTCGGCGAGCTGATCCCGCGGAAAGAGTGGACGATGCTGTCCCACCGCGTGATTTTCCATGGCCGGCGCGTGTGCCACGCCCGGAAACCGGCCTGCGGCGCGTGTCCGCTGCGCAAGGACTGCCCGTCGTTCGGTGCCGGGCCCACCGAGTTCGAGGTGGCCGCGAAGCTGGTTAAAGGCCCGGAAAAGGACCACATTCTCGAGCTGGCGGCGCGCGGGTGACTGCAGTCACCAAATGGGCACTCGGGGTCGCGGTGCTGGCAGTGGCCGCGCTGGTCGCGGTGCTGACGCTCCGCGGCGGCGATTCGACTTCCGCGCCGCCCGCGTCCGGTGACCTCACCGCCGCGCGAGCAGCGGCGAAGCTGCAGGCTTGCCCGCCTGCCTCGGCGAAGGAGGTCGGCCAGCTGTCCGGGATCGAGGCGGACTGCCTCGGCGATGGGTCCCGGGTGGACGTTGGCAAGGTTTTCGGCGGCGGTCCGGTGCTGGTCAACGTGTGGGCGTCCTGGTGCCAGCCGTGCCGGACGGAACTGCCGGTGCTGCAGCGGTACGCCGCTGAGCCGGGCGCGGTGCGCGTCGTCGGCGTGCAGGTCGCGAGCCCGGCCGCGGACGGGCTGGGCCTGTTCGCGCGGCTCGGCGTGCACCTGCCGTCGCTGTATGACGGCGACGGCCAGACCGGTCCCATCCGCACCGCGCTCAAGGTGCCCTCGTCTTTGCCCGCGTCGTACCTGGTCACCGCGGACGGCCAGGTCCGGTTCATCGCGAGCCCGCGGTTGTTCGACAACACTGACCAGGTGCGCGCTGCTGTGAAGGACTACTCATGACCACCGGACCGCTCGTCGAACCCGAAGCCGTGCCAGAGTGGCTGCGGCCGCTGGTGAAGGTGTCCGGCGAGGTCGACAGCCGTACGTTCACCCGCTTCAGCCCGCCGGAAGACCTGCTTACGCGGGCCGCGGCGGTGCTGATCCTGTTCGGCGAACGGCCTGGCGGAGACGGCCCGGACGTCCTGTTGCAGCGGCGCGCGGACACGCTCGGCTCGCACGCCGGGCAGGTCTCGTTCCCCGGCGGCGGCGCGGAGGACGGCGATGACGGCCCGGTCGGCACGGCGCTGCGCGAGGCCGAGGAGGAGACCGGCGTCGACCCGTCGGGCATCCTGCCGGTCGCGGTGCTGCCGGAGCTGTTCGTGCCGGTGTCGAGGTTCGCGGTCACGCCGGTGCTGGCGCACTGGCACACTCCGTCGCCGGTCCGCGCGGTCGATCCGGCCGAGACGGCGGCGGTCGCGCGCGTCTCGCTGGCCGACCTCGCCGACCCGGCCAACCGGTTCACCGTGCGCCGCGGCGACGCGTCGTGGCGGGGGCCGGCGTTCACCGTCGACGGCCTGTTCGTGTGGGGCTTCACCGCCGGCCTGCTGTCCGTGCTGCTTTCGCTCGGCGGCTGGGAACGGGCGTGGGACACCGGCGACGTGCGCGAGCTTGACGTAGCGTGGGCCGAACATCAGGGCCGGTCGGCGGCCCGGGACGGCACTATCGAGGAGTGACGGCGCGGTGAACTGGGTCGATGTCGTCGTGCTGCTGCTCGCGGTCATGGCGGCGGTTTCCGGCGCGTTCCAGGGCGTGATCGTCGCGCTGCCCGCGCTGGTCGGGGTAGCGCTCGGCGCGGTGGCCGGGGTGAAGCTGGCCCCGTTCGTGATCAGCCTCTTCGACAGTCCGGTCGCGAAGGTCGCGTTCGCGTTCGCCGTGGTCGTGTTCCTGATCGTGCTCGGCGAGACGCTCGGCGTGTGGGTCGGGCGGAAGCTGCGGCAGAAGATCAATCCGGACAAGCTTTCCGGCATCGACAAGACGCTCGGCGCGATCCTGCAGGCGGCGGCGGTGTTCGTGGTCGCGTGGCTGGTCGCGAATCCGCTGACGACGGTGTCCGCGATTCCCGGGCTGGCGAAATCGATCAACTCCTCGGTGGTGCTGGGCAAGGTCAACGACCTGATGCCCGCCGAAGCGCAGGGGCTGCCGAGCGATTTGCGGAAACTGCTGGACGCGTCTGGGTTTCCGTCCGCGCTGTCGCCGTTTGAGAAGGCTCCTTCGGTGGATACGCCGCCGCCGGATACTTCGCTCAATGTGTCCGCGGTGGCCAAGCGGGTGCATTCGAGTGTGGTGAAGATTCGCGGGAATGCGCCTTCTTGTTCTCGGGCGCTTGAGGGGAGCGGGTTTGTTGTTGCGCCGCAGCGGGTGATGACGAACGCGCACGTGGTTGCCGGGACTGAAGAGGTCGGGATTGAGTCGACCTCGGGGGATTATCGGGCTCGGGTGGTTTATTTCAATCCGGAGGTCGATGTGGCGGTGCTGGCGGTGCCTGGGTTGCGGGCGCCGGTGTTGCCGTTTGCTCCGGAGACTGCGAAGGCTGGGGATAACGCGGTGGTGTTGGGGTATCCGTTGGATGGGCCTTATACCGCTACTCCGGCTCGGGTTCGGGGGCGGATCAATTTGCGTGGGCCGGATATTTATGACGCTCGTACTGTGCAGCGGGATGTGTTTACTATTCGCGGGACTGTGCGGAGTGGGAATTCTGGGGGGCCGATGATTACTCCTGAGGGGGAGGTTATCGGGGTGGTGTTTGGGGCTGCGGTGGAGGATCCGGAGACTGGGTTCACGTTGACCGCGGATCAGGTGCGGGCTGAGGTGGAGGCTGCTCCTTCTCAGGCTGATCGGGTTGGTACTGGGGCTTGTGCTAATTGACCGGGGGGTGTCCCTAATGACTTCCGAACGAGTTGATGGGTGCCTTTGGCTGGCTGTGTGATCCGGCGGCTGGTGTTCCTGCCGCTCGTTCCGGACGGGTGGGCTGGCGGATGTGCTCGGTGGACGTCTTGGGTGTCCCTGGGCTTGTGAGCCCTCCTGATAGAGCGGCGCGACCGGCGTGTCTGGGTCCCACCCGTCCACCTCCTGGGGCAGTTTGTTCGTCGTCCGAGCCCGTTCGCGCGGAGGACACCTCAGTGACCGGGAACCGTCGAGTTCTCCGTCGAGACCGGTGCCCGCGCGGATCGCTGGGATCGCGAACGGCTCAATCGGAGGTCAGGCCGCAGAGCCTCGTCATTAGGGCGCCGCGCGTTCTCGTCAGGGTGTCGGGACTAAAACAAACAGTCAGCTCAAGGAGAATTCAGAATGAAGGTGTTCTGCGGGATCGACTGGGCCGAAGATCATCACGACGTCGCCCTGGTCGACGCCGATGGCGTCCTGGTGTCCAAGCGCCGCATCGAGGACTCGGCCGGCGGCTTCGCCGAGCTGCTGGCCATGCTCGCCGACGCTGGCGACACAGCGGCCGATCCGATCCCGGTGGCGATCGAGACCCCGCGCGGTCTGTTGGTCGCCAACCTGCGACAGACCGGGCGGCGGGTCTACTCGATCAACCCGATGGCGGTGGCTCGCTATCGTGAGCGACACACCGTGTCGCGCAAGAAATCCGACCACGTCGATGCGATGACCCTGGCGAACATTCTGCGCACCGACGCCCACGCGCATCGGCCGCTGCCTGCCGACAGCGAACTGGCCCAGGCCGTCGCAGTGCTGTCCCGCGCAACCCAGGACGCCATCTGGCGGCGATCCCGCGCCACACAAGAACTTCGCGCTGCCCTTCGCGAGTACTACCCTGGCTTCCTCGCCGCGTTCGCCAAGGGCGGCGCCACCAACCTCGCGAGCGCCGAAGCGCGCGCGGTCCTGACTCTGGCGCCGACACCCGCCGCTGCTGCGAAGATCACCAAGACGCGCATCACCGCGGCTCTGCGTCGCGCAGGCCGCCAGCGCGGCATCGACGCCCTGGCAGCGCAGCTCCTCATCGACCTGCGCAAGCCGCAGTTGCGGCAGCCGCAGGCGGTCGAGGAGGCGTTCGGTCGCCAGTCGCTCGCGCTGCTGGCCACCCTGAACGCGGAGTGCGCCAGCGCGGACCAACTCACCGAGTCCACCACCGCGGCCTTCCAGCAGCACCCGGACTACGTGATCATCACCAGTTTCCCCGGCCTGGCCGATCTGTCCGGCGCGCGCGTCATGGGCGAGATCGGCGACGATCGTGCACGCTTCACCGATGCCCGCTCACTCAAAGCCTACGCCGGATCGGCACCTGTCACGCGGGCCTCGGGCCGCAGCATCTCCATCACCCGCCGGACCGTGAAGAACGACCGCCTCAACGCCACCGGCTTCGTCTGGGCTTTCGCCAGTATCGGCCGAGCCGGCGCGCCACGCGACCACTACCACCGTCGCCGAGCACGCGGCGACCGGCACGCGGCAGCCCTCCGACACCTGTTCAACCGCTTCCTCGGGCAGCTCTACCACTGCCTTCAGACCGGCCAACCATACGACCCAGCCAAGGCTTTCGACCCCGCACTCAGCGCACCAACCGCAGCCGCAGCTTGACAGTTAGCGGGATCGGAGGTCTATCAGCGGTCCCTCGATGCCACCAAACCCGGTGACACCACCCCCCGGATCATGGGTTCGACTGGGGGACTAAATCATGCCGGGCCCGGCGACCACGAACTCCTCGATCAGGAGCTGCGAAGAAGGTAACGGGGGGGCTCGTCGCCTGGCGGCGACATTGCGCCTCGTGGGTTGTGGGGGCACCCCGAAGCTTGATTGTGATGACGGTCTGAGGGTGCTTGTCAAGGCGGGAAAGATGCCTTGACAAGCACCCTCAGACCGCATTTTGGCTTCGTATCGGGGTGCGGGGGTGGTGTGGGTGCCTGGCTGGTTTGGGTGCGTTGGTGGCGGTTCTCGGCGGGGCGGGGCTAGCGCCCCAATGTGGCGTTGGGTGCGTTAGATGCACCGAATGCCACATTGGGTGCGTGGGATGCACCCAATGCCACATTGGGGCGCAGCGGCGGCGGGCGGCCAAGGTCTGTGAAGGACTCCTTGAGGGAATCTGGTTCCGTGAAGGGGCCCCTCACGGACGGGCGGGGTCGCCGAGGGGCTGTGAGGGGAACCCTGGGGGAATCAGGGGCTGTGAGGGTTCCCCTCACGGACGTCGGTCGTGAGGGTCAGCGCAGGAAGTCCACAACGGACTTGGTGACTCTGGCTGGGTCTTCTAGCTGGGGGAAGTGGCCGATGTCTGGCCAGATTCTGGGTTCGCTGTGGGGGCCTGCCCAGTGCACTGACGCTAGTGCGGTTTCCGGGAGGATGCAGGTGTCGTCTGCGCCGTGTAGTTGGAGTACGGGGGCGGCGATGCGGGCGCTGACGGCGTCGGTGAAACGCCTGCCTTCGCCGCGGAATTGGGCGCGGAAGGCCCAGCGGTAGTACTCCAGGGCGGAGTGTGCGACGCCGGGGACGAGCATGGCCTGGCGGAACGCGGGGATCGTCTCGGCGAAGTCCGAAGAGGACCGCCAGGGCTCGCCGGACCAGTTGGCGAACAGTTCTTCCACTGCCGCCGCGTTGTCGCGGACGAGCCATTTCTCCGGGGCCATCGGTACCTGGAAGCGGAAAAGGTGGCCGGCCGCGCGGATCTGGCTGCTGGTGCGCTTCACCGCGGACTTGAATGCCAGGGGATGCGCGGCACCGATCGCGGTCACTGAGGACACCAGCCGGGGATGCAACGCCGCGACCGTCCAGGCGAGCATGCCGCCCCAGGCATGGCCGACCAGGTGTGCTCGCCGGGCACCTAGGGCCTTGATCAGGCCGCCGACGTCGCCGGCCAGGGTCCATGCGTCGTAGCCGCGCGGAGGCTTATCCGAGTCGCCGTAGCCGCGCAGATCTACCGCTACCGCGCGGAAACCGGCGTCCGCCAGTGCGGGCAGCTGGTGCCGCCAGGTCCACCAGAACCCGGCGAACCCGTGCAGGAGCAGCACTAACGGACCCTCGCCGCACTCGGCGACGTGCAGGCGGATGCCGTTGGCCGAGACGTCGCGATGCGTCCACGGCCCGTCGACCCGCACGCTCGACGGGTCCGGCGTCAGCTCCACCACTGCGCGCGAGGGCTGACGTCAGCCCTGCGTCGACGGCAGGTCGTCGTCTTCGGCCTGCTTGCGCTTGAACGCCTCGGCCGTCTCCTTGACGCTGCTGATCGTGCGCTCCGGCGCGCGCAGCTTCTTCACCTTGCGCCAGCCGAGGAACGCGGTCGCGCCCGTGGTGACGAGCATCAGGCCGAACACCGTCGCGAACGCGGGCCAGCGGATGCCCCACCAGTCCGACAGGCCCTCGGCGATCAGCAGGAACAGGAAGAAGGTGCTGTACAGAAAGACGGTGAGGGCGATCAGGAAGAAGACCGTCCCCTTGAGCGCCTTCTTCGCTTCCTGCGCCAGCTCGGCTTTCGCCAGCTCGATCTCGGCGCGGACCAGCGTCGACAGGTGCTGGGTGGCATCGCCGACGAGCTTGCCGATGGACTGCTCGCTCGCCGCGGCTTCCTCGTCGCTGGACAGGGGCAGGTACGGCACGGCCCCCACGCCGTCGGGGCTGGTGCGCTCGTGTTTGGGGCTGCTCACTGGGTCATCGTGCCACGTGGCCGTTCCCCAGGCGCGACGGACCGGCGGGAGTGTCGGGATCAGTCCGCGTTCGCGTGTACCCGGCTGCGCCGCAGGAGCAGCAGAGCCGCCGCCAGCGAGGCGATCGCGGACGCGATCAGGACCGCCGCCTTGGCCACTTCAGCCGCCTCGCCGGGCAGTGCGAGTTCGGCGATCAGCAGGCTGACGGTGAACCCGACGCCGCCGAGCACGGACAGCGCCGCGACGTCTCGCCAGCTCATCCCGTTGGGCTTCTCCGCCACGTGCAGCTTCACCGCCAGCAGGCTCGCGCCGAAGATGCCGACGAACTTCCCGACGACCAGTCCGAAGAGGACAGCCAGCGGCAACGCGGTGGTGAAGACCGTGGACAGCGCGTCGCTGTTCACCGAGATTCCCGCGGCGAACAAGGCGAACACCGGCACCGCGACCGCGGCCGACCACGGCTGCAACCGGTGCTCAAGCCGGACCGCGGGCGATTCTTCCTCGCCCTCGTCCTCACGGACGCGGGTGAGCAGCCCGAGCGCGACGCCGGCGATCGTCGCGTGGATGCCCGCCGAATGCACCGCGACCCAGGTGATCAGCGCGATCGGCACGTACAGCCACGGAGTGCGGACGCGTTTGTGCTGCAGGAAGGCGTAAAGCCCGAGTGCGACCACCGCGACCGCCGCCGCGATCAGGTTGAAACTGCTGGTGAAGAGGATCGCGATGACGAGGATCGCGCCAAGGTCGTCCACCACGGCGAGGGAAAGCAGGAAGACCCGCGCGCTGCTGGGCAGGTTCGAGGCGGTCAGCGCGAGCACGCCGAGCGCGAACGCGATGTCCGTGGCCACCGGGATCGCCCACGCGCGGTCGGCGCCCGGCGTGCCCCAGGCGATCGAGAGCGCGAGCACCGCGGGCACGACCATCCCGCCGATCGCGGCGATCACCGGGAGCACGGCTTGGCGCCACCGCGACAGCTCGCCGACCACCAGTTCCCGTTTGAGTTCCAGCCCGGCGACGAAGAAGAACAGCGCGAGCAGCCCGTCCTTGGCCCAGTCGCCGAGGGTGAGGTTGAGGTGCAGGAACTCCGGGCCGAGCCGGAAGTCGCGCAGCGCCTCGTACGCGGGCGCGAGCGGCGAGTTGGCCCAGACCAGGGCGACCGCGGTGGCGGCGAGCAGGATCAGCCCGCCGGTGGTTTCCGTGCGGAGGAAACGGGCGAATTCGGCGACGGCGCGGGCTGGGGTCACGAACAACTCCTTGTGGGGACGGCGGCTCTCCCGCCGACCAGACTTCCCGGCACACCGATGTCCAGTTTACCGTCCGCAGTCGCCGATTACCGGCCGTTGTGACGAACGGCAAGCCGGGAGCTGCCCGATGACGCTCGCACCGCCGGGCGTCCAGCGCAAACGCAGGTCAGCCCATCGCGTCGCTCAAGTTGTCTAGTCCATACTGGCGCCGGTTTTTCGTTCACCTGTTCGCCTTCTAGCATGCGAGGAGAGAACGACAATGCTGTTGAATACAGGGACGAGGCAGTAGTGAGCACCCCTATCGACGCCCAGCACGACACGAGATTCTTCGGGCACCCGCGGGGGTTGGCCAACCTCTTCGGCGTGGAGATGTGGGAGCGCTTCTCCTTCTACGGGATGCAGGGCATCCTCGCCATCTACCTCTACTACCAGGCCGACAAGGGCGGCTTGGGGATCGACCAGAGCGCCGCGCTCGGCATCGTCGGCGCGTACGGCGGCACGGTCTACCTCGCCACGGTCGTCGGCGCGTGGATCGCCGACCGGCTCCTCGGCTCTGAACGCACGCTGTTCTACAGCGCCGTCGTGGTGATGATCGGGCACATCGCGCTGGCGGTGCTGCCCGGGCTGACCGGCGTCGGCGTTGGTCTCGCCTGCGTCGCGCTCGGGTCCGGCGGGCTCAAGGGCAACGCGACCTCGGTCGTCGGCACGCTGTACGCCGAGGGCGACGAGCGACGCGACGCCGGCTTCACGATCTTCTACATGGGCGTCAACCTCGGCGGGTTCATCGGCCCGCTGCTGACCGGGCTCGCCCAGCAGAACGGCGGCTTCCACCTCGGCTTCGGGCTCGCCGCGATCGGGATGGCGCTCGGCCTGATCCAGTACTCGATCGGGCGAAAGAACCTCGGCGCGAAGGCGTCCGAGGTACCGAATCCGCTGCTCGCCTCGCAGCGCCTGCTCGTGATCGGCGTCGCCGTGGCGATCATCGCCGCGATCGTCGCGCTGATCATGTCCGGCGTGGTCACCCCGGACAACCTCGCCGACGTCGTGGTCTACGTGGTCATCGCGATCTCGGTGGTGTACTTCGTGACGAT
This sequence comes from Amycolatopsis silviterrae, assembly GCF_042684085.1. Classification (NCBI taxonomy): domain Bacteria; kingdom Bacillati; phylum Actinomycetota; class Actinomycetes; order Pseudonocardiales; family Pseudonocardiaceae; genus Amycolatopsis; species Amycolatopsis silviterrae. Next base: position 421,998 of record NZ_JBHUKS010000008.1, read on the forward strand.
CCTCGCCAGCAAGAAGATCACCTCGGACGAGCGCAGCCGGGTGCTGTCGTTCATCCCGATGTACATCGCGAGCGCCGCGTTCTGGTCGCTGTACCAGCAGCAGTCGACGGTGGTCGCGGTCTACAGCGACCAGCGGCTCGACCGTGACCTGTTCGGCTGGACGATGCCGGTGTCCTGGGTCAACTCGATCAACCCGGTGTTCATCATCGTGTTCGCGCCGGTGGTCGCGGCGATCTGGACGAAGCTCGGCCCGAAGCAGCCGTCGACGCCGATGAAGTTCGTGCTCGGCACCGTGTTCATGGGCATCGCGTTCCTGCTGTTCCTGACGATGGCGCACACCGGTGAGAACGGCAGCCCGCTGATCGCGCTGGCCGGCATCCTGCTGGTGTTCACGATCGCCGAGCTGATGCTGTCGCCGGTCGGGCTTTCGCTGTCGACAAAGCTCGCGCCGGAGGCGTTCCGCACGCAGATGGTGGCGCTGAACTTCCTGTCGGTGTCACTGGGCACGGCGATGTCGGGCAAGCTCGCGCAGTCCTACGACCCGCACGACGAGGTGCCGTACTTCAGCATCATCGGCGGGGTCGCAGTCGCGGTCGGGCTGGCGCTGTTCGCGTTGATTCCGGTGATCCGCCGCCTGATGCGCGGCGTGCACTAGCTAGCCGACGGTGGTGCCGAAAAGCACCCCGACGAAGTAAGTGACGAGCATGGTGAGGGCGCCGACGCCGACGTTTCGGAGGATCGCGCGCCCCACCTGCGCGTTGCCGAGCCGCGCGCTCACGAAACCGGTGAGCGTGAGGCCGACGACCACCGCCAGCGCGCAGGCCCAGACCCGGACGCCGATCGACGTCCAGGCGATCGCCAGCAACGGCAGCAGCGCGCCGACGGAGAACGCCAGCAGCGACGCCCACGCCGCCTGCCACGGGCTGGTCAGGTTGTCCGGGTCGATGCCCAGTTCGGCTTCCGCGTGCGCCTGCAGCGGATCCTTGTCGGTCAGCTCGCGGGCGACCTGCTTCGCCAGCTCCGGGGACAGGCCCTTGTCCTCGTAGAGCTGCGCGAGTTCGCGTTCCTCGGCTTCCGGCATCGTTTTCAGTTCGTGCTTCTCAAGCCGCAGCAGCGCGCGTTCGGTGTCCCGCTGAGTGCTCACGCTCACGTATTCCCCGCCGGCCATGGAAAACGCGCCGGCGACGAGCCCGGCAATTCCGGCGGTGAGGATCGCGGTGCTGTCGGTGGTGGCTCCCGCGACCCCGACGACGATGCCCGCGACGGACACGATCCCGTCGTTCGCACCGAGAACCCCGGCGCGCAGCCAGTTCAGCTTGCCGCCGACGTCCTCGTGCGGTTCGTGCGCGTGCACCGCGTCGCCCATCGTTTCGGTCACGTCTTAAGTGAATCACGGAAATTGTTTCCGCGCGACATTTTCCTGCCTGCTGGAATTCGGTTAAGAAAGGCAATCCTCAATGAATTGTGCCTTGCCTGACCTGGCGAATAGCCGGGGTCCGGCAGGCGATGCGGAAGTCCGTGAGGGGAACCCTGAGGGAATCAGAGTCCGTGAAGGTTCCCTTCACGGACTTCTGGGGGCGGAGCCTGAAACGACGAACGCCCGGGTCCAGTGCCCACGAGGGACGCTGGACCCGGGCGAACCGGGGTCGTGCTCAGTTGTCGAGTTCGGCCAGTGCCGCCTTCGCGGCTTCCAGCTCGGCCTCCAGCTGCGCGACCTTCGCGGCCTGCGCCTCGCGGGCGGCGTTGATGACCTCGTCGATCGGGCCGGACAGCTCTTCGTGCAGTTCCTTCGCCGCGCGCGACACCGCCGCGGCCGGGACTGCCAGGCCCTTCGCGACCCACTTGGCGCCGTTCTTCAGCTCGGCCTGCCACTCGCCGTCCGCCGTGCCGGTGACGGTCAGCGTCAGCTCCACCGTGCGGGTCTTCTTCGCCGTCGACGCCGCGGCCTTCGGGCGGCCGCGCTTCGGCTTCGGCGAGTCGACGGCCGGGGTCTCTTCAGACTCCGGCGCGGGCTTCGGGGCGTCCGAAGCCGTCTCCGCGGGAGCGGTGGTGGACTCGGCGACTTCCGGGGTCTCCGGGGTGCCGGCGGCCTGCGGCGCTGACGCCGCCGCCGTCTCGGCCGCAGTGTCCTCGTCGTGCGTCAAGGCTTCCACGGACATTCGTGTCGTCTCCTTGCCCGGATCTGGGTTGGGTACGCGGGCATCTTAGAACATGCGTTCGATGCCCGCACTTTCAGGGGATCAATGCAGGAAGGGACCCTCCCAGCCGGGAGAGCCCCTTCCTGACGGTGAAGAACTTACTCCTCCTTGCCGGAGTTCAGCCCGGAGGAGATGAGGTCCATGACCGACGAGTCGGCGAGCGTGGTGACGTCGCCGATCTGGCGGTTCTCCGCGACGTCGCGCAGCAGCCGGCGCATGATCTTGCCGGAGCGGGTCTTCGGCAGCTCGGCCACGACCATGATCTGCCGCGGCTTCGCGATCGGCCCGATCTCCTTCGCGACGTGGTTGCGCAGCTCCTGCACCGCGGCGTCCCCGCCGTCCCCGGCGTTGCCGCGCAGGATCACGAACGCGACGATGCCCTGCCCGGTGGTCGGGTCGGTCGCGCCGACGACCGCGGCCTCGGCGACCGTCGGGTGCGACACGAGCGCGGACTCGACCTCGGTGGTGGAGATCCGGTGGCCGGACACGTTCATCACGTCGTCCACGCGGCCGAGCAGCCAGATGTCGCCGTCGTCGTCGTACTTCGCGCCGTCGCCTGCGAAGTAGTAACCCTGCTCGGAGAAGCGGGACCAGTAGGTGTCGCGGAAGCGCTCGTCGTCGCCCCATACCCCGCGCAGCATCGACGGCCACGGCTTGTCCAGCACCAGGTATCCGCCGCCGCCGTGCGGGACCTCGGTGCCGGTGTCGTCCACGACCTTCGCCGAGATGCCCGGCAGCGCGCGCTGCGCGGAACCCGGCTTGGCCGAGGTGACGCCGGGCAGCGGCGAGATCATGATCGAGCCGGTCTCGGTCTGCCACCAGGTGTCCACGACCGGAGTCTTGTTCGCGCCGATCTTCTCGCGGTACCAGATCCAGGCCTCGGGGTTGATCGGCTCGCCGACGCTGCCAAGCACCCGCAGCGACGAGAGGTCGTACTTCGCCGGGATGTCCTCGCCCCACTTCATGAAGGTGCGGATCAGCGTCGGCGCGGTGTAGTAGATCGAGACCTTGTACTTCTGGATGATCTCCCAGTGCCTGCCCTCGTGCGGCGTGTTCGGCGTGCCTTCGTAAACCACCTGGGTCACGCGGTTCGCCAGCGGGCCGTACACGATGTACGAGTGCCCGGTGATCCAGCCGATGTCGGCGGTGCACCAGTAGACGTCTTCGCCCGGCTTGTGGTCGAACACGACGTTGTGGGTGTACGCGGTCTGGGTCAGGTAGCCGCCGGAGGTGTGCAGGATGCCCTTCGGCTTACCCGTGGTGCCCGACGTGTACAGGATGAACAGCGGGTGCTCGGAATCGAACGCTTCCGGCTGGTGCTCGGCGGACTGCCCGTCGACCAGTTCGTGCCACCACAGGTCGCGGCCCTCGGTCCACGGCGTCTCGCCTTCGAGGTCGCTGCCGGTGCGCTTGACGACGATGACCTTCTGCACGGTTTCCGCGCCCTGCAAGGCTTCGTCGACGTTCGCCTTCATCGGCGCGGCCTTGCCGCGGCGGTACTGACCGTCCGAAGTGATCACGATCTTCGCCGCCGCGTCGTCCACCCGCGCGCGCAGCGCGGTCGGCGAGAAGCCGCCGAACACCACGCTGTGCAGAGCACCGATCCGCGCGCACGCCAGCATCGCGAAGATCGCCTCGGGCACCATCTGCAGCTGGATCGCCACGACGTCGCCTGCGACCACGCCCAGCGACGACAGCGCGTTCGCGGCCTTCGAGACCTCGTCCTTCAGCTGCGCGTAGGTGATGTCGCGAGTGTCGCCCGGTTCGCCGACCCAGTGGATCGCGACCTGGTCCCCGTGGCCGGACTCGACGTGCCGGTCCACGCAGTTGTACGCGACGTTCAGCTTCCCGCCGACGAACCACTTCGCGAACGGCGCATTGGTCCAGTCCAATACCTGGGACCACTTGGTGTCCCAGGACAGCCGCTCGGCCTGTCCGGCCCAGAACTGCTCCCGGTCAGCGTCCGCCGTCGCATACAAATCCGCCTTCGCGTTCGCCTGACCAGCGAACTCGGCACTGGGCGGAAACGTACGGCTCTCGGTGAGCAGGTTGTCCAACGCTGGGGACTGCTCGGTCATGGTGCAAAGCCTCCTGTAGTGCGAACCCGCGGCGCAGGGAACGCTAGCGACGTTAGTCCGCCTACGACAAGGTTGCAGCCACGTTGCGCGCACAGCGCCAAGCGAAGTGCGGCGAGGCTCAGCCGAGGCGGGCGAGCAACCGGGCGCGGGCGCCCGGCCACTCGGCGTCCGTCATCGAGTAGAGCACCGTGTCGCGGGTCGTGCCGTCCGGGCGGATCCGGTGCGCCCGCAGCACGCCCTCGCGCAGCGCGCCGAGCCGTTCGATCGCGCGTTGCGAACGGAGGTTGCGGTTGTCGGTTTCCCACGCGACGCGCTGGGCTCCCCAGTCCTCGAAGGCGTTGCGCAGCAGGAGGAATTTGGCCTCGGTGTTGAGCGCGGTGCGCTGGAAGTCCGCGCCGATCCAGGTGTGCCCGATCGACAGGATCCGGTGTTTCGCTACTACCTGGTAATACGAGGTGGTGCCCGCGACGCGGCCGGACGCGACGTCGATCTGCGCCCACGCGCGGCGGTCTGGGTCGGCCAGCGCGTCCTTGACCATCGTCTCGGCTTCGCCGAGGTCGGCGGGCTGGCGGACGCTCAGCCAGGCCCAGATGGCCGGGTCGGTTCCCGCGTCGAGCAGGCCGGCCGCGTGCTCGGTGGTGAGGGGTTCGAGCCGTACGTGGCGGCCGGACAGAATGGGGTGCTCGCTCCAGGTCACGGGCTCACGCTACGTCGGCAAGTGGCAGTGTCGCAGTGCCATTTCCCAATCATTTCGGCAGTCCACTTTCCGGCCGCTTATGCTCCCAGGACCACCTGAGAAAGAGAGCGCGCATGGCCGAGGAGCGAGAAAACCTCACCTGGGAGTTGTTCGGTTCGGCGAGCCGCGAACTGGCACAGGAGGTGGCCGCGGACGGGTTCGTGCCCGACCTCATCCTCTCCATCGCGCGCGGCGGGCTGTTCGTCGCCGGCGCGCTCGGGTACGCGCTCGACGTGAAGAACCTGCACGTGATGAACGTCGAGTTCTACACCGGGATCGACCAGCGGCTGGACCTTCCGGTCATGCTGCCGCCGGTGCCCAACGTGGTGGATCTCACACACAAGAAGGTGCTGGTCGCCGACGACGTCGCGGACACCGGGGCGACGCTCAAGCTGGTCCGGGACTTCTGCGCGGACCACGTCGCGGACGTGCGGTGCGCGGTGGTTTACGAGAAGCCCGCTTCGACGGTGAAGTGCGAGTACGTGTGGAAGCGGACTGACCGGTGGATCAACTTCCCGTGGTCGGTGCTGCCTCCGGTGGTCCAGCGGGCGGGGCAGGTGCTCGACGCATGAGTGATCCGTTGAAGCCGTTGCTGGAGCTGGACGGCGTTGCCGCGGCGGCCAAGGCGGCGCAGGACGCGGTGTTCGCCGTGCACCGGTTGCCCGCGAACCTGCGTGGCGGGGCGGAAACCGCGGCCGAGGCGTCGGTCCGGGCGGCGAGGGCTTCGGCGGGGATCGACGGCGCTAACCCCGAATTGCCCGAGGACGGGTCGGTGACTGACCCGTTGCTCGCCGGGGCGTTGCGGGTGGCGGAAAAGCTGGAGTCGTTGCTGCCGACGTGGCGGCGGGCTCCGTTGCAGGCGTTGGCGCGGCTGCATTTGCTGGCCGCGTCCGATGTGGTGGCTGACCCGGATCAGCTCGGCCGGCCGCAGCGCGGGGGCGAGCGGCTGGAGATGCTGGCTCAGCTGGTCACCGGGGCGACCTCGGTGCCCGGGCCGGTGCTCACCGCGGTGGTGCACGGCGAACTGCTCGCGCTGGCTCCGTTCGGTTCGGCGGACGGCGTGGTCGCCCGGGCGGCGGCTCGGCTGTCGATGATCGCCACCGGGCTGGACCCGAAGGCGTTGACGGTGCCGGAGGTGGCCTATTTCCGGCGGGTTCCTCGATACGTCGAGCTGGCTGAGGGCTTTGCCGCCGGGACGCCGGACGGCGTGCGCGAGTGGCTGCTCTTCTGCTGCGAGGCTTTCGAAACCGGGGCGAACGAGGCACGGAGCATCTCGTCGGCCGCTGGCTGACCGGTGTGGCTTGACCACATCCACGGACGGCACTCTGTAGTGGATTGAGCCATGGTCGCCCTGGTCGGAGCGACTTACTGTTTCCGGCCATGACCAGTGACAGTTCCCTCGCCGGACGCACGGTGCTGGTGACCGGCGGCGGCAGCGGCATCGGGCTCGCTTGCGTGCGGGCGTTCGGTGCCGCTGGGGCGAAGGTGCACGTGGTGGACGTCGCCGGCGCGGAGGCGGCGGCCGCCGAGGTCGGCGGGCAGGCGCACGGGGTGGATCTGACCGACCCGGC